>NZ_CP107942.1:5409166-6027500 GCF_036053395.1 Actinoplanes sp. NBC_00393 | reverse complement strand
CAAAGGTTCCCTCAGCCTGGTTGGCAATCAGGTGTTGAGTGTAAGTGCACAAGGGAGCTTGACTGTGAGACTGACGGGTCGAGCAGGGACGAAAGTCGGGACTAGTGATCCGGCACTTGCGTGTGGAAGCGGTGTCGCTCAACGGATAAAAGGTACCCCGGGGATAACAGGCTGATCTTCCCCAAGAGTCCATATCGACGGGATGGTTTGGCACCTCGATGTCGGCTCGTCGCATCCTGGGGCTGTAGCAGGTCCCAAGGGTTGGGCTGTTCGCCCATTAAAGCGGTACGCGAGCTGGGTTTAGAACGTCGTGAGACAGTTCGGTCCCTATCCGCCGTGCGCGTTGGATACTTGAGAAGGGCTGTCCCTAGTACGAGAGGACCGGGACGGACGAACCTCTGGTGTGCCAGTTGTTCTGCCAAGGGCACGGCTGGTTGGCTACGTTCGGAAGGGATAACCGCTGAAAGCATCTAAGCGGGAAGCTCGCTTCGAGATGAGGTATCCCACCACCTTGAGTGGGTAAGGCTCCCAGCTAGACGACTGGGTTGATAGGCCGGAAATGTAAGCACGGTAACGTGTTGAGTTGACCGGTACTAATAGGCCGAGGGCTTAACCACCTAATACTTTGCGCTTGCGTCCACTGTGTGATTCACAGCAAACGAACAACCACCCCGGTAGTTCGGCCTCTAAAGGCCGGCCCGGGTTGCTGGTTTGTTCCACGCTGATGGTTGTTTCGGTGGTCATAGCGGTGGGGAAACGCCCGGTTACATTCCGAACCCGGTAGCTAAGCCCGCCAGCGCCGATGGTACTGCACTCGGGAGGGTGTGGGAGAGTAGGACGCCGCCGGACTCAACGTAACGGTCGAGGGCCGCCCCAGCTCGGGGTCGGCCCTCGACTGCTTTTGTGTGTCTGCCCCCTAGTAACTTTGTGTGTCGAGGCATGGCCGCCCGTACCGAGGGCCCGCCGCCGTACTGGAAGGAATGATCCGTGACTGAAGGACCGCAGGACGGCGGCTCCAGCAACCGCGACGACGATCGTCGTCCCGGCCGCGGTCGCGACGGCGACGGCGACGCGCGCCGCGGTGACCGCGGTGATCGGGGTGGCTACCAGGGTGGCGGTTCCCGTGGCGGGGACCGCGGTGGTTACCAGGGCGGTGGCGACCGTGGCGGCTTCCGTGGTGGCGATCGGGACCGGGGCGGTGACCGCGGTGGATTCCGTGGTGGCGACCGCGATCGGGGCGGCTACCAGGGTGGTGACCGTGGTGGCTCGCGCGGCGGCTACCAGGGTGGCGGCGACCGGGACCGTGGCGGCTTCCGCCGGGACGACCGTGGCGGCTCCCAGGCCGGCGGCGACCGTGGCGGTTCGCGCGGTGTAGAGCGCGGCGGCTACCAGGGCGGTGGCGACCGCGGTGGGTTCCGCGGTGGCGACCGGGACCGGGGTGGCTACCAGGGTGGTGACCGTGGCGGTTCGCGCGGTGGCTACCAGGGTGGCGGCGACCGCGGCGGGTTCCGCAGCGACCGGCCGCAGGGCGACCGTGGCGGTTACCAGGGCGGCGGCGACCGGGGCGGCTTCCGCAGCGACCGGCCGCAGGGTGACCGTGGTGGATTCCGCGGTGGTGACCGGCCGCAGGGTGACCGGCCCCAGGGCGACCGCGGTGGCTACCAGGGCGGCGGTGACCGCGGTGGGTTCCGTGGTGGCGACCGGGACCGCGGTGGCGACCGCGGTGGGTTCCGTGGTGGCGACCGGGACCGCGGTGGCGACCGCGGCGGGTTCCGTGGTGGCGACCGGGACCGTGGTGGCTACCAGGGTAGTGACCGCGGCGGTTCGCGCGGCGGCTACCAGGGTGGCGGCGACCGCGGCGGGTTCCGCAGTGACCGGCCGCAGGGCGACCGTGGTGGTTACCAGGGCGGCGACCGCGGCGGCTTCCGCAGCGACCGGCCGCAGGGCGACCGTGGCGGTTCCCGTGAGGGCTTCCAGGGCGGCGACCGCGGCGGGTTCCGTAGCGACCGGCCGCAGGGTGACCGCGGCGGATTCCGTGGTGACCGGCCGCAGGGCGACCGTGGTGGTTACCAGGGCGGCGGCGACCGTGGCGGATTCCGTGGTGGGGACCGCGACCGGGGTGGCGACCGCGGTGGGTTCCGTAGTGACCGGCCGCAGGGCGACCGGGGCGGCTACCAGGGTGGCGGCGACCGCGGTGGGTTCCGTGGTGGTGACCGGGACCGGGGTGGCTACCAGGGTGGCGGCGACCGGAACCGTGGCGGTGACCGGGGCGGCTTCCAGAGCGACCGCGGCGGCTTCCGTAGCGACCGGCCGCAGGGCGACCGTGGCGGTTCCCGTGAGGGCTTCCAGGGCGGTGACCGTGGCGGGTTCCGCGGCGGTGACCGGCCCCAGGGTGACCGTGGCGGGTTCCGCGGCGGCGACCGCGACCGGGGCGGCTACCAGGGTGGCGGCGACCGCGGTGGGTTCCGTGGGGACCGGTCGCAGGGCGGGCCGCGCGAGAGCTTCCAGGGTGACCGGGCGCAGGGTGGCGGCTACCGGGGTGACCGGCCGCAGGGTGACCGGGGTGGCGACCGCGGTGGATTCCGTGGTGGTGACCGGGACCGGGGTGGCTACCAGGGCGGTGACCGCGGCGGGTTCCGTGGTGGTGACCGGGATCGCGGTGGCTACCAGGGCGGCGACCGCGGCGGGTTCCGTGGTGGTGACCGGGACCGGGGCGGCTACCAGGGTGGCGGCGACCGTGGGGGCTACCAGGGTGACCGCGGTGGGTTCCGTGGGGACCGGGGTGGCGACGGTGGCTTCCGGCGGGACGACCGGGGTGACCGGGGTGGGTTCCGGGACAACGGGGCCGGCCACGATCGGCAGGACGAGCGGGACGCTGGGCAGCCGGTCTTCCAGGCGCCGGAGATTCCCGAGGACATCCAGGCGACCGACCTCGACCAGGAGGTTCGCGCCGAGCTGGTGGCGCTGGCGCGGGGCGTTGCTGACCAGGTAGCGCGGCACCTGGTTGCGGCCGGGACAATCATCGACGAGGACTCGGAGCTGGCTCTGCAGCACGCCATCGCGGCGCGCCGGCTGGCTTCCCGGATCGCGGTGGTGCGGGAGGCGGTGGGTCTGGCTGCGTACGCGGCGGGTGACTGGACGACCGCTATCGCCGAGCTGCGGACCTATCACCGGATGACCGGGCGGCAGACGCACCTGGCCGAGCTGGCCGACTGCGAGCGCGCTCTGGGCCGTCCGGAGCGGGCGATCGACCTGTTCCGCGGCGCCGACATGGCGACCCTGGAGAAGGCCAATGCGATCGAGTTGCTGATCGTGGCGGCGGGCGCCCGGGGCGACCTCGGCCAGCACGACGCGGCCGTGGCGATGCTGCAGGTGCGGGAGCTGACCTCGGAGGAGGACGCGGAGTGGGCGGCGCGGCTGCGTTACGCGTACGCGGACTCGCTGCTCGCGGCGGACCGCCGTGACGAGGCCCGGGAGTGGTTCGCGCGGGCTGCCGCGGTCGACGAGGAGCAGCTGACCGACGCGGCTGAGCGGCTGCTCGAGCTCGACGGTGTCTCCATCGAGGGCGACGACCTCGAGGACGAGGACGACGAGGAGACCGAGGTGGACGGCGCCGGCGACGGCCCGCGCGCCGAGGCCGACAGCGCCGCGGACGCCGACGACGCCGATGACCTCGACGACGAGTTCGACGAGGACGAGCGAGACGAGGACGAGCAGGACGACGTCCAGGGCGACGACCAGGACGAGCAGGACGGGGACGAGGACCGGCTTGCCGGGACCGACGTGAACACCGACCCGCTTGAGGGCGAGGCTCCGGGCTCGCGCGAGCCGGTGGCGGTGGCCACGGGCGGCGTGACCGACTCGCTGGAGAAGCCGGCGGCGGACGACGAGTCGGCGGACAGGGCCGGCGTCACCGACTCGGTCGGCGAGCGGGAGATCGCCGCGCCGGCCGGCAACGCGGCGCCGGCATCCGCCGGGGGTGTCACGGACTCGCTGGAGAAGCCGGCGGCTGGGGCCGAGCCGGCGGGGACCGGTGGGGTGACCGACTCGCTGGAGAAGCCGGGCGACGAGTTCACCGGGCGGGCCGGGGACGAGCGTCCGCAGGGATGAGTGATCACCTCGCCGGCGCCTACGACCTGGTCGTCTTCGACCTGGACGGGGTCGTCTTCCTGATCGACAAGCCGATCCCGGGAGCCGGCGAGGCGGTCGAGCGGCTGCGTGCCGACGGGACCGCGATCGCGTACGCGACGAACAATGCGTCGCGGCGCGGCACGGACGTCGCCGCGCTGCTGAACGGCATGGGTGTCAGCGCGGCGCCGGCCGAGGTGCTCACCTCGGCCGGCGCCACCGCGGCGCTGCTCGCCGAGCGGCTGCCGGCCGGTTCGCCGGTGCTGGTGGTCGGTGCGGACGCGCTGCGCGACGAGGTTCGCGACGCGGGCCTCACCCCGGTGGGCACGCTCGAGGACGAGCCGGTCGCGGTGGTGCAGGGGTACGGGCCGGAGGTCGGCTGGAAGAACCTGGCCGAGGCGGCGCTGGCGGTACGGGCCGGGGCGACCTGGTACGCGACCAACACCGACCGCACGCTGCCCAGCCCGCGCGGCCCGCTGCCCGGCAACGGCTCACTGGTGGCGGTGCTGCGTACCGCGCTGGACCGGGAGCCGGACGTGGTGGTCGGCAAGCCGCAGCCGGGTCTGTTCACCACGGCGGCGACCCTGGCGAGAGCGCAGCGGCCGCTGGTCGTCGGTGACCGGCTGGACACCGACATCGAGGGCGCGGTCGGCGCCGGCATGGACAGTCTGCTGGTTCTGACCGGGGTGAGCGGGCCGGCCGATCTGCTGGCCGCGCCGCCGGAGCGCCGTCCGACGTTCGTGAGCGCGGACCTGTCCGGGCTGTTCCGTCCGGCCGAGGGCGCGGTGGTGCCGGCGGCCGGTGAGCAGGCCGGTGGCTGGCGGGTCACCCGGGACGGTGAACGGGCGACTCTGGACGGGGCCGGTGGCCCGGTCGACGCGTTGCGGCTGCTCTGCGGCGTGACCTGGGACGGCGTGGCGGTGTCGGCGATCGAGGGCGCATCGCAGGACGCGCGGGAACTGCTGCGGGCCTGGGGCGTCTAGGACCGCAGGAAGAAGCGGGGACTGTGCTTTACGCGTACCCCCGCTCGGGCTTGATCTGTGTCTTTATCTCCGCGGGTGAATGCGCGTGATGTCGGCCATCAGGTGCCCGGCGCTGTGGGCGGCGTCGTCGGTGTGCCGTTCCGCCTCGGCGCCCGGTTTAGGGGTGTATCGGTAGCGACGGCGGGGCAGGGGCGCGTCGGGGTCGATGTGCAGCAGGCCGTCGACGAAGGCCGTCACGGGGCCGCTCATGTAGTCGAAGTCCGGCACGGCAACCTGCTCGCAGCAGTCGTGCAGGTCCGCGGCGGTCACCGTCTCGTCGATGCGCGGCAGGCCGGGGCGGGGACGTTTCATGATCCCTCCCAGATTTCTCGTCTCCGAACTCCATCGTTGCACCGTTCGCGGCTGCGGCCACCGGCCTTGCACCTTCTGCGCGATGTAGCGTTCACGGCCTCGCGGGGCCAGCCGATCAGTACTACGTGAGCTCTTTGACACTCCCGCGCGGCGCCCGGCTCTCCGAGGCGTCCTGGCAGGCCCGGCACCGGATCGTCAGCCGGCTCCTCTGGTTCCACGTGCCGGTGTTCCTGGTGGTGGGCATCCTGGGGCCGCGGCCGGTGTGGGAGGCGGTGGCGCTGACCGTCGCGGTGGCCGTGTGGGCCTCGCTGGCGCCGGTGGTGCCGTCGGCGAAGGGCAAGTCGTCGCACACCAGCGTCGGGCTGATCGCGTGCACGTTCGTGGCGATCGAGCTGACCGGTGGGGAGATGGCCACCCATATCCACCTGTACGCCGTACTGATCTTCGTGGCGCTCTATCAACAGTGGGCGCCGCTGGTCTCGTCGATCGGCGTGGTCGTCGTGCACCACGGCGTGCTCGGGCTGCTCTCGCCGGAACGGGTGTTCGGCGACCATCACATGGGCATCGGCGCGGCGATCGGCATGGTCGCCCTGCACGCCGGGCTGCTCGTGCTCGAGGTGGCCGGCATCGTGATCTTCTGGCACTTCGCGGAACAGGCCGAACGCGAGAACGAGGTCCTCGCCCAGCAGGCCGAACAGGCCCGGCGCGAGGTGGAACGGGCCGAACACGAGGCGCAGGAACGGGCCGCGGAGGAACTGCGGCAACGGTCCGAGGAGACCGCCGCGCGGGCCCGGCGGATCGTCGCGGACGTGGCCACGATCAGCAGTGAGGCGCATGCGGCGATCTCCGCGGTGGCGGCGGTGGACCGGGAACTGGCGAACCTCACCGAGTCCGTGCGGGGCATCGCCACCCGGTCGGCGTCAGCGGCGAGCACGGCCGCGGAGGGCAAGGACGCGGCCGCGTCGGCCGGGGAGAAGGTACGCAAGCTCGAACAGTCGGTGGGTGAGATCGCGGACGTCAACGCGATCATCGCGTCCCTGGCCGAGCAGACGAACCTGCTGGCGCTGAACGCCACCATCGAGGCGGCCCGCGCCGGTGAGCTGGGCAAAGGGTTCGCGGTGGTGGCCGGCGAGGTGAAGGATCTGGCCCGGGAGACCGCCAGTTCGGTGCAGAAGGTCAACCAGGTGATCACCGCGATCGTGGCGGAGACCGACGACGTGGCGCAGACCTTCGCGTCCACCACCGGGGCGGTCGACGGGATCCACGACCTGCAGCTCAACATCGCCTCCTCGGTGGACGAGCAGGCGGCCGTGCTGGCCGAGGTGACCCGTCAGCTGTCCACCGCGACGGCGGCGGCCGGGCAGGTTCTCACCGGGCTGGAGAAGTTGTCGGCCAACGCGGAACGTTGAACCTTCGACCGTTCCGTCGCGTACCTCTGAGCGCTGTCGTCGTCAGAGGAGCTTGCGGAGCTTGAGCAGGTCGAACGGGTTCGCCTTGATGGCGATCTGCCGCGTCGCGATGGCCCGTGTGACGTCCAGCTCGCCGCGGATCAGCTTGATCAGATCGTCGCTTGCGGCGATCAACGCGATCTTCGCCCGGGGGTCGTCGCCGTCGGCGATGTCGACCAGGCGGCCGCCGACCAGCCGGCCGTGGAAGGCCGTCTCGAGGTCGGTGACCCGGCAGGCGAGTGACCGGTCGAGGTCGAGCTTGCCCTGCGCCTCGGCGTTGCGGTCAAGTCTCGCAGCCAGATCGTGCAGCGCTTGGCGGCACTCGTCCACGGTGGCCATTCGCACCCTCCCTCACGACACCAGCACGGTACCTCAGGAAGTTATCGGGGGTGCCCGGTAGCGTGGCACCCGACGCGGCGAGAGGAGGCGAGATCATGGCGGATGCATGGCGGGCGTATCTGGACCTGGCGCTCGGGCTGACGGAGGCCCCACGTAAGAAAGCGCAACAGGTCGCCGGGGAACTGCTCAACAAGGGCGGTGCGACGGCTGCGCAACTGCAAGGACTGGTGGAAGACCTGGTCTCGGCCGGGGTGGCGAACCGCGAGGCGTTGACGAACATCGTCCGCTACGAGGTGGACCGGGCGCTCGGGCGGGTCGGTCTGGCCACGGTCGACGAGGTTTCCGATCTGACTACGCGCGTGCACGACCTGGAGCGGCAGCTGCGCGAGGCGCGGGCCACGACTGCGGAGGGCACGACCACCGGGACGCGGCTGGAGAAGCCGGCGCCGGTGCCGCGGCCGGCACCGGCCAAGAAGGCGGTGGCGAAGAAGGCGGTCAAGGCCAAGCCGAACGCGATGCCGGCGGCGGGGACCGGGCCGGCTGAGCCGTCCGGGAATGTCGAGGCGGCTTCGGCGGGGCCGGTTGCACCGGCCAAGAAGGCGGTCAAGCGGGCACCGACCAAGGCTGCCCTTAAGCGTACGGGTGACGCGGCTGCGGCGGCGCCGGCTGCTCCGGTCGCGTCGGAGGGGCCGGCTCCGGCTAAGCGGGCGCCGGTGAAGCGTGCGCCGGCCAAGAAGGCTGCGGTGACGCCGGCTAAGGCTGTGGGTGGTTCCGCGCCGGCCAAGGCTGCGGGTGGTCCGGCGGCGGCCAAGGCTGCGCGTGGCCCGGCGACCAAGGCGGCTGGAGGTTCGGCGCCGGTGGCCAAGCGGGCGCCGGCTAAGAAGGCTGTGGCCAAGCGGGCTGCAGCGCCGGCTACGGGGGCGGAGCCGGCGCTGGACCAGACGGCGCCGGCTGGGACTGCGGCCGCTCCGGTGAGCGTGGTGACGGAAGCTGCGGCGGCCACTGAGTTGCCGCCGGTGACTGTGCCGGAGCAGGCCTCGCGCGCGGCGGCTCCGGCGGTGGCCGAGCCGGCGAAGCAGACGGCCTCGGCTGTTGCTGAGCCGAAGCCGGCATCCGTGGCGGCTGAGTCCACGAAGCAGGCGTCTCCGGCGGCTGAGCCGAAGAAGCAGACGGCTCTGGCGTTTGTCGAGCCGGAGCAGGCAGCACCGGCCGCGTCGGCGGCGGCGCGCAAGCGGGCGCCGCGGAAGGCTGCGGCCCAGCCGAAGGGTGAGACCAGCACTGCGGCGGCGCCGCGGAAGGCTGCGGCCCGCAAGACGGCGGCCTCGCCGGCCAAGACTGCAAACGCGGCTGTACCGGCCAAGACCACGGATGCGGCTGCGCCGGCTAAGAACACGGACGCGGCTGCGCCGGCCAAGACGGCTCGGCGTGGTGCTGCGGGTCGGGCGCCGGCGAAGAAGGCGGCGCAGGTGCCTACCCAGCCGACGCCGGCGGAGAACGCCGGCCGGAACGAAACCCCGGAGGCGTGATCCCGTGACGTTCCCGAACTCCACACAGCCCGGCCCGCGTCCGGGTCCGCCGCCCGGCGGGTATCGGCCTGCGCCGCCGCCGGGTGGCTACCGGCCCGCGCCTTCGCCCGGTGTACAGCCGGGCGGAGTCGCCGGGAGCGTGGGCGAGCCCGGCGGGCCGGGTGGGAACGGGGAGGATACGGGGCATCCGGCGGTGGACGCGGTGTTACGGTCGCTCGCCAATGCCGCGCGGCTCGCGCCGGGGGAGCAGATTGCTGAGTACGAGGCCGCGCACCAGGTGCTCCAGGAGACCCTGGCGAGCATCGACCGCTGATACCCGTACGCAGAAGGATCTTTGATGGCCCGCCGTGCGCGACTGGACGCTGAGCTCGTCCGCCGCAAGCTTGCTCGTTCCCGGGAACAGGCCGCCGCGCTCGTCGCGGCCGGCCGGGTGCAGGTCCGGGGCATCGTCGCGCAGAAGGTGGCGGCGATGGTGGACCCGGCCGACCCGGTCGTGGTGACCGGGGAGGATCCGCAGACCGAGTATGTGTCCCGGGGTGGGCACAAGCTGGCGGGGGCGCTGAAGGCGTTCGCGGGGCTCGGCGTCGAGGGGCGGCGGTGCCTCGACGCCGGCGCCTCCACCGGCGGCTTCACCGACGTGCTGCTGCGCGCCGGGGCGCGGCAGGTGGTTGCGGTCGATGTCGGGTACGGGCAGCTGGCCTGGCCGATCCGCACCGATGAGCGGGTCGTGGTGCAGGAACGTACCAATGTGCGGACGTTGACGCCGGAGGCGATCGGCGGGCCGGTGGATCTGACCGTGGCGGACCTCTCGTTCATCTCGTTGCGGCTGGTGCTGCCCGCGCTGGCGGCCTGCACCGGGCCGGACGGCGACCTGGCGCTGATGGTGAAGCCGCAGTTCGAGGTGGGCAAGGAGCGGGTCGGCGCGGGCGGCGTGGTGCGCGACTGGCGGTTGCGTGCCGAGGCCGTGCTGGACGTCGCAGCTGCCGCCGCCGAGCTCGGTTTGGGCGTGGTGGACGTGACCGCGAGCCCGCTGCCCGGGCCGAGCGGCAACGTGGAGTTCTTCGTGTGGTTCCGGCGGGACGCGCCGCCCGCCGACAAGGCGCGTATCGAGGCGGTCGTCGCTGCCGGGCCCGCAGGTGGGCACCTCGACAAGGAGGAGAAATGACCCGCTCGGCCCTGCTGGTGACGCACACCGGGCGTCGGCAGAGTACGCAGCACGCCCGCGCGGTGGCGCTGGACCTGATCGCCGCCGGGTTCGAGGTGCGGGTGATTCTGGACGAGGTCGCCGACCTGGACATGCCGCCGGGAGTGAAACCGGTCGAGGGGCCGAGCGCCGCCGACGACGTGGAGATCGTGCTGGCGCTCGGCGGTGACGGCACGTTCCTGCGGGCCGCCGAGCTGGCCCGGCCGGTGAAGGCGCCGCTGCTCGGCATCAACCTGGGCAAGGTGGGCTTCCTCGCCGAGGCGGAGATCGAGCACATCGACCAGGCGGTGGCCGAGGTGGTGGCCGGTGAGTACCAGGTGGACGAGCGGCTCACGCTGGATGTGCGGGCGGAGTACGACGGGCGGCTGATCGCCGAGTCGTGGGCGCTCAACGAGGTGACTGTGGAGAAGGGGCAGCGGGCGCAGATGCTCGAGCTCCTGGTCGATGTCGACGGGCGGCCGCTGTCACGGTACGGCTGTGACGGTGTGGTTTGCGCCACACCGACGGGGTCGACGGCGTACGCGTTCTCGGCCGGCGGACCGGTGGTCTGGCCCGAGGTGGAGGCGCTGCTGCTGGTGCCGATCAGTGCGCACGCGCTGTTCAGCAAGCCGCTGGTCACCGCGCCGACGTCGACGTTCGTGCTGACGGTCGACCCGTACACGTCTTTTGCGGTGCTCTGTTGTGACGGGCGTCGCACCTGGGACCTGCCGCCGGGCTCGAAGGTGACGGTCGAAAGGGGTCAGCTGCCGGTCCGGTTGGTGCGGTTGGCGCCGCGTCCGTTCACCGACACGCTGGTCGCGAAGTTCGAGTTGCCGGTCGTCGGCTGGCGGGGCAATCGACGCTGATCTTCGGGGCGGCCCTGCTTACCCGCGGTGGGCATTTGTCGGTGGGTCCCGATACTGTCTGCCCTGTGCTGGAGGAACTGCGCATCACCGGGCTCGGCGTCATCGACGACACCACGCTGCGGCTCACGTCCGGAATGAATGTGATCACCGGTGAGACCGGTGCCGGTAAGACCATGGTCGTGACCGGTCTCGGACTTCTCTTCGGTGGCCGGGCCGACGCCGGGCGGGTGCGGGCCGACCCGGGCCGTGCGGTGGTGGAGGGCCGGCTGAAGCTGGGTGGCACCCTGGGCGACGCGGTGCGGACCCGGATCACCGACGCCGGTGGTGAGGCCGACGACGACGGCTCGGTGCTGCTGAGCCGCACGGTGACGGCCGAGGGCCGGTCCCGGGCGCACGTCGGCGGGCGCAGCATGCCGGTGTCGACGCTCAGCGAGCTGGGCGAGCAGGTTCTCGCGGTGCACGGGCAGTCCGACCAGTTGCGGCTGCTGCGGCCATCGGAGCAGCGTTCGGCGCTGGACCGGTTCGCCGGGCCGGAGCACGAGAAGCTGCTGGAGGGCTATCGGGAGGCGTTCACGCGGTGGCGCGCGGTGGTCGAGGATCTGGCCGACCGGCGGCGCAACGCGCGGCAGCGCTCGCAGGAGGCCGACCTGCTGAAGCTGGGCCTGGACGAGATCACCCGGGTGGATCCGCAGCCCGGTGAGGACGACGACCTGCGTAACGAGGTGCAGCGGCTCGAGCACGCCGAGGGGCTGCGGGTCGCGGCGACGCTGGCGGCGCAGGCTCTGGCCGGTGGGGTGGAGGCGGCCGACGACACCCCGGATGCGACTCAGCTGCTCGGTCTGGCCCGCCGGACCCTGGAGGGTCAGTCGGCGGTGGATTCGTCGCTCGGTGATCTGGCCGCCCGGATCGAGGAGGCGGCCACCCTGGTCGGGGACGTCTCCTCCGAGCTGTCGGCCTATCTGGGGACGCTGGACGCGGATCCGGCCCGGCTCGAGGCGATCTACGAGCGGCGGGCCGCGCTGCGGGCGCTGACCCGGAAATATGCGGACGACATCGACGGTGTGATCGCCTGGGCGGAGAACGCGCGGACCAAGCTGAGCGAGCTGGACAACTCCGACGAGCTGCTGGACGAGCTGGACAAGGAGCGGCAGCGGCTGGCGGCGACGGTCGGTGAGCTGGCTGGGCGGTTGACGGCGGCGCGGCGGGAGGCGGCGGGCCGGTTCTCCGAGGCGGTCAGCGTGGAGCTGGCCGGGCTGGCGATGCCGCACGCGCGGGTCGAGGTGGCGGTGCTGACCCGGCCGCCGTCGCGGGACGAGCCGACGGTGACGGTCGACGGGGTGGACCTGGCGGCCGGTGCGGACGGCGCCGACGAGGTGGAGCTGCGGTTGCTGGCTCACCCGGGTGCGCCGGCGCTGCCGCTGCAGAAGGGCGCTTCCGGGGGCGAGCTGTCCCGGGTGATGCTGGCCATCGAGGTGGTGTTCGCCGGTGCGGGTGGGCCGCCGACCCTGGTGTTCGACGAGGTGGACTCCGGGGTGGGCGGGACGGCCGCGGTGGAGATCGGGCGGCGGTTGGCGCGGTTGGCGCGTACGCATCAGGTGTTGGTCGTGACGCACCTGCCGCAGGTCGCGGCGTTCGCCGATCGCCATCTCGTGGTCGCGAAGGACACCGGTGGCGCGATCACGACGAGTGGCGTGCGGATCGTCGAGGAGACCGAGCGGGCGCGTGAGTTGTCCCGGATGCTGGCCGGTCTGCCCGATTCTGATCTTGGTATTGCACACGCTGAGGAGTTGCTGTCGGTAGCTGCTCGGGAGAAACGTGCCTGATCAGGATTATTCACGACCGACCTTGAGTGGGTCGTCGCGCAAGGGAGGCAGGTGATCTCCACCTCGTGAATAATCCTGACTTGTCCGTCTTGTCAGTGAGCTGGCGCATGTCGCGAGGGGACGGCGTGCGACGGCGTGTCAGGATGGCCGGGATGCGACTTCCGATTCCCACGCTGCGCCGGACCCGCTCGACCGAGCCGGGCCCGGTCTCCGGGCTGGCCCGGCTGGACCGGCGGACCAAGCGGCTGACCGGCCGGCTGCGGCCCGGTGAGATCGCGGTGATCGACCACGTCGACCTCGACCGGGTGGCCGCCGATTCGCTGGTGGCGGCCGGGGTGACCGCGGTGCTCAACGTGAAGCCGTCGATCTCCGGGCGGTATCCGAACCTGGGGCCCGAGGTGCTGATCCAGGGCGGCGTGATCCTGGTCGACAACCTCGGCGAGGAGGTCTTCCAGGGGATCCGCGAGGGTCAGATCGTCAGCATCGAGGGCGGCACGGTGCTGCTCGACGGCGCTCCGGTGGCGAGCGGTGAGCGGCAGGACGCGGAGTCGGTGGCCAAGGCCATGGCGGACGCCCGTGAGGGCCTGTCCGTGCAGCTCGAGGCGTTCGCGGCGAACACCATGGACTATCTGAAGCAGGAACGCGACCTGCTCCTCGACGGTGTCGGTGTGCCCGACGTGCAGACCAGCATCGCCGGCCGGCACGTGCTGATCGTGGTCCGCGGCTACGACTACAAGGAAGACCTGGACGTCCTGCGGCCCTACATCCGTGAGTACAAGCCGGTCCTGATCGGCGTGGACGGCGGGGCCGACGCCCTGGTGGAGAACGGGTACACCCCCGATCTGATCATCGGCGACATGGACTCGGTCACCGACGACGTGCTGCGCTGCGGCGCCGAGGTCGTCGTGCATGCGTACCCGGACGGGCGCGCCCCCGGCCTGGAGCGCGTGAAGAACCTGGACGTCGACGCGCTGACCTTCCCGGCCGCGGCGACCAGCGAGGATCTGGCGATGCTGCTGGCCGACGAGAAGGGCGCGTCACTGATCGTGGCGGTCGGCACCCACGCGAACCTGGTGGAGTTCCTGGACAAGGGCCGCGGCGGCATGGCCTCCACCTTCCTGACCCGCCTGAAGGTCGGCGGGAAACTGGTCGACGCGAAAGGTGTGAGCCGGCTGTACCGGCAGAACATCTCCGGGTCGGCGCTGCTGCTCCTGGTCCTGTCCGCGATGGCGGCGATGGCGTCGGCGGTCGCGGTATCGACGGTGGGGAAGGCGTATCTCACCGTGGTGTCCGAGTGGTGGGACAATTTCGTCTTCCAGCTGGGCAATCTTTTCTGAGGGCATCGTGATCAACTTCCGGTACCACGTGGTGTCGCTCACCGCGGTCTTCCTGGCGCTCGCGATCGGCCTGGTGGTCGGCACCGCCGCCCTCAACGGCCCGGTCTCGGAGAACCTGAAGGACAACCTGAGCGCCCTGAAGAAGGACAACGACCTCAAGCGGGACCAGGTCACCCAGGCGCGTGACGAGCTGAGCCGCAACCAGGAGTTCGCCCGGGAGATGGCGCCGTACGGTCTGGCCGGCAAGCTGGCCGGGCGCAAGGTGGCCGTGGTGACGCTGCCGGAGGCCGGTGACTCGTCCGAGGGCGTCCTCGAGATGCTGAACGTGGCCGGTGCGACGGTGACCGCCCGGGTGACCGTGGAGACGAAGTTCTTCGAGACGGCCAACGCCAACGAGCTGCTCGACCTGGCGCACGCGTCGTCGCAGCCGAGCATCCCGGTGACCGGGCTGCCCAACAACAGCGACGGTGTGGAGACGGCGAGCGCGCTGCTCGCGCTCACCCTGCAGCAGGGCGCCGCCGCGTCGCCGACCGCGGACGACGTGACCGCCGTGCTGACCGCCTTCTCGCAGCCGGGCTACGTCACCGTCGCGGAGAAGGCGACCGGCGGCGCGGAGGCGATCGTGCTGGTGGCCGGCCCGCCGGCGACCGACAAGGAAGCCGGCAAGAAGAGCCAGGCTGCGGTCACCATGGCCGACCAGTTCGGCCGGACCCGGCCGTTGGTGGTGGCCGGCGACAGCGCCGGCGAGGGCAACCTGGTGTCCGGGGTGCGCAACGACCCGGCGCTGGTCAAGGAGATCTCCACGGTGGACAACGTGAGCACCGTGCAGGGCCAGGTGGCCACCGGGATGGCGACGTACGAGCGGCTGGTGCTGGACCGGGTCGGTCAGTACGGACTCGCCGCGGGCGCCACCTCGATGGTCCCGGCGCCGCTGCAGTAGCCGCGTCTAGACTTCTCGGCCATGGCTTTCCTCCGCTCGTTCGGCATCGGCGCGTCAGTCGCCCGGACCACGCTCGCCTGGGTGCGCCGCGACCCGAACGCGGGTGAGCTGCGCCGGACCAACTTCCACGGGCGTACCGTGTCGCTGGCCGGTGGCCCGGCACTCGCGCTGGGCGCCACGTTCGGCGCCGCTTCCGGAGCCCGCGACCGCAGGTTGGCGGCCGCGGCGGTGACGGCCGGGACGGTGAGCGGGGCGGTCGGTTTCTACGACGACGTCGTCGGCAACCGGCCCGAGCAGAAGGCGGCGAAGGGCTTCGCCGGGCACCTCGGCGCGCTGCGCGAGGGGCGGGTCACCAGCGGCCTCGTGAAGATCGCCGGCGTGGGCGCGGCCGGGCTGGCGGCGTCGGCTCTGGTCGGCAGCCGGCGGTCCGGGCGGTTCGGGCGCGGCGTGGACGTGCTGCTGGGCGCCGGGGTGATCGCGGGGACGGCGAACCTGCTGAACCTGCTGGATCTGCGCCCGGGGCGGGCGATCAAGGCTGGGATGATCATCGGCGCGCCGCTGGCGGTGGGCCGCAACGCGTCGATGACGGCCGGGACGCTGGGCGCCGGCTCGGCGCTGCTGCCGGCTGATCTGAACGAGGAGATCATGCTCGGGGACTCCGGGGCGAACGCGCTGGGCGCGCTGCTCGGGGTGGCGCTGACGGCGCGTACCGGGACGGCGGGGCGGGCGGTGGCGCTGGCCGGGCTGGCCGCGCTGACCGCGGCCAGCGAGAAGGTCAGCTTCACCAAGGTCATTCAGGACACGCCGTGGCTGCGGCGCCTCGACGAGCTCGGCCGCCGGCCACCGGCGTGAAGCCGCCCGCCACCGGCGTGGACTCGTCGGCCACCGGCGGGGACTCGTCGGCCGCCGGGGCGGAGCCGCCGGTCGCCGGTGGTAAACCAGCTGTCGGGACCGCGGCGAAGATCGCCGGTGCGGCCGCCCTGATCACCGTTCTGACCGTGGTGGCCCGGCTGGCCGGCTTCGGCCGGACCTTCGTCTTCAACAGCACGGTCGGGTACGGTGCTCTGGGCGACGGCTACAACGCCGCCAACGTCATCCCGAACATCGTCTTCGAGCTGGTCGCCGGGGGCGCCCTGGCCAGCCTGGTCGTGCCGCTGCTGGCCGGTTCGGTGTCGGCCGGCGACCACCGCCGGGTGAACGCCGTCGCCTCGGCCCTGCTGACCTGGGTCCTGTTGCTGCTCATCCCGCTGGCCGTGCTGGTCGCGCTCCTCGCCGGGCCGATCGCGGCCCTGCTGCCGGATGTGCCCGCCGACCAGCAGGAGACCGTCGCCGCCATGCTGCGGGTCTTCGCGCCGCAGCTGCCGCTCTACGGCATCGGCATCGTGCTGACCGGCGTGCTGCAGGCCCATCACCGGTTCGCCTGGCCGGTGATCGCCCCGCTGCTGTCCAGCGTGACCGTGATGGGGGCTTACCTCACCTACGCGGTGATCGACGGCGCCCGGAGCGATCTGCCCGGCCTGTCCACGGCCGGGCAGCTGACCCTGTCGGTGGGCACCACCCTCGGCGTCGTGGTGCTCTCGCTGTGTCTGGTGATCCCGATGCGGCGGCTGCGCGTGCGGTTGCGGCCGGCATTGCGGTTCCCGGCCGGTGAGGGGCGCAAGGCGGTCCGGCTCGGCTGGGCGGGTGCGGTCACCGTCGGCTCCCAGCAGGTGATGCTGCTGGTCGTGGTCGCGCTGGTGGCCGGTGGCGGGCTCACCCTCTACAACTCGGCGCAGACGGTGTTCCTGCTGCCCTGGGCGGTGCTCGCGGTGCCGCTGGCCACCGCGGTCTACCCCCGGTTGTCCGCCGCCGCGGAGCACGGTGACGAGGGCACCTATCGGGAGACGTTGGCGTCGACCGCGCGTACCGTGATGCTTCTTGCTGGTCTCGGCGCGGCCGCGCTCGCCGCGCTCGCCGTGCCCGCCGCGTCCCTGATGCAGGCCGAACCGGCCTGGTCGGGCATCGTCGGGTTCGCGCCCGGCCTGTTCGGCTACGCGTTGTTCGCGTTGTTGTCGCGGGCGCTCTACGCGCGGGGAGCGACCCGGGCGGCAGCGTTCGCCACGGCCGCGGGCTGGGTGGTCGCGGCGGCTGCCGCACTCGCGTTCGTCGGCCTCGGCGAGCAACGGCAGGTCTTCGGACTGGGCCTGGCGAACTCGATCGGGATGACGGTGCTCGCGGTGCTGCTGGTGCTGGCGGTGCGCCGGCATGCCGGCCCGGAGGCGCTGGCCGGCCTGACCCGGGCGACCGTGGCGGCGGTACTGGCCGGTGGCCTGGCCGCGGCCGCCGGATGGGGTGTGGTGTCCGGCCTCGACGCGGCGTTCGGGTCAACCCCGGGGGTGTTCGCCCGGCTCGCGGAAGGCATGCTGGGCGGTGTCGCGGTCGTGGTGGTGTTCGGCGTGGTGGCGTTCGCGCTCGACCGGCGGGACCTGAAACCGCTGGTGGCGCAGTTGCGCGGGCGTCTGCGCCGCTGACTCGCCGGGGCCGTGTCCGGCCCGGCCACCGGCGATGACAAGCTTTTGGCGACGTGCGCGAGGGAGGAACACAGGGCGTGAGCGGCGACGACGGTTGGTGCGGCTCGGTCGTGCTGGTGCTGGGATCCGCCACCGGCGGCACCGGCGGGCACGTCGCCTCGCTGGCCCGGGGCCTGCTGGCGGCCGGTTGCCGGGTGCTGGTCTGCGGGCCGGCGGCCACCGACGAGCACTACGGCTTCAGCGCGTCCGGGGTGGATTTCGCGCCGGTGGAGATCCCGGCCGACCCGGGGCCGCAGGACTCCGGCGCGATCCGGGCGCTGCGCCGGGCGATCGCCGGGCGGGACGCTGAGGTGATCCACGCGCACGGGCTGCGGGCTGCTTTCGTGGTGTCGATCGCGCGCACCGGCGTACCCCTGATCGCTTCCTGGCACAACGCCGTGCTGGCCAAGGGCCTGCGCGGCCAGGCCGGCGCCCTGGTCGAGCGGATCGTGGCGCGCAACGCCGCGCTGACCCTCGGCGCCTCGGAGGACCTGGTGGAGCGCGCGCTCGCGCTCGGCGCGAAGAACGCGCGGCTGGGGCCGGTCGCCGCGCCGGAGATGGCGCCGCCGCGGCGTTCGCGGGCGGCGGTGCGCGCGGAGTTCCGGCTCAAGCCGGAGACGCCGCTGATCCTGTCGGTCGGCCGGCTGCACCCGCAGAAGCACTACGACCTGCTGGTCGACGCGGCGGCCCGGTGGCGCGAGCTGGATCCGGCCCCGGTGGTGGCGGTGGCCGGTTCCGGGCCGAGCTACATGCCGCTGGCGCAGCAGGCGTCCCGGGTGCACGCGCCGTTCCACCTGCTCGGGCACCGCACCGACGTGCCGGACCTGCTGCTCGGCGCGGACCTGGCGGTGGTCACCAGTGACTGGGAGGCGCGCCAGCTGTTCGCGCAGGAGGCGCTGCACGCCGGGGTGCCGCTGATCACGACCGCGGTCGGCGGGCTGCCGGGCCTGGTCGGCGACGCCGCGATGCTGATCCCGCCGAAGGACCTGGACGCGCTCGACCAGGCGGTGCGGCGGATGCTGGCCGACCCGCAGCTGCGGGCCGACTACGCGGCCCGCGGGCCCCGGCAGGCCGCCACCTGGCCGACCGAGGTCGATGTGGTTTCCGGCGTACGCGCCGCGTATGCCGAGGTCTCGGCGGTTCGCCGGTGATCGCGATCCCGGAGTGGCTGGACCAGCAGCGCCGGGTACGCCGTCCCGGCACCCGCCGCGGCCGCCGCCCCCGGGCCTGGGTGCCGTATCTGCTGGTCGCGCTGGTGGCGGTGGCCAGCCTGCTCGGGCTGACGATCAGCCCCGCCGAACAGGACCGCCGGGGCCGCGCCGACTACGTGGTGGTGGCCGCCGCGGCCGGGCTGCGCTGGGAGGACCTGGACCCGCAGCGGACCCCCGCACTGTGGCAGGAGGCGACCCGCGGTTCGGTGGGCTGGCTGTCGGTGCGTTCGGCGCACGGGGTGACCTGCCCGTCGGACGGCTGGCTGACGCTGGGTGCGGGCAACTACGCGGCCTGGGACACCCGTGCTGTCACCGGCCGGTGCCCGCCGGCGGAGCCTGAGTTGACCCAGCCGGACGGGTTCGGGGCGAACCTGGTCGACCAGCGGACCGTGGTGCGGACGAATCAGGACCGGTTGCCGTACGGCACGACGCCCGGCGCGCTGGCCGAGTCGGTGCGCTGCACGGTGGCCGTCGGGCCGGGCGCGGCGATCGCAGCCGCCCGCCCGTTCGGCCGGGTCGACAACTACCTGCCCGAACTGCCCGATGAGCCGGCCTCGCTGCTCGACGACTGTGTGCTGAGCATCATCGACCTGGGCACGATCGCCGGCAGCGGCGTGGAACGGCAGGCTGCGGTGGCCGCGGCCGACGCGACCCTGGCCCGGGTGCTGGACGCCCGTCCGGAACGGTCACTCATGGTGATCGCCGGGGTGTCGGAGACCGAGCGCACCTCACGGCTGCACGTGGCGATCGCCGAGGGACCGGGCTGGGAGGGCGGCTGGCTGACCTCGGCGGGCACCGGCCGCGACGGCTACCTCCAACTGGTCGATCTGGCACCCACGGTGCTGTCGGCGCTGGGCCGGCCGTCGCCGGAGAAGCTGTTCAACGGGTACGCGGCGACGGTCTCCGAGGGCCGCCCGGCTGACCCGGCCGCCGCGATGCAGGGCAGCCAGGACGCCGACCGCCGGGCGATCGCCCAGCGCGGGGTGGCCGAGATCTTCTTCACCGTGCTGGCGATCGTGCAGTTCGTGCTCTTCGCCGCGGTGGTGCCGGTGCTGATCCGGGCCCGCCGGCACGCCGGCCCGGCCGGTCCGCCGCTGCCACCGGCCCGGCTGGTCGCGGCGGCCGAGGCGGCGCTGATCGCGGCCGGCCTGGCCATTCCGGCGGCGCTGGTCGCCGACCTGGTGCCGTGGTGGAACGCCGAACACCCGGCCTGGGTGTTCGGGTCGGCGACGGCGGCGGTGATGGTGCTCGGCACCCTGCTGATCCGGCTGTCGCCGCGCTATCCGCTCACCCTCTGGCCGATGGCGGCGGTGGCGGCGATCAGCGTCCTGGTGGTCGCCGTGGACCTGCTCACCGGCGCCCGGCTCCAGCTCAACGGGGTGGCCGGGTACTCGGCGCTGCACGGGGTCCGCTACGCCGGGCTGGGCAGTGTCGGGCTGGGGATCTTCGTGGCCGGTCTGCTGCTGCTGGCCGGCTGCCTGGCCCAGGGGGTGAGCCGGCGCTGGCGGCCGGTGGTGATCGTGTTCTTCGGCGGGATCGGCGTGGTCATGGTCGGCAGCCCGTACCTGGGTGCGGACCCGGTGGGCGCGATCGCGGTGACGGCCGGGGTGTGCGTGGCGGCGGCGATCAGTACGGGCGGCTGGCTGACGTTCCCGCGGTTCGCCTGGGCCGCGGTGGCCGGGCTCGCAGTGACAGCCGGGTTCGCGATGCTCGACCTGAGCCGGCTGCCGGTGGAGCAGGGCACGCTCGGACGCTTCCTGACGGCGCTGGGCAACGGCACCGCCGGACCGGCGATGCAGCGGGCGGCCGCGGCGAACGGGCAGGCGCTGCTGGACAGCCCGCTGACGCTGCTGGCGCTGGCCGGTGCGCTGATGCTGCTGTTCTGCCAGTTCTCGCCGTGGGGCGGGCTGAACCGGGTCTACGGCCTGCATCCGGCGGTCCGCGCGGGGCTGGCCGGCACAGCGGTGGCCACGCTGATCGGCGGGGTGCTCGGCGGCACGGCCGTGGGTGCGGCCGGCGCGGCGGCGGCTCTGGCGGTGCCGGTGGCCGTGCTGACCGCGTTGCGGGTGTTGTTGCACGCCGCTGACCGGACCCCGCCGCCGGGCGAAACGGACGGGCCGGGCGGACCGTCGTTGCGCAAATCCGACGAAGATCCAGTAGTGGTGCCGTAACGGCCCAAGGTGACACGCACGCCGACCAGCCCGAACATGGCGCGCGCGGCAATCAGTGTTACGGTGAACTCCCGTGGATGGGGCGCTGCCCCGGCCTCACAGTTGGAAAGATCGGCGACCACGGGAGCGGGCCTTGGCCTCAACAGTGCGCGACACGCGGCACATCTTCGTCACCGGGGGCGTCGCCTCCTCTCTGGGCAAGGGCCTCACCGCCTCCAGCCTGGGCAATCTGCTCACCGCTCGCGGCCTGCGCGTCGTGATGCAGAAACTCGACCCGTACCTGAACGTCGACCCGGGAACGATGAACCCGTTCCAGCACGGTGAGGTCTTCGTCACCGAGGACGGCGCCGAGACCGACCTCGACGTCGGGCACTACGAGCGCTTCCTCGACCGGGACCTGTCCGGCAAGGCGAACGTGACGACCGGCCAGGTGTACTCGGCGGTCATCGCCCGCGAGCGCCGCGGCGAATACCTCGGCGACACCGTGCAGGTCATCCCGCACATCACCAACGAGATCAAGAGCCGCATCTTCGCGATGGCCGACCCGGACGAGAACGGCAACGTCCCGGACGTCGTCATCACCGAGGTCGGCGGCACGGTCGGCGACATGGAGTCCCTGCCGTTCCTCGAGGCGATCCGCCAGGTGCGGCACGAGGTCGGCCGCGACCACGTCTTCTACCTGCACGTCTCGCTGGTGCCGTACCTGGCGCCGTCGGGCGAGCTGAAGACCAAGCCGACCCAGCACTCGGTGGCCGCGCTGCGCAACATCGGTATCCAGCCGGACGCGCTGATCTGCCGCAGCGACCGGGAGATCCCGGAGAAGATGAAGCACAAGCTGGCGCTCTACTGCGATGTGGACGCCGAAGCTGTCATCGCCTGCCCGGACGCGCCGAGCATCTACGACATCCCGAAGGTGCTGCACGACGAAGGGCTGGACGCGTACGTCGTACGCCGCTTGGGCCTGTCGTTCCGGGATGTGAACTGGAAGACCTGGAACGACCTGCTCGAGCGGGTGCACCACCCGAAGCGGACCATCACGATCGCGCTGGTCGGCAAGTACGTGGACCTGCCGGACGCGTATCTGTCGGTGAGCGAGGCGATCCGCGCGGCCGGCTTCGGCAACACCGTGAAGATCAAGCTGCGCTGGGTGCCGAGCGACGACTGCGTCACGCCGGCCGGCGCGGCGGCCGCCCTGAAGGGCGCCGACGGCATCGTGATCCCGGGCGGCTTCGGCGTGCGCGGCATCGAGGGCAAGGTCAACACTTCCCGGTACGCGCGGGAGAACAAGATCCCGATTCTCGGACTGTGTCTCGGGCTGCAGTGCATGACGATCGACGCGGCCCGCAACCTGGCGGGACTGGCCGGCGCCAACTCGGTCGAGTTCGACGAGAAGGCGACCTACCCGGTGATCTCCACGATGGCCGACCAGGAGGACATCGTCGCCGGCAAGGGTGACCTGGGCGGGACGATGCGCCTCGGTGCCTACCCGGCCGCGCTCAAGGAGGGCTCCATCGTCGCCGAGGTCTATGGCGCGACGGAGATCTCCGAGCGGCACCGGCACCGCTACGAGGTGAACAACGACTTCCGGGACAAGCTGGCGCAGGCCGGCCTGGTGTTCTCCGGGACGTCGCCGGACGGCCGGCTCGTCGAGTTCATCGAGCTGGACCGGGACGTCCACCCCTACTTCGTGGCGACCCAGGCGCACCCCGAGCTGAAGAGCCGGCCGACGCGGCCGCACCCGCTCTTCGACGGTCTGGTCAAGGCCGCGATCGCGTACGCCGCCGCCGACGAGCTGCCCGTCGAACTGCCGGCCGAGCCGGTCGAGGCGTCCTGACATGGCGTTCGAGCACGAGACGGTGTCGCGTGTCGAACGGTTCGAAGGGGCGATCTTCACGGTCTTCACCGACGCCGTGACGATGTCCGACGGCAGCACCGCCGATCGCGACGTGGTGGAGAACCAGGGCGCGGTCGTGGTGGTCGCCCTCGACGAGGACGACAAGGTCGTGCTGATCAAGCAGTACCGGCATGCAGTCCGGCAGCGGCTCTGGGAGCTTCCGGCCGGCCTGCGTGACGTGGCGGGCGAGGACGAGGCGTTGACCGCGGCGCGGGAGCTGGCCGAGGAGGCGGACCTCACGGCCGGCCGGATCGAGCCGCTGATCGACCTGCACACGTCGCCGGGGTTCTCCGACGAGTGGGTGCGGGTGTTCCTGGCCCGCGACCTGGCGCCGGTGCCCGAGGCGGACCGGCACGCCCGGACCGCCGAGGAGGCCGACCTGGAGGTCCGGCGCGTGGCCCTCGACGACGCCGTCGCCATGATCTTCCGCGGCGAGATCACGAACGCGGCGGCGGTGGCCGGGCTGCTGGCCGCGGCCCGTGCCCGCGACTCCGGCTGGAAGCTGCTGCCGGCGAACTGAGTGTGAATCCGCGTGCGGCCGCCTGGTGTTCCGGGCGGCCGCACGCGTTTCGTCGCGGTTGATCGGTCGCTTCGGGCACTTGCCACGTGCGGCCGGCCGGTCGTCACGGTTGGTGGGTCGCTTCGGGCACTTGCCACCTGCGGTCGGCCGGTCGTCACGGTTGGTGGGTCGCTTCGGGCAGCTGCACCTGCGGCCAGCCGGGATCGGGTGTCTCGTTCCGGATCCGGTCCAGCGCATAGCGGCAGGCCGCCACCCAGCCGTCGTCCTCGGCGATCAGGCCGTCGGAGCTGCCCCAGCGCCAGCCGACGGCACGGTACGGCGAGTCGACGTGCTGCTGCAGCAGCGGGACGGCAGCTGCGGCGGCCGGTCCGATCGCGGCCAGCGTGCGCACGGCCAGCACTCCCCAGGGGACGGCGGTGACGTAGCGGAGCAGCACCGGGACCACCGGCTCGGCGTCGCCGGTGAGATGCCAGTAAGCGGCGGCGGCGTGGATGGCCCGCCACTCGTAGTCGCTGTCGAACATCGGCGGAAGCAGCCCGGCGAGCGCGGAACCAGCCGCGCCCACCTCGGCCAGAATCTCGAGGGCGTGAAGCTCACGGATCTGCTCGCGGAGTAGAGCGAGCAGACCGTCCAGGTCGCCGGTGATCCGCCACAGCGCTCGCGCGGCGATCCGCTGCCGTGTGGGGTCGTCGCCGGCGCGCATCGCGGTCAGCTCGGGCAGCGCCGCGGCGGCGGCCGGGCCGAGATCGCCGAGTAGCGTGCCCGCCGAGTACGGATGGTCGGCCACCTGCCGCCGCAGCACGGGCGCGAGCGCGGCCGGATCGGCGCCGAGCCGCCCGGCCGCCCGGATCAGCCGGGCGCGCTGATAGCCGGTCTCGGCCGCCTCGATCGCGTCGATGATCACCGCTCGGCACGCCGTCGCCCACGGGCCGAGAGCCGCGACGGCGTCCTCCATCCCGGCCATCGGCAACGGGCGCTGCTGAAGCAGCGTGGCCAGCACCGCGTCGGCGCGGGGATCGCGCAGACGGCAGAGCGCGGTCAGCGCGGCGGCACCCACCGTGCTGTCGGACGCCCACACCAGGCTCTCATCGTGCATCGGCCCGCGCTCGGCGGTAGCCAGCAACAGGTCAGCGGCCGTCCGCCCGGCGTCGGCCGGCAGCAAGTCGGCAGCGTCGGCGGCCGTCTGCCCGGCGTCGGCCGGCAGCAAGTCGGCAGCGTCGGCGGCCGTCTGCCCGGCGTCGGCCAGCGGCAAGTCTTCAGGGTCGGCGGCCTTCCGCCCGGCATCGGCCGGTACCAAGCCGGCGGCGGCCTGTGCGGCGGCGGCCAGGTGCTGCAGGGCGATCGTGCGGACTGCTTCGCTGGGGTCCTGCTGGGCGGCGATCAGCGCGGGCACGAGCCCGGCCGCAGCGGCCCGCCAGGTGTGCAAGGGCCCGGTGACAGCATGGGCGGCGGCCTCGCGGATCGGTCTATCGGGATGCCGCAGCCAGGCGGTGAGCAACCGGATCTGCAGCTGTGGGTGCCGCGCGACGGAGTCGATGACCCAGGTCAGGCCGTTGCTGCCACCGCCGGGCAGCCGCTGGATCCGGGACAGGCAGGCGGGCGCCTCCCGCTCGATGATCCGCGCGACCGGCTCGGGCATCGGCTCGGCCGGCGCCGCGTTCATGATCGCGGCGGCCAGGCGCGGGAGGGGCTCGGGGTCGGCGAGGAACGGCGCGGTATCAGCGCGAAGCGACAGGACAGCACGGGCCCGGACCAGATCGCTGCGGTCCCCGGCGGCGGCCCGCCGCAGCCCGGCAATCGCGGCCGAGCCGATATCAGGCGAGCCGGTGCGGTTGGAATCGCTGCCGATGTCGCCCAGCAGCTGGGCGGCCGCAGCCCGGACTGACTCGTCCGGGTGGCCGGCGAGCAGTCGCAGGTAGACCGGCGTCCCGGCGGCCACGGCTCGGGCTGCGGCCGCCACCCAGCTGAGCTCGGCGTCCATCTGCGAATGCGTCTCGGCGGTGTCGCGCTGGGAGCTGGGCAGCAACTCGCGGTGCACGTCCATGTAGGAGGTGCCGTGGGCGATCGAGCCGAGCAGGCCGAGCACGCCTGCAGGGTCGGCGGCCGGCGCCTCCAGGATGCGGATCAGGAACGGCACCGCAAACGCCGTCGCCTCATACACCGTCCCCTGGTGCCAGATGTTGCCGTAGAGCTCGGTCAGAGCCTTCTCGCTGCCCTCGGCCAGGCCCCGCAGCAGGTCCGGCACGTCGTCCGCAGACCCGTACGCATGGGTCAGCGCAGCCCAGTCCACCGTCGCCAGGTCGTCCACCATGCCCGGCAACCTAGCCGCCGGGTACGACAGAATCAGCCGATGCGGGCCAGGGCTGCCGCGCAGGCGTCGCGCCACGCCTCGTCCTGGCGAACCCCGTCATAGCCCGCGGGCGAAAGACGGTACGGCGACTCGACCGCCGCCCGCAGCACCGGAACCGCCGCCTCGGCGGCCGGTCCGATCGTGCCCAGGCATTCCACCGCGATCAGACCGGACGGTCCGCCGGTCAGATGGCGGAGCAGAACCGGAACCACCGGCGCCGCATCGCCTGTGACGTGCCAGTAGGCCACCGCCGCCCGCACGGTGCTGGTGAACAGCGGCGGCAACAGCTCGGCAAGCGGCGCACCGGCCGGGCCGAGCTCGGCGAGCACCGTCAGAGCCTCCGGCTCCGCGATCTCCGCACGCAACACCGCAAGGAGATCGTCGCCGGCGATCCGCCACTGCGCCCGAGCCGCTCGAATACGGACCGGCGCGTCAGCGCTCTTCCGCAGCACCGCCAGCTCGGGCAGCGCGTCCGCAGCGTCCGGTCCGAGATCCCCGAGGATGCCCGCAACGGTGAGCGGATCCGTGGAAGCCTCCCGCCGCAGCATCGGCACCAGGTCACCCACCGGAAGATCCATGCGCTGGGCAGCCCGGATCAGCGCGGTCCGCACCGGCCCGGCCGGCGCGACCTCCACAGCGTCCAGGATCACCGCCCGGCAGCCGGTCGCCCACGGTCCGAGCGCCTCGATCGCCGCACCCAGCCGTTCCAGGTCAGCATCCGGCAGCGACCGCAGCAGCCCGGCCAGGTACGCGTCCGCGCGCGGATCACCCAGCCCGGCCAGCGCGATCATGGCCGAAAGCTCCCCGGTAGCCGCGAGATCATCGGCGTGGGCAGCGGTGATCCGCCCGGAGTGGGACAGGTTGCGCACGGCCCAGTACCGGACCTTCGGCGCCGGATCGCTCAGGGCGCCGGCCAGCAGCGGCGCCAGCAGTCCGGCGGCGGGCCGCCAGTGCATCAGTGGTTCCTCAGCGGCGTACGCGGCACCCTCACGAACCACCGGGTCCGGGTGCCGCAGCCACGCGCTGACCAGCTCGGTCTGCAGGTCACGCCGGTGCTCCAGCTCCCGCAGCACCCAGATCAGCGGATCGTCGTCGAAGTTTGGCAGCCGGCCGATCGCTTCCAGACAGGCGGGCGTGTCCCGTTCCAGAACAGCGCTGACCGTCTCCGGCAGAGCGTCACCAGTGCGCGCCAGCACCAGAGCCGCCCCGAGCCGAGCCAGCGGCGATGAGTTGCCCAGATACTCCTCGACCGCCTCACCCCGGGCCGCGAGCGCGTTGATCGCGGCGAGCCGGACGATCTCGCCGGTGTCCCCGCCGGCGGCCTGCCGCAGCGCCGCCACCGCGCCGCCCGCGACGTCCGGGCCGAGGGCGCCGACGGTGCCGGCCGCCGCGACCCGGACGTCGGGGTCGGGGTGTGCGGCCAGCAGCCGCAGGTAGACCGGCAGCCCGGCCGGCACGTCGCCGGCCGGGGCGAGGTCGCTGAGCACGTCCAGGACGAGCGCGGTGTTGGCGTCCGCGTCGTCCAGCAGGCGGATCAGGTGGGGAACCGTGGACGCAGTCGAGGGGTCAACCGTCGACTGGCGCCAGATGGTGCCGCGCAGCTCGTACAGTGCGCTGTCGTCCGCGAGATCCAGCATGCACCGCAACCTACCGAATCGGGCAGGTGAATCCACGCGGCGGGACGGTCAGATCGATCAGATATCGGTCGACGACCGCCTCCGTA
This sequence comes from Actinoplanes sp. NBC_00393, assembly GCF_036053395.1. Lineage (NCBI taxonomy): Bacteria > Bacillati > Actinomycetota > Actinomycetes > Micromonosporales > Micromonosporaceae > Actinoplanes > Actinoplanes sp. NBC_00393. The sequence goes on along the minus strand of NZ_CP107942.1, from coordinate 6,000,158 downwards.
CAGTCGGTGGCCTGGTAGACGCCGTGCCCCCAGCCCTCGTAGGTGACCAGCCGCCCGTGCCGGCCCAGCTGCGCGGCGACGTGCGCCGCCCACTCATGACCGGTACGCGGATCGTGCCGGGCGTTGAGCAGCAGCACCGGCGTCCGGGTGTGGATGCGCGGCGGGTGCGGCGGGTTGGCCGGCGGCTGCGGCCAGCCCAGGCAGGTGGAGATCGCCAGTAGGCCGGCGCCGTACCGGATGTCCGGTCCGGCCTGGGCGGCTGCCCGCAGCAGCCTGCGGTACTCGCGGAAGTCGCGCACCGGCACCGGGAAGTCGGCGCAGGCGATCGCGGGCGCCAGTGGCGGCAGCGGGCGCAGGACACCTTCGGTACGGCCCTCGGCGAGGGCGGTGATGGCGGCGGCCAGCGCCGGCCAGTCGGGCTCCTGCAGGGTGCCGAGCGGCAGGGCGGCCACGTCGAACGCGGTGTAGGGCTCGTATTCGCCCTGGTCAGCCCGTTCCAGAACGGCACGCCAGGTGGTGCGGACGTCGGGCGGGCACGGGCCGGCCCGGTCGCACCAGGCCACGAACTCGTCGAACGAGTCCTGCACCGCGAGCGCCTGGGTGCGGACGAAGGTGGGCAGGTCCAGGCTGTGGTCGAAGACGCCTTCCAGGGTGAGCGCGCGGACCCGGCCGGGGAAGCGTTCGGCGTACTGCTGGCCGAGCAGCGTGCCGTAGGAGCTGCCGTGGAGGGTGAGGGTGGACTCGCCCAGGGCTCGGCGGAGTGCTTCCAGGTCGTACACCGCGGTCCTGGTGTCGGCGTGGTCGAAGACCGCGCTGGTGGCCCGGCACCGCGCCCAGAAGGCGCGGTTGTGCTTCACGGTGGCGTCGAAGTCGGCCTGGTCGCGCAGGATCACCGGCGGGCGTTCCGACACCGGCGCCGGCGCGCAGGTGGGGGCCTCACTGCCGGCGACGGTACGCGGATCGAGGCTCACGATGTCGAACCGGTCGAGCAACTCGTCGCTGAACCGGTCACCGGCGATCACCCGGTTGACCCCGGAGTCGCCCGGCCCGCCCGGCAGGAAGACCAGCGTCCCGATCGGGTGGGGCGCAGTCCGCCGGGCCACGGACAGCTCGAACGTCTCGCCGTCCGGTTCTGACCAGTCGACCGGCAGGCGCAGATCGGCGCATTCCACCGCCTCGCCGCCCTTCGGACAGTCGCCCCAGTCGAGCGCCGGTGTCGGCGGCCGAGCGTGGGCGACACCCGGCGTGAGCAGCAGAAGAGCGGCGACAGATCGAAAAAGGACCATGCGCCTCATCGTGGTCGCCGGTTGCGGCGTGACATATCCGGAATCGCCCCGAGGGGACACCGTAGGGGTCCGGCAATAACCACAATGGAGCGATGCGGACCAGGGTGTTGACCGCCGCCGGCCTCGTCCTGATCGCCGCGGCCCCGGTGCTGTTGTGGCTCACCGGACGGACTCAGCTCGCCGTGTCCGCCGACGCGGAGGCCGACACCGTGCCGCTGGCCGCCATCGCCGTGCCGTTCCTGGTCGGCCTGCTGCTGATCCGCCTGGTGCCGCCCCGGCTGCCGGAGCTGGAGCCGGCCACCGGCCCCGAGCGGGACGTGCTGGGCCGGCAGGTTCGCTGGCTGCTCGGCCTGGCGCTGGTGTTTCCGCTCGTCGGGCTGCTGGTGCGCGGCCCGCTGGACCTCGCCGACCTGTACCCGGTCGCCAAGGTCCTGGTGCTGCTGGTCGGCGCTTGGCTGGTGCTGCGCCGCATCCCCGGGCGGTCGGGCGCGCGGGAGCACCGCCACCGGATCCCCCGGTTGTGGCACTGGCTGGGCCCGGCCGTGGTCATCCTGGCCTGGGGTTATCTCTACTTCTACAGCCCGCTGGTCGGTGCGCAGGACCTGTCCGGTTACGAGGACTGGGATCGGGTGACGCTGGCGGTCGGGATGCTGTTCACCTTTCTCACGGCCAGCGTGCTGGAGGAGATCTTCTACCGGGTGATCCTGCAGACCCGCATGGAAGCGCTGTGGGGGCGGTGGCCGGCGATCACCGCTGCCGCGCTGCTGTTCGCGCTGATGCACGTACACCGTTTCGGCGACGGCCCGTTCTTCGACATCACCCTGCTGATCCTGGTCTCCAACGGCGGCCTCGGCCTGTTCGCCGGCTACCTGTGGTCGCGGTACCGCAACGTCTGGGCGATCCTGCTGGTCCACGGCGCGATCAACGCCTTGGCGCTGCTTCCGCTCTTCGTCTGAGCAACTTCAAGATCAAACCCCTTTCCGGTACGGGTCCGCGCCGCCCCCGCCGAATTCGACCCGTCCCGCCGCACCGCGCGAGCCCGCTGCCCACTCCCGGCCCCAGCGCGACCGCCGGGCTCATGCAGGTGGCTGGGCGTCAGCGCCCGGCCCGGCTGACGCCCAGTGCCGCTCCAGCGGGCGGGAGGGACGCTGAGCGTCAGCCGGGCCGGATGGCTGACCGCTGGGGGAGCACGGTCCAGGCGGAGTCGAGCCGGATCTGGTCGCCAGTGAGTTGCTCCAGGATCGCCTCGGCGAAGCCGGGCGAGAACGGGCGGCCGATGTCCTGGCGGGCCGGGAAGATCCGGACCTGGATGGTGTCGTAGGTGCCGGCCTGACCGGCGGCGATTCGGTCGTGCGCGCCGGACATGAACGCCCGGTAGGCGGCCTGGTCGTGCCAGCAGCCGATGATTTGCGCGCGACCGGGCTCGTGTTGGCTCCAGCCGCCGGCCTGGCCGAGGAAACCGGGCAGGTCACGCAGCGCGTTCCAGCCGGCCTGGGCGGTGGCGAAGGCCGCGGGGTCGGTGGTCGTGCAGGAGACCCATTTGATCAGCATCCGTCTCTGCTTAGCAGAGGGAAACCGGGGTAGAAAGGACGGCGTGAGCTTTCCGAAGCTGAGATCTTTCGTTCTGGACAGCCGTGACGTCCGCAAGTCCGCGGATTTCTACCGGGAGCTGCTCGGCCTGGAGTATCGGCCCGGCGACGAGACGCCACAGGAGGGGGAGGACTGGCTGGTCCTGCTCGCTCCGGACGGATCGTGGCGGCTCGCCTTCCAGCAGAGCGACGGGATGAAGCCGACCACCTGGCCGGACGACGCGATCCCGCAGCAGATGCACCTGGACACCGCGGTCGATTCGGTCGAGGAGTTCGAGCGGCAGCACGAGCGGGTGCTGAAGCTGGGCGGCACGGTGCGGTTCGACCGCAGCGATGACCCGGAGGAGCCGCTGCGGGTCTACGAGGACCCGGACGGCCACCTGTTCTGCATCTTTGTCGGATCCTGATCAGCGCAGGTCGACGTCGGCGCCGTCCGCGGCCAGCAGCTCGAGCAGCTGTTCCATGGTCAGCGACGGCGCCCACCAGCGCCGGTCGTAACCGGGCACCAGGTGCTTGCGGGCCACCGCCGAGTCGTGCCAGACCAGCCGGAAACCGGGCGACAGGCCCCACCCGCCGCGCAGGCAGTCGTGCAGCGCGCCCAGGTTCCAGCCGAAGTAGCCGCCGGGCCCGTTGACCGCCTCACCGATCGCGCAGTAGAAGCCCTCCTCGTCGGTGACGTGCCGGCCGTCGAGGTACACGGTGGCGCCGGGCTTGCGGTCCGGGCCGTGCCGGTGGTGGGCCAGGGCGGCGCCGGCCCACTCCTGCCGCAGCTCCCGGTCGTACCCGGCCCAGCCGGCCGGCTCGGTGGGGCGGCCCTGCTGCCAGCGCTGCCAGACCTCACGGGCGCGGGCCGGGCGGGGCGGTCCGACCGCGTCGGCGTACGTCGGTTCGAACGTGACATCGACCAGACCGTCGCCGAGCGCCGACGGGCGGACCGCGGCCACCTCGGCGCCGAGACCGGTGTCCAGCAGCCGGGTGGCGGTGCCGTCCCGGTCGGCGCTGAAGATCGACGCGTTCACCCAGCGCCGGTGCCGGGCGCCGCCGCGCTCCAGCACGTCGATGGCGCGTTGCAGCCGGGTGCCGGGCCGGCAGCCGAGCAGGGCGGCCGGCCGCGGCGGCGGGCCGGGCCGGTCGCGGATGACGCCGTCGATCCCGGCGCAGGCGCCGAAGTCGTCCTCGCCGTCCGCGTCGATGCCGGTGAGCAGGAAACTGTCGGCTTCCGGGGCCCGCTTCGGGGGCTGGCGCAGCCGTCCCTCGAGGATCACGTCCAAGGGGCCGTGCCGTCCGGTGCGGCTGCTCTTCAGGACGGTGACGTCGAGCAGCTCGGCGACGAACGAATCCGGCGGGTACTCCGCCTCCAGACCGATATTGCCCAGCCAGGTGGGGCCGCTGCCGTCACAGGCGGCGCGCAGCCGGCCGGCCGGGGTGCAGTCGAGCAGCGTGTAACGCTCGACCGGCGGCTCGGGCGGGTCGGCGAACAGTCCGTCGATGTCGGCGCACGTGGCGACGACGTTGTCACTGTCGTCGATGGTCTCGTCGACCAGAATCCAGGGAGTGCCGATCACCGGGCGACCGTACCGCCTCGCCCCCAACGGGGGGTAATCGCGGATATCGGGCCTTTCGTCGGGGGTGTGAGTTGCTGCGCCGGGAATGTCGGTTGTGTGCCGGGGAACGCCGGTGAATAGGCGTTACGCTGGTGGTCATCATGGCGGGGCGGGCGTGGGCTGCGTTCGCCTCATCCGCCAACTCGGCCGGGCTTCCGGCAACTGGTCAGCCGGTTCCCGACCGCGAAGCTCCGTGACCGGCGGGTCGCGCAGGCGTGCGAGGCCGGAATCAGCATCGTCGCGGTCGATCCGGCCTACACCAGCCGGGCCGGCGAAAGCGGGCGACCAGCCTGCCCAGAACCGTTCGGGACAGGCGCACTGACCAGCAGGCGAACACACTCCTGCCAGTGACCGGGAACGGTACTCTCCGCGCAAGGGACTAGCTCAGCGTTGAGAGAGGACGGTGTCGGCTCGTGAAGGTCGGCATTCCCAGCGAGGTCAAGAACAACGAGTTCCGGGTGGCGATCACCCCGGCGGGCGTCTTCGAGTTCGCCCGCGCCGGCCACGACGTGTATGTGCAGGCCGGCGCAGGTCTCGGGTCGTCGATCACGGATGCGGACTTCCGGGCGGCAGGAGCGACGATCCTGCCGGACGCGGACGCGGTGTGGCAGACCGGCGACCTGATCCTCAAGGTCAAGGAGCCCATCGCGCAGGAGTACCACCGGATGCGGGCCGGGCAGGTGCTGTTCACGTACCTGCATCTGGCCGCGTCCAAGGAGTGCACGGACGCGCTGCTGGACCGGAAGGTCACCGGCATCGCGTACGAGACGGTCGAGCTGGCGGACCGGTCGCTGCCGCTGCTCGCCCCGATGTCCGAGGTGGCCGGGCGGCTCGCCCCGCAGGTCGGGTCGTACCACCTGATGCGTCAGGGCGGCGGTCGCGGCGTGCTGATGGGCGGCGTGCCCGGGGTGTACGCGGCGAAGGTCGTGGTGATCGGCGCCGGGGTGTCCGGGATGAACGCCGCGGCGATCGCGCTCGGCATGCAGTCCGAGGTGCTGCTGCTGGACAAGAACGTGGCCCGGCTGCGCGCGGCCGACGCCGACTACCGGGGGCACATCCAGACGATCGCGTCGAACGCGTACGAGATCGAGAAAGCCGTCCTCGACGCCGACCTGGTGATCGGGGCGGTGCTGGTGCCCGGCGCGAAAGCGCCGACGTTGATCTCCAACGACCTGGTGTCGCGGATGAAACCGGGCAGTGTGCTGGTGGACATCTCGATCGACCAGGGCGGTTGCTTCGAGGACTCCCGGCCGACCACCCACGACGACCCGACCTACCGGGTGCACGAGTCGATGTTCTACTGCGTGGCCAACATGCCGGGGGCGGTGCCGCACACCAGCACCTACGCGCTGACCAACGTCACCCTCCCGTACGCTCTGGAGCTGGCGAACCAGGGCTGGCGCGACGCGCTGGTCCGGGATCCGGCGCTCGCGGCCGGCCTGAACACGTTCGACGGGCAGGTCGTCTACGGTCCGGTGGGCGAGGCGCACGGGATGCGCGCGATACCCCTGACGGAGGTGCTCCGCTGACTGTCGAGACGGCGATGAAGGCCTACCTCGACCATCTCGGTGTCGAGCGGGGCCTGTCGCGCAACACCCTGGCCTCCTACCGCCGCGACCTGGAGCGTTACGCGCAGGCGCTGGCAGCGGCCGGGATCGACGAGCTCGGGCAGGTGCGTGCGGCCGATGTGACCGCGCACCTGGCCGGGCTGCGCGAGGAGGGCCTGGCGTCGGCGTCGGCGGCGCGGGCCATCAGCGCGGTGCGCGGGCTGCACCGCTTCGCGGTCCGGGAGCGGCTGGTGCCGCACGACGTGGCAGCGGATGTACGCCCACCGGCGCCCCCGAAACGGCTGCCGAAAGCCCTCGACGTGGATCAGGTGGGGCGGCTGCTGGCCGTACCGGGGACCGACTCGCCGCTCGGACTGCGCGACCGGGCCATCCTCGAGTTCCTCTACGGCACCGGGGCCCGCATCTCCGAGGCGGTCGGCGCCGACATCGACGACCTGTCGCTCGACTCGCTCGACCCTGGACCGACCGCGATCCTGCGGGGCAAGGGCGGGCGGACCCGGGTGGTCCCGGTCGGCGGTTACGCGCGGGCCGCGTTGCAGGCCTATCTGGTACGCGCCCGCCCGCTGCTCGCCGCAGCCGGCAAGGGAACGCCCGCGATCTTCCTGAACGCCCGAGGTGGACGATTGTCGCGGCAGAGCGCGTGGACCGTCCTGCACCGCTGCGCCACCGAGGCCGGGTTGCCGGTGGACGGTCCGTACGCGGTGAGCCCGCACACGTTGCGTCACTCCTATGCGACCCATCTGCTCGACGGCGGCGCCGACGTCCGGGTCGTCCAGGAGCTGCTGGGACACGCGTCGGTGACCACGACGCAGGTGTATACGCTGGTGACCGTCGAGCGTCTCCGAGAGGTGTACGCGACGTCTCACCCACGGGCTCGTTAGAAGCTGCGTACCCGTAGGTGCGACACGCCGAAAGGCTGACCCCTTTAGGGCGGCAACCGTGGCGTACAGTCGGGCATCAGTTCCGGCTGCGCTAGCCCCGCGGCGGAAAACTGAATGAAACCCGGTTGAGGGCGAGTCGGGAGGGGGGCGGGAACATGTCAGGGAACGGCGAGCGGGCGGAAGCCTGGACCTCTACGCTCCGCGAACAGCAGAATTCCCTCGATCTCGGCGCCGACCTGGGCCCAGCCGACCCCACGGCGTACACGATGCGCCGCCCCATCCCCGAGCCGATGCCCACCGACCGGCACGGCCCGGCCCGCATCATCGCGCTGGCCAACCAGAAAGGTGGCGTCGGCAAGACGACGACCACCATCAACCTCGGCGCCGCGCTGGCGGAGTACGGCCGTAAGGTCCTGCTCGTCGACTTCGACCCGCAGGGCGCCTGCTCGGTCGGCCTCGGCGTCAACCCGCACAACCTCGACCTGAGCGTCTACAACCTGCTGATGCAGGACGACGTCGCCACCGAGGACGTCATCATCAAGACCGACGTGGCGGGTCTGCACCTGCTGCCGGCCAACATCGACCTGTCCGCGGCCGAGATCCAGCTGGTCAACGAGGTGGCCCGGGAGATGGCCCTGGCGCGGGCCCTCCGGAGTGTCCGCAAGGAGTACGACTTCATCCTGATCGACTGCCAGCCCTCCCTGGGCCTGCTGGCGATCAACGCGCTGACCATCGCGCACGGCGTGCTCATCCCGCTGGAGTGCGAGTTCTTCTCGCTGCGCGGCGTGGCCCTGCTGCTCGACACCATCGACAAGGTGCGTGAGCGGCTCAACTTCGACCTCGAACTCGAGGGCATCCTCGCCACCATGTACGACTCCCGCACCACCCACTGCCGCCAGGTGCTGCAGCGGGTCGTCGAGGCGTTCGGCGACAAGGTGTACCAGACGGTCATCACGAAGACGGTCAAGTTCCCGGAGTCGACCGTTGCCGGCGCTCCGATCACTACGCTGGATCCCGCGTCGTCCGGCGCCCGCAACTACCGTCAGCTCGCTCGCGAGGTCATCGCCGCCAAAACAGAACGAGGCTAGGTCACCCACCCGTGCTCTTCGCGCTCGGCGAACCGGTTGCGTTCGTCGCCCTGGTCGCCGCATTCCTGCTCGGCTTGCTGCTGCGCACAGTCGCCATGCGGTTCACCGCGCGCACAGTCGGCCTGGCCGAACGCCGTCAGGCCCTGGGCCTGCGCCTGCGCGAAGACATCGACCCGTTCGGTGCGGTATCAGCCGCGGTGGGCGGAATGGGCTGGGGCCGGCAGCTGACCGTCGACGAGGTACCCCGCTACCGCGGCCGCGGCCGGGCCGCAGCGGTCTTCGCCGCCGGGCCGGTCACCTGCATCCTCGCCGGCGAGCTGCTCATCGCCGCCTACGCGGTGATCTTCCCGGCCAACGCGGAAGCGGTCCTCTCCCTGGCCAGCATCGGCGACGTCCTGCGCGGCGTCGGCCTGCCCTACGCCGAACAGATCCTGCTCTCCCTCGGCGTCGGCCTGCTCGCCTTCGGCCTGCTGGCGCTCATCCCGATCCCACCGCTCGACGGTTTCGGCATCCTGTGGTTCGCGCTGCGCCGCCCCGGGGCCAGCATGAACTGGATGCGCCTCTGGTTCGAGGACAAGAACATCGGCGTACTGATCTTGCTGATCTGCGCCTTCTTCCCCCTCGGCCTGCCCATCCTGCTCATGATCCTCAACATTCTGGGCGCGCTTTTCCTGCGGGTTTGGGCTTAGACCCTTTTCAGTACGCGCGACGAATCCGTCCCCTTGCACCCTGAGCGACCTGGGTGCCGTCCCCGGCGCCCCAGCGCCCGTTCCGGGCTCACCCTGTGGTCCCGCTTCCGCTTCCGCGGAGGCTGCTCGGTTGCGCTCGCGGGCGGGGACGGTTTTGGGGCGGTGATGGCCCACTCCGGGCGGTCAGGCTTGATCCCTACGTGGGCCATCACCGCCCCAAAACCTCACCTGGTCACGGTGAGCGCCGCGGGTCCCGGCCTCCCCGCCCCTACCGCACCTCCGCGCCGACGCGTCGATCATGCCCGGCTGACGGCCAACGCTGCTTCAATCGCCCGGATACAGCCCTGCCGGTCAGCCGAGCGAACCGGCTGACGGTCACTGCTGCTTCGGGCGGTGGGATGCAGCGTTGTTGGTCAGCCGAGCGAATCGGCTGACGGTGAGTGCTGCTTCGGGCGGTGGGATGCAGCGTTGTTGGTCAGCCGAGCGAATCGGCTGACGGTGAGTGCTGCTTCGGGCGGTGGGATGCAGCGTTGTTGGTCAGCCGAGCGAATCGGCTGACGGTGAGTGCTGCTTCGGGCGGTGGTGAGGTTCCACCTTCGAGCCGGACACCTTGAAACCAGACAGTGGTCTGGGGGAAGGATGTCCGGGTGCCCCGCCCTTCGAAGTATTCCGAGGATTTCCGTCGGGACGCGGTCGAGCTGGTCCGTTCTGCGGGCCGCACGATCCGTGACGTCGGCCGTGAGCTCGGTGTCAACCATGAGACCCTGCGCGGCTGGGTCAACGCCGCGAAACGTGCCGAGGAGCAGCGTGCCGGCCACCGCGGTACGGACGACGGCGAGCTGAGCGGCGCCGAGCGAGACGAGTTGCGCCGGCTGCGGCGCAAGGTCGCCGAGCTGGAGACGGAGAAGGAGATCCTGCGGAAAGCGGCCGCCTATTTTGCGAAGGAGATGGGTCGTTGATCCACCGCTACCGGTTCATCTCTGAGCACCACGCTGTCTACGGCGTGGCACGGCTGTGCCGTGTGCTGGCGGTCAAGCGCAGGCAGGGCTACTACGAGTGGCTGGCCGCCGAACCGGCGAGGCAGGTGCGTCAGGCCGACGACGAGCACCTCGCCACCCTGATCCGGCAGATCCAGGCCGAGCATCGCGGCTACGGGTCCCCGCGGGTCAGCGCCGAGCTGCGCCGCCGCGGGCTGCGCATCAACCGCAAGCGCGTCGAACGTGTCATGCGTGAACGCGGTCTCGCCGGGATCACCCGACGCCGGCGGCGGTCGCTGACCCGGCCCGACGCCAAGGCCGCGCCGGCACCGGACCTGATCCGCCGTGACTTCACCGCCGCAGCGCCGGGCCGGCGGCTGGTCGGTGACATCACCTACCTGCCCACCGTCGAAGGCTGGCTGTATCTGGCGACCACGATCGACCTGTTCAACCGGGAGGTCATCGGGCACGCCATGGCCACGCACATGCGCGCCGAACTGGTCTGCGACGCCGTCGAGCTGGCCCACCGCCGCGGCCTGGTCCACCGGCGGGCGGTCTTTCATTCTGACCGCGGCAGCCAGTACACCTCCAGCACGTTCCGGGCGACGCTGACCAGGCTGAACATGCGGCCATCGATGGGCCGGACCGGGTCGTGTTTCGACAACGCCGTCGCCGAGTCCTTCTTCGCCAGCCTCAAAGCCGAGATCGGCACCCGGGTCTTCGCGACCCGCGCCGAGGCCCGCCGGGCGGTGTTCGCCTACATCAACTACTACAACAACAAAAGACTGCATTCCACCGTGAACCACCAGACACCACGCGAAGCACGTGTCTGCTACCGTCCACCCATCGCCCTCGCGGCATGAAACTCCGGTGTCCGGTCCCGGGGTGGAACTTCATGGGATGCAGCGTTGTTGGTCAGCCGAGCGAATCGGCTGACGGTGAGTGCTGCTTCGGGCGGTGGGATGCAGCGTTGTTGGTCAGCCGAGCGAATCGGCTGACGGTGAGTGCTGCTTCGGGCGGTGGGATGCAGCGTTGTTGGTCAGCCGAGCGAATCGGCTGACGGTGAGTGCTGCTTCGGGCGGTGGGATGCAGCGTTGTTGGTCAGCCGAGCGAATCGGCTGACGGTGAGTGCTGCTTCGGGCGGCGGGATGCAGCGTTGTTGGTCAGCCGAGCGAACCGGCTGACGGTGAGTGCTGCTTCGGGCGGTGGGATGCAGCGTTGTTGGTCAGCCGGGCGGGCCGGGCTGACGGCTAGCGCTCCTTAAAGTGCCCGGATGCAGCGCTGGGGGTCAGCTGGGCGGGCTGGGCTGACGGTCAGGGTTGTCTCGGGCGGCGGGATGCAGCGTTGGTGGTCAGCTGGGGTGGGTTGGGTTCGGTGGGGTGGCGTTTGTTCTTGGTTTGCGGAAGGCGGACAACGTCTGGCGCCAGGCGACTGTGGCTGCGGCTCGCATCTGGGACGGGGTGAAGGCTATTTTGCGGCTCAGGGCGAAAGCGCGGTCGACGGTTTCCTTGCGGGCCTTGGTGGGATGGCCGGCGTCGAACGGGGGCTGCGGATCGTACTCGATGTAGAGCTGGACCATTTCGGCGTGGTCGCGGCCGGCGATTTCGCCTACCAGCCAGAGGCCGAGGTCCAGGCCGGCTGAGACGCCGGCGGCGGTGGCTACTTTGCCCGAGCGTACGATGCGGTCGTTTTTGCGGGGTTCTGCTCCGAATGCGCTCAATGCGCGCTGGACGGTCCAGTGGGTGGTGGCCGGCTTGCCGGTCAGGATGCCGGCGGCGGCCAGGATGAGTGCGCCCGTGCAGACCGACGTGGTCCATTGGGTGGTTTCGTGGACCTGGCGCAGCCAGTTGAGCAGGTCTTCGTCGGCCATGGCGGTGGCGGTGCAGGGGCCGGAGCCGGGTACCAGGACGATGTCCGGGCGGGGAGTTTCGGCATAGGTGTGGGTGATGCCGAGGAACAGGACTCCGCTGTCGGCAACTACCGGGCCGGGTTCGGGGCCGACGAAGCGGACCTCGGCGCCGGGGAGGGAGCGCAGGAACTCGTAGGGGCCGATGGCGTCCAGGGCGGTGAGGCCTGGGTAGAGGACGATGGCGATCTGCATGGGTCGATCGTGGGCGTGCGGGTGTGTCGATCGCCGTAGGTGCGGTGGGATCGGTCCGAATCTGTGTGCAGCGGTGCCGGATTGCTGCGATCAAGCCGGCTTGCGATAGACGGAGATGTGTGTGGTGCTGTCCGGGGCGAAGGGCTCGCCGGCCCAGTCGGCGTAGCGGGCCTCCAAGTGGAGGCCGGCGTCGGCGGCGAAGGCGTCGATCTGCTCCGGCCACTGGTAGCGCATGCCGAACGGCTCCAGCTTCACGCCGCCGTCGCTGAAGACCAGCGTCTGGCGGAGGAAGGTCTGGGCCGCGCGGTCGTAACGGTGCAGGCGTACGCTGACCGACTCCTCGGTCACCGACCACACCTGGACCTGCTGTTCGTCGCGGTCGAACTGGGCCGGATCGGGGACGAAGGCCTCGATGACGAACGCGCCGCCGGGTGCCAGGACGCGGGCGACGTTGCGGAAGCAATCCTCCTGCCGGCCGGGGACGGTCAGGTTGAACAGGGTGTTGAAGACCAGGTAGACGAGCGGGTAGCTGCCGTCGACCGGCACGTCGGCCATGTCGGCGATGGTCACCGGCAGGTCGGCGCCGCCCGGCTTGGCGCGCAACAGGTCGACCATCTCGGGTGAGGCCTCGATGCCTTCAACCGGGATGCCGCGTGCGGCCAGCGGCAGGGCCACCCGTCCGCTGCCGATCGCCAGTTCCAGGACCGGGCCGCCGTCGGCGAGGCCGGCCAGGAACTCCACGGCCGGCGCCGGGTCGGGCAGGCCGGGCGAGTCGTAGTGGGGCGCCCACTGCCGGCCGAACAATCCGGGGTCGTCGAGAAGTGACATGAGTCCATGTCTACCGGTGATCTCGGATGTCGGCTACCGGACAGCCGCGCCTCTCGCCGCAGCGTGCGCAGTTGTCGTATGCGTTTGTGCCGGTCAGAGCTCCGGGGTGGTGCTGTGCGCGTCTGCGAGATCTACACCTGCGACCCGGAGACCGGGCCACTGCCGTATCCGGCGGGCTCCGGTCTGCTGCTCACCGACCGTACGGTGCTGACCGCGAATCATCTGCTGCCGACCGGCGACGTGCTGGTGCGGTTCCCGGGGGCGGACGAGAACACCTGTCATCCGGCTGAGGTGCGCTGGCGGTCGGAGGAACTCGACGCCGCCGTGCTGCACATTCCGGACGGTGACTGGGTGCCGCCGAATCTGCCTGGTCTGCGGTGGGGGCGGTTCGTCACCGGGATGTCCGGGGTCCGGGCGGAGGTGGCCGGCTTTCCCGACGCGCACGGCGGGATCCGGGACTGGGCGCAGGCTGTGGGGTCGCTCGAGGAAGATGACGAGCGGATCGCCGTGCACGTCGAATCGTGGCTGCGGCCGGGTGGGCGGACGTTGTGGAAAGGCATGGCCGGGGCGGGATTGTTCTCCGAAAGCCTGCTGGCCGGGCTGATCGTCGAGGATCCGCCGGAGGAGCGGAGTCGTCGGCTCATCGCGGTGCCGGTGGAGGCGCTGCTCGCCGATGCGGGCTTTGCGGCCGCGGTCTGGGGCGACGGTGGCGCGCCGGCTTTGGAACCGGTCGAGGTGGCCGGGCTGCGTAGCCGTCCGGTGCCGGTGCGGGTGAGTCCGGCCGGGTTGCTGCGGGCTGAGGCCGAGGTGGTGCCGTTCCACGGTCGCGAGGAGGAACTCGGGCGCCTGCGGGACTGGCTCGACGGGGGCGACGCGGCTGTGCGGGTGCTGACCGGGCCGGGTGGGCAGGGCAAGACCCGGCTGGCTCGGGAGTTCGCGCGGGAGGCGGGGCGGGCCGGGTGGCTTGTCGTGGAGTTACGCGAGGATGCGCCGGGCGGGCTGTTCGAGCGGTTGCGGGACGTTCGGGAGCCGTTGCTGGTGGTCGTCGACGAGGCGGACAAGCAGCGGGAACGGCTTGAGCGCCTGGTGGGCGAGCTTCCGGAGCAGCAGCGGGTGCGGTTGTTGCTCGTTGCGCGTACCGGTGGGGATTGGCTGCATGAGCTCGCCCTGGAAAGCGATCCGTTCGCTGCTCTGCTGCCGGGTGATGATCTTGGCGCGGTGACCGAGAGGCTCGGGCCGCTGGATGCCTGGCCGACGACGTTCCGGCGAGCGGTGACCGCTTTTGGTCAGCGGCTGGGAGTGGCTTCGCGGGCGTCGATCGAGGTGCCGTCGCTGGGCGATGATCGGTACGGCAACGTGCTCGCGGTCCACATGGAGGCGATGGCACGGCTGATGAACGCGGTGGATCCGGTGCCCGGCGATGATGCCGTGCAGGTTCTGCTGGAGCATGAGACGCGGTACTGGCTGCGGCGGGCCCGGACTACGTATGAGCTCGGTGGGCTGGATGCCGCGGTGCTGCGGCAGACGGTTGCGGTGGCGACGTTGTGCACGGTTCGGCGGGGGCCGGGGGAGCGGCTGTCGGATCTGCTCGAGCGGGTACCCCTGCTGGATGATCAGCCGCCGGCGGTGAAGGCGGCTGCGGCGCAGTGGTTGTCCGATTTCTACGGTGAGCCGGGCTGGCAATGCGCGGCGTTGCGCCCGCGGCCGTTGCACGAGCATCTGGTCGCTGTTGAGTTGGCGGCGGATCCGCGGATGCTGGATCGAGTAGTGCCGATCCTCACGGAACGTCAAGCATGTGAGTTGCTCACTGTGCTGGCGAGGGCGGGCGGAGAGACTGCCGCCTGGGTGATCGACACGCTGGTGCGGCGCTATCCGAAGCGCCTGGCATATCCGGCGTGGTTCGCGGCTGGGCTGGTGGATGAGGCTGCGGCGCAACCGCTGCACGCGGCCTTGGACGCGATCTATGACGGTGAGGCGGCGCGCGGCCGCAGATTCCGCCAGTCACTCTCCGATGCGACGGTCGCGGTGGGCATTGCGCTGAGCAGGCTCCGGCGGGGTACGCCCGAACAGCCCAAACCCGACTCCGAGTCGCTGCGTCCGCGGCCGGAGCGGCCGGTGGTGCCAGGCGTTCTGGCAGAGGTCGGAGCTCGGTCGTCCGCCGGAGCCCTCGTGCCCGTCGCGGTGCCGTCCTCCCCGCGCCGCTCCCGGCGTCTCCCGCTGAACTGGCTGCGACTTCCGTCGCCGGCGTGGGCTGGCCGTTCGCTGATGACCTGGGCTCGTCGTTGCTCGCCAGCGTGGATCGGCAGCTGGCTGGTGGCCTTGGTCCGACGTCGTTCGCCTGTGTGGGCGGCCCGTTCGCTGGTTGCTTGGTTGCGTCGTTGCTCGCCGGTTCGGGCGGGTCGTTCGCTGGTGGCCTGGGTGCGTCGTTCTTCGTCGGCGTGGGTGGGCCGTCCGTCGGCGGCGCGGGGCCGTCGTCCCTTGCTGGGTCGGTTCCGGCTTACTTCGCCGAGTTGGGTTCGGCGTCCCTCGCCCGGCTGGGTTCGGCGTCCCTCGCCCGGCTGGGTCCGGCGTCCCTCGCCCGGCTGGGTCCGGCGTCCCTCGCCCGGCTGGGTCCGGCGTCCCGCGCCCGGCTGGGTCCGGCGGGGAGTGCTGCGGTTGCCGGTCGTGGGGTCTGTAGTGCGGCTGGTGCGTGAGAATCCTGGGCCGGCGCGGGGCATCGCCGTAGGGGCAGCGGTGGTCGCGCTTGCCTCTCCGCTGCTGGCGATCATCCCGGAGAGTGAGGCCGGGGAGCCTGGTGTTGCCCCGGCCGAAGGGGCAGCTGCCGCGCCGCCGGTGCCGGAGCCGCCGGCCTCGATCGGGGAGCCGGCGTTCGTGCCGTCACCCACGCCGACCCGTAGCAACACCGGCACCGCACTTCCGAAGCGTGACCAGGTGGTTGGTCCGAAAAGGACGGAAGGTCGGAGTGGGCGGCGTGCCGATAGCCCATCCGCTGATAGCCCATCCGCTGATAGCCCATCCGCTGGCCGTCAGCCGGTGCGGACGGCCGCGCAGCCGGGGCGGACCGCTGCACCGCCGGTGCGGACCGCTGCGCCGAAAGCGCCGGCCGTGACATCGAGGCCTCGTCCGACGCGGTCGCCGTTGCCGACGGTGACTCGGACGCCGGTGGGTGGGCCACAGACACCGACCGACATTCCGACACTGACCGGGCTGCCTACCCTGCCGGGCCGCATGGCTCCGGCGTATTCGATTGCGCAGCCAGACCCGGCCGATCCTGCCGATCCGGCCGATACGTCTGGGTCTGACAATGCGCCCGATACCGATATTCCGCCTGAGCCGGATATCGCCCCTGCTGGGGACGATGCCGACGGGCCGGATGACATGTTCACACCGGACGACGGATCCACAGCGGATGGCGTGGCCGACGGAGATGGTGGGCCGGACGTAGGCGCCACTTCGGGTTCGGCAACGTCGGATGATGAGTCAGTGGCCGACGACGGGAGCGCGTGGTAGATCGCCGGGTCCGGCGCAGGTCGTTGATGGTTGGCCGCGGTGGGCGGCTGCGAAAGGCCAGCGCCAGGGGTGGGTCAGCCTGCGGTGGCGGCGGCTGTGCGGTAGCGGGACGGCGGTACCGCGTACCGATCCAGGAATGCCTGCCGCAATGACTCGGTGGAGCCGAAACCGCACCGCCTGGCCACCGCTGCCAGCGGCAGCTCGGTTGTGGTCAGCAGGTGGGCCGCGGCCTCGGTGCGGGCCCGGCGGACAAACTGCGCCGGGGTCTGGTGCACATAGGTCAGGAAGAGCCGCGACAGGTGGCGTTCGCTGACGCCGGCGCGGCGGGCCAGGGTACCGGTGGTCAGGTCGCCGTTGAGGTGGCCGACGATGTGGTCGGTCGCCCGCCGGACCACGAAGTCGTCGCTGCTGCGCCGGGCCAGGAACATGCTGACCTGCGACTGCTCTCCCGGCCGCTGCAGGTAGGCGACGGTGCCGAGGGCGACGCCGCGGGCCATCGCGGGACCGTTGTCCTCTTCGATGAAGGCCAGCGTGAGGTCGAGGGCGCTGGTCACGCCGCCGGAGGTGCTGACGTGGCCGTCCCGGATGTAGATCGGCTCGGGGTCGACCAGCACATCCGGGTAGTTCGAGGCGAGGCGGTCCGCGTACATCCAGTGGGTGGTGGCGCGCCGCTCGGTGAGCAGGCCGGCTTCGGCGAGGACGGTGGCGCCGGTGCAGACGGCGGCGACCCGGCGGGCGAGCGGGGCGAGGCGGCGGACGTGGCTCACCAGGTACTGATTGGCGGCCGCCCGCTCGTGCCCGAGCCCACCGGACACGAGCAGGGTGTCGATGGGCTCGTTGACCCGTTCGAGGATCGCCTGTGCCTCCAGCCGCAGCCCGGAGTCGCAGCCCAGGGCCTGCTGGCCGAGGGTGGCGAGCACCGTCCGGTACGCCGGGGTGGCGCCGATCCGGTTGGCGATGTGCAGCGCGGACGTGACGCAGGCGATGTCGAGCAGTTCCGCCCCGTCGTACCCGACGACCAGGAACAGTCGTTCATCCATACCGGCGAGCTTACCCCTGGGGGGTATCCGGATGGAACGTGGTTTTCACGGTGTGCGGCTCCAGCCGTACCGTCGCGCCGCCTGTGGTGGCCAGGCAGATCTTGTCGTCGGGGGTGGGCAGGGTGCTGATGTCGACGTCCTGGAGGGTGACGACCACGGTCGCCTCGTCGAGCGGGATCCGGAAGTCCGGGATCCGGGTGACCGGCTGTGGCGGCACCTTGGCGATCTGCCCCTCGACCGCCGCGGTGATCACCGGGGCGAGCGCGTTCACCACGATGCGCAGCAGGTTGTCGAGAAATCCGGGTACGCCGTTGAAGTCGAAATCGAAGGTCACCGCCTCCAGCCGGTCCAGTTTGATCACGACCTCGTTGGCGGCGTTGACCGAGGCGGTGACCCGTACGGTCGGGTGCGCGGTGGCGGTCCCGTCGAACGACCAGCCCACCGGCTTGGCCCACAGGTGCAGGTCGACGTCGACGCGGGCGGAACCGCGCAGCCGCCCGTTCTGACCGGGGATGATGTCCAGTTCGAAAGCCGAGAACCGGGCCGTGTACTCGGCGTTCACCGTGACGTCGACCGGGAACAGCCGGATCTGGGTGGACCAGTCGCCGGTCACCGGGTACGCCGCGGCCGCGTTGTCGAGCAGCCGGTTGAGCAGCGGCGCCCGGACCGCGACGAACGCCTTGCGCTCCGGCCAGGCCCCGGCGAGCGGCGCCACCTCGGGCTGGCCCGGCAGCAGGGCGGTGGTGGCCAGCAGCCGGCCCTCGCCGGTCGCGACGGCCGGTGGCGCCACCTGCAGCGTGCCCAGGCCGAGCGGCGGGATGCGCAGCGGGCGCAGGAACGTCTGCTCGATCAGCCTGGTCAACTCGGGCACGACGCCGCGGTTGACGATCTGGGTCATCACCGGGTTGCCGGGCACATCGACTCGCAGCGTCACCAGGTCGGCGGTGAGCACGCCGCCGGCTTCGACGATCATCTGCAGGCCGGCGTGCAGTGACGCCTCCAGCCTGGTCGGTTCGCCGTCGCTGAAGTGCAGGGTGAGGTCGACCCGGGGCACGACCAGCTCGAACGAGGCCCGGGACGCGGCCACGGCGGCCTGGTCGGCGCTGCCGTCGGCGATCTGGTCGAGCAGCGCGCGATGCCAGGTGCGGACGTCGTCGGACGGGGCCAGCGTGACCACCGGTGGGCTGGCCAGGTCGTAGTCGATGCGGGTCACCGACAGTGCCGGCAGGGCGATCGGCAGGCTGCCGGTGAGCAGCAGGTCGTGCGTGGCGTCGTACACCGAGCGGATGACCTCGTTGAGGCCGGCCTCGTCGATGCCGATCACCGCGTCGTATTTCGGCATGTCTCCTCCTCGGACGGACTGCACCCTTCACCGTGGACGGTGCGCGCCACCCACGGAACCCCCCGAACCGGTCATGGCACGCCGCCGAGAAACGTCAGCACGCGCGGCCAGCTGTCAACGCGGGCAGCCTGATCCGCCGACCGCGAGCCGCCGCCCGGCGCAACCAGATCGGTGCCGGTGGGCAGATGCGGAAAGGTGCCGACGCCATGACCGGCCGACGGATAGTGCAGCTGCTGCAGGCCGGGAAGCCGGGCAGCCAGGCGCCGGCCGCACCGGTGGAGTCCCACAGCCGGTCCTCGCCGCCGGTGATCGCCAGGACCGGGCCGCTGACCCGGTCCACCGCGATGCGGCCCAGCGGCACCGCCCGGCCGGCGTCGGTCCAGGCCGGGCGGGACTTCTCGGGGTAGCCGCCGTACACGAGGTCGGTGGGCGCGTAGACGACCACGCCCCCGATCAGGTCCGGGTGCCGCTGAGCGAGCAGCAGGGCGGCCTCGGTACCGCGCGAGTAGCCGACGACAGCGACCGTCCCGGTCCTGCCGCCGAGGAGCCGGGCGGCGCGGGTGAAGTATTCGAGGGGGACGTCGTTCAGCGTCGGTGGCAGGCCCGGTTCGCCGAAATAGGCGAGGGAGAGCGCGGGATGCCCGTGCGAGGCGAGCAGCGCGGCGGTCCACTTCTGGGCATTGCCGCCCTCGGAGCCGCCGAACACCAGCACGGGCCGGTTGGTACGGTCGCCGGCCGGCAGGTAGAGGTCGCCGATCAGGCCGTCGGAGGCGAGGGCCAGCGGGCGGTGAGTGACGCCGGGGAGCAGCCAGCGCCGGCGGAGGGTGGTGTTGATTCCGGCGTCGCCGGCGGAGGCGGTCAGGCGTACCTCGAAGGCAGCCTCGGCTTGCGGATCGCGCGAGCGGAAAGCATCGCGGTCGGCGTCGCCGCGCGGCGGTGCCATCGACCAGAGCAGGCCCATCGGGTCGGCGCCACGGTAGGTGCCGCCGGTCGAGGCGGCGGGCGCCGCCCTGATCGGAGCAGGCCGGAATGGTCGCCGCGACGACGAGCAGGGCCGCAGCCATCCGCGTTGCTCGCATCGGCGCCCCCGATCCACTCCGGACAATCGCCGTCGATGGTACGGCCGCCCTCCATCCCGATCAGCCGGCGCTGAGGCGCGGTGAGGGAGCCCGGGTGTCAGCGGATCTCGAAGTGGGTGGCGTCGGCGAGGGGCTCGTCGTGGACGGAGACGGCGGTGACATGGGCGTCCGGTGGGCCGGTGCGACACCAGGTGACCAGGCGTTCGACGGCTTCGGGGTCGCCCTCGAAGGCGGCCTCGACGCGGCCGTCCGGTAGGTTGCGCACCCAGCCGGTGACGCCCTGCTGCCCGGCGACGCGGCGGCAGGTGTCCCGGAAGAACACGCCCTGCACGGTGCCGGAGACCAGAACTCGCTTTCGGATCACGGAACGACCCTATGCCGCGTTCGGGATGGATAGCGTCGAAAGAAACCGGAATCCCGCGTTCGGCGATCTGTGGCGGCTGTACCCGCATCCGCCGATAAAACGAATGGTGAACATCTCAATTCTGGGACGTCAACGACGAATTTACGGTTCGCGTCTAGAGTCACTTCGCGCAGGCCACCCGGTCGCGCGTGGTGTGAGATCGAGGGGAGGCCGCCATGGCGAAGAAGGACAGCGCTAAGGCCAAGGCCACGAAGGCCAAGGACGAGACCAAGGTCAAGGCCGCCAAGGTCGAGGCGAAGGCCGAGAAGACCAAGGCGAAGGCGAAGGCCGCCAAGGCGGACGCCAAGGCCAAGGGCCCGAAGTCCAAGAAGGACAAGAAGAAGAAGTGACGGCACCGGGCCGCCGCCGAAAGACGGCGGCCCGACTGCTCGCGGCCGTTCAGGTTTCGTTGGTGAACAGTTCGCAGGTCATGTTGTAGTACCGGTCGGTCTGGCCCAGATGCCGCATTCCGAGGCGGCGGCACACCGCCTGCGAGGCGGTGTTCTCCGGCCAGGTCACCGCGAGGACGGTGGGCACGCCCATCCGGGCCGCGTACGCGAGAACAGCGTTCGCCGCCTCCGTGGCGTACCCGTTCCCCCAGGCGTCCGGGTGCAGATGCCAGCCGACCTCGGTCTCCTCGGCGGGTTGTGGCGGATCGCCGGAGGCGAGGAGCCGGACCAGCAGCGCGGTGCCCAGCAGATGTCCGCTGCGCCGGTCCTGGATCGCCCAGATCGCGTGCACGTCGTCCTGCCGATCACGCCAGCTCGCCAGCTTCGCGAGCGCCTCCGCGCGATCGCGCAGCACCTGTGGGTTGGAGCCCAGGTAGCGGACGACCTCCGGGCGGGAGTACATGTCGAAGATGAAGTCGGTGTCCTTGTCCTCCCACTCGCGCAGCAGGAGGCGTGGAGAGATCAGTGACCGCATCGCGGCAGCGTAACCGCGGAACAGCAACCGGTCACCCGTTGCGACGTTGGAACGTGCGGAAGCTGTCCGGCGAAGATCTGGAGGACCGACAGCGTGAGCCCGGAACAGGTCGTGACCGGCATGGTCTACGGTCGGCACGTGCCTGAAGAGCCTGTCCTGTCGCCACCCGGTGCGGTCGTGGAACCCGCCGGGCCTGTCGACACCGCTGAACCGGTCGTCGCGGAGGCCGAGTCCAGCGGGTTCACGGTGCGGCTGGACAACTTCACCGGCCCGTTCGACCTGCTGCTCCAGTTGATCGGCAAGCACAAGCTGGACGTTACCGAGGTGGCGCTGCATCAGGTCACCGACGACTTCATCGCGTACATCCGGGGCATGGGCGACGACTGGGATCTCGGCGAGGCCAGCGAGTTCCTGCTGGTCGCGGCGACCCTGCTGGACCTCAAGGCGGCCCGGCTGCTGCCGGCCGCCGAGGTCGAGGACGAGGAGGACCTCGCCCTGCTGGAGGCGCGCGATCTGCTTTTCGCCCGGCTGCTGCAGTACAAGGCCTACAAAGAAGCAGCCGCGCACATCGCGGAACTCGAGGCCACCGGCGCGCGTCGCTGGCCGCGGATGGTTTCGCTGGAGCCGCGGTACGCCGAAGCGCTCCCCGAGCTCGTGCTGGGCATCGGGCCGGAGCGGCTGCTGAAGATGGCGCTCAAGCAGTTCCTGCCGAAACCCGGCCCGCCGCAGGTCTCGATCGCGCACATCCACCAGGTGCGGGTCAGTGTCCGCGAGCACGCGGCGTTGCTGCGTGACCGGTTGCGCCGGGCCGGGACCGCGACGTTCAGCCTGCTGGTCGCCGACTGCGACAACACCCTGGAGGTGGTCGCGCGGTTCCTGGCGCTGCTGGAGCTGTACCGCGAGGGGCTGATCGACTTCGAGCAGCCGGTGTCGCTGGACGAGCTGACCGTGCGCTGGATCGGCGGCGACGATGTCGGCGGTGAGCTGGACATCGACGACTACGA
Source organism: Actinoplanes sp. NBC_00393 (assembly GCF_036053395.1). Lineage (NCBI taxonomy): Bacteria > Bacillati > Actinomycetota > Actinomycetes > Micromonosporales > Micromonosporaceae > Actinoplanes > Actinoplanes sp. NBC_00393. Next base: position 5,978,245 of record NZ_CP107942.1, on the reverse strand, counting down.
GGGCACCAAACCGGCACCCGATGATGCCGCGCAGACCACCGGTTCGGACGAAACTCCCGAGGCTGAGCTTGACGCGCACCCTCCGCATGGTGATCTTGGCTCGGGTGATGATCCGGCCACCGGGCCGGCGGCGGTGGAGGAGAGATCGTGAGCAGCGAGGAGCGTCCCGAATCCCTGGCCGCGCAGGCGGCGGCCTGGGTGCCACCGTGGGAGCGCAGCCGGGAACCGGACCGGGAGTATCAGGCCGCTGCCGAGGCCGAGCACGACGCGGCCGGCGAGCAGTGGGACGACGCGGACGAAGCGGACCCGGTGGATGAATCGGGCGACGCAGACCTGACGGTTGAAAAGGACGAGGAGCCGGCGGGCGAGGTCCGGCCGCTGGTGGCGATCGACGCGCCCCAGGACGTGCCGGAGGGGGACGAGCCGGAGCCGTCCGAGGAAGAGGTCGGGCCGGAGCTGCCGCTGCCGGAGCCGATCGAGGAGGCCGCGGACGAGGACGGCGCGGACGAGGACGGCGAGCGCGAGGGCGAGGCCGTTCCGGTGGATGCGCCGGTGTCGCCAGGTGAGCCGGAACTCACCGGCGTTTCGGCGCCGACCCCTGCCCAGCGCACGGTGCCTGCCCAGGCCCGGGGGTCGCGGGACGATCTCGCTGCGGTTGGGGACGGCTTCGCGCGTACCCCGACGGTTCTTGATGATGCCGAGCTGGCGGCGGCCCTGGAATCGATCATGCTGGTGGTTGATGAGCCGGCCGGCGAGCTCCAGCTCGCCCAGGTGATGGAACAGCCGGTGGAGCGGGTGGCGCGGGCGCTGGAGAACATCTCGGCGCGGTACACGGCGGCCGGGCACGGCATCGATCTGCGGCGGGTGGCCGGTGGCTGGCGGTTCTACACGCGGCCGGAGTACGCCACGTACGTGGAGCGGTTCGTGCTGGACGGGCAGTCGGTGCGGCTGACCCAGGCGGCGCTGGAGACACTGTCCGTGGTCGCCTACAAGCAGCCGGTGACCCGTTCGCGCATCTCGGCCATCCGCGGTGTGAACTGTGACGGCGTGATGCGTACGCTGGTCACTCGCGGCCTGATCGAGGAGTGCGGCACCGAGCCGGAAACCGGGGCACATCTGTACCGGACGACGGTCCTGTTCCTGGAGAAGCTCGGGCTCAACTCGGTTGATCAGCTGCCGCCGCTCGCCCCGTTCCTGCCCGACGATGTGGAAGAAGTACTCGATGCCTCAGGCTGACACCGCCGAACGCCTCCAGAAAGTCCTGGCGGCGGCCGGTGTTGGATCCCGGCGCGCCTGCGAAGATCTGATCTTCCGGCGGCGCGTCACCGTCAACGGCCGGGTCGCCAAACTCGGCGACAAGGTCGACCCCGCCACGGCGGAGATCCACGTCGACGGGCAGCGGGTGATCACCAACACCAAGCTGGTCTACGTCGCGCTGAACAAGCCGCGGGGTGTGGTCTCCAGCCTCGACGACGAGAAGGGCCGCACCGAGCTCGCCGACTTCCTCGGGGCGAACTTCGAGCAGCGCCTGTTCCACGTGGGCCGGCTCGACGCCGAGTCCGAGGGCCTGCTGCTGTTCACCAACGACGGCGGGCTGGCGCACAAGCTGATGCACCCGTCCTACGAGATCTCCAAGACTTACCTGGCCGAGGTGGTCGGGCCGCTGCCGCGCAGCGTGGGCCGCGCCCTGCAGGCCGGTGTCGACCTGGAGGATGGCCCAGCGAAGGTCGACAGCTTCCGGCTGGTCGACGCGATCGGCAAGACCGCGCAGGTGGAGATCGTCCTGCACGAGGGCCGCAAGCACATCGTGCGGCGGATGATGGACGCGGTCGGGCACCCGGTGACCCGGCTGATCCGTACGGCGGTCGGCCCGATCCGGCTCGGCGACCTGCGTCCCGGTGGCTTCCGTCACCTGTCGAACGCCGAGGTGGCCGCGCTGTTCAAGGCCGTCGGCGACGAGGGCCCGGACGTTCAGTAGGGGCGCGAGGGGAGGGCGGCGACAGCGGATTCCTTGTTGAAGACCGCCTTCTCCGACGCGATGCGCTTGTCCACGCTGCCGCCGTGGAACAGGTCGACCACGACGCTCATCAGCAGGTCACCGATGATCGGGCTGCACTCGACGACGTAGTTCAGCTTGCCGTCGACCAGGCCCTGCAGGCCGGCTTTGGTGGCGTCGACGGTGGCGATCCGCGGCTTTTCGCCTGGCTCCTGGCCGGCGGCCTGCAGCACGGTGACCGCGCCGAGGCCCATCTCGTCGTTCTGGGCGAACACGGCGTCGATCTTCGGGTTGCGGCGCAGCAGCTTGCGCATGGCCGTGGCGCCGCCCTCCTTGCTCCAGTTGCCGGTCTCCTTGTCGATGACCCGCAGCTTGTTGTCCCGGGAGACGGTCGCGGCGAATCCCTGGGAGCGCTGTTTCGTCGGAGTGGAGTCGGGTGTGCCGAGGATCTCGACGACGTTGACCTGGCCCTTCGTCGTCTGGAAGTCGAGGCCCAGGTAGAGCGCGGCCAGGTTGCCCTCGGAGACGAACTCGGCGCCGATCGAGCTGACGTAGAGATCCTCGTCGGCGGCGTCGATGAGCCGGTCGGTGAGGACCACCGGGATCCCGGCTTCGCGGGCGCGGGTGAGCACCTGGGTCCAGCCGGATTCGACGACCGGCGAGAAGGCGATCACGTTCACCTTGGCGTCGATGAACGAGTGCAGGGCGGCGATCTGGCGTTCCTGGCTGCCTTCGGCATTGTCGAATCTCAAGTCGATGTTGTGGTATTCGGCGGATTTCTGAATCGATTTCGTGTTGGCCAGCCGCCATCCGCTCTCCGAGCCGACCTGCGAGAAGCCGAGCGTGATCGTCCCGGTCGGAGCGTTCTTGAGGTTGAAGCCCTCCTCGTCGTCGCCGCAGCCGGTGAGCGTCGAGTACAGACCGGCGGCGCCGAGCAGCACGAGGGAACGTCTACGCATCGGACATACTCCTGATGAGAGCGAAATTGTCGAGGATCGTTGTGAACGATAACAACGAGGTGATCGTCGATCAATGCGCAAATCAATTTGCCGTGCAATTCCGCGTCGGACTGTTTAAGAAGGAGATAGCGCCAGTTCCGGACAATGTTTGGATTTTTCGGCTCAATGCCGGGCGGTGGGCAGATAGTCGTCCAGCAGGGTGATCAGGGCCCGGGTGGCGGTGCCGGGCGTACGGTCCGCGGGCACCGCCAGCGACAGCGGCCAGACCAGGTCCGCCCCGGTCACCGGCAGGCTGACCACGCCCTCGGTGTCGGTCCGCAGGATGAACCGGGGCAGCAGGGCGATACCCAGCCCGTGCCGGACGTGCGCGACCCCGGTGGCGATGTCGGCGATCTCGATGGTGACCCGCCGCGGGACGCCGGCCGCGGTGAAGGCGCGATCGGTGACCGCCCGGTTGCCGTAGCCGGCCGGTGAGTCGATGAAATCGCTGCCGGCCAGCTCGTCGATCGCGACCGTGCTGCGTTCGGCGAGCGGGTGACCGGCCGGGACCACGAGGTCCATGACGGACGCGGCGAGCTCGATCAGGCGTACGCCGGACGGGTGCGCACCGGGCAGCGAGACGAACGCCAGGTCGAGCCGGTGCTCGATGATCGCCTCGATCAGGCCCAGCGAGCCGGTCGGCGCCGCGCTGGTGCGCAGCAGCACCCCGGGATGCCGGCGGTGGTACTCACCCAGCAGCGCGGGCAGGTCGATGATCCGGATCGAGGTGAGCGTGCCGATCCGCAGGGTGCCGCGCAGTCCGCCGCGGACCTCGTGCACCGCGTCGCGGGCGTCGCGGGCCGCGTCCAGGGCGGCGCGGGCGCGCGGCAGCAGGGCGGTTCCGGCGTCGGTGAGCAGCACCCGTTTCGCGTTGCGGTCCAGCAGGCTCGCGCCGAGCTCCCGTTCCAGCGTTTTCACGGCGGCCGAGACCGCGGACTGGACGACATGCAGGCGCACGGCAGCGCGGGTGAAGCTCTGCTCCTCGGCGACCGCGACGAAGTATTCGAGCTGGCGCAGTTCCACACCTGCAAGTATCAACAACGGAGATGGAATCAAGCTCGAACTTTCGTTGGCGGTGATGCTTGCCTCGTCCGACAGTGGCCGCATGACCGCATCGACCGCCAGGCTCCACGCCGGCTTCTGGGCCATCGCGCTGGCCTTCCTCACCGCCATGGCGTTCTCCACCGTGCCGACCCCGCTCTACCCGCTCTACATGGCACGCGACGGCTTCTCCACGTTCACGGTCACCGTCGTCTTCGCCGTCTACGCGGCCGGTGTGGTGATCAGCCTGCTGCTGGCCGGGCACGTCTCCGACCGGATCGGCCGCAAACGGGTCCTGCTGCCGGCGCTCGGGCTCGAACTGATCGCCGCCGTCCTGTTCCTCACCAGCACGGCGCTGCCGGTGCTGCTGGTCGCCCGGTTCCTCACCGGCCTGGGCGTCGGCATGATCACCGCCACCGCGACGGCGCACCTGCAGGAACTGCACGCGGCTCACCGGCCGGGTGCCTCACGGCACCGTTTCGAGGTGGTCTCGACGGCGGCCAACAGCGGTGGGCTCGGCCTGGGCACGCTGGCTGCGGGTCTGATCGCACAACTGGGGTACGCGCCACTGCGTACGCCGTACGCCGTCTTCTTCATCCTGCTGGTGATCAGCATCCTGGCCGTGGCGCTGACGCCGGAGACCGTGCCGCCGCAGGCGGAGAAATACCGGTACCGGCCGCAGCGGATCGGCGTGCCCGGCGACCGGCGCACCTACCTGGCCGCCGCCACCGGCGCCGTCGCCTCGTTCGCGGTGTTCGGCGTCTTCACGTCGCTGGCCCCCGCCTTCGTGGCCGGCACCCTGCACCACCCGTCCCGCTTGCTGGCCGGCGCCGTGGTCTTCGCGGTCTTCGGCAGCGCGGCCGTCGCGCAGTCGGTGACCGGCGGGCTCAGCGCCGCGGCGAGGACCACGCTCGGCCTGCTCGTTCAGGGCGGCGGCATCCTCATCCTGGTCCTGGGCATGCACACCGCCAGCCTCACGCTGTTCCTGCTCGGCGGGATCGCGGCCGGCGCCGGCGCGGGCGTGCTGTTCAAGGCGGCCCTCGGCTCGGTCGCGGCGAGCGCCGCCCCGTCCGAGCGCGGCGCCGCCCTGGCCGGGCTGTTCCTCATCGCCTACCTGGGCCTGGGCCTGCCCGCGATCGGCCTGGGCATCGCGTCGCAGATCGTGGCGGCGGTGACCGTGATGACGTGGTTCGCCGCGGTGCTGGTGCTGCTGCTCGCCGTGGTCGCCCTGCTCAGTTTCGGTCACCGCGTGCGCCCGGCCGCGGCGGCTCAGGTGCGGTAGCCGTGTGCTTCCAGGACCCGCAGCAGCCGCTGATCCCAGGCCCGCTCGTCGGCGTCACGCCAGCGGTGCTGTCGCGGGCACTGCCAGTTCGGCGGATCCGCGGAGGCCACGCAGCCTCCGAGCGCGAGGTCGCCGTCCTCGGCGGCCGCGCGTGCCTCCGGCACCGGCAGTCCGAACATCAGCGGTACGCCGGGCGCACCGCACTCGGGACAGGATGGGATCACGGCGGGAACGGTACCCGTCTCCAGTCCCTCTAATCGGACGCCGCCCGGCCGGGTAGGTTCGGGTGGCATGACCGATGAGTGGGTTTCGGCGCTGGCGAAGTACGCCCAGCGGTTCCATGCGGCCGCCGGTGACAAGCACCATGTGGCGTCCCCGTTGGGAGCGTGGCTCGTGCTGGCGCTGGCGGCGTCCGCGGAGACCGCCGGCGAGGAGTTGGGCGAGGTGCTCGGGATGGCGCCGGCCGACGCCGCACCGGTGGCGGCGGCGCTGCTGGACAAGCCGCATCCGCTGGTCGCGGCCGCCTCCGCGGTCTGGTACGCGCAGGGCCGCGTCGATCCGCACCGGCTGGACGCGTGGCGGGGCACCCTGCCGGCGGCCACCACCTTCGGGCCACTGCCGGACCAGGCCGCGCTGAACCGGTGGGCGCGCGACCACACCTTCGGCCTGATCGACAAGTTCCCGGTCGAGCTGACCCCGCAGGTCGTGCTGCTGCTGGCCAGCGCGCTCGCGACCAAGCTGAGCTGGGACACCCCGTTCGACGTGGTGCCGGGCGAGACGCTGGGCGGCGCCTGGGGATCGAGGCTGAAGCAGGTGCTGCGGACGCCGGTGGGCGGGCACACCGCGTTCGTCGCCACGTCACAGCCGGCCGGCGACGTGATCGTGCATGTCGCGCCGGCCACCGACGAGGAGTCGAAGGCGCGGGTGCAGGTGGTCTCGGTCGCGGCGGCCCCGGACGTCGCGGCCGACCGGGTGATCGCTGCCGCCTACGAGATCGGCCGGGATCCGTCCGCCGTCGCGCGCAAGTCGCTGTTCGACCTGCCGCTCGGGGACGGCCCGCTGTGGACGATCCGGGAGGAGCGGGCCGCGATGCACGCCGCCGAGCAGGTGAGCGCGGTGCTGCCGAGCTGGTCGGCGACGAGCGAACACGATCTGTCGGCCCCGGGACTGGGATTCGACGCGGCCGCCCGGGTGCTCGGTTTCCTTTCCGATTTCGAGGCCAAACAGGCAGCCACGGCACGGTTCGGCCGGTACGGGTTCGAGGCGGCCGCGGTCACCGGGTTCGCGACGCTCACGTCGATGCCGGCGGAACGGACGGTGCGCTTCGGCGAGCTGCGTTTCGCCCACCCGTTCGCGGTGGTCGCCGTGACCGGGCAGCCGGGCCCGTGGGACGGGGTGCCGGTCTTCTCGGCGTGGGTCACCGCCCCGCACGACGAGACGGTCTAGAGAGCTTTCGGCACCGGGTCTCACCGCCGGTCCTAAGCTCCGGCGGCCTCTGCAGCCCGCCCCGATCGCACCCGTCTGCCTTTCCTTCCGATCCAGCCCGACCCGCCCGGCTGACAGAGGACAGTGCGCGCTGCGGCCGAGGCTGTCCGACGGGGGACCTTCCGAAAAAACGGCCACACCCGCGGCGGGTGTACCCACACCCGCTGCGGGTGTGCCGGCGTTCGGGAACCCCTTCACCACCGGGCCGCCGTACCTCCCCGCCGGGTCGCATCGAAGGCGGGTTCCCGGACGCTCATCCCCGGCCTCCACCGGATGGGACGTGGTCCGCTTCCGCCTCCACCAACCGCCGCCGGACCCTGAGCGCAGGAGCCGTGCCGTCTAGCTGCGGACCGGCACGGGAGCGCTGAGGACGGCGTCGATCTGGTCGGCCGGGGCGGGGCGGGCGAAGTAGTAGCCCTGGGCGTATCGGTAACCGAGGTCGTGCAGCCGGGTGGCCTGGTCGAGGGTCTCCACGCCCTCGGCGACCGCGCGCAGGCCGAGGGTGCTGGCGATGGTGCTGAGCGAGGTGGCGATGGCCTCCTGCTCGGCGGTGCCGTTGAGGTCGTCGATGAACGACTTGTCGACCTTGAGGGTGGTGACCGGGCAGGTGCGCAGCAGGGTCAGCGAGCTGTGCCCGGTGCCGAAGTCGTCGAGGGCCACACCGACGCCGAGTTCGCGCAGCTCGTGCACGGTGCTCAGGGCCGCGCCGCCGGCGAAGACCGCGGTCTCGGTGATCTCGATGGTGATCCGGTCCGGGGTCAGCCCGTGCCGGTGCAGGGCGTCGGCGACCAGACCGGGCAGGTCCGGGTCGAGCAGCTGCCGGGCGGAGACGTTGACGTTGACCCGGGGGCTGTTCGCGCCGTGTTTGTGTTGCCAGGCGGCGGCGTCGGCGCAGGCGGTGTCGATGATCCAGGCGCCCAGGTCGATGATCAGGCCGCTGTGCTCGGCGACCGGGATGAACTCGGCGGGTGGGACCACCGGTCCGTCGACGGGGTGCCAGCGGACCAGGGCTTCCACGCCGGTGACGGCGCCGCTGGGCAGTTCCACGATGGGCTGGTAGAGCAGCCGGAACTCGCCGTGGTCGAGGCCGCGGCGCAGGGCGGCGGCGAGTTCGGCGTGGTGCTGGGCGGTGGCGTCGAGCTCGGGGGAGTGCTCGCGGTGCCGGTTGGTGCCGGTGAGTTTGGCGGCCTGCAGGGCGAGTTCGGCGCGGCGCAGCAGATCGGGTACGGCCGTGCCGTCCCCCGACGCGACCCCGACCGTGGCGGTGACCAGCAGGTCGTGGCCGTCCACCCGCAGCGGCGTGCGGAACGCCTGGAGCAGGGCCTCGGCGAAACCGGCGTGGTGGCCGGGCAGCAGCACTCCGAACTCGTCGCCGAGCAGCCGGGCGGTGACCGCTTCGGGACCGGCGACGGCGGCGACCCGGTCGGCGGCGGCGCGTAGCAGGGCGTCGCCGGCGTCGTCGCCGAGCCGGTCGTTGAGGGCGGCGAACCCGTCGAGGTCGCAGACGGCGACGGTGGTGGTGCCGGTACGGCGGGCCAGTTTCGCGGTGAACAGCCGCCGGTTGGGCAGGCCGGTCAGGTCGTCGTGGTGTGCCTGGGCGTCGAGGCGGTCGAGCAGGGCGTTGTTGTCCGACAGCGCGGCCAACTGCCGGACCAGGACGAGCAGGGTGAGCACGACGGAACCGCCGGCGAGCCCGGGTGGCAGGTGGCCGAACCGCAGCGTCGCGACGATGAGCATGACCGCGGTGACGGCGACGGCTGCGTACGGGACGGGGCTGAACTGCCGCATGACGCCGTGCCGGCTGTCGTCCCGGGTGACGTTCTCCGGCTGGGTCGCGGGTACGCCCAGCGCCAGGTTGGCCAGAGTCTGCAGGCGGGCGGCGGCGGCGATCAGCAGGCCGGCGGTGGGCAGGGTGACCACGGTCGGGTTGAGGAAGACGCGGTGGTCCAGCAGCGGGGCGACCGCCCAGGAGAGCGGGCCGAGCATGCCGATCGGGGCGAGGGCCCAGAGCGCGCGCCGGTGCACCGCGCCGCTGCGGGTGACGCCGACCTTGATCACGGCGACGACGGCGGAACACGCGGCGGCCAGGACCACGACGAGCATGGTGGCCTCGACGTTGTCGTTGAGCGCCGGGGTCGAGGTGGTCCAGAGGAAGTGCGTGATGATCATGGAGGAGGCGACCGCCACGACGGCGATGTCCAGGCACATCGCGACGCTGGCGCGCCAGGTGCGCCGCGGCCGCGGCAGCCGGACCAGGGCGACGACGCCGACGGCGACCGCGGCCAGGTAGAAGCCGGCGGTGACCGGGCTCATCTCGCGGGGGTGGCCGGTGAGGATGGTGTCGACGGCCTGCCCGGCGGTGCCGACAGTGAGCAGGGCGCCGGTGACCGCGAGGCGCTGCCAGAAGGCGCGGGCGGGGCCGTGACCGGTGCGGGCGGCGACGGCGCAGGCGAGGGCGGCGCTGGCGGCGGCGCCCACGGTCGACGGCCAGAGCAGCCAGATCGGTGAGCCCAGCGAGGCGTGCAGCAGGCCGAGCACGGCGCTGATCACGAAGAAGACGACGGACATGATGAGAACGCGTGTGGCCGCGGGGGCGGTGCGCAACGACGGTTTCATCATGCCGCGTCTGATCGGCAGGCGACGGCGCCGACTGAGAGGTTCAGCCGGCCGTGAGCTGCTTCTTCTGCACCTTGCCCATGGCGTTGCGGGGCAGCTGGTCGACCAGGTGGACGACGCGGGGGCGCTTGTGGGCGGCGAGACGCTGCGCGACGAACTGGATCAGCTCGTCCGGGCTGACCGGGTCGGCGACGACGAAGGCGGTGATCTGTTCACCCAGGTCGGCATGCGGGGTGCCGATCACCGCGGCCTCGCGGACGGCGGGGTGCAGGAGCAGGGTGTCCTCGACCTCCCCGGCGCCCACCCGGTAGCCGCCGGTCTTGATCAGGTCGGTGGAGGCGCGGCCGACGATGCGGTGCCAGCCGTCCGCGCCGATGGTGGCGACGTCGCCGGTGGGGAACCAGCCGTCGACCAGGCCGGCCGGCGCGAGGCCGCCGTCGCGCAGGTATCCCTTGAGCAGGGTGGGGCCGTTGACCTGCAGGTGGCCGATGGTGGCGCCGTCGGCGGGCAGTTCGGCGCCGGATTCGTCGACCAGCCGGGTGCCGACGCCGGGCAGCGGCAGGCCGACGTGGCCGGGACGGCGGTCGCCGGTGGCGCGGGTGCTGATCGTGATCAGGGTTTCGGTCATGCCGTAACGCTCGACGGGGGCCTGGCCGGTGAGCTGAAGCAGCGTGTCGAAGACCGGCACCGGCAGCGGGGCGCTGCCGGAGACGAGCAGCCGGGCGGCGCTGAGGGCGCGGGCGGCGTCGGGGGCGCCGGCGATCCGGGACCAGACGGTGGGGACGCCGAAGTACAGGCTGCCGCCGGCGGCGGCGTACGCCTGCGGGGTCGGTTTGCCGGTGTGGATCAGCGGGGAGCCGTGCCGCAGCGGGCCGAGCAGGCCGAGGACCAGGCCGTGTACGTGGTACAGCGGCAACCCGTGCACCAGGGTGTCGCCGGCGGTCCACTGCCAGATCTCGGCGAGGCCGTCGAGGTCGGCGGCGATCGCGGAGCGGGAGATCACCACGCCCTTGGGCAGGCCCGTGGTCCCGCTGGTGTAGAGCACCAGGGCCGGGCGCTGCGCATCCGGTTCGGGTGGCACGCTGCCGGGCCGCACGCCGGTCAACGGCATGATCGGTACGCCGGGCGAGCCCGCCGCCCCCGCATCGTCGGACAGCAGCAGGGTGGCGCCGGAGTCCCGCAGGATGTGGGCGCGCTCCAGTTCGCCGGCGTCGGGTGGCACCGGCACGACGGGCACGCCGGCCAGCAGCGCCCCGGTGATCGCGGTGACGGTGGCCCGGGTGGGGGTGGCGTGGACGGCGACGATCGGCGCCCCGGCGATCTCGGCGGCCACCCCGGCGGCCTGCCCGAGCAGCTCGTGGCGGGAGAGCGCGCCGTCGGGGGTGGTGACGGCGTCGGCGCGGTCGGTGTCGTCGTGCAGGGCGGCCAGCAGGCTCATCCCCGGATGATTGCACCTCCGCCGCAACCCCGTGCTTGAGCCCGGCGGCCGCGCTGTGGCCGTGACCCGGCAGATGATCGCGCGGTAGCTCGGGGCGGGACGCGTAGGCGTACCGGAAAGGGGTGAAATTGCGGAAACCCGGCGGCGGGCCTGGGTGAAGGACCCGTTGCTGAACGTGATTGTTGCTGGCTAGCGTCGACTTCCGCGCATGGTGGGGGAGGCGCATTTGTCCGATCGGGCCCGCTGGCGGGATCTGCGGAGGCTGACCCGCGGCTATCGGCGCTGGATCGCGGTGGCGGCGGGGCTGAGCCTGCTCGGTTCGGCGCTGGCGCTGGCCCAGCCGCTGCTGGCCGGCCGGGCGGTGGACGCTGCCGCTGGTGGGCGGATGCCGTGGCCGGTGTTCGTGGCGCTGGCCGGGCTGTTCGGGGCACAGGCCGCGGCGCTCGCGCTGGCCCGTTATGTGCAGGCGCACACCGGGGAGACGATGACGCGGGATCTGCGGCGGGCTCTCACCGGGCATCTGCTGAGGGTGCGGTTGTCCGTTCTGGATCGGTTACGCACCGGTGATGTGATTGCCCGGGCGTGCGGCGACACCACGGTGGTGAAGACCCTCGTCGCGCAGAGTCTGGGCACCGGGCTGGCCGGGGTGATCGGCCTGGCGGCCATCGTGGTGCTGCTGGCCTGGCTGGATCCGTGGCTGCTGGCGCTGGTGGCGGTGCTGTTCGGGGTAGCGGTCGGCAGCCTGCTGATGGTGGTGCGGCGGCTGCGGGTGGCGTCGCGCACCGCGCAGACCGCGGAGGGCACGCTGCTCGCGGATCTGGAGCGGGTGCTGGGTGGGATGCGTACGGTGCGCGCGTGCCGCGCCGAGCCGGTCGAGTCGCAGCGCCTGCGGAGTTCGGCGGGCCGCGCCTACCGGGAGAACCTGCGGATGGCCGGCCTGATCGCGCTGAGCGGCCCGACCAACGACCTGGCGGTGAGCGGCGCGTTCCTGGCGGTGCTGATGGTCGGCGCGACCCGGGTGGCGGCCGGTGAGACGACGCTGGGCCGCCTGGTCGCGTTCACCCTGGCCATGACGTATCTGTCGGCGCCGATCTACGAGATCTTCCAGGCGGTGAGCGCGGTGCAGCAGGGCTCCGGGGCGCTGCACCGGATCAACGAGGTGCTCGCCCTGCCGGTGGAGCGGGACCGGCCGGTCGGTGTGGTGCCGGTCGGCGGCGGCGAGCCGCCGGTGCTGGAGTTCCGCGGGGTGTGGTTCGGCTACGACCAGGCGCGGCCGGTGCTGTGCGGGATCAGCTTCGCGGTGCCGGCCCGCGGGCAGGTGGCGCTGGTCGGCCCGTCCGGCGCGGGCAAGTCGACGATCTTCGCGCTGGCCGAGCGGTTCTACGAGCCGGACCACGGGCAGGTGCTGGTGCGCGGCCGGTTCCTGCCCTACGAGCGGCATCGCGCGGTGGTCGGCCTGGTCGAGCAGGACTGTCCGCTGCTGGCCGGCACGCTGCGCGAGAACCTGCTGTACGGCGCCGGCCCGACCACCGACGACGAGGTCACCCGGGTGCTGGCGATGACCGGCCTGACCGCGGTGGTGGCGGCCCTGCCGCACGGCCTGGACACCCCGGTCGGCGAGCGCGGCGGGCGGCTCTCCGGTGGGCAGCGGCAGCGGGTGGCGATCGCCCGGTGCCTGCTGTCGCGGCCCGCGGTGATCTTGCTGGACGAGCCGACCGCGCACCTGGACCCGGACGGCGAGCGGGCCCTGGCGGCGGCGTTGCGGGAGGTGGCGCAGGTGTGCGCGCTGGTGGTGATCGCGCACCGGTTCTCCACGGTCCGGTCGGCGGAACGGGTGCTGGTCGTTGACGGCGGGGTGGTCTCGGCGGACGGCACGCACGAGGAGTTGCTGCGCTCCAGCCCGTACTACCGCAGGCTGGCGGCCGGGGTGCCGGCGCAGCGCCACCGGGCGTTCTCGTGATCCCACCAGCAGCGTTCGCAGACCAGCGGGGCCGGGACGCCCTCGGTGAACGCCTCCTCGGCGACCCAGGCGGCGTACTGGTCCTCGCCCATCGCGGCGATCAGCCCGGCGGTCTGGGTGCTCTGCGCGGTCAGCGCCTTCACCTTGCGGGCCAGGGTGCCCGGGTCGAGGCTGAGGCGCAGGGACAGTTCGTTATCGCGCCGGGTGACCGGATATCCGGGGGCGAAGACGTCGAAGCGCTCGTTGACGATGCGCCACTGCCGGGCCCAGTCGCCGGTCACCGCGGACTGCAGCAGCCGGGTGCGTGCCGGCGCCGCCCAGTCGACCGCGGCGGCGGTCCAGCGGCCCACAGCCTGATGGTCGGGGTGGCCGGTCTGCCCGTCCGGGCCGAACGTGACGACGGTGTCCGGGCGGATCTCGTCGATCAGATCGCAGAGCCGGGCGACGGCGCCGCTGGACGGCACCCGCGCACACTCGCCGTCGCGGTAGCCGAGCCAATGGTGCTCGGTGACACCGAGGACGTCGAGGCAGTCACGCAGTTCGGTGGTGCGCTGCGCGGCCAGCCGGTCCGGTGGCCAGCGCAGCGGGTCGGCGGTGCCCCGTTCGCCGTGGGTGGCGGTGACGCACACCACCCGCGAGCCGGCGTCACGGGCCAGAGCCATCAGCCCGCCGGAAAGGTAGGCCTCGTCGTCCGGGTGGGCCCACACGCCGAGGATGGTGCCGAGGTCACTGATCTGCTTCATGCCCTCGAGCATGGGCGTGGGCCCTTGCTGAATTCTGTGGGCTTCCTTGCTGAATCCTTGTCGGAGATACGTCGGCCGGTCCTCGCGGCACTCGAAACATGGGTCGAGGTCCGCTTTCCGATCCCGCTCCTTCGGGGTACGCGCCACGCCGCCCCACCGAATCGTGGCCGTCCCCGCCGCTCCCCGCGATCCAGGCATCCCGTCACGCCAGCCGGCGCGCCCGCCGGGCGCACCCTGATCGTCACGCTCAAACCACAGCCGGCTGATCGGCAAGCGACAGCGCTGTCGTACGGCCGGGTGATCAACCGGCAGGGCCGCTCAGGGCCGGCCTCCATCAAGACCGGCAGCCTGAGCCTGGCGCTCGCACCGAGGCCCGTGACCCCATCGCCGTGACCGCGTGGTTCGCCCGGGCAAGGCAGACCCGGCGCTGGAGCAGGGGTGACGTCCCTGGCGGGCGGCTGAGGCGGTGTTTTCAACCTGATCGATCACCAGGCCCTGCGGTAGCGCTGTTTCACCGCCCCGCAGGCAGCGCAGGCGCGCGGCCCAGTGATCGAACAGGCTCCAGAAGCGGCCCCGGCCGCGCGTCAGCGTTGCCTCCCGCCGATCCGCCGGCTGCTGTTCGGGAGCCGGCGGCTGCGGTTTGAGCGTGACCAACAGGGCGAGCCCGGCCGTCCCGCCGTCCCGCGTCCTGCCTTCCAGCGTCCCGCCGATGGGCGGGCAGCGGGCGAAGTCTCATCCGGGTCGGGGCCGGTTGAGCGTCTGCCTTCGGCGCCACCGCCGGGGAGATGCGGCGGCCCGGTGACATATGGGTTCCCGAACGCCGGCACACCCACAGCGGGTGTAGGTACACCCGCTGTGGGTGTGGCCGTTCATCCGGAAGGTCTCCCGCCGCAGAGCGCCGGCCGCCGCGCACTGTGCTCTGCCAGCCGGGGCGGGTCCGGCTGGATCGAAAGGGAGGGCAGACTGGTGCGCGCCGGCACCGCGACACTCGCGGATCCGAACCGAGACCGTAGACCGCGGCCCGGCCGGCCTGCCACCCGGCACATCTCGCGATCGAGGCGGGCGGCGGACGGCCGCCGACCCCGGACCGACGGCGAGAACCCGACGCCGAAAGCCTCTAGCGCGGGAAAGTGGCGAGTTCCTTGACGGCGGTGGCGAGCTCCCGGTCGTAGCCGTCCTCGATCATCTCCTGGCAGCCGGTGTCGCCGCCGGCGGCCAGGCGGCGGATGTCGTGGATGGATGCGCTGATCCGGTCGCGGACCTCGTGCACGATCTGGCGGACGGTGCCGCGCCAGCCGTACGCGTCGAGGAACATCCGCAGCCGGCGCGGCCGGTCGGCGAAGGCGGTGAACCCTTCCGCCTCGGCCACGCCGCGGGCGGTGAGCGGCACCCAGGCGAAGGCGGCGAAGGCCAGGTCGGCCTCGCGGGTGACCGGCCCGGCGAACTCCCAGCCGACGAAACCGGTGAGCCGGCCGTCGGCATAGGCCACATTGGCCGGTACGGCGTCGTTGTGGCCGATGATCAGGCCGGGTTCCCAGGTGCCGCCCTTGCGCCACTTCGCGTCGGCGGGCGGGACGAAATCGGCGACGGCGGCGTGATATTCGCGCATCCACTGGGCGACCTGCCAGAGGGTGTCGTCGTCGTGCACCCACTGCGGCCAGGGCCGCTGTTTGCCGAGCGGGTCGCCGGGGAGCTTGCCGTCCGGGGTCGGCGCGCCGTCGAACCCGGCGTCCGCCAGATGCTGCAGTAACGCGTCGACCGCGGGGACCCACACAGCGGCGGCCGGGCGGAGATCCGCCCGGCCGCCGGGTAACTCGTGTTCCTCGCACATGATCAACAACCGTAGACCGTGCGGTTGCCGATCAGGCGAAGACCTCCCCTGCCTCGGCCTTGGCCAGCAGCAACGGCGGCGGGGTGAACCGGTCGCCGTAGCGTTCGGCCAGCTCGCGGGCACGGGCCACGAAGCCGGGGAGCCCGCCCTCGTACTGGTTGATGTACTGCAGCACACCACCGGTCCAGCCCGGGTAGCCGATGCCGAGGATGGAGCCGATGTTGGCCTCCGGCACCGAGGTCAGCACACCCTCGTCGAGGCATTTGACCGTTTCGATCGCCTCGATGAACAGCATCCGTTCCTTGAGATCCTCGAACGGGATGGACCGGCCCTCGGGCGTGCCGAAGGCGGCCAGGCCCGGCCAGAGCCCGGTGCGCTTGCCGTCGGTGTACTCGTAGAAGCCGGCCCCGCCGGACCGGCCCGGCCGGCCGAACTCGTCGATCATCCGGTCGATGACCTCGTCCGCCGGGTGCGACTCCCACGGGATGCCGGCCGCGTCGGCGGCAGCCTGGTACTCCTTGCGGATCTTGCGGGGCAGGGTGAGGGTGAGCTCGTCCATCAGCTGCAGCACCGGGGCCGGGTAACCGGCCTGGTTGCTGGCCTGCTCGATGCTGGCCGGCGGAACGCCCTCGGCGAGCAGGGCGATGCCCTCGTTGGTGAAGGTGCCGATCACCCGGCTGGTGAAGAAGCCGCGGCTGTCGTTGACCACGATCGGCGTCTTGCGCAGCCGCTGCACCACGGCGAGCGCCCGGCGTACGGTGAGCTCGCTGGTCTTCTCGCCCTTGATCACCTCGACCAGCGGCATCTTGTCGACCGGCGAGAAGAAGTGCAGGCCGATGAAGTCGGTCTGCCGGCGCACACCCTCGGCGAGCAGCGTGATCGGCAGCGTCGAGGTGTTGGAGCAGAGCAGCGCGTCCGGGGCGACCACGCCCTCGATCTCGGCGAACACCTTGTGCTTGAGCGCCGGGTCCTCGAAGACCGCCTCGATCACCACGTCCGCCCCGGCCAGGTCGGCGACCTGGTCGGTCGGGGTGATCAGGTCGAGCAGGGCCTGGCCCTTCTCCTGGCTGATCCGGCCGCGGCCGACGTCCTTGGCGACAAGCTTCTCCGAGTAGCCCTTGCCACGCTTCGCGCCGTCCAGGGAGACGTCGCGCAGCACCACCGGCAGGCCGGAGCGGGCGCAGACGTACGCGATCGCCGCGCCCATCATGCCCGCGCCCAGCACCGCGACCTTGGTGATCGGCGGCACCTCGCCGACGTCCCGGTTGTTGACCTTGGCCAAGTCGAAGAAGAACGCCGAGATCATGTTCTTGGCGATCGGCCCGGTGACCAGCTCGACGAAGTAGCGGCTCTCGATGATGAACGCGGTGTCCACATCGACCTGGGCGCCTTCGACGGCGGCCGACAGGATGTTGCGCGGCGCCGGGTAGGGCGCGCCCTTGAGCTGCTTGCGCAGGTTGGCCGGGAAGGCCGGCAGCTGCGCGGCGAGCGCCGGGGTGGCCGGGGTGCCGCCGGGGATCTTGTAGCCCTTGGTGTCCCACGGCTGCACCGCGTTCGGGTTCGCCGCGATCCAGGCGCGGGCGGCGGTGATCAGCTCGTCCGGGCTGTCGACGATCTCGTCGATCAGGCCGATCTCCTTGGCGGCGGCGAGCTTGTGCCGGGTGCCCTTGAGCAGCACCTGAGTGAGCGCGGTGAACAGGCCGAGCAGCCGCACGGTACGCACGACGCCGCCCCCGGCCGGCAGCAGGCCGAGGGTGACCTCGGGCAGGCCGACCTCCAGCCGGGGATTGTTCAGCGCGATCCGGTGATGGGTGGCCAGCGCCAGCTCCAGGCCGCCGCCCAGCGCCGAGCCGTTGAGTGCGGCCACGACCGGCCGGCCCAGCTTCTCCAGCCGGCGCAGCTGTCCCTTGACCTCGTTGGACAGGGCGAACGCGTCGCCGCCCTGGTCCGGGCCGACCGAGCGCAGGTCCTCGAGGTTGCCGCCGGCGAACCAGGACTTCTTCGCCGACGTGATGATCACACCGGTGATCTGATCGCGCTCGGCCTCCAGCCGGCTGACGGTCGCCCCCATGCTGCGCACGTAGTCGCTGTTCATGGTGTTGGCGCCGGAGTTCGGATCGTCGAGGGTGAGGATGACGACGCCGTCGTCCTCGCGGTTCCAGCGGATGGTCTCAGTCATCTTCAAGATCTCCCTCAGAGCCGTTCGACGATCGTGGCGATGCCCATGCCGCCGCCGATGCAGAGGGTGGCCAGGCCGTACCGCCCGCCGCGCCGCTCCAGCTCGTCGACGAGGGTGCCGAGGATCATGGCGCCGGTGGCGCCGAGCGGGTGACCCATGGCGATCGCGCCGCCGTTGACGTTGACGATCTCGGGGTCGAGTTTCAGGTCGTCGATGAAGTGCAGCACGACCGCGGCGAACGCCTCGTTGATCTCGACGAGGTCGAGGTCGTCGACGGTGAGCCCGGCCTTCGCGAGAGCCTTGCGGGCGGCCGGCGCCGGGCCGGTCAGCATGATCGTCGGGTCGGCGCCGCTGAGCGCGGCCGCGACGATCCGGGCGCGCGGGGTGATGCCTGCGCGCTGCCCGGCGGCCTCCGAGCCGATCATGACGAGCGCGGCGCCGTCGACGATGCCGGAGGAGTTGCCCGGCGAGTGCACGTGGTTGATCTTCTCGACCCAGTGGTACTTCTGCAGCGCCACCGCGTCGAAGCCGCCCTGGTCGCCGATGACCGCGAAGGACGCCGGCAGGTTGCCCAGACCCTCCAGGGTGGAGTCGGCGCGGATGTGCTCGTCACGGTCCAGGATGAGCAGGCCGTTGCGGTCGCGGACCGGCACCACGGACTTGTCGAAATACCCGTTCTGCCAGGCCTTCGCCGCCTTCTGCTGCGAGCCCAGGGCGAAGGTGTCGACGTCGGTGCGGGAGTAACCGTCCATGGTGGCGATCAGGTCGGCGCTGATGCCCTGCGGGATGAAGTCGGTGTTCAGGCTGGTCTCCGGGTCGAGCGCCCAGGCGCCGCCGTCGGAGCCCATCGGCACCCGCGACATCGACTCGACACCGCCGGCGAGGACCAGGTCCTCCCAGCCGGAGCGGATCTTCTGGGCGGCCACGTTGACCGCCTCCAGACCGGAGCCGCAGAAGCGGTTGAGCTGGACACCGGCCGTCTCGTACGGCAGACCGGCGGCGATCGCGGCGGTCTTGGCGATGTCGGAGCCCTGGTCCCCGAGTGGGGAGACGACGCCGAGCACGACGTCCTCGATGTCGGCCGGATCCACGGTCGGGTAGCGCCGCCGCAGTTCGTCGATGAGGCCGACGACCAGGGAGATGGGTTTCACCCCGTACAGCGAGCCGGTCTTTTTGCCTCGTCCGCGCGGGGTCCGCACGGCATCGTAGATGAAGGCCTCGGTAGTCATCGCCTACTCCCTCGGATGCGAATTGCGGCTAACTTTTGCCGATGTTTCCGCTAGGTGTCAAGGCTACGGGAACGAACGTGCAGCGAACCGCAGATCACGACTAGGCTGGCGGCCGTGCACCCGCCGATCGAGGCCCGCAAGCGGCCCAAGGATCGCAAGGCGCAGCTCGCCCTGGCTGCCGCCGAGCTGTTCTGCGAGCGTGGCTACCACGGGGTGAGCATCGACGAGATCGCCACCGCGGTCGGGATCAGCGGCCCCGCGATCTACCGCCACTTCCCGAACAAGTACGCGATGCTCGTCCACGCCACCCGCCAGCTGGCCGACACCGTGCTGACCGCCACCGAGGGGCGTACCGATCTGGACGAGCTGCTCGGCGTGCTGGCCCGGCTCGCCGTCGAGGGCCGCAAGGTGGCCGGGCTCTACCAGTGGGAGTGGCGGTATCTGACCGGCGAGCACCGCGAGGAGTTCCGCGACGGGCTCGCGATGTTCGTGCAGCGGCTGGCCGTGCCGCTGCTGCAGGTGCGCCCGGAGCTCACCGGGCCGGACGCGGACGCCCTGGTCCGGGCCGCGCTCAGCGTCTTCGGCAGCCTCGGCACGCACCGCGCGGCGATCGCCAAGGGCCGCGCCGAGGCAGCCCTGCACCGGGTGGCGCGTGCGGTGCTCAGCGACGAGCCGCCCACGCCGGTGCCGGTGGCGGAGCAGCGCGCGGAGCCGCCGGTCACGCGGGTGGGCGCGCGCCGCGAGATCCTGCTGGCCGAGGCGGTCCAGCTGTTCCATCGGTACGGCTACCACGCCGTCGGCGTCGAGGAGATCGGCCGCGCCGCCGGCATCAACGCCTCCAGCGTGTACCGGTACTTCCCCGGCAAGGCCGACATCCTGGCCGCAGCCTTCTACCGCGCGTCGGAGCGGGTCGCCGAGACCACCGCGGTCGCGCTGTCGCGTGCCGACGGGGACGCCGACGCGCTGCGCCGGATGGCCGAGTCCTATGTCGAGCTGACCTTCGAGCGCAGTGCCCTGGTCTCGGTCTACCTGGCGGAGAACAACAATCTGCCCGACGCCGACCGGCACGAGCTGCGCAAGGTGCAGCGGCTGCACGTCGAGGAGTGGGTGGGGCTGCTCGGCCGGCTGCGTCCCGAGGTGCCGGCCGCCGAGGCGCGGGTGCTGGTGCACGCGGCGCTCAACGTGGTGGCCGATCTGAGCCGGTGGGTGCGGTTCGACCGGCGCACCGGGATGGACACCCACCTGGTGCGGCTGATGTGCACCGTCCTGACGGCCTGAAAGTTAGCCAAGATTCGCAATCTTGCCGACGGATCGACCACGCCCCTTCCCAAAGAAGTTAATCGGCGTTTACAGTCGCGGCGATGGAGGATGTGCCGAGCGTCACAAGCCTCGAAGGAGGCAACACGATGGATGCCGACCTCGCCCAGCGGTGCGCCGACACCGTCCGCGGCCTGACGATTCCCGCCCTGCTGCACCGCAACGCCACCGAGTTCCCCGACCTGCCGGCGCTCAGCGTGCTCGGCGACGACCGCACCCGCACGTGGCGTGAGCTGCGTGACGAGGTCGCCGTGCTGTCCCGGGGGCTCGCCGACCTCGGCCTGCGCTCCGGCGACCGCATGCTGATCCAGATGTCCAGCCGGCCCGAGCACTGGCTGGTCGACCTGGCCGCCGCCCACCTCGGCGCGGTGCCGTCCACGGTGTACGCGACGCTCTCCCCCGAGCAGCTCGCCTACCTGGCCCGGCACAGCGCCGCCGAGATCATCGTGCTGGAGGGCGAGAAGGAGCTGGAGCGGTGGAGGCCGCTCCTCGCCGACCTGCCCCAGGTGCGCCACGTCGTGGTTCTCGACGCCGAGGGTGACGGGCTGGTGAGCCTGCGGCAGCTCATGGCCGGCGAGCCGGACCTCGTCACGTTCGAGAAGACGTGGCGTGAGGTGCGCCCCGAGCAGCCGGTCACCCTGCTCTACACCTCGGGCACCACCGGCGACCCGAAGGGTGTGGTGCTCAGCCACGGCAACGTGATCTACCAGTCGGTGGTGCTCGAGGCCACGGTCGATGTGCCGGATCATGCCGCCTCGCTGGCGTACCTTCCGCTGGCCCACATCGCCGAGCGCATCCTCGGCATCTACAACCCGATCTACCGGGCCGGGCACGTGACCATCTGCCCCGATCCGGCGCAGCTGCTCGCCGGGCTGGTCCGGATCCGGCCGGTCTCGTTCTTCGGGGTGCCGCGGATCTGGGAGAAGATGGTCGCCGGGGTGCAGGGGCAGCTCGCCGCGGCTGAGCCGCAGGTGCGGGCCGCCGTGGACGCCGCACGGGCGGTCGCGCTGGAGGCGTACCACCTGCGCGCCGCGGAGAAGCCGGTGCCGCCGGAGCTGGCCGCCAAGCTCGCCGTCCTGGACGAGAAGGTGCTCAAGCCGCTGCGGGCCCGGCTCGGTCTGGACAACATGATCCACGCCGGAAGCGGCGCCGCGCCGATTCCCGTCGAGGTGCTGCTCTACCTGGCCGGGCTCGGGGTCGACGTGCTCGAGGTGTGGGGGATGACCGAGACCACCGGCACCGCCACGATCAACACGCCGACGCACTTCCGCACCGGGACGGTCGGCCGGGTCAACGCGGGCATGGAGCTGAAGCTCGCCGAGGACGGCGAGATCCTGGTCCGCGGCCCGCTGGTCTGCCTCGGCTATCTGCGCGCCGACGGCGGGGTCGACCCGGTCACCGACGCCGACGGCTGGCTGGCCACCGGTGACGTGGGCACGCTCGACGACGACGGCTACTTGACGATCACCGACCGCAAGAAAGAACTGATCATCAACTCGAGCGGGAAGAACATCTCCCCGGCGCAGATCGAGAACCTGCTGCGGGCGCACCCGCTGATCGCCCAGGCCGTGGCGATCGGCGACCGCCGGCCGTACGTGACCGCGCTGATCGCCCTCGACGAGGAGATGGTGCCGGTGTGGGCGGCCAAGCAGGGCATCACCGCCGCCGGGCTGGCCGAGCTGGCCGCCGAGCCCGCGCTGGTCGCCGAGATCACCGCGGCGGTCGAGGCGGCCAACTCGAAGCTGGCGCGGCCGGAGCAGGTCAAGACGTTCCGGGTGCTGCCGACCGGCTGGACGCCGGAGAGCGGTGAGCTGACCCCGACGCTGAAACTGCGCCGCCGGATCATCCAGGAACGCTACGCCACCGAGATCGACCAGCTGTACGGCTAGAACTCCGAGCGCGGGTGGATTTCAGCGTGCTCTGGAATCCACCCGCCAGGAGCGTCAGTCGCAGTATTCAAAGAAGCCCTTCTCGAAGCCGCGGTCGAATCCCTTGTCGTAACCGCGCATGTAGTCGGTCTCGTCGTCGTCGAACTTGAACGCGAACTTCTGCATCTTCTCGCACTCGTCGCGGGCCATCTCCCAGCCGTCGCGATAGCCGTCCCGGTAGCCTTTCTTGAAGTCCCCGAAGTCGGCGACACTCGTCACCGCCGTGCCACCGGCCGGTGCGGCCGCAGCCGGGCCGGCGGCCTGGGCCAGGCCCGCGGTGGCAAGGAAGAGCACGGTCCCGAATGCGGCACCCAGTTTCCGAACGCGCATGATGATTGAACCCCCGTCTGACTTTTCCGGGAATGGTTTCCCGTACCGGAAAAAGAACCTACGCCGCGCTTCCCGGGCCGTCCGGCGTTCGCTTTCCGGGCCGCTGTTCCGGCAGTTTTTTCGGATGATCGGATGATGCGGGATCCTGGGTAAATGCCCGGTTATTCCGACAGCGGGGGAGCTTGTCGCATTCGCGGTGTGCGGTACGTCATCAAGGTCATCCATGGGCCGTCCGGGCGAGACGAACCGCTCGGCGGTGGGGCATGATGAGGCGGACTTTGCAGTCGCTCGACAGGAGTAGGTGTGGTTTCCGAGCCGGACAACGGCCGTGGGCTCTCGCGTCGGGGCATTCCGGCGCTGCTGGCCCTGACCCTTCTGGCGGGCTGTGGCACCTCCGCCGGCGCTGAGACGACCGGGGCCGCCGCTCCGGCGCCGGCCACCACGACTTCCGCCTCCGCCCCATTGGATGCGGCCGTCGCAGCGGCCTCCGCCGTCCCGCCGGCGCCCCCTTCGGCATCCGCTGCCCCGTCGACTGCGCCTTCGGCTTCGGCTCCGGCTTCGGCCAAGCCGATCGCGAAACCGGCGGCCACGCAGAACGCGGCGGCCTCCGACGGCCGCGGTGGCCCGGTGCCGTTCCTCCCCGGCAAGGCGATGCTCGGCTCCTACATGGCGCTCGGCGGCAAGTCGCTGAGCCAGAGCCTGTCGCTGCGGCGCGGCCAGCTCGACCGTGAGCAGCGCATCGTGCACCGGTTCTACCCGTGGCAGGGCTACATCCCCACCTCCGAGCCGGACGTCAGCAAGAACAGCGTGCTGCTGGTCTCCTGGCACGGCGCGCCGCTGGGCGGCATCAACAACGGCTCGTCGGACGGGAACATCCGCTCGGTGGCCCGCAAGCTGAAGGCCATGAAGCGCCCGATCCTGCTGCGCTGGGGCTGGGAGATGAACGGCGACTGGTTCGAGTGGAGCGGCCCGCAGAACGGCGGTCCGGCCAACTACGTGAAGGCGTACAAGCGGATCCACCGGATCTTCGACGAGGTCGGCGCGAACAACATCGCCTGGGTGTGGAGCCCGAACTGGAACTCCTCGCCCAACACCACCGCCAACAAGATCCAGAAGTACTACCCGGGCGACGCCTACGTCGACTGGGTCGGCGTCTCCGGCTACAACTTCTACGGCGAGTCCCCGTCGACGCTGTTCAACCCGATCACCAAGCTCTACGGCAGCCGCAAGCCGATCATCCTGACCGAGACGGCCGCCGTGAAGTCGAAGGCCACCTGGATCAAGCAGCTGAACACGTGGGTCAAGAAGACCCCGTCCGTCGGCGCGGTCGTCTGGTTCGACACCGACGTCCAGCACGACAGCGACCACAACTTCCGGTTCGACACCGATTCCTCGGCCTTGGCCGCCTACCGCACCATGGCACGGAGCTCCCGCTTCGCAGGCTGATCATCGGTACGACCTACCCCGCCCCACCCAACCGTGACCGCCCCGCCGAACCACGCGGCCTCCCCATCGGGTCCCGGCCCCACAGCGCCCGCCGGGCTGAAGCACGGGCGCACTCTCACCAGCCCTCCCCGAGCCCACCCACCCACGTAGGCGGCCGGCCGAGCCGCAGCCGAGGCCGGTCGTGGGCGTCCGTTGGCATGCGTGGGCGACGGCCGAGCGGTCCGGGCCGCCGCCCAAGCACGCAATGGCGGGCTGCACCCGGCCGCCCGAGACGGCTGGCGCCCAGGCACGTATGGCGCGGGCGGACTTCTGCCGGTGGGTGTTTGTGCTGGTGGCGGTGGCTGACAGCAGCGCGTCGAGGGCTGGGGCGGGAGCGTTGAGTTCGGTGGCGACGGTAGCTGTGGATCGACAGGTCGGTGCCTTCCGGAAAGTACTGGCGCGTCGCACACGGTCGTGCGTCGCGGCCGGCGGGCCTGCACCCAGGGGCCGACGCAGGGTCCGGCCAGTCCGCAGGCACGCGATACCGGCCGGACCCCGTTGCTGATCACCCCGCCAGCCTGCTGGAACCGCCGCAACCCGGTGCACCCCGGAGGCGACCGCGGCCTCATCGGTCGACGCGAGCCCAGTCATGCCCGGCTGGCGCTGACGCATGGAATGGCGCGCGTATTAGATGCACCAGTGCCAGCTGAGCCCTGCCGGCTGGCGGTGACGCATGGAATGGCGGGCGTATTAGGTGCGTCAGTGCCAGCTGAGCCCTGCCGGCTGGCGGTGACGCATGGAATGGCGGGCGGGAAGCCGTGGGCTGTGGGTCAGCGCAGCGCCGCGGTCAGGGTTTCCAGCTCGGTGTAGAGGCGGGCCGCGGTCGCCGGGTCGAAGTTCGGGCCGGTCAGCGGGACCGGCGTGCCGCGGCGCAAGGCGGTCAGCGGCGCGGCGGGCGGGTTGTGGATCAGCGCGGCCAGCGGCTCGGCCGCCGTGGCCGGTGACTGGCCGAACAACCGTGCGGCCGCGCCCACCAGCGTGCGCCCCGGCTGCCGCAGGTAGCGGTGCATGCCGCTGTCGACGAGGAGCGGGTTGTAGAGGACGTACCGAATGCCCGGATAGCGATCCGGGAAGCCGGCGCCGAGCAGATCGTTCGCGCGGGCGGCCTGCATGGTCGCGGTGAACATCCGGTAGCCGCGGGTCAGCTGCAGATCGTCCCAGTGCAGATGCCTGGCCTTGATGCCGCCGGTGCCGCACAGGTTGAGGACCATCGGCGCCGGGCTCGCCTCCAGTGCGGGCCGTAGCAGGGAGGGGAGCAGATAGCGGGCCAGCACGCCGATCGCGAAGGTCTGTTCGAAGCCTTCGCCGGTGACCACCCGGCGCTGGTCGAAGCGGCCGGCCGCCAGGACCAGCGTGTCGATCCGAGGGGGCAGCCGGGTGGTCAGGTCGATGGTCTGCCGGACGGAGGTCAGGTCGGCGTCGGCGCTGCCGAGGGCGATGACCCGGTCGCCGTCCTGCCGGAGCCGGTCGGCGAGGGCCCCGCCGATGCCCCGGGTTCCTCCTGCGATGACTACGGTGCGCATGCTTTCATCGTGGTCAGCACCCGGCGCCGCCCGAAAGAAGGCACATTGATGTCACCGGTGATCCCGCTGCCCGCGACTCCGGCCGATCGTGCGACGTGCGCGGCGACCGACATCCTGACCCGGGTCGGCGAGAAATGGAGTGTGCTGATCCTCGCCGTGCTCAGCGACGGGCCGCGCGGCTTCAACGAGCTGGACCGTTCGGTGCTGGGGCTGAGCCGGCGCATTCTCACCCGTACGCTGCGGATCCTGGAGAGTGACGGCCTGGTGAGCCGGCGCGTGACTGCTCAGCGGGTGGAATATGCCCTGACTGATCTCGGCAGTTCGCTGCTGCCGCTGATCATCGCGATCGGGGAGTGGGCGGTGCGGAACGCCGGCGAGATCGAGGCGGCGCGGGCGCGGCACCGAAGGTGACGCCCGCGGGGATGTAGAGGCCCTCGCGCTGGGCGCGCAACGCGGCGATCGTGCGGGAGCCGGCGTCGAGCTTGGTCATGACGTGCTCGATGTGGCCGATCGTGGTACGCGCAGTGATGTTCAGCGCGGCGGCGATGGCGGCGTTCGTGCTGCCGTCCACGAGCAGGCCGAGGACCTGCAGTTCCCGGCGGGTCAGGCCGTGCAGATCGGGTGGCGGGGACAGCAGCACGACGGCCCGGTGGTGGCCGGGCGGTTGCGGGGGGCAGGTCAGCGCGGTGATCCGGGCCAAGTCGGTGCCCTCCGGATCGCAGGGCACCAGGAACGTCACGTGGCTGTGCAGGCCGACCAGCGCGGTGGCGTTGGCGAGTGCCGGTGAATCGACGTCGAGCAGCGGATCGCCGGGCAGGCCGGGCAGCGGCTCAGTGCGCCCGCCGTGGGTCAGTACGACTCCGGCCGCGGCGTCACCGACCAGACCGGCGAGTGCGGTGATGCCGCGCATCGGATCCACCGCGTGCGCGATGAGCGGGGCCAGCCGGTGCAGTTCGTCGCTGACCTCGTCGCTCGGCGGAACGCTGGACTCGTTGTGCGAGCCGAGAATGCCCAGGTAGCGGCCGTCCGGGGTGAGCAGTGAGGTGGTCAGGCCCTCGCCGAAGCCGGCCGGTTCCAGGTAGTCGGCCCACACCTCGAGGTCGGCGACCGGCACCGGGCAGTCCTTGGCCCGGATCGGCCGGTGGCGGGCGTTCAGGCCGATGAGCTCCATCTCCGCCATGAACGCGGCGCCGTTGTAGAAGCGGCGTACCCGCTCGGAGTATCCGGTGATGGCGACGGTGCGCTGCGCCCGGTGTTCCGGATCGAGCAGGCTGATCCAGGCCGCGTCGTACCGCAGCAGCGGGGCCAGCGGCTCCAGCAGGGCCTGGGCCCGTCGCTCCACGCTGCCGTGCATCGTCGCGATCTCGAAGATCTCGGCAGAGATCCGTCCGCGGTCCGCGGCGCTCACCCGTCCATCATGCCGCGACGTGGCCGAGCAACACCTCCACACCGCACAGTCGCATCACGAGATTCACGCACTGGTGTGCAGCCACGATCCGGACCGGCTCGGTCTCAAACGTACGCAGCTCCCGTAACCCCGCGTGATCACAGAACTCGAGCCCGCTGAGGTCCAGGTCGACGTGACCGCTCTGCAGGGGCCCGTTCAGATGCTCGCGGAACTTCGGCGCGGTGTAGAAATCGAGTTCGCCGGTGACCTCGACGAGCCAGTCACCGGTGGGCCGCCGGCTGGTTTTCACGTAGATCTGCGGCGGCGACGCGTCCAGCACGTATTCCCACGAATCGCGCATTTCGCCGTACCTCCACCCGTTCCCACGCTTCCAGGTGTGACGGTAGAGGCGAGGGCGGGGTGCGCACAGCGGAAGAAATTACGGTACGAAGTGTCAAGTAGGCGACGGTGCGTCGACCATGGCGGTGAAGAACCCCCACACCAGGATCTGCAGGACGATGCCGACCACGCCGAAGACCACCCCGGCGACGGCCTGACCGCGGTCTCCGGCGCGGATGCCCAGGATGCCCAGCACGATGCCGGCCACGGCCGAGGTGGCGCCGAACGGGAAACAGGCGACCAGCGGCAGCGACAGCGCCCCGAAGATCAGCGCGAGCATCGGCAGGCGGCTGACCTGCGGCACCCGCTTATACGGCACCACCACCTGCGGTGCCGGCGGCAGGTCGCTGTCCCGACCTTACCGACGGCCTTCAACCAGGTGATCCCTCAAGTCCGCGCTCCGCCGACCGACAAACGTGGCGGCGGAGGGAGGGACGGTCATGAGCACCGACGAGCACGATGCGGGCGCGACCCGGTGGATGCGCAGCGCGTTCGCGGCCTTCTACGTGGCCCTGTCGATCACGAACTTCCTCACCATCACCGGCGCGGCCCGCCCGGCGATGACCGCGCTCGCCGCCGCCACGGCCGCGATGCTCGGTTTCGCCGCGCTGCCGATCGCCGACCGGCCCGGTCTGCGCTGGCTCACCGGCGGCGCGCTGGGTTTCCTGCCGGTGCTGGACAGCGTCGCCCAGGTCGCGATGACCGGGCAGCTGCATTTCACCACGCTGCTGATGCTCGCCCTGGTCGGCGTCGGCGCGGCGGTTCCGTCCCGCGCGGTCGCCGTGGGCGCCGCGACGTTCGGCCTCGCCGGCTGGGCGCTCGCCGTCGCCGGGCGCCCCGAACTGCGTACGCCCGAGCTCGGCCACTACGCCGTGCAGCTGGTGATCGCCGCGCTGCTCGCCGCCATCCTGCACGAGGCGGTACGCCGCCGGCAGCGCCAGCTGCGGGTGGCCCGTGACCAGGTGGCCGCCGTAGCCGACCGCTTCACCAGCCTCTTCCACGCCACCCCGGCCGGGGTCGGGATCGCCGACGAGAACGGCGTCCTGGTCGCCGTCAACCCGGCGTTCTGCGAGCTGGCCGGCCTGCCCGAGGACCAGCTCGTCGGCGCGAGCAGCCGGCCCTACCTGGAGAACGGCGAGGCCGAGAAGCGTTTCGTCCGCCCGGACGGCACCGAACGCTGGGCCTGGCTGACCGTCGGCCACAGCAGCGGCGGTGACGGTTCGTGGACCTTGCTGCAGCTGCAGGACATCACCGACCGGCGTCTCGCGGAGTTCGCCGTCCGCGAGTCGGACCGCCTGCTCGCCGCCGTCTCGGCCGCCTCCCGGCGGATCCGCACCGGCGAGGACGCCCGCAGCACGATCATCGCGGCCGTCCGTGAACTCGCCGAGGCCGACAACGTCACCCTGCTGGAGCCCGCCGCGAACGGCCTGGCCGCCCCCACCGAACTGGTGGCCACGGGCGTGGCCGGCGCCGACGTGATGGGCACCCGGGTGACGCTCGACGGCACCTCGATGACCTCCCGCGTCTTCCAGGACCGCGAGCCGATCTTCCTGTCCGACCCGGCGCACGACCCGCGGGTCTCGCCCGCTCTGCTGAAGCTCGTCGAGGGCCGTTCCATGCTGTGGCAGCCGGTCCTCGTCGACGGCAAGGCGATGGCGGTGCTCGCAGTCGGCTGGAAGCGGCGGGTGGAATCGGTCAGCGATCACCGTGCCCGCGCCGTGGCCCTGCTCGCCGACGAGACCGCCCTCGCGCTGGAGCACGAGCGTCTGCTGCGTCGCCTCGAGCAGATGGCGTTCACCGACACTCTCACCGGCCTGCCCAATCGCCGGGCCTGGCAGCGCCGGCTGGACGATCTGATGGCCGACGGCGGTCCGCTCACCGTGGCGATCGCCGACCTGGACCACTTCAAGCGCTACAACGACACTTTCGGTCACAACGGCGGCGACGACCTGTTGCACCGGGCCGCGGCCGCGTTCGCCGGCGAGCTCGGCGCGGGCGACGTGATCGCCCGCTGGGGCGGCGAGGAGTTCGTGATCGCGCTGCCCGGTCACACGCCGGCCGAGGCCGCGGCGGTCCTCGAGCGCGTCCGCCGGGCGATGCCCGACGACGAGACCTGCAGCATCGGTTACGCAGCGTGGAACGGCGCCGAATCGGCCACGCAGCTGCTCGACCGCGCCGACCACGCCCTCTACGAGGCGAAGAACAACGGCCGCGATGCGGTCTGTGGGGCGCCGGAGAGCTTGGCCGTCACTCCCTGAGGTTTTTCTTTCCGGTACGGGCAATGCCCGTCCCCAACCCCAGCTACCCCGTTCCGCCGCACGACGCGAGCATCAGCGGCCTTACGGCTCCAGCGCGGCCGCCGGGCTTGAGCTTGACCGCCAGATCTGCCGGGGCGCGAAACCTTCGCGGCGAAGCCAGTGCTCGGTGTAGACGATCTTGTCGGCCGCGACCACCCCGATCGGGCCCAGCGGCGGGTCGTCCAGCGACCGGGACCGTTCCACGTGATCAGACTGCCAGCGCACCACCGCCCAGTGCTCGTCGAAATCCGCGTCGCCGGGCTGCAGGATCCGGGCCGCACCGAAGATCTGCGCGCCGCGGCTGCTGGCCTGACCGACCAGCGGAGCGAAGACGCCGACCGAGATCCGCGGGTCGGCGCGCAGGTTGCGCATCTTCGGCGAGTCCCCGGCGGCGGTGAAGACGAGGGTGAAGCCGAGGTGGAAGTAGCGGACCGGGGTGGCGAGCGGTCCACTCGGCCCGGCGGTGGCCAGCACGCACATGTTCTGGCTGGACAGCAGGTTGAGGATGCGTTCCTCGAGCCGTTCGCGGTCGAGCCGCTTCGTCGGCGCCGGCCCGGCCAGCCAGGGATTGGTCACCGTCATGGACGTGGATCATTCCAGGTGGGCGGCGCACCGCGGCGTTCTGGTCCCAGTCCTCGGCGGTCGCACCCGTGCCCGCAAGCAGCACTGCGGGTGGGCGGCCGCTCCCGGCGGCTCGCCGCACCCGCAGGGCGAGTTGTCTCTGTCAGCCGCCCAGGCTGCTCGCGGCCGAGCGGATCGCCGACGAGAAGTAGCTGACCTGGGTGTAGACGCCCGGCTTGTTCGGCCGCGCACACCCGGCGCCCCAGCTCACGATGCCCACCTGGATCCAGGCGTTGGCGGCGTCGCGACGGAACATCGGCCCACCCGAGTCACCCTGGCAGGTGTCGACCCCACCGGCCGTGTACCCCGCGCAGATCTCCTCGGCCGCGATCACCTCACCGCCGTACATCGCGCTCGAGTTGCACGTGGCGTCACTGACGAACGGCACGGTCGCCTTCAACAGGTACCGCTGCTGCGCCCCACCCTCCCGGTTGGCGCCCCAGCCCGCGATCGTGAACGTCCCCGAGTCGTAAGCGGTGCTGGTCGCGATCGGCAGCGTGGCCACCCCGGTCACCGCGCTGGACAGCCGGATGAACGCCCAGTCGTCGCCGTTCCCGTTGTACCCAGGAGCCCGGTACACGTAGTTCGACCGCCGGGTGATCCGGCTGCTGGACTGCAGGTCGACCGCGCCGAGAGTGGCCGTGATGGACGTGTTCGTGCCGGTCCGGCTCACACAGTGCGCCGCGGTCAGCACCAGCGTCGGGCTGTAGAGCGCGCCACCGCAGCCCATCGACAGCCGCACCATCCACGGGAACTCCCCGAGGGCGGCCCGGGTGCCACCGACGACGTACGGGGTCACAGGCGTCTCGTCCGCGACGGCGGAGCTCGGCGCGACGAGCACACCCATGCTCGCGGCGGTGATCACAGCGGCCAGAAGGGTTCGCCATCTGCGCATCGGGGGTCCTCCTCAGTCGGGGCGCCCCCGGTGGGGAACGCCGCTGAGGAGAGCATGCATTTATGTATGTAGATTTTTAAATCCCATGGCACTCATACCGCGGACCATGCCCGGCGGTAACCTGCCCTTAACCACTGAGGATCCGCTCCAGCGTGCGCCGGCCGATTCCGCTCATCACCGGATTGCTCGTCTCGTAGTACCAGACCAGGCCGAGCGACTGCTCGAACGCCCACGCCCGCCCGCGCGCCCACTCCAGGTCGTCACAGCCGAGTTCGGCGCGCAGCACCCGCCGCGGTCCGGGCTCCAGCAGATGCCAGGCGCAGGTCAGATCCAGCGCCGGGTCGGCCGGCCGGAAGCCGCCGACGTCGAGGACACCGGCCAGGCGGCCTGCAGCCACCAGCATGTTGCCGGGCATCAGGTCACCGTGGGTCATCACATCCTTGTCACTGCCGCGAGGCAACTCGCGCATTGCTTCCCAGAGCCTACGGAGCCGGGGTACGGGGAGCAGGCGCTCACTTTCGGTCAGGCAGGTCTGCACCCAGCCCTCGTGGTCGGCGATGACTCCACCCCGGCCGCGGCCGTCGAAGGTGCGTCCCTCGGTGCCGACGGCCCGCATCGCGGTGATCAGTTCGGCCAGGTCGCGGGCGAACGGCTCGGAGTCACCGGGGTCGTCGTCGGTGGCGATGGTGCCGGGCAGCCACGTCTGCACCGACCAGGGCAGCGGGTATCCGTACCCCGGCTCGCCGATCGCGACGGGCTCCGGCGTACCGAATCTGGTCTTGCCGTGCAACAACCTGGCCGCCCGCGCCTCGGCCTCGATCTCTTGCCTGACCTGCTCGATCTCGCTGTCCCGCTCGGTTTCGCTGGCGCGCTCGTTGCCGCTTTCGATGTCGCGCAGCGGGAAGCGGGCCGTGAGGCCCGCGCCGATGCGGAAGATCGCATTGACCGTCCCAGCGGAACGGACCTGCCGCACGGGCAGGTCCGTCCACTCGGGAAACTGTGCCGCGACCAGCTTGCGCACTGTTTCTTCGGATATCCGCACGCAGCGAGTATCCGATTAGCAGTAGGTGGCCTGCTTCCCAATTACCTTGTACGGGCAGTCCGCGACCTCGGCGAGCAGCAGCGCGGCCTCGCGGTTGCGGGACGTCTCGCGCGGGATGACGCTGGCCGACGGGTAGAAACCGCCACCGGACGCGCTGCCCGGGTACAGCTCGAAGGTGTACGCGAAGATCTTGTGCGTGCCCCAGAGCCAGTCGAGCGAGTCACCATCGGTGATGTACAGATCGCTGGACTGTTGCGGCGTGTAACCGTTGGTGGCGGCCATCTGCCGGCCGAACGTGGCGAACGTGTTGGCCTGGTCCGCGTTCATGCCGGTGCTGGTGTTTGCGGTCGTGTGCCCGTAGGGCCAGAGGACCAGCTGCGAATACGAGTGGAAGTCGATGGCAGCCTTGATCTGCTGGACGCCGCCGACCACCCGGCTGTTGACGAAGTCACGGATCACCCGGGTCTCCGGCGCGGAGAACGCCGACGGCCCGCGGTAGGTGGCACTCGAGGTGCTGCCGGACGAGCCGCCGCAGCAGCCCCAGCGGTAGCCGTAGTTGCGGTTCAGGTCGGTGCCGACATAGCTGGACCCGCTGTTGGGTTGCCGGTTCTTACGCCACGACCGGTAGCTGCCGGACGCGATGTCGTACTCGACGCCGTCCGGGTTCACCATCGGGATGATCCAGATCTCCCGGCTGTTGACGATGTTGCGAACCCGCGTGTCACCGGCATATCCGCTGGTGAACTGCCCCAGCAGGTAAAGCGCCTGCTCCACGGTGAGGTGCTCGCGGGCGTGGTGGTTGGCGTCGAACAGCACCTCCGGCTCGGCCTCGTCGGTCGCCACGTTGTCCGAGATCTTCACCGCCACGATGTCGCGGCCCTCGTACGACTTCCCGAGCACCCGCTTGCTGGCAATCGCCGGGTAGGCAGCCACAGCCGAGTTGATCGCCGCAATGGTCTCGCTGTAGTTGTGGTAGGCCGAGTCCGCCGGCGGGAAGTCAAAGGTCTGCATGACCTCTTGCACGGTGAACCCGAGCTTCCGCAGTCGGCTGACCTCAGCCCCGGTAGCCGTGACCGTGGCAACCCCGTGCTCGATGTCCTCGATCGCCACACCGGTGCGGGCGATGGTGTTGCGGTGCGCTTGCGTACGCACGTCGTAGATCTCATATTCAGCCGCGGGATCCGGCGTAGCTCCCGCGCCGGCAGGCGAGGAGCCGGCAAACGCGCCGGTGACACAGAGCGCAACCGCAGCAACGGCGGCCAGGGATCGTCGTCTCATGAACGACCTCCGGGGGTGCAGGGGAATGGTTCCCCTACCCCACCACCACGTATAGAGAGTCAGCAATGCATCAGGCCATGCCAATCATCCCCTGATACACATGTGATGCCCTGCCGTCCCAGCCAGCCGGCCGCCATCGGCCGCCTCAGTCCGTGCATCCCGCGCCGTGCATCCCCGCGCTGCTCACCACCCACCGCGGGCCGCACGCCGCGGTCCGCACGCGCAGACCGCGCACCGTCATCCGCCAACCACGGTCAAGGTTGCCGTAGTCCTGCCATCGCGGATCGCCATGACCGGCCTCCTGCCGTCCGTCCGCTGCGGTGGCCGTTCATGGCCGGCCGCCTACGGTGAACCGCCACGGTCGGCCTCCTGCAGCCAGCCGCCCACCGCAGTCCGTCCATAGCCTGGCCGTCCGCAGTCAGCCCCCTTCGGCCGGGCGGCTCGTACCTGAGCAAGGCCACGTGGGCAAGCCCGGTGGGACCCTGCGGAGGCGGGGCAATCGCTGCAGCTTCGTCCCGTTTCGCTGTTGATCGGTGCTGAGGCTTGCTCACATCGCCGTCGGCCGGTGCGGCCGGTTGAGCTCGTCCCGGCGTGCGGCGACCGCGGCTCGGAGGGCCGGCCACAGCCGTAACCGGCTGCTGCTGTCTGCTACTGCCAGCAGAAAGGCCAGTTCCCGTCGCTGTGCGGGCGGGACCAGGGTGATGACGATCAGCAACGGCAGCGCCGCCGAGACGAGTTCCACCAGCAGGAAGAACGCGACCAGCATGGTGACGAGGCCGACGATGGCGAGTGCGGACATGGTGGCCTCCCCTGGGGCTACTGGCTGAGGGCGGCGGCCAGGACCAGCACGAGGGCCAGGCCGAGGGCGAGGAAGACGGCGGCTGCCGCGGCGACCGATTCCACGATCGCGCCGATCGGCTCGAGCGCGCGCTTGACGAACCGGATCGCGACGACGAGGCAGAGTGCTGCAAGCATCAGGAAGATCAGGCTGTGATCACCGAGGAGCGGCAACTCCGGTAGCGATTTGTCGACCATGAGTACCACCAAGGGCGTGATGGATTCCTGCGTCGAGCATCTATGTGACGCCCATGAATTTCCACAGATATTCATAGGATGCGAATTCTCTACGCATAAAGGTCGATCAGGAACCTGGCAAACTGCTACGCTGCAGATCAGCTACAAGATGCCCCGCCGAAGCACCGTCGCCGGCATCCGGACGGGTTCAAAGATCCGACCTTTTCTGTCAAGAAGCTGACCGGTAAGTCACTCCATCAAGTGATCTATTCGCCTGGTTATCCAAGGCGCTTGACTATAGTTTTAGGCGGTGAATCTTGCCTTCAGCGCGATCGGTGGCATGGTCGTCCTCGGTGCCGCCGCCCTGGTTACTCTTCGTCTCATGAACGCCAGGCGGTCCGCTTCGGCCGGCGCCCCTCACTCGTTCGCCCCCTTGCGCCCGATTGCGAACGTGTGCACCGCCGGTTCGTGTCCGACGATCTACGTCTCGGACACTGGTCGCCTCGTCGTGCAGGGTTACACCGTGACCGCTGTTCAGGCCGGCGTCGACGTGCCCGACGGTGAAGCCCTCGTCGAAGTGCCACTTGATCTACTGAAGGAAGCTTTGCAAAAGCTGCCATGACCGTCCTGCGATTGGGGGACGAGCCTGTTGGATGGTCCCCTTGTCGATCAGGAGCCGGTCGGTGCGGTCCTGGCTCAAATGCGCCGCGCCCAGCGCCTTACCGGCGCGCAGCTGGCGGAGTTGGTCGGTATGAGCCAGCCGAAGATCTCCCGCATCGAACGCGGCCGCGGCCTGCCTGACCCGGAAGACATCGCCACCATCGCCCGTGCACTCGGAGCGGACGAGACACTCGTCCGCTCCCTGATGGAACGCGCCGAGCAGTCGCATGACCGGATGACCGACTGGCGTCCCACATCCGCCACCTTGGCCAGTCGTCAGGAGAACGTGGCTGACTGGGAGGCGGCGACCCGGACTGTCCGAGATTTCCAGCCCGCGGTGTTGCCCGGCCTCGCGCAGACCGGAGAGTATGCGCGAGCGGCGATGTTGTCCTTCCAGCGCCTGGTGCGAACATCAGCCGAGGACAACCTGGAGATGGCCATGGCGGCGGCTGTCACCGAGCGGACCCGCCGTCAGGAGATCCTGGCCGACCGGGCCAAATCCTTCCACTTCATCATCACCGAGGCAGTGCTACGCAACGGAATCTGCCCGCCGACCGAGATGCTGGGCCAAGTCGAGCGCCTGCGCACGCTCTCCGCCCGGCCCAACATCACCATCGGCGTCATCCCAGACGGAGCCCCCGTCGAGATCCCGCCGCTCCACGGCTTCACGCTGCTCGACGACAACATGGTGATCATCGACGTTTACAACACGGGCCTGACGTCCCGCGGCCGCAACGACGTCGACCGCTACCGCCAGGTCTTCGACCTGTTCCTAACCAGCGCCATCGACGATCTGGCCCCCTTACTGGATAAGTACCAGCGCTACTACGCCGATCAACTGAATCCGCGTTAGCCGCGGCAGGCGCCGCCGCCCCGGCACACCAACGAGCCGCACGGCGGCGCGACTGCCGTCCCAAACGGCAGTCGCATGGCGGAGTGGCCAGTGGCGGCTGCAGCCACATGCGAGTGGCCAGTGGCGGCCGCAGGCGCACGACGAATCGGCCAGCCGCCGGCAGCCGCACAGCCGAGCGGCGGCCGCACTCGCGAGACCCGCCCGGAACGTCAGTGACCTGGCGGCGGGTCGGCGACCTCACGCCCCGTCGGGTCGACGAGGCCGGGTGCCATGCTGCCGCCGTGTGCCTCCTGCTCCGGGTGCTCCTGCTCCGGATGCTGCTGCCCGTCGGGCCGCTCCGCGACGTCAGCCGAACCAGGCCCGTCCTGCGTGGTGAACTCGGCGAACTGCTCAGGGTCGTAGTCAGTCATGATCCGCGTATACCCGCTCACGCCACACCGACTCCTCACTCGTGGGCGGTCTCGCCAAGGGCCTTGCGCACCTGCTGACTCGTCACCTGTCGGCGTACGGCTAAGAGTGCAGAGCTGCGTACGGGTGAACGTGCAGAGGTGAGCACGGTTTGTCCGTCGTACGCGAAACGCTCAGCGTGACGCTGCTCGGGTCGTTGTCGAGCGGGCGTGGGGCGGCTGACGATGGGAGCGTTGGATGAGCAGCGATGGCTGGATGTGCGCCGGTTCCGGGCGCTACGACAGGGGCCAGCGTTTCGGAGATCGCTCGCGAGACCGGCCTGAACTGGCGGACCGTCAAGAAATACTTGGCCGCCGGTGCAGCTACGGTGGCGCCACCGCCCCGGGCCCGGCGGTCTCGCGGTCACCGGCCACGACGATCTGTTGGAACTGCTGCTCGAAGTCTGCGAAGACTTCTTCACCCACACCAACCCGGCGACCCGCGCCGAGGTCGACCGTTTCCTACGCGCCCACGGCGTCACCGGCGGCCCCGGCTGGCTGATCGACATGCTCAGCCTGACCCGCCGACACCTCCAGGATCCGGCCTACCGCGACGGATCTAGTTCCTAACGCTTCGCCGGCCGGGCTGTCGTTTGGGCGTTCGATCCCACTTCAGAACAGCCGCATTGATCAATGGCTGTAAGTGTGCGGCCCGCTGAGCCAGCGGCTGAGATACCTGCTCTGCAGGTCGCCGGTGAGCAAGCCGGCCAGAGTCGTGGTGAAGCCGCTATCGAAGCGCTCCCAGTAAGGGCCCCGCTCCTTCAGCACCACCGTCCAGGCGTCAGCGGGAACGTTCGGGCGAACGTGCCAGAACAGGAAAAGGGGTGAGGAGGTCCAACTGCCCCACGCGACGAGATCGTCGCCCGGCTGAAACCAGCTCGGGATATCGACCCGATCGGGTGTCCAGTGCGCGGCGTCGCCGAGCTGCCACTCCGCTTCCTCCGACCAGGCGTCCAGGTCACCGAAATCCATGCGCACCAACGATCGGGCCAACCGATTCTCTTCGGCCAGGTCGTACTGTCCTCCTATGCCGTTCACGATCAGGCAGTCGTCGATGGTGCCCGGCCCATAGGCGCCGATGAAGCGTTTGTAGTCGCGCGGCAGAGTGACGCCCAGAGCAGCTTCAGCTCCTGACCAGTCGAGCACCGCCGTCGACGGAGACAGGCCCAGAAGCTCGCCGAGGTCAACATCGCCACCATTCGGTTCAGCGTTGCGTTCACCGAACAGGTAGTCGCCGGGCCGGAGCAACTCGCCTCCGACGCCGGTGACGATGGCATGGGTTGCGGTGAGTTCGGCGACGGTGAGTTGGACCGCTCGCTCGTGACGCCCGTGCTCTTGCGTCACGGTGTCGAACCGCTCGCCGGGCTTCGGCCAGTGCCGCACATGGAAATCCGGCTTACCCTCCAGGCGCCAACCATCGTTGACGATCTCCGCAGAGTGGACCCTGAAACTCAGACGAATGACCGGCACAGTGATCATCATGTCGCATCAGCAGCGGCTACAACACGGCTGATCCAACCAGCAGCAATCCTTGACCAGTACCCCCAGTCGAGGCGGCTGAGCTGTGCAAGATCAGCAGTACTCGCCTCTGCAGAACAGCGAGTACCCCGACATCACCCGATAGCTGCCGGTGTGTAGAGGTGGACCGCTGCGGCGTTGGAGCCGAAGACGTTCAATACCGGTGCGCTGGCCCCGCGCTCCGCGACCGCGACCTCGCCGGCTGCTAGAAGCGCACGGCCCACGCCGTAGGCCCCGCAGTTCGGCGCTGACCTCCATTCCGTGGAGAAAGGCGCGGTGACCTCCATTTGCGCAGGGAAAGGCACAGCCGGGCGCTCCGCGCAGATTGGGTCAGGCCGATCCGAAGTCGGCTGGCCTCCAAGGGGCCGCAACCGTCTCGACGTGCGCACCTGGGGCGGCCTCCGCACGTCCGGCGAAAAGGTGCTGGGTCATTGACCGCCGCTGAAGCGCTCAGGGCAGGACGACCAGCTTGCCGACGGTGTGCCGATTGGCCAGATCGACGTAAGCCTGCGGGCCCTCCTCCAGCGAATAGGTGCGGCTGACCGTAGCCACGAGCTCGCCGTCAACGGCCAGGTCGGCGACCTCCTGCATGCCGCCCAGCTCACCCTCGGTGTCGAGCACCAACTGGACGGAGACGTCGTCTCGGCCCACCCACTCCTGGCGGGGGACCGGGAAGGTGATCGTGTAAAGCCGGCCGCCGGAGCGCAGGGCACGGGCCACACCCGCAAGCTGGTCACTAGGGAGCGCCAGGTTGAGAGCGACGTCAACGCCAGAGGGATAGGACGACTCCGCGTAACCGACGACCTCGTCGGCACCGAGCTTGCGCAGCAGATCGGCGTCTGCGGGATGGGCCGTGGCGACGACGTGCGCCGCATTGCGCAGCAACGGTATGAGAGCCGTGCCGACGCCGCCGGTGGCGCCGACGACCAGGACGACCTCGCCGGGCTGGATGGCCGCCGTGAAGGCGAGAGCCCGCGCGGTCAGGCCAGCAGTGCCGAGCGCAGCGGCCTCGACGGCGGAGAGCGTGGGCGGGCGGCGAGCGATGAACGGCGTGTCCGCCTCCACCACCGCGAACTCGGCGAGGGTGCCGGTGCCCAGCGAAGGGCGGCCTTGGCCGGCGATCGGGCGCAGCGCCCGGGGCATGGCATGCCCGAAGATCTCGTCTCCGACCTCATAGGTGGTCACGCCCGGACCGACCTCAGTCACCGTGCCGGCGAAGTCGTTGCCGAGCACATGCGGAAAGGCCAGCGCCACCATGGCCTGCATGTCACCGGCGGCGAGCTTGAGGTCGACCGGGTTGAGCGCGGCAGCAGCGATGCGGACCTGGATCTGCCCTGGCCCGGGCCGGGGGACCGGCACGTCAGCAACCGTGAACTTCTCTGCCGGGCCATAACCCGTGGTGACGACAGCCTTCATCCCCGCACCTCCGATAAGCGGACCGCTCGGTCAGGTTCCGAGCAAGACGCTAGCCCTAAGCGGACCGCCCGGTCAACTTATTAGAATCGTGCTGTGCGCGCCGATGCCGCCCGGAACCGGGCTCTCCTGCTGGCCGCGGCCGAGGCCGCGTTCGCCGAGCGGGGCCTCGACGTCTCGGTCGCCGACATCGCCCAGCGCGCCGGGATCGGCAAGGGCACCGTGTTCCGGCACTTCCCGACCAAGGGCGACCTGCTCGCCGAGGTCATGCTGGACCGGATCGGCGCGCTCAGTCACGCCGGAAAGCGGCTGACCACGGCTGACGATCCGGGCGCCGCGTTGCTGGAGTTCCTTACTCTCGCCGCCGAGCGTCAGCAGCAGAACGACATGTCCCTGCTGCGCGAGGCGCACGCCGTCAACGAACGGCTGGCCGATGCGCGTACCGAAATGTTTGCTCTGATCGACATCCTGGTGGAGCGGGCCCGGGAGGCCGGGGCGATCCGTGCCGACGTGACCGGGACGGATGTCGCGCTGCTGATGTGCGCGCCCGGCCATGTGGCCGGCTTCGCCCCGCACGGCGGCCCCGATCTGTGGCGCCGCTACCTGGCGATCATCTTCGACGGCCTGCGCCCGCAGGGCGCCGGGCCGCTGCCGGTGCCGCCGCCGCAAGTGGGCTGAGCGCCAAAGGTTCCGGAAAGACGATTCCGAGCGTTCTTTGAGGTTCAGCGCATGGTTTGCAGCGCTGCAGCCGGTTACCGTTCCATTGAAGTTCATCAATTGGTAATCCGAACGACAATGGAGGCGCTCCACTATGCCCCGGCTCGCGCTGTTCGCGATAGATCTGCTCGCGGTCTCCCTGCTGGTCTTCGGCCTCTACTTTCCCCGGCACCGCCGGCGGGACCTGGTCGTCGCCTACCTCGGGGTCAACGTCGGGGTGCTGGCCGTCGCCGGTTCGCTGAGCTCCAGCAACGTCGGCGCAGGGCTCGGACTGGGCCTGTTCGGCGTTCTGTCGATCATCCGGCTGCGCTCCACCGAATTGGACCAGCACGAAGTGGCCTACTACTTCTCCGCGCTCGCGCTCGGCATTCTCGGGCCGCTCAGCGGGGGACCGGCATGGCTGTGCCCGGCATTGATGGGGCTGATTCTCGTCGTCATGTATCTCGGTGACCATCCCCGGTTGTTCCGCACCTACCGGCGGCAGGTGATGGTGCTCGACTCGGCGCTCACCGACCAGGTCGCCCTGGTCGCCCAGCTGGAGCGGGTTCTCGGGGCACGGGTGCACACGGCCACCGTCGAGCGGATCGATCTGGTCAATGAGACCACCGTTGTCGAGGTGCGGTACTCGTACCCTCAAGGGCAGAGTGCGCCGATGCTCGCGCGGGCGCGCTGATGCGCGTGCCCACCCACTTGGACGCGATCTCGCTTGCCGAACTCACCGAGAAGGCCGAGCTGCAGACCCGGGTGGACCGCAAGTATGTGCTGCCTCTGGCGGCGGCGCAGCGCGTCCTGTCCCGGCTGGATCCGTGCACCCGGGTGCTGGAGATCGATGGCGC
This sequence comes from Actinoplanes sp. NBC_00393, assembly GCF_036053395.1. NCBI lineage: Bacteria > Bacillati > Actinomycetota > Actinomycetes > Micromonosporales > Micromonosporaceae > Actinoplanes > Actinoplanes sp. NBC_00393. The sequence goes on along the minus strand of NZ_CP107942.1, from coordinate 5,937,488 downwards.
GCGGTCGTTCCGGTACCGGTCGGTGTACTTCGACACCCCGGATCTGGTGAGTTTCCGGCTGACGGCTCGCCGTCGGCGGCGCCGGTTCAAGATCCGGACCCGGACCTATCTGGACTCGGCGACCTGCTGGTTGGAGGTCAAGACCGAGGGGTATCGGGGCGGCACGGTCAAGAACCGGCTGCCGTATGCGACCGGTGACCAGGACAGCGTCGATCCCGGGCGCTGGTTCGTCGACGACGTCCTCGGTGACAGCACCGGCCTCGAGTTCGCGGCGACGCTGGTCACGCACTACCGGCGGACCACGCTGTATCAGCCGGCCGGGAACTCGCGGGCCACCGTCGACATCGGCCTGACCTGGACCGGGACCGACGGCCTCGGGCTGACGCTGCCAGACATGGCGGTGATCGAGACGAAGACCGGCTCGGCCGCCTCCCCGATCGACCGGCTGCTGTGGGCCTGCGGGCACCGGCCGGTGAGCATCTCCAAATACGCGACCGGGCTCGCGGCGCTGCGACCCGATCTGCCGGCCACACCGTGGCGGCGCCTGCTCCGCAAGCACTTCAGCGCCTGAACTCCATTCCTGAGACGACGAACAGAAGGATCAGCCATGCGCAAAATCGTCCCCGCCGTGCTCACCGCCACGGCCCTCGCGACCTGGGCAGCGCCCGCACTCGCCGCCGGCCCGGCAGCATCCGCCGCGCTCGCCGCCAATCAGGCGAGCCACGACAGCGCCGCCGACCACGTCTGGAACGAGTCCGACGTCGCCACCGTCACCCTCACCGGCTCCGGCGCCACCACGACGAGTCCGAACGTCACCGTCAACAGCGGCACGGTGACCATCACCGCCGCCGGCACCTACCGATTCACCGGTACGCTCACCAGCGGCCAAATCGTCGTCAACAGCACCGGAACCGGCATCGTCCGGCTGATCCTCAACGGCGTAACCGTCACCGCAGCCGCGGACGCCCTCAACGTGATCGCCGCCGACGAGGTGCTGGTGTTCCTGCAGGCCGGCAGCACCAACCGGCTGACTTCCGGCGGCGACGGAGCAATCGCCTCGGCCGCCGACCTGACCATCGCCGGCACCGGCACACTGAACCTCACCGGCACCGCCAACGACGCCGTCAACGTCAAGGACGGCCTGGTCATCGCCGGTGGCACGATCACCGCGACGGCGCCGGACGACGCGATCCGCGGCCAGGACTACGTGATCGTCACCGGCGGCACGACTACCGCGACCGCGGGCGGCGACGGCCTGAAGTCCGACAACGAGGAGGACGCCACCCGCGGCTACGTGGCGATAACGGCCGGAACCGTCAACGTCACGGCCACCGGCGACGCGATCACCGGACAGACCGACGTGATCGTCGCCGGCGGCACGATCACCGCGAGGGCCGGCGGCGGCAGCACCGTCACACCGGGGGAGACCTCGGCGAAGGGCCTCAAGGCCGGTGCGCTGCTGGTGATCAGCGACGGCCGGACCACGGTGGACGCCTCCGACGATGGCCTGCACTCCGACGCCGCGGTCACCGTCGACGGCGGCACCACCACGGTCGCCACGGCCGACGACGGCGTGCACGCCGAGACCACCGTGACGATCTCCGCCGGCACCGTGAACGTCACCAAGTCGTATGAGGGCGTCGAAGGGCTCAAGGTCTACCTCTCCGGCGGCAACGTATCGGCGACCGCCTCCGACGACGCGGTCAACGCCTCCGACCCGACGACCGGCGAGATGCAGAACTCCCCGAACGCGCTGATCTCGGTCACCGGCGGCACGGTCGTGGTCAGCGGCGGCACCGACGGCCTGGACTCCAACGGCGCGCTCACCATCGGCGGCGGCACGGTCGTCGTCACCGGCTCGGCCACCCGCGGCGGCGGCGAGGGCGGCCTGGACGCGAACGGCGCGGTCAGCATCACCGGCGGCACGCTGATCTCCTCCGGGATCAGCGCCACCACCAGCACCCTGCCGGCCTCCGGCCAGGGCTGGGTGTCGGTCACCTTCAGCACGAACCAGGCAGCCGGGACGGTGGTCCATCTGGCCACCATCTCCGGTACGCAGATCGCGTCCTACCAGCCCACGAAGGCCTTCCGCGGCGTGGTCTTCTCCTCGAACCAGATCAGCCGGGGTACGACCTACGCGATCCGAACCGGCGGCACAGTCTCCGGCACCGCGGTAGGCGGCGGCCTCTACGTCGGCGGCACCCTGTCCGGCACCCAGGTCACCACGGTCACCGCCGGCACTCAGTCGGGCGGCGGCCGCCCCTAGTTCGGCCGTACGCAGAAACCGTTCCCCGCGAGGAACACACGATGCCAGGGTCGTGGCATGACTCCCGTCTTCTCGGTGCAGGCCCAGCCCACGGACGCCGCCTCCTGGCTGGAGCTCGCGATCCGCTGCGAGCAGGCCGGTTTCGACACCCTGCAGGCCGCCGACCACCCCGGCTCGTGCTCGGCCCCGTCCGTCGCGCTGGCCGCGGCCGCCGCCGTGACCAGCAGAATCAGGCTCGGCGCGTACGTCTCGAACGCCGGTGTCCGCGAGCCGATCCACCTGGCCGCCGACGTGGTGACCCTGGACGTCGTGTCCGGCGGACGGGCCCGGCTGGGTCTCGGCGCCGGCCACACCCCGGCCGAGTGGCAGGCGATCGGCCGGGACCGTCCGGACGTGCGCGGCCGCGTCGACCGTTGCCTGGCGGTCGCGGAGGCGGTCGTCGCGCTGCTGAACGGGGAGACTGTGACCCGGCACGAGCCACTGCTGGACATGGTCGAGGCACGCTTGGAGGCGCCACGGCCGGTGCAGGAGCGGATCCCGCTGACCATCGGCACCGCCAATTCGCGGATCCTGCGCTGGGCCGGCGAGCATGCGGACATCGTCGGCCTCAGTGGTCTCGGCCGCACCCTGGAGGATGGGCACAGGCATGAGGCGCGCTGGCGTACCGATCAGGTTGATCAGCAGATTGCGCAGGTGGTGGCGGGTGCTGCCGGGCGGGCGCAGCCGCCGGCGCTGGAAGCGCTGGTGCAGATCGTCGAGGTCACCGACGATGCCGAGGCGGCCGCGGCCCCGCACGCGCAGCGCCTCGGCATGTCGGCGGCGGATCTCCTCGAGGCGCCGTTCGTGATGATCGGCACCGGCGAGGAGATCCGCGCGGCGTTGGCCCGCCATGAGAAGCGGTGGGGCATTTCGAGGTACGCGGTACGCGCGAACACCATCGACGCAGTCGTGGACGCCGGTCTGCTCACGGAGTGAGGTCGAGCAGCGCCTGACCGGTGGCCGGGTCGAACGGGACCGAGTCGTGGTCGTGCACGATCAGCCACCGGCCGTTCTCCCGGCGGCAGCCGAGGGTTGCCCGCACCCACATGTCGACCACGCCGCCGGTCTTGAGGGTCCCGGAGACGCGGTAGAGGTACGAGCAGAAACCGACGTCACCGTCCACGGTCACGTGCAGATCCCGCACCTCGTAGCCGATGTCGGTGGCGTAGCTGTCGAACCACGCCTGGGTGGCGGTCTCGACGGCGGCGCTGCCGCGTGAGTGCAGCGGCGGCAGCACGTTGAAGGCGATCACATCGGGGTGCTGGCGTGCGGCCAGCGGTTTCGGGTCCTTGGCGGCCACAGCGGCGACGCGTTCGTCGACCAGGGCTCGCAGTTCCGCTTCAGCATCCATGCCCCGGTTGTGTACCCCGTCAGCGGGCTGCGATAGCCGCTCCGAGCACGATCAACCGCAAAGCGCGTTCGGCGGCGTCGCGCAGCAGCGGTTCCGCGTTGGCCACCGCGTACTCCATCGGCATCGGCGCCGGCGGCAGCGCGACGATCGTGTCGATGCCGATGTCGCGGACCGTTTCCGCACCGTCGCGCAGCGACCCGGCCAGGGCGAGGACCGGGGTGCCGGTCCGCTGGGCCCGACGGGCGATCTCGGCCGGCACCTTGCTCATCCGGGTCTGCCGGTCGATGGCGCCTTCCGCGGTGATCGCCAGGTCGGCGCCGGCCATCAACCGGTCCAGGTCGAAGCCGGCCAGCCCGCTGTCGAGCAGCGCGGCGAACCGGGGCTGCAGCTGCGCGCCCAGCCCGGCGGCCAGGCCGGCGCCGAGCCCGCCGGACGCACCGGATCCGGGACCGTAGCGCACGTCGAAGTCCGGGCGCCCGTCACGCTCGAGCAGCCCGGCCCACACGTCGAAGGCGTCGGACAGTTCGTCGATCTGGGCTGCCGTCGCCCCTTTCTGAGCGGCGAAGACGCGGGCCACGCCGCGGGGCCCGCAGAGCACGTTGTCCGGGTTGCAGGCCACCACGATCTCGGTGTCGGCGAGGGCGGGGTGCAAACCGCTGAGGTCGAGGCGGTCGGCGGCGGCCAGGGCGCCGCCGCCGTCGGGCAGGTCACGGCCGTCGGCGTCGAGGATGCGGGCGCCCAGGGCGGTGAGGGCACCGGCGCCGCCGTCGCTGGTACCGGAGTCGCCGCAGCCGATCAGGATGCGGCGGGCGCCGGCGTCGAGGGCGGCGCGGATGAGTTCGCCGATACCGCGGGTGGTGGTGCGGGTCGGGTCACGGCGGTCGGCGGGGACCAGGCGCAGGCCGGCGGCGCTGGCCATCTCGATGACCGCGGTGCCGGTGGCGGCGCCGCCGAGGCGCGCCCAGGCGGCGGTGACCGGGTCGCCGACCGGTCCGGTGACGGTGACCGGGACGAGGGTGCCGCCGGTGGCGATGGCCAGGGCCTCGGCGGTGCCTTCACCGCCGTCGGGGACGGGGACAGCGTCGATGTGCGCGCCGGGCAGGACCCGGCGGACGCCGGCGGCGATGGCGGCGGCGACCTCGGCGGCGCTCATGCTCTCCTTGAATCCGCTCGGTGCGACGAGGATGCGCTGCGGAACGACCATGACCATGGGGAGTCCTTAAGTGGTGACGGGCAGGCCGAGCAACGGCCAGATGAACCAGGTGAAGAGCAGGATCAGGACGACGGTGGCCGGTCCGAGCACCGCGGACAGCCGTAGCAGGTCACGCGGCGTATAGGTGGGCACGTCTTTGAGCCGGGCGAACATGCCGACCGGTTTGGCGGAACTGGGCAGCGTGTGACAGAAGCCCGCAGCCGCCGTGGAGGCGAACGCCGCCGCGGCCGGGTTGACCCCGGCGAGCGGTGCCACCGCGACGATCACCGGGATCAGCACCGCGGAGCGCGCCGACCGGGATTGCACCAGCAGGTGCGACAGTGCGGAAACGGTCACGATGACCACCAGGAACAGGTTCGGTGAGGTGCCGCCGGTGAACGGTTCGAGCAGCGCCCCGGCCACCCAGCCGGCGGCCCCGGTGGCGGTGAGCGGCGTGCCGAGCGCGAGCGTTCCGGCGAGGAACAGCAGTAGCGACCAGGGCACGGTCTTCAGGGCGCCGTCCAGCGTGGTGGATCCGTACCGGGGTGAGGTCGCCACCAGCGCCCCGATCAGCGCGACGACCGCCGGGTGCACGTGGTGCAGCGGCTCGGTGCACCACAGCGTGACGACCGCCGCGAGCAGCAGCGCCGCCCGGATCTCATAGACGCTCAGCGGCCCGGTCACTGGCTGGTTCGGATCATTGTCGAGGTCGGCTACGGTCAGCCGCACCGGCGTGCGCCGCTCAGCGCGGTCCGTGCACATCCACAGCACGATCTCCGCGCACAGATGGCTGCTGACCAGCGCCAACGGCAAACCGAGCAGCATCCAGGTGACGAAACTGAATCCCTCCCCGGTCGCGGTCGCGACGACCTGGCTGGTCACCAGGTGCGCGCCGGCGCCGAGCAGCGACCCGACCGCGGACAGCAGGATCACCGACGGCATGAGCAGGGCGAGGGCCCGAACCAGGCGGGGCCGGTCCGAGAGGACTGAGGCCAGGGCGGAGAAGACCGGTACGGCCAGCGCCGCCCGCCCCGACGTCGACGGCATGGCGAACGTCGTCACCACCATCGAGGCGGTGACCAGGTGCACCAGCTGCCGGGGCGTCCCGGCGCCGGCCACGACGAACGCCGCCGCCCGCCGCGTGAGACCGGAATTGGTCAGCCCAGCCGCGATCACGAAAGCCGCCAGCAGCAGCCACACCGTCTCATCGCCGAGCGTCTCGAACAGCTCGCCGGTGTCGATGACCCCCGCGAGCACCAGCACGGTCGCCGCGCCCAGCGCGATATAGGTGTCGTCGATCTTGGTGAACGTCCACAGCCACACCGCAGCGGCGAACACCAGCAGCGTCACGGACGCCGCGCCACCGGGCCCACTGCCCGAGCGCCCCGCGGTCCAGGCGAACAACCCCGCCACCACAAGCCCGGCGATCGGCAACAGGATGCGCGGCCTTCTTTTCTCCGGTACGGGCGATGCGCCCGCCGCCACGACCGGAGGCGTAGTCGAGTATTCGGTAACGGTCATCGCAGCCGATAGCCCATCCCGTAGACGGTTTCGATCCGCGAGTCCCCGACCTTCTTGCGTAGCGTGCGCACGTACACGTCGACCACATTGGAGGCGGGGTTGAAGTCGTAACCCCACACGTGCTTGAGGATCTGCTCCCGGGTGAGCACCTGATCCGGATGCCGCAGAAACATCTCCAGCAGCCCGAACTCCCGCGCCGTCAGATCCACGACCCGTTCCCCGCACTGCGCCCGCCGGGTCCGCAGATCCAGCAGCAGATCCCCGTGCTCCAGATGGAGACCGGCATCGGCCGGCACCGCCTCCTGCAGCCGAACCCGGATCCGGGCGAGCAGCTCCGCGAACCGGAACGGCTTGGACACGTAGTCGTTCGCCCCGCCTTCCAGCCCCGCCACGGTGTCCTCCACCGCGTCCCGGGCGGTCAGCACGATCACCGGCAGCCGCAGCCCTTCGGTGCGCAGCTGCCGCAGCACCGCGAACCCGTCCATCACCGGCAACCCGATGTCGAGGATCACCAGGTCGAAGCCACCGCCGCGGGCCAGCAGCAGCGCCGTGCCCCCATCAGCGACATGCGTGGTCACGAACCCGGCCGAGTGCAGCCCTTTCTGAATGAACGAGGCGATGTTGACGTCGTCCTCGGCGATCAGGATGCGGCTCATCCGGCATTCCTTTCGAACCGGTCGGGCGCGGGCAGGTCCAGACCGAACGTGGCGCCCTCACCCGGAGTGCTGCGCACCCAGGCCCGGCCGCCGTGCGCGTCGGCGATGGTCCGCACGATCGCCAGACCCAGTCCGGCGCCGGCGCGGGGGCCGTGCCGGGCGGCGGACCCGTGATGGAACCGCTCGAAGATCACTTCGGCCTCCTCGGGTTGCACCCCGGGTCCGCTGTCGGACACCCAGATCAGCAGCCGCCGGTCGGCGCCGGTGCCGTCGAAGCGCGAACCCATCCGGATCTCGTCGCCGTCGGCGGTGTGCTGGGCGGCGTTCGCGGCGAGCTGCAGGACGGCCTGGGTGACGCGCTGCCCGTCGATCGTCGCGGTGCCTTCGGCGATGTCGCCGAGCAGCCAGGTGCGTTCGGCCAGGGCCTGGGACTTGGCTTCGATGTCGAGCATCAGGTCGGTCACCTCGGTCGGGCGGGCCTTGACGAAGTCGGGGCGTTCGGCGCGGGCCAGCACGAGCAGGTCGGAGACGATGCGGCTCATCCGGCCGAGTTCGTCGTCGACCAGGCGCAGGGTGTGCTGCCGGTCGGCGGGGTCGTCGCCGAGCAGTTCCAGGTGGCCGCGGATGACGGTGATCGGGGTGCGCAGTTCGTGGGCGGCGTCGTCGACGAAGCGGCGCTGCAGCCCGTACGCCTCCTCCAGCCGGTCGAGCATGGCGTTGAACGTGTTCGCGACCGCGGCGATGTCGTCCCGGCCGTGCACCGGCACCCGGGCGGTGAGGTCGCGTTCCCCGATGTCGGCGGCGACCCGGTGCAGGGCGCGGACCGGGGCGAGGATCCGGCCGGCCGCGATCCACCCGATGATCAGCGCGAGGGCCAAGCCGCCGAGCGAGACCAGGGTCATCAGCCGCACGACGTCGTCGGTGGCCTCGCGCCGCTGCTCGGTGAAGATGGCGATGACCAGCGACCCGCGGACCGGGGCGGCGCCGATGTCGACGCGTCCCCAGCGCATCGGCCCGGCCGGGGTGTCCACCGAGCCGTACCGGTCATCCGGGTCGCTGACCTCGGCCAGCAGCCCGGCGTCCGCGGCGATGTCGTACGGCGCCCGCGTGCTGCCGCTGCCCCGCCGGTCGGCCTCCAGCACGTCGGTGCCGGCCAGCCCGATCAGGGCCTCGTCATCGTCCGGATGCTGGCGGGCCAGATACACCTCCAGAACCCGGTCCGGCGAGGCGAACGGCTGCGCAGTCGTCGGATCGACCCCTTCGGCGAGGAACGCGGAGAACTCCTCGGCCTCCTGCTCCAGCTCGGCGTTCGCGCGGCGTTCCCCGTCGGCCAGCAGCGAGCTGCGCACGGTGACGATCACCGCGACCAGCGCAATCGTGGTGGCCAGCAGGATCCACCCGGTGATCCGCCACCGGGCCGGCACCGAGGAGCCGCGCCCGGCGACCGGGTCAGTCGTCGTCATCGGTGTCCTCGGCGTCGTCGTCGACAGTCGGCCGGGGCGTACGGATGACCGGCGGTTCCAGGCTGTCCGTGCCCGTGCCCGTGCCCGTGCCCGCGCTCGCGCCCGGGCTCGCGCCCGGGCTCGCGCCCGGGCTCGCGCCCGGGCTCGTGCCCGCGCTCGCGCTCGGCCCGGCGGTGGGCGCCGACGGTGGTGCGACCGCGGTGGTCGGCGCGAACGACACCTCGATCGGCGCGTCCGGCAGATCCGGCGGCCCGGGCGGCCGCGTCATCGCCTGGCTGGCGACGGCGAGCAGGACCGGGATGACGAGCACCGCGGCCAGGACGAGGAATCGGGGTATCACACGCACGAGACTCAGCGTGCCGACCGCTGGTGATCTTGGGATGAGAATGAGATGAGGATGTCTTCATCTGACCCCGGCGACGAGACAGACGAGCGCGACGTCCGAAAATCGCTCGCTCAGACCCCGGCGACGAGACCGGCGAGCGCGACGTCCGAAAATCGCTAGCTCAGATCCCGGCGACCGGGCCGGCGAGCGCGACGTCCGAGAATCGCTAGCTCAGATCCCGGCGACCGGGCCGGCGAGCGTGACGTCCGAAAATCGCTAGCTCAGAACCGGGCCGGCACGGTTGGCTCGCAGGTATGCCCGCGATAGCCGCCGCCACCGTCACCGTGATCCTCTGGGCTTCGGCCTTCGTCGGCATCCGGGCCGCCGCACCGCACTTCCACCCGGGATCCCTCGCGCTGGGCCGGCTGCTCGCCGGCGCCCTCACCCTGCTGATCTTCCTGGCCATCCGCCGCCAGGGCCTGCCGCCGCGCGCCGCCTGGCCGGGCATCGCGGTCTCCGGGGTGCTCTGGTTCGGCGTCTACATGGTCGCGCTGAACTGGGGTGAGCAACTCGTCGACGCCGGCACCGCGGCGATGATCGTCAACGTCGGCCCGGCCGTGATGGCCCTGCTGGCCAGCTGGCTGCTCAAGGAGGGCTTCCCACCACGGCTGCTCGCCGGGATCGCCGTCTCGTTCGCCGGTGCCGTAGTCGTCGGGCTGTCGATGTCCGACGGCGGGCGCGCGTCGATCCTGGGCGTGCTGCTCTGCCTGGTCGCCGCGGTCACCTACGCCGCCGGGGTAGTCGCCCAGAAACCGGCGCTGCGGCACGCCACCGCGCTGCAGGCCACCACGTTCGGCTGCCTGATCGGCGCGATCTGCTGCCTGCCGTTCGCCGGCCAGCTGATCGAGGACGTGTCCGAGGCGCCAATCGGTATCACCCTCAACGTCATCTACCTGGGCGTCTTCCCGACCGCGATCGCATTCACCACCTGGGCGTACGCGTTGGCGCGCACCACCGCCGGCAAGATGGGGTCGACCACGTACGCCGTACCCGTGGTGGTGATCCTCCTCTCCTGGATGCTGCTGGGTGAGGTGCCCGGCTGGCTGACCCTCGCCGGAGGCGCGCTCTGCCTGGCCGGCGTGGCGGTGTCACGCAGCCGCCCCCGCGAGCGCGTGCCCGCCCTGCAGTAAGCGGGGCAGTGCGGAGCGCGGCTGTCCGTGCCAGCCCCCTGCAGTAAGCGAGGCAGTGCGGAGCGCAGCTGTCCGTGCCAGCGCGTGCTCGCCCTGCGGTGAGCGGGGCAGCGCGGAGCGTGACTGTCGTCTACCGTCGGGCAGCGTGGCATGGGCGGGGGACTGGGCAGCCCGGATGGCGGGTGACGACTGCCGGTGGTGCGCCCACGGGCGGCCCGACGAGATCGACTTCGGCTTGCGCATCTTCACCGGCCAGGTCACCGACGCGTATTTCGCCCGCCGCGCCTTCGTGCGCGGCTACGCGGTCGTCGTCTGGCGCGGCCGGCACGTCGTCGAGCCGATGGACCTCACCGTCGGTGAGGCCGACCAGTATCACCGCGAGGTCATCTTTGTCGCCCGCGCCATCCGCGACTGCTTCCGGCCGGCCAAGATGAACTACTTGACCATGGGCAACTGGGAACCGCACCTGCACACCCACGTCACCGCCCGTTACGCCGACGACGTCGGCGACGGCGGCCCGCTGCCGGCCACCACGCCACCTCTGCTCGACGAGACGAGGTGGCGCGCCGACGCAGCCGCCGTCCGCGCCCTCCTGTGAAACCCGATCGTGGCCGTCCCGCGAGCACCCCGCGAGCCGCTGCCGGGCACGACCCCAGCGGTGTCCCGCGAGCCGCTGCCGGGCACGCCCCAGCGGTGTCCCGCGAGTACCCCGCGAGCCGCTGCCGGGCACGACCCCAGCGGTGTCCCGCAAGCGCCCCGCGAGCCGTTGGGGCACGCTCCCAGCGCGGCCGCCGGGCCGAAGCGTCAGATCACCGCCACCGCATCGATCTCCACCAGGCATCCCGGGTTCAGCCCCGACACGAAATGCACTGTGATCGCGGGCGGCGGATCGTTGCGATCCCACACCTCCTGGAACGCGGCCACCCCGTCGTCGAACGTCTGCCCCTCAAGAGCGGCGATCCGCCAGTGCACGACGTTCGCCAGTGTCGCCCCCTCGCTCTCCAGGATCGTCCTGATGTTGCGGAACACCTGTCGGGCCTGCTCGCCCATGGTCGGCCCGACGACCTTGCCGTCGGCGTCGACCCCGTTCTGCCCGCCGATGTAGATCGTCTTGGCCGGCTGCTCGACCACCACGGCCTGGCTGAAGGCCGGGCTCCGGTGCAGTCCCTCCGGGTTGATGTGCCGAACGCTCATCGTCACTCCTCCGTGCCAATCGAAATCGTAACCAGTTGAAGCGGTGTCCTCTTGCATAACCAGTTATAGTGGTTTCATGCGAGCGAGCGCAACCGGACGAGTGCTGACCGATCCCCGCGGCGGTTCATTCCGCTTCGACGCCGGGGCCGTCTGCCTCGACTTCGCCCACACCGGCGGCGAGGGGCCGTTCGCGGTCTTCGAGTCGCTGCACCAGCCCGCCGACCTGGCCGCCTGGCTCGCTGTCTTGCCACCCGGCGTGTCACCCACCACGCCGGTCACCACCGCCGAGCTCATCGCCGCAAAGATCCTGCGCCAGGCGATCTGGGTGGCCGCCCACGCCCGCGCCGACCACCTCCCGCTGCCGGCCGATGCCGTCGCCGTCATCAACGCCGCCGCCGCCGAAGCCCCGCTGGTCCCTGAGCTCGCCGCCGACGGCGCCACCGTCGGCTGGGCCGCCCCGGTCACCGCCACCCAGGCCATGTCGACCTTCGCCCGCGAGATGATCGAGTTGCTCACCGGACCACTCGCCGACCGCATCCGCGAGTGCGCCAGCGACAACTGCCCGCTCGTCTTCGTCGACTCGTCGCGCCCCAACGCCCGCCGCTGGTGCGCTATGGAACGCTGCGGCAACCGCCACAAACTGCGCGCCCATCGCGCCCGAAAAGCCACCGACGCGTGAGGGTCTCATGCAACCTGATCTCCAGCCGGCTGTTCTCCGGCCGGCCGCATCTCGGCCGACGCTGCTGATGGCGCTTGCCGTCCTGCCGGCCGGCTTCCTGCTCGGCTTCCTCGACTTCGTGTGGATCAAATACGTGCCGTCGCCGCTCGGCGACCTCGGCAACTCCTCAGCCGTGTGGGCGGTCGCCGCGTTCGCCTTCGGCTACTGGATCCGCACCGGCCGTCTGCGCGCCGCAGCAGCCGCCTCCGCCATGCTCGTCATCGCCGTGCCCAGCTACTACATCGCCGCCGCCCTCATCCAGAACGACGACTGGGCCGTCATCAGGCAACCCAGCTCGATCATCTGGATGGCGTTCGGCGTCATCGCCGGCACCGTCTTCGGCATCGGCGGCACCTGGGCCCACGACCACGACTGGCGCCGCATCGCCGGCCCCGCCCTGCCCGGCGCCGTCCTGTTCGCCGAGGCCCTGCTGCACGCCACCCGCATCGGCGACCCGAATTACGGCAACACCCCGATCGCCGACGTGCTGATCAACACCGCGCTCGGCGTACTGATCATTGTTTTGATCGCCCGCCAGCGCCTGCTGGCCCTGGCCGCTGCCGTGCCGTTAGCCTTGGCGGGCTTCGCCGCCTTCCTCCTTACCGGTTTCCGATAACCGGTCGGTGGGCGGGTAAGGGGAATCCCTATGAGATCCCGGCTCGGCAGCGCCCCCGCGGTGCTGTCGCTCATCGCGCTCACGCTGTCCACCTTCACCTACGTGACCGCCGAGACTCTGCCGATCGGCCTGCTGCCATTGATCGCCGACGATCTCGGCAGCACCGTCTCCGCCGTCGGGCTACTGGTCACGGTCTACGGCCTGGTCGTGGTCGTCGCTTCCGTGCCGCTCACCAAAGTCACCCAGCGCATCCCGCGCAAGCTGCTGATCTGCGCCTTGCTCGCGGTCTTCGCCGTCTCGAACGCGCTGTGCGCGTTCCTCGACGGCTATGGGCCGCTGATGGCGGCCAGGGTGGTCACCGCACTCAGCCAGGCGATCTTCTGGGCGGTCATCACCCCGGCCGCGGCGGCCCTGTTCCGCGCGCAGGTGCGCCCGCGGGCACTGTCGATTCTGTACGCCGGAAGCTCCCTCGGCGCTCTCGCCGGCGTCCCGGTCGGCACCTGGCTCGGTCAGCAGACCAGCTGGCAGATCGCCTTTCTCGCGCTCAGCGGCCTGAGCCTGCTCATCCTGATCACCCTGGTCGTGCTGATGCCCAGCGCGCCGCCGGGGGAGCGGGAGACCGCGCGCGGCAGTGCTCCGGACGTCGGGCGTTACTGGGCGATCGTCGTCTACACCGCGCTGGCGGTCGGCGGGTCGTTCACGATGTTCACCTACGTCAGCCCGTTCCTCACCGACGTCGCCGGGTTCGGCGAGTCCGGGGTCAGCCCGATGTTGTTCGTGCGCGGGCTCGCCGGGCTGGTCGGCGTGTTCGTCGCCGGGTGGGTGGTCGGCCGCAACGGCTGGCTGACCATGGTCGGTTTCATCGGCGTCCAGTTCGTCGCGTTGAGCTGCCAGTGGGCGTTCGGCACGTCGCAGGTCGGGGCCGCGATCACGCTGGGGCTGTCCGGGTTCGCGCTGGCCGGGATGGCCGCCGGGATCGGGGTGCGGGCTTTGGAGACCGCGCCGACCAGCTCCGACATGGCCTCGGCCGGTACGTCGACCGCGTTCAACGTCGGCATCACCGCCGGCGCGTTCCTCGGCAGCGTGCTGATCCCCGAGCCGGGGGTGCGCAGCACCGCGCTGGCCGGCGCCGGGCTGACGCTCGCCGCGCTGGTCGTGGTCCTGCTGGAGCCGGTGGTGTCGAGCCGGCGCCGGGCGGCTGCGGGCACCGGCGCCGGTCTCGAACCGGCTACTTCGTCGCGAGTCCGTTCGCAGCCGGAGCCTTGACCTACTCCTTCGCCAGCTCGTTCGCGGCCGGTGCCTTGACGTCGACCGGCACCCCGAACTCGGAGTAGGTGACGTCCATCTTCGTCGGCAGCTCGGCGCCCGGCGCGGCCGGCATGGTCATCGTGTAGCGGGTCAGCCGCCCCTCGTCGTCGATCTTCGCCTCGAACGGGATCGTCGGCTGCGGCAGCTTGGCGATGTCGGCCGCGCCGAGACCCATCTGCTTGCCGGTCTTGGCCAGGTCGATCGTCCCGGTCAGGGTGTCGGCGCCCGCCCACTTCACGTCGGCCGCCGTCTCCAGACTCTTCGCGTACTGCGAGGCGTCGAAGTTGCCGAGCGTGCCCGGACCGCCCTCGCCGCCCATCTTGCGCCAGGTCTTGCCGTCCATCCCCGGGATCTCCGCACCCGGCATGGTCATCCGCAGGTAGGTGACGCCGTCGACGGTCCGCATCTCGGTCTTCAGCGTCTCGCCGTCAGCGGTGTTCTCCATGCTGAACTCGCTGACGTTCTTCTTCGGGTCCAGCACGCCCTGGAAGCTGCCGGAGTCGCCCATGTCGATGACCGCCTTGTAGGACTGCTCCTGCAGCTTGGTGGCCGCCGCGACCAGGGCCTCGTTCGGGTCTTTCGACGTGTCGGCCGCCGCCTGGGTGTCTCCGCCCGTGCTCGCGTCCTGGTTGTTGGCGCAGCCGGTCATCGCCAGCACCGCGGCCGCTGCCAGTGCTATACCGCCACGCATCAGTCGCTTGTTCACAAAACCTCCCCGTCGTGCGGCGCCGGTACCAATAGCGCCAAAGCAGGCCACTCTAGCCACGTCCATCGACAGCAGTCGACCCTGCTCCGGTGTACGTGTGGTTGCATTTCGGAACTCCCCTTGGGTGGCGCCGCCCCGCTGCCGATTGCGTGGGACGCCGGAACAGGGGGTGGCGTTCGCCACCGAAATCGTTCTTGAAGTTTCAACATCGCCGGACGATGCTTGGTGAAGCTTCAACAACATGGGGGTTTGGTATGACGATCGCGCTGGGAACACCGCTGGCCAGGGTGCGCACCCGGGTCGTCGTCCCGCTGCGGTTCCCCGACGGGTACACGACCAGCGCCGAAGTGCACACCTTCACCGGTCTCGCTGACGGCCGCGAACACCTCGCCCTCGCCCTCGGCGACTGGCGCGCCGCCCTGGCCGGCTCCGCGCTGGGTGGTCCCGCCCCGCTGGTCCGCCCGCACAGCGAGTGCCTCACCGGCGACGTCTTCGGCAGCGAGCGCTGCGACTGCGGCCCGCAGCTGCGCGAGGCCGTCGAGCGCATCACCCAGACCGGCGGCTTCCTGCTCTACCTGCGCCAGGAGGGCCGCGGCATCGGCCTGTACGCCAAGCTCGACGCCTACGCGCTGCAGGACACCGGCCTCGACACCTACCAGGCCAACCTGGCCCTCGGTCACGGCGAGGACGAGCGGGACTACACGCCCGCCGCGCAGATGCTGGCCGCGCTGGGCGCCGACCGGATCCGCCTGCTCAGCAACAACCCGGACAAGGCCGCCCAGCTGGAGACGCTCGGCATCGCGGTGACCGAGCAGATCCGCACCGGCGTGCACCTGTCCGACGCGAACGCTCGCTACCTGGCCGCGAAGCGCGACCACACCGCCCACACCCTCGACCTCCCCTTGGCCGGCTGATATGACCGCTGTTGTTTCGGTGACCGCCGACACCGACCGGCACTGGATGCACGCTGCGATCACCGTCTCCCGCACCGCGCCGCTCGTGGCCGCCCGCTACGCCGTCGGCGCCGTGATCGTCGACCACGACGGCACCGTGCTGGCCACCGGCTACACCGGCGAGATCGACCCCACTCACCACGCCGAAGAGGTGGCCCTCGCCAAACTTCCCGGCGCCGACCTCTCCCGCGCGACCATCTACACCACGCTGGAGCCGTGCACGACCCGCCGCTCCCGGCCGGCGTCCTGCACCAACCTGGTCCTGGCCGCCGGTATCAACCGGGTGGTCCTGGCCCTGCGCGAACCCCTGCTGTTCGCCGACTGCGACGGCGTCGAGACCCTGCGCGGCCACGGCATCGACGTCCTCGAACTCCCCGACCTGGCCCACCACGTCCGCGAGGCCAACGCCCACGTGCTCGCCCCAGCGGTCGCGCCCTGAACTGAAGATCGGCGAGGATGATGAGGTGACCGACACCCGACCCGCTGTCGAACCCCGCTGGCTCACCGACGGGGAGCAGCAGACCTGGGTCAACGTCGCCCAGCTGCTCATGCTGCTGCCCGCCGCCCTGGACCGGCAGCTGCGGGAGGAGACCGGAATCCCGCACGCCTACTACCAGATCCTGGCCATGCTCAGCCACGAGCCGGGCCACTCGATGCGGATGACCGACCTGGCCCGGGTGGTCGGCAGCACCACCAGCCGCCTGTCCCACGCGGTAGCCAGCCTCGAACAACGCGGCTGGGTCACCCGGCAGGCCTGCCGCAGCGACAAACGCGGCCAGATCGCCTGCCTGACCGACGCCGGCATGGCCGCCTTGGAGGCCGCCGCCCCAGGCCACGTAGCCGAAGTCCGCCGCCTGATCTTCGACCACCTGACGGCCGACGACGTAGCTTGCCTCGGCGCCATCACCGCCAAGCTGCTACCCACCCTGAACCAGGGCACCTGACCCACCCGCAGCGGTCAGGGCGTCTGATCGACGATGCCGTAGCGGGCCATGATCGCGGCGCGACGGTCACGGTTGACAGCCCGAACCCGGCGCCCGACGAAGAAGACGTCCAGCAGAGTCCACAGCCCGCATCCGCCGAGCGTGAAAAGCATCGCGATCGAGCGCCCGGTGTCACCCAGGTAGAAGCGGTGACCACCGATCAACCCCACAAAACACCACATTGCGTACGCGACCCGCGCGTCCTTCCGCACCGACGCGTACTCGGACTCGGCCCGCAGAAGCCGGTACTTCTCCCACTCGGGCAGCCCCACCGGCACCGCAGACGGCAGTGATCGCCCCAAGCTCATCGGCGAACCATAGCCGGGCGCGCCTTCCCCGCCCAGGCCGCTCAGCCGCGCCCCGCCACCTCGCTGCCCCGCGTTCTGCCGCAGGCCGCGCCACGAGCACCCGGCTGACCGCCACTGCTGCTTCAGTCGCCCGCAAGCGACCGTGACCGTCAGCCGAATGGGCTCGGCTGACCGCCACTGCTGCCTCAGCTGTTCGCACACGACGCTGACCGTCAGCCGGGGTTGCTTGGCTGACGGTCAGTGCTGGCTGAACGCACGGGAAGCGACACTGGGCGTCAGCCGGGGTTGATCTTGACCGGGCCGGGATTCGGGCTCGTGAGGGGGCAGGGTCGCGTTTGTTGCGGTTCGGGAAGACGGTGGGGCGACTTGCCTTTTGCGCTGGGCTGAGCGGGTCGTGCATACAAATCAGATGGTGGAAAGGGCGAGGGCATCCAGGACGCTGGGGTACATGCGGGTTTTGATCATTCGCAGAGCGTGACCGGCCTTGCTCGCCTGGGCCTGAGCCAGGGAGATCGCCGTGCTCAGCACGGCGTCTTCCGAGACGGCCCGGTCGATGATGCCCAGGTCGGTGGCCTCCTCGGCGCCGTAGCGGCGGGCAGTGATCATGGCCTCGTGCGCGGCCTGTGGAGTGAGGCGGGCCTGGATCAGCGCGCTCATGCCGGGAGTGAAGGGCAGGCCGATGTCCGCTTCCGGCAGGCACCAGAAACCGCGATCGGCGCGCATCACGCGCAGGTCGTGGGCGAGCGACAGCATGGCGCCGCCGGCGAAGGTGTGCCCTTGCAGGGCGGCGACGGTCACCATGGGCAGGGTGAGCACGCGGGCGAGCAATTCATGAACAGACTTGGCGTACGCGACGCGCTGATCGGGGTGTTCACCGAGCCAGTCGAGGTCGAGGCCGAGGCTGTAGTGCTTGCCGGTGGCGGTGGTGACCAGCGCGGCCGGGGTGGGGCCCTTCTCGATCTCGTCGAGCAGGGTGTTGAGGGCGGCGATCTGGTCGGGGTGGAGTCGGTTCTCGGTGTCACCGAGGTTGAGCACGTAGACGTCGTCGTGGCGGTCGAGCTGCGGCATTGCGGCCCCCTTCGTAGTTACTCATCAGTAACATAGCGGAAGCCGGCGGGTTCGTCGATATCTGCTGCATGCAGCCCCGGTTCGTCGATGACTGCGTGGGCGGGCACAATGGGAGGGTTGGTGTTGGGGACGGTTGGAGGAACGGTGGCTCTTCAGGAACGGCCGGAGAAGTGCGTGGTGGCCGTCGACGGGCCGTCGGGCTCGGGCAAGTCCACCGTTTCCCGGCGGCTCGCCGCGGCCGTCGACGGGGTGTATCTCGACACCGGCGCCATGTACCGGGCGGTGACCTGGGCAGTTCTGCAGGGCGGCGCCGACCTGACGGACCCGGAGGCGATCGCCAAGATCGCGCTGGAGACCGAGCTGTCGATCGGTACGGATCCCGCCGCGCCACACTTCGCCGCGAACGGCACCAACGTCGACGCCCCGATTCGCGGCCCCGAGGTCACTTCCGCGGTGTCCGCGGTCGCCGCTGTCCCCGCGGTCCGCAAGCAGCTGGTGACGCTGCAGCAGGCGATCATCGCCTCGCACCCACGGATCATCGTCGAGGGCCGCGACATCGCTTCGGTCGTCGCACCCGACGCCGACCTCAAGGTCTACCTGACCGCGTCCGCCGCTGCCCGCGCCGCTCGGCGCAGCGCCGAGGACGCCACCGACGTCGCCGCAACCGAGGCCGACCTGGCCCGTCGCGACAAGCTCGACTCCAGCCGGGCGGTCGACCCGCTCCGGCAGGCCTCCGACGCCCTCGAGGTGGACACCACCGGCATGGGCATCGACGAGGTTGTCGCCCACCTTCTTGAACTGCTCAACAGCAAGGTAAGTAAGTGACTGAGCTTCCCGCCGGCCTCGATCTCAACGATTTCGAGGGTGGTTTCGACCTCTCTCCCTCTTCTGATTCGTCGTCCTCCGACGAGTTTCAGGGCCCGGTTCCCGTGGTGGCCGTCGTCGGCCGCCCCAACGTCGGCAAGTCGACGCTGGTCAACCGGATCATCGGCCGCCGGCAGGCGGTCGTGGAGGACGTGCCCGGCGTGACCCGGGACCGGGTTCCGTATGACGCGCAGTGGAACGGGCGCCGGTTCACCGTCGTCGACACCGGCGGCTGGGAACCGGACGCGCGTGACCGGGCCGCGGCGATCGCCGCCCAGGCCGAGATCGCCGTGCAGACCGCTGACGTGGTGGTGTTCGTGGTCGACGTGACCGTCGGCGCCACCGACGTCGACGAGGCCGCGGTGAAGATGCTGCGGCGTAGCCACAAGCCGGTGATCCTGGTCGCCAACAAGGCGGACAACCAGAACCTCGAGCTCGAAGCGGTTTCCCTGTGGTCGCTGGGCCTCGGTGAGCCGCACACAATCTCGGCGCTGCACGGCCGTGGTTCCGGTGACCTTCTGGATGACATTCTGGCCGCGTTGCCGCCGACGCCGCCGGTGACCGAGGGCGGGCCGCGAGGTCCGCGTCGTGTCGCCCTGGTCGGACGGCCGAACGTCGGCAAGTCGTCGCTGTTGAACCGGGTGGCGCGCGAAGAGCGCGCGGTCGTCGACTCGGTGGCCGGCACCACTGTCGACCCGGTCGACAGCCTGGTCGAGATGGACGGCGAGGTCTGGCAGTTCGTCGACACCGCGGGGCTGCGCAAGCGGGTGCATCAGGCTTCGGGTACGGAGTACTACGCGTCGCTGCGCACTGCCGGGGCGGTGGAAGCGGCTGAGGTGGCGGTCGTGCTGCTGGACTCCGGCGAGGTGATCAGCGAGCAGGACCAGCGCGTCATCACCCAGGTGATCGAGTCCGGGCGGGCGCTGGTGATCGCCTTCAACAAGTGGGACCTGGTGGATGAGGACCGCCGGTTCTACCTGGACAAGGAGATCGACCGGGATCTGAAGCGGGTGACCTGGGCTGTCCGGGTCAACATCTCAGCCAAGACCGGCCGCGCGGTGGACAAACTGGCGCCGGCCATCCGCCGTGCGCTGGCCTCGTGGGAGCAGCGGATTCCGACCGGTGCTTTGAACCAGTGGCTGACGGCTCTGACGCAGGCGACGCCGCACCCGGTGCGGGGTGGGCGGGCGCCGCGGGTCTTGTTCGCTACCCAGGCCGGGGTGGCGCCGCCGCGGTTCGTGCTGTTCACGACGGGGCCGTTCGATGCCGGGTACCTGCGGTTCATCGAGCGCAAGCTGCGTGAGGAGTTCGGGTTCGAGGGCTCCCCGGTGGAGATCTCGGTGAAGCCGCGCAAGAAGACCGGGCCGGGGGGTCGCGGGAAGGCGCACGGCTGAGGTTGGTAGGCTTTAGGAGATGTCGCGCCGGGCTGAGGCTCGGGGCGGGATCGGGCTGTAGCGCAGCTTGGTAGCGCACTTGACTGGGGGTCAAGGGGTCGCAGGTTCAAATCCTGTCAGCCCGACTTAACAAAAGGCCAGCGTAGCTGGCCTTTTGCATTTGTCGACCTTAATGCGATTGCATGTGTGCGACACGTGTTTTTGCCCGTACGTGCGTACGGTTTCGGTGGAACTGTCTCAATCGTGTTGCTCCTCAGCGTCTCTCGGGTGGGTCTTCGTGCTCAGTCCGGCTGGCCGGCCGCGATCCTCGCCAGTAGGGCTGGGCAGCGTCTCCTCGGGTGTGGCGTGCTTGGCGGGCTCCCTGATGTGGGCGGCGCGCTCGAACGCCGCAGAGGTCGTCCATTATGGATGATCGCGACACCCTGGTGACACGAATGCTCGTACGGTGATCTCCGGCGAGGCCAGTTTCTTGTCTTGATCCATGGTCGTGGTCGGTGGCAGGGTTGCGGAAGTGGACCGGGGTTGTCTTCGGTAGTCCCTCAACTAACCTCGCGCGGATGATGTGCCGGTGGCGTACGACAACGGGTCGGGGAGTCGTGACGAGCGTCTACAACAGCGAGCGGCTGGCAGCCGCGTATGCGTTCGACCGGCCGTCGGTCCATCAGTAAATCCTGCGATCAGCCCGCCTCGATCACCGCGCCGTCGGGCACTCGATGTCGGGTGTGGAGCGGGGCCTGTCCACAGCCGCGCTGGCCCCGCTTGCCGAGCACGTGTCCGGGCTGGAGGCCGTCCCCGCCATGCTCGCGCATTGTCGGACCGTCGCGCCGCAGGCCCAATTCGTAATCGGCGCGGCCGAGCAGTTGCCGTTCGGGGCAGGGATGTTCGATCTTGTTACGGCGGCCGGCTCGCTGAACTACGCCGACCTCCGGCCGGCGCTCTCTGAGGCAGCGCGGGCGCTGGCACGCGGTGGGAAATTCTTGCTCTATGACTTCTCCGAGGGCCGGCACTCGGAGAGCGGGGACGCGCTGGCGGATTGGTTTCGCCGCTTTCGAGCGCCGGTTTCCCTGGCCCGCTTGCTGGCGGCCGCTCGACCCGCGCGAGTTGCTCCCTGCGGCTTGCGGCTGCTGGACTACACCGATGTCGAGCTTCGGCTGCCGACGACCTTCGACGCCTATCTGCGGGATACGGTCAGCGAAGTCAACGTCGAAGCGGCGATCACGCGCGGAGCCTGCAATGCCGTGGAGGCCCGCGGCTGGTGCCGGGACACGCTGGCACCGGTCTTCGCGGCAGGCGACGTGACTGTCGTCATCCCGGGATACGTCGCGACGCTGAGCCGCGACGACAGCGAATCACCTTTGCGTCGGACACCGCGGGCTGATGTCGCTGGAACGCGCGCGGTATCGACCACCCGGCCGACCTCACCCTCTGTCGATCACTGCCACGCCGCGGCTCACCACGACGGCTGTCCGTGGCCAGTGAATGATGGCTATACCGCAGACATGATCATCCACATCGATGGTTATGGCGCCCCTGGGCGGCCCGCATTCACGAACTTTGTGCCAGAGCCCGTTCAGCGTGTCCGGCGACTGATCCATCAGCCGGCGGGTCGGGCGTCCGGCTCGGTCAGATCGGCCGGATCGAGCCGGAGCATGGCGAGCAGGCCGCAATGTCGGGAGACGTCGATATGGTCGGGCAGTTCCGGTCGACAAAGTCTGCCCTGACGTGCTGGCCGCGCTCGCGAAGAACGGAGATCACGGCTGCCTTGGAAATGGTCATGATGGGCTCTCTGAGAAGATGGAGCCGGTCGGCGGTTGTCAGCGCGACGCCGGTCAGGATGGCGGCGCGGTGACCGCTCAGCGGACGGAATCGGTAGCCGGTTCGGCGCGGACCGCGAACGGGTGGCAGAGCGCCTGCATTGCCTCAGCTCGGTGGTCGGCCGCCGGCAGTGTCCGGTCGGTCCTTCCGGCGTCCCGGCCGGAGGTCGGTGCCATGAACAACGTGGCCTGGTCGTGCGTGGGTGTCATGCAGATCCTTGTCGTTCGATTCGTGGGATGTGGCTGCGAGGCCGTTCCGGCGTGGCACCACCTCAGAATGGGGTGCTGAGCGCGGAGCCGACGGCGCACCACCTGAAGAGGAGCCGGCGGCGACCGGCAGCCACGACGCCTGATCCACACTGGCCTTCGCCGGCCAGCGGTGACTCGGTCATCCGCGTACAGTGGCGTTCGCTCCAGTGCGCCGCCTCCCCCGACGGTCAGCATCGCACCCTTCACCGCGACCCGAGGAGCATCATGTCCCTGACGCCGGCCGACATCCACAATACGGAGTTCGCGAAGGCTCCCCTCGGCCGGCGTGGCTACGACGGGAACGATGTCGACTGCTTCCTTGACGAGGCCATCGGAGAGATGATCAGGCTGCTCGAGGAGAACGAAGCGTTGCGCCACAGGCTCGACGCCCGCGCACCGGTGAGAGCGTCGGACGGGCCACGTCGAGTTGACCGAGCCGAGTTGTCCGCGGCGACGGCAGCACTCGGGCACGCCCAGCGAGCATGCGACCGCGCCGAGCGCGAGGCCCGGCACGTACGGAAGCAGTTCGACGAGGCGTACCGGGCCGCCGCTGCGGCGGCCACTGTCCGCGGCGAGGCGTCCCCGGAACGGGTTCTGAGGATGGCGCAGCACACCGCTGACGGGTATGTGGGTGAGGCTCGGGACAAATCCCGGATGCTGCTCACGGAGGCCCGCGAGCAGGCCGGCCGCGTGCTTCGTGATGCCCGGGACGCGGCCGCCGCCATCGACCGGAGATCCCACGACCAGCAGAACGAGGCGGCGACCGACCTGGCAACCGGCCGGGCGCGCATGGTCCGTGACATCGACGATCTGACTCGCCTGGCCGCGGGATACCACAGCGCCCTGAAACGCCATCTGCACCACCAGGGAGGACTCATCGACGGCACGGCCGGCAAGTGACCTCGCCGAGCGTTGCCCGCCGGGTCAGCATCCGAGTGTCATCGGCGTCCGAACACGCGTACCGTAGGCCTTGATCGGGACTTCGTCTCGGTCTGTGCCTTCACCGGCCTCGGTGGACCTCGTCCTCGCCCTGTTCGTGGGGTAGGGCCCTGTGCCCGCGTTGGTCCCCGACGATGGGAATCCCATGGCCTCGACCCGGCTGTTTTCCAGTGCCGTCCAGTCCCGCATCCGGTGCACGCTGCCAGGTCACCCGAAACCGCGCCTCATCGAAGCCACGCTGCCGCTGAGGGATGTCCGATGAAGCCGGCCCCGGTCGGCGTGGCCCGCCCGGTCAGTCACCACATCACCAACGAGGCTTTCCACCAGGCTGTCGCCGCGGCCCGGCATGCGCCTTCGGCATATGACTTACAGCCGTGGCAGTGGCGGATCACCGACGTGACACTGGATCTGTTCGTGGACCACACCCGGCTGACGACGAGAACCGACCCGGATGCCCGGCTCGCGACCATCAGCTGCGGCGCCGCACTGCACCACGCCCGTCTGACGCTCGCGGCCCACGGCTGGCGGGCCACGGTGACCCGCAGTCCCGACGACGCTGATCCCGCGCATCTGGCACGCGTGCGGATCGACGGCCCGGCCCCGGTGGACGCGGAGACCGCCGAGCTCGCCCGCGTCATCGACCTGCGCCATACCGACATCCACCCGGTCACCGGGGACCCGGTCGAACCGGCGACCTTGCGCACGATCGCCACCGCCTTCGAGGCGCAACATGTGCGGCTCGGGCTGCTCCGTCCTGATCAGATCCTGGAACTCGCGGTCGCCGCCGCCGACAGCGCGAGCCTGGAGCCGGCGGTCGCGCAATGGCAGAAGGAACTGGCTCTCTGGGCCGGTAACGATCGGATCGTGGGGTCGCCCGGCGGTCGTCTGCCCACCGTTTCCTGCGGGCGCGACCGGGCCGCGACATTCGCCCTGCTGCACGGCCCTCGCGATAACGCGATCGACTGGCTGCACGCCGGCGAGGCGCTGTCCGCGGGCTCGCTGGTCGCGTCGACGTTCGGTGTGTCGGTGCTGCCGTTCAGCGCGCCGATCGAGTTCGCGGTGGCTCGCGAAGCGCTGGCACGGGTTGTACCCGAACTGGGTTTTCCGTATCTGATGGTGAGCCTGGGCCGGCATCCCGCCCGGTAGCGGCGGCGGCGCCCGGCTGGAACTGACTGTTGGATTCACGCACCGGGTGTCGCTCCTCGCGACGGCCGATGCGTTGGTCGGCTTGGCCGCCTCACCCTGGTGCCGAATGGGTGAGCTGGAAGCTGAGCTGTAGCCGGGTGCCGGTGGAGTCGGTGGTGATCTCCATGGTGGTGCAGGCCTGCTGGATGAGCTTCATGCCGCTGGGACGCCTTTTTTGGGTTCCGACTCGCGGGCGGGTGGCGGGGTCACAGGCGGAGCGCAGGGTGGTACCGATGCCGGGGCCGTGATCGCCTATTTCGCACCAGAGGCGGTCATCGCGGTACCAGAGCAGTAACTGGCCGAGCCCGCCGCCGTGTTCGATGGCGTTGATCATCGCCTCGTGGACGGCCAGCACGAACCGGTTGGCGTCGTCGCCGGACAGGCCGTGGGCAGCGCTGACGGCGTGAACCTGTCGGCGCAACATGGGCAGCGAGTCGTGATCGAACCAGCGTGCCAGCGGCAGCGCAGCGCCGGGGTCGCCGGTCAGGCCTCGGCCGGTGGTGACCAGTGTGCCACCGGCCAGGGCGAGAATCGTCTGGTCGAGGCTGGCGTGGGTGAAGGCACTGGTCCAGTCCAGGCCGAGGCGCTCCAGGGTGAGCAACTCGGCGGCTGCGGCGGTGAACGCCGTCGCGGCGTTGCGGTCAGTGTCGTGCAATGCGCCCGGTGTGCGCCGGTACAGGTCGACGGCTCCGGCGTGCCGGACGGCGCCGGCATGCAGTGGCAGCGCGAACACGGCTCGTACGCCGGCGTTCAGCGCTGCGGGGGTGAACCGCGGCCAGCGTTCGCTCCATGACGAGTCGGTCAGGTCGGGGGCGTGAACGGGCTGGCGGGTAGCGGCGGCGTCATGGCAGGGGCCGTCGTGCAGCACGTCCTGTGCGGATTCTATCCGGGCACTGGCCTGATCGCTGGAGAATCGGACCTGGGGAGTCGTTGTGTCCGGTCGGCCGGGGAATGGCGGGGCTGATAGGCCGATCCCATGGATGCCCGGCATCAGGACGACGCCCGAGCGGCACAGTGCGGTCAAACTCGGGCCGTGGGCGCTGACAAGGTCCCAGACGCGGCAGGGATGGGCGTCATCTCGATCGTGCATGCTCTGCTGAATCATCAGCTACTCCTGGATGGCGCCAACTGATGCTGGAGGGCTACCAGGGACTGGGGCAGCTAGTGGAAGCGAATGCCGCGATCGTGCGCACGCTCAGCGTGTCAACGGCGACCGCCGTTGGATGTCTCGGTGCGGCCGGTCCGTCGAAACGTGCACTCAGCGACAACAGTAGACCTATCCATCGGCTGGTGCCGTGTTCGTTGCGGCGACCGGGTACGTCACGACGGCCGAGCGGGAAGGATGGTCGTTCGTGTTCGGTGGGTTGCTGCCCGACGACTTCCCGCCGACGGCGGCGGCCGCGGCACCTTGGTAGTGGCAGGGTGCCGCACGCCTCCTGGCGTCGCCCCGAGGGTAGGACATCGGACATCGGCGGACGGGGAGATCACCCGGTCGTGCATGTGTCGTGGCTGGACGCCCGGGCCTGTTGCCGCCGGGCCGGTGGCCGGCTTCCGAGTGAGTCCGAGCGGGAGTACGCGGCGCGCGGTGGGCTTGACGGGGCGCGGCGGCCCACCTGGCCGAATCCGGTGTCGTCCAGGGCGATGAACAGCACGTTGGGTGACCCGGGCGCCGCTCGGACAGGCTCCTGCTATGCAGGGCTCGACTCGTCAGTTGTCCGTTCGATCCGGCCTGAGTACGTCGTACCCGGCTTGTATTCACGCAGGCCCATGCAACCGTTCCTTCCGCTGACGCAGCCGACGGTCGGCTCACCGCAGCCTGACTGGACGCCTGATGTAGGCGCCTGTCCTCACCCGTGGTGGATGACTGCGCGCACAGTTGAAGCGTGGACGCCATCGGAGCGATCTTCGTCCGGTCCGTATACCGTTGGTCCCGTGGCGGTGTGGCCTCATCGTCGCTCGCTGCTCCAGACCTCGGCAGCGCACCGTTCTAGCCGGGCGCCCTGGAGTAGTCGTGACAGTAGTAGCGCACCACGCGTCGATTTTTGCGGGTGAGACGGGGGCTGAGCAGGCGATCCCCGACCTGCTCCCATCATCTGCTGACGTCCCGGCGGATTCGGGCATCGCGTGCAGCTACGGCCGGCGGTGACGTCGTGCAACAGCGCCATTGGGCACAGCCCCTTCGGCCGCCTTATCTGGTTACCGCGGGGACCGACGGTCGCGGAATATCGGTGGGTGTCATCGCTGATGCGAGCAGTGCCGTTGTCGAATTGAAGGTGCACGGCCGGTGGTCACGGGAGCTCGGCAGCCAGGTCACCGCAGGTCTGCGGCTGTGCCTGGCCGGGCCGTCCGAGGCGCTCATCATCGATCTGCACGATGTCGGCGATCTGCATGGGGTGAGCCTGCCGTACTGGGTGGCGGCACAGCGGACGGCGCGGTCCGGACCGGCACCGGCACACCTGGCGCTCTGCGCCCCGTCGACGACGATGCTGGACTACCGGCTGCGAAATCACGAGTGGGACCCGACGTTGTTGTTCGCCACGATGGCGGAAGCCCGCATCGCGATCGTCGGCAGGCTGTTGCGCGAACATTGGTGGCAGACCCGTCTGGCGCCGCAAGCAGCTTCCGTGCGGGCTGCTCGTGAGCTGGTTGCGCGGGCATGTCAGACGTGGCAACTGCCCGGTCTGCGACCTGCTGCCACGTTGATCATGTCCGAGCTGGCCAGCAATGCGGTCGAACATGCCGGCACCGAATTCGTGATCACCGTGTTCCGACGCGGCCGCGATCTGCACCTGGCTGTCCGGGACGGTGACATGCGCTATCCGCGCCCGGACGGGTCCGCACGTGATGGCGGGCAGCCTTCGCTCGCTGAGCGTGGGCGCGGTCTGGGTCTGGTTCATGCCGCCTCTGCGGGATGGGGAGCGATGCCGACACTTGGGGGCAAGGTGGTCTGGGCGACGGTGACCGGCGACTCGGACAGATAGCGGCGCGTTCCTGCCTCCGCCCCATGTGCGCGCGCACCCGGTGGGGGATTAGGGCATGAGCGTTCATGTGTTGGTGGCTTTCACCCTTGCCGTCGCCGTCGCCGTCGCCGTCGCCGTGGCGATGCGGTGGGTCGCCAACCGGACCGGGCTGCCAGCCGCCGCGCTGTTGCCGATCATCGGCATCGGCTACGCGCTGCTGCCGGGACCCAGCATCTCGCTCGATCCGGAGATCATGCTGACGCTCCTCTTGCCGCCGCTGCTCTACAGCGCGGCCCTGGATTCCTCGCTGCTCGGAATCCGCCGCAACCTGCGTACCGTGGTGACCTTTCGGTTTTCCTGGTTCTGCTCACCGCGGTAGTGATCGGCCTGGGCTTCGCGTGGTTCGTCGCCGGTGCCACCTTGGCCGCCGGCATCGCGGTCGGCGCGGCAGTGGCACCGCCGGACCCGGTGGCGGCGCCGGCGGTCGGCCGCAAGCGCCTGCTGCCGGACCGCTGGTGCAGCGGTAGGGCGGCAGCGGCGATCAGCCGGCCCGCTCGATGCCGGCGAGCAGCTCGGGTGCGCGGCGTTTGTCGTCGTTGTCCGCGGCGGCGGTCAGGGCGGTGTCAGCCGATCCCTGGCTCGCGTCGGGCGGGATGACCAGAAGGTCGAAGCGGTCGCGTCCGAAATCGCTCATGACCGTGATCAGCCCGGCGGGCTGGGAGGTGTACCAACCAAGTCGGGCCGCCGAGCGGTCGGCGGCGGCCCGCGGGGGATGCGGAAGGTCCCACTCGGCGGGGTTCATCAGTACGTGCGTGATGGCACCCCGGCGGTCGGAGAGGGCTTTCACCAGCGCCGGGAGCTCGTTGGTCAGGTTGGTCGAGCGTGGCCACCAGGCTCCGTCGAGAGCGGTGGTCCGGGAAGGGTGGGGGTCCAGCCGCAGTCGTGCGGCGTCGGCGGTCCGGTCCATCGGTGTGCCTTCCTGTCGGCGACGTCCGCGCCATCAAGGGGCGGGCGCGGTGCGCTCGTCAGGAGACGTCGAGAAGCCGGGTGTGGCTTCATCGTACGCGCGTTCGTAGTGTTTGCCGGGCGAGTGGCCGGGTACTCTCTACTCACTCGGCTGTCCAGACTCCCGCAGCCTTCGTCATCAGCTTCCGCTCGCCCGCACGATGGTTTCGTGTCCGGGGAGCCCGTTGCGAGGGAGTCGCGCGATGTGCGTCCCAAGTCCTGTTGCCGGCACGTCCGCACCACGCAATTCATGACATCCGCGATCGTGCGGCCGAGAGCGGCCGGTAGTGACTTCGCCGTACTGAACCGGCGTGTCACCGAGGCGGGCCTGCTCGAACGGCGGCCGGCCCACTACGCCGTACGGATGACCGCCGTGGCCGTGATGTTCGCCGCGGCGTGGGCAGCCGTCTTTTTGATTGGCTCGTCGTGGTGGCAGCCGGCTGTCGCCGTACTCATGGGTGTCGTGTTTGCGCAGGTGGCCCTACTGGCGCACGACGTAGCCCATCGGCAGGTCTTCCGGACGCGCAGAACCAGCGAGCTGGTGGGCCGGATGGTGGGCAACGTCGGCATCGGCATGAGTTATGGCTGGTGGGTGGACAAGCACACCCGGCACCACAACAACCCCAACCATGACGATCTCGACCCGGATGTGCAGCCGGAGTTGCTGATCTGGGCCACCGAGTCAGCGGTGGGCCGGCGCGGTCTGAAGGGCTTCGTCAATCGTCACCAGGCGGGGCTGTTCTTTCCGCTGCTGACGCTGCTCAGCATCGATCTACGGATTTCCAGCATCAAGGCGCTCCAGCGACCCGGCATGAAGCATCGAGGGCTGGAAGCCGGCTTGATGGCGCTGCACGTGGTGGGGTACCTGTCTGTTCTGCTAGTGGTGCTGTCCCCGTTGCAGGCGCTCGCGTTCTTCGTGGTGCATCAAGCGGTGTTCGGCGTCTACCTTGGGATGACGTTCGCGCCGAACCACAAAGGGATGCCGCATCCGACCGGCGACGAGGACTACCTGCGCAAGCAGGTGCTGACCTCGCGCAACGTCACCGGCGGCCGGCTGATCGACGCAGCCCTGGGCGGCCTGAACCACCAGATCGAGCATCACCTGTTCCCCGCGATGCCCGCCCCGAACCTGCGCAGGGCCCGGCCGATCGTCAAGGCGTACTGCACGGATGCGGGCATCCCCTACGAGGAGACGAGTCTGGTCGATTCGTACCGGCAGGCACTACGTCACCTGCACGAGGTGGGCGCCCCGCTGCGCTCGCAACGGTGACGGCAGCGCCGGCCGCCGTCTCCCAACGGGGGAAGACACCGCGTTCGGCCGAGATGATGCCGTAGCGTCGTCATTTGCGGGAAACTCTCGCACGTCGCTCCGGACCCTGGCGGCAACCCGATCTGCCGACGCCATGGAGCACCGATGAGGTTGTTCGTTCCCGGACTGGTTCAACCGCCACCCGTCACCGACATCGCCGACAGCACCAGCGATGTTGCGTTGCTCGACGCCATCTCACAGAGCAGCATTCCAGCCTTCCTCATCCTTCTCGACCGTACGTCGGCGGCGGTCCATGCTGTCCTGGCGGAGCTCCCGCCCGGGTACAGCCGCGACGAGATATTCGCGGCCAGTTACCTCGAGGTGTGGTGGCTGGCGGGCTGCCACATCGGGCCGGATCTCGACGTCGCCGCATGGATCACCGGCATCGCGCGGCGGCGGATCGCGGACGTCCGCACTGGTCCGCGGCCGGACCGCGACCAGCAGCAGCCCGGCTACGCTCAGTTGGAGTTCGCCGCCATGTTTCACCGCCCGAACCGCGACCCCTTGGCAAGGATGACTGTCAAGGCTGGGTCAATCCGGGCAGGGCGGTCGAATCGGTGACGATCAGCTCGGCAACCTCGGTCAGTCGCCGGTTGTTGTTGCGGGCGTAGGCGCGGATCCGGCGGAACGCCTCATCGACGCCGATCCCCTGGACCTGGGCGAGGGCGCCCTTGGCCTGCTCGATGATGATCCGGCTGTTCAGGGCTCCCTGCAACTGTTCGGTGAGCGCCTCACTGCGGCGGATCGTGCGTTCCTGCATCAGGCCGATGGTCGCGACGTCGGCGAGCGCCTGCATGATGGGAACATCGGCGGGGTCGAAGTCTCCGCCGGTGGAGCTGCCGAAGATGTTCAGGGCACCGATCACCTGGGCACGCAGCCGCAGAGGGAACGCGTGCACGGATCGGAAGCCCGCCTGCGCCGCCCGGGGCGCGAAGCGGGGCCAGCGTTCCGTAGCCGCCGCGAGGTCGACGTTGATCACCGACTGCCCGGTCCGGAACGCTTCCAGGCAGGGTCCCTGGTCGTTCTGCAGTTGGAACAGCTCCACCAGGCGGACGTTCTCGTCGGAACCCGCCATGAACTCCAGCCGCCCTCGTTCATCGGCGAGCATCAGCCCGGCGGCGGCCGCGTCGACCAGGCTGCGAGCCCGATCGGTGAGCATGTGCAGGAAGTCGAGCAGATCGAACTCGTCGACCAGAGTGTCGGCGGCCTCGACGAAGACCGTCGCGAGCCGCTCAGCCGAAACGGTGCTCATGGCCTGCCTCCCGGTAAACCTGTACCAAACAGCCGCTCATCAGTTGTTCCCGTCCAATCGCAGCCGGCGCTCGACGACGTCGCGGGCGACGTCCTCGAGACGACGGTTCTCGGCATAGGCGTGCGCTCGCATCCGTGCCAGAGCCTCACCGATGGATACCCCCAGCTGCACCATGACCATCCCTTGCGCCTGAAAAAGCTCCGCGCGCCGTCCGACATCGAGAACCGCGATGCCGTCGCCGTCACGCGCGACCTCGCTCTTGTGCGAGTCGAGCAGCGCTTCCACGGTGAGCTCCGCGAAGGTGAAAGCCGTCCGCAGTTCCGCGCCGCTCAACGGGCCCACCCGATCGCGGAAGATGTCCATGACACCGAGCCGGGCGGCGCCGACCTGCAGCGGGAACGCGAAAACGGCGCGGACGCCGTCGGCGCGGGCAGCGGGAGCGTACATCGGCCATCGGTCGTCGGCACGGTCGGACAGATCCGCCGTGAGCACCGGCCGGCGAGCGGCGAAGGCATCGATGCAGGGACCCTCGCCGAGAACGAACTGCAGCTCCTCGACGCGCTCAGCCACCGGATCCGAGGTCGCGCACACCCCCCGCGTCCCGTCGGCGGTCATCACACTGATGCCGGACCCGCTGGCCGACAACGCCTCGACGGCGGCACGGCAGACCCGCTGCAGCAGGACGAGGCCGGTCGGCTGCCGGCCGATGAGGTTTCGGGCGAGCGCCCTGCGCTCCTCCTCGCTGTGGGCCGCAGTCATGACGACGCAGCATCGCGAGAGTGCCGGGCTGAGCCGTGCGTCAATACGGGCACAGCCTTCCCCTTCCCGGCGCACACGCCGGGGGCTAGGGCGGCATGAGCCAACTGATGGGTCTCACCATACTCCCGGCCCGCGCAGCCACCCGCGTGCAAGCGACTCAGCGTCAGCTGGCGCGTGTCCCGCCATCGTCTTGGCCATCACGACGCCGACGTAGGTTTGCGGCACACTTCGAATCGGCGAATCGGCGCTAGGCCGGGTAGGGTCGAGGTGAGCAAGCCGCCAGGCGGGAAACCGGTCACGACATGCCACTCCCAGGAGAGGCTCAGTGGCGGACCGGCGGTTTCGCACTTGCCCTGAGGCGTACGACTCGGCGACGCGCGACCCCGGTGACCTGGCGGCTCACCGCTCAGCCGGCGAAGGTCACCTCGCCGTCAGCGACCAGCGAAAACTGTAGTTCAGCGGCTCTACTTCCTCGACCCGGAACCCTCTCCGTCTGGCCGCCGGGCAGCATCGCTGCATAGGATTCGTCATTCGACACCTCCACGCTGCCACGGACCCACTCGATCAGCACCCCGAGGGCGGCGCGCACCTCGTGTCTGAAGCTTGCTGGATTCGCGGCAAGCGGGCTGACGTCCTGGCCCACACGAAAACGCCTGATCAGGTTTCGCCGCTCGCGTGACGATTGCGTTTGCGCCCTTCCCCGAAGGGTCCCGGCTGGACGATTGTCGTCAGATCACAGCACCACGAGGCGCGACCTCGACCGCGGCGACGCCTCGGCCGAAGAGAACGACGAGCCGATCAGCATGCCGGGTGTGCAGCACTCCCGAATCCTGTGCCAGCGTGGAGATCATCCGGTCGATCAGCGTCTCCTCGTCCGTGACGTCGGGATCGTCGTATGTGATGTCCATGCGATCGCCGCCTATGAGCCGGACTCGCAGCACAGTGGACGCCATGCCCTCAAGCTAGTCGAATCGGACGCCGGTCAGTATCCATCGGGACGGCCGCCTCCGGAGGTTCAGGACAGACGCACCGAGCTGGACGACTGACAGGCCCGCGCTCGGTGGGTTCGCGGCTTCGTCGATCAGGTCGGCGATCCAGCCTGCGCAGGCCCCAGCCCGCCCGTTCCTGTCAGCCAGCATGGAGATCAGGTCCGGCGCTGCGCCACGCGCAGCGCCGAGCCGTGGATCAGTGCCAGGCCGAGTAGCGGACGCGCTGCGTATCCGGCTCGATGTAGTCGACCTGGTAGAGCACCCGGAACCGGGAGCAGATGCCGGAGGCCGGCAGCAGTCCCCGCCGCCGGTACGAGACCCGTCGGCTGACCGTGGGCGTGGCGGGTGCCGGTCACAGTCGCGGACCTCAACGATGATGCCGTCGTCGTCCCAGGTGAGCATGAAAATGCCCACCGCCAGCGGTGTGCTGGGTGACGTTCTGTACCAGTTCGGAGATCGCGAGCAGGACGTCGTTGACAACAGTGTCGAGGAAAATCGGAAACAGTACGGCGTGGGCGTCGTGGCGTCCGGAGATCAGCGGCCCTCTCCGGCCAGGTCTGATACCGGTGACCCCTGATATCAACTCGATGCGGCCTGGTCGATTCCAAGCTTTCACGCCCACGCGCCGGAAATGCCGGCACATAAGTCATAGGCGGGCGCTACCGGCCTGACGCGGCATGGTGCGACCGGTGGTCGTCAGCGTTCGCCGAAGCCGGCGCTCCGGAGGGCCAGCGCAGGTAGAGCATGGCGGTGTCGTCGCTGTGGCGGCCGGCGTCGGCGGCCTGGATGTCGGCGAGCAGCGTGTCGACGTATTCGTGCGGGTCGTCGATGGTGGCCAAGTGGGCGGCGAGTTCGATGAAGCGTTCTTCGCCGAGGCGGGTGCCGTCGTCGCAGAAGCTCTCGATGACGCCGTCGGTGTACAGCAGCAGTCCCGCGCCGTCGGGCACGGTGGTGCGCGTTTCGGTCCAGCGGGCTCGGCCGGGCGCCATGCCCAGCCCTGGCCCGTAGGTGGTGGGGGCGGGGTAGGCGCCGTCTCTGGTGATGATCAACGGTGCTGGGTGCCCGGCGCTGAGCAAGACCACTTCGCCGCGGCCGGGGGTGATGCCGACGGTGCAGACGGTGGCGAACATGCCGTCGTGGGGTCGTTCGGCGACCAGGACCTGTTCGAGCAGGCGCATCCGGTCGGCTTTGCGCAGGCCGGCGAGGGTCAGGGTGCGCCAGCCGAACCGTAGGCCGACCCCGAGGGCGGCTTCGTCGGGGCCGTTGCCGCAGACGTCGCCGATAAGGGCGTGGACTGTCCCGTCGGCGGTTTGCACGACGTCGTAGAAGTCGCCGCCGAGCAGCGAGCGTTGCTGGCCGGGCAGGTATCGGCTGACCGCGCTCACCGTCTTGTCGGTCAGTAGCGGCGTAGGGAGCAGGCCACGCTGCAGGCGGGTGTTCTCCTCGGCCTGCAGCCGGCTGTCGCGCATCCGCCGTTCGGCGCCCTGGACGCGTTTGCGCTGCACCGCGTAGCGGATGGTGCGCGACAGCACCGCGGCGTCGACCTGGTCCTTGACGAGGTAGTCCTGGGCGCCGGCCGCGACCGCCGCCGAACCCGTTCCGGCGTCGTTGAGGCCGGTCAACACCAGCACCGCGGCCTGCGGCCAGCGTTGCAGCACCAGGCGCAGGGCCTGTAGTCCCTGACCGTCCGGTAGGTGCAGGTCCAGCAGGACACATTCCGGGTCGTAGCCGCTGTTGCTGGCCTGGGTGAGGGTGCTGACGTGGTGCAGGCGGGCGTCGAGGTCGCTGTCGGCGAGGTACTCCTGGACCAGGAACGCGTCGCCGGGGTCGTCCTCGATCAGCAGGATGACGATGCCGGCGACCGACGCGTCGGCCTCGGACCCGCTGGAAAGCCGATCCAAGTTGCCCGGTCGCGACGCGACGCCCCTGCGCCCGTCAGCGGTCACGGTGTGTACCTCTTTCGCCGCCGGCTGGTCGTTCGCACGCTGTTGACCAGTAACCGGTCCACGTCAGTATGACCGACCCACGGCCTTCATGGGACAGCCGCTATCAGGGGTACGCCGCCTACCTGCCCATCGACTCCAGTGACGTGCCTGCACGTCAGGGCCGGGAACTATGGAGGTGAGTCGGTTGCCCTATTAGCCTGGAGCCGTGAGGCACGACGGCCAGGCTGCTGCTCTTGCCCGCCGTGACAGCAACGCGGTGCAGCATGAGACAGCCATCGCAGAACGAGAGACGCGGGTCACCGCCCGAGAGGCGGTGGCCGATCAGCGCGACATCGATCACGAATCAAGGCTCACTCGGCAAGCCGAACGCGAGGGTGCCTTGACCCGCCGAGAACTCGCTGTCCGGAGCCGTAGCCTGGAACTTGAGCGACGCGAATGCGCGATGGCCGATCGAGAACGACGCGCCGAGCTGCGACAGGACGCGGCCGACAAGCGCACTGCCCAGGCGGATGAACGGGACCGAGAGGCAGACCAGCGCGAGATCGATTTCCAAACCGAAGCAATCGACCCTCGCTAATGATCGCTTGTTCGTCACCAGTGTTCCCCAGGCGAGGTTCGGGGGTGCCCGGCTGCCGGAGCGCGCGAGGCCCGCATCACCGATCGTGAAGTTCGCTGTGCCGTCCATCCGGGCATCCGAGCATCCGCGCGAATCGGGAGGATCACCGTCGACGAGACGACTGGATCGGTAATTCGTGGGCACTCGACACCGCTCTCGGTGCAGGAGGACGCATGGCGATGGGTCAGGCTGGTGTGCGAACAGCTTCGCGTGAATTGTGTGAGGCTGCCGGATGGCTGCAGCGGCGGGCTTGGCTGGCGTGTGCGCAATCGCGGGAGCTGAGAGCCGTCCGAGACAGAATCCGGCAGCGCCTTCCGGCTGGGCAGCAGACAGCAGTGAATCGCTGACATCCCGGAGCTCGCTGGGGCGAGGTTGTGGGGCTGACTGCTGCCTTCTGCCGATGGTGCGGTGAAAGTCAGCGATGAGGCGCCGTGGCGTGACGGGGGTGATCAGATACCGGTCCGCTCCCGCGTTGATTCCGGACGTCCTGACCGCGGCGTGACAAAGCTTCTCAGCGTTGTTCGCGATCTCCGGCCGATTGCGGCCTCCGCGCCCGGCTGGCAGCAGCCCCGACCTGCATCAGCCGCAAGTATCGGTGTCCAGCCGGACGCCGTCACCTCGTTAGTCGAACTCGAGTGCCTGCCTCGCGGGTACAGCCTCGGCTCAGGTCGCTGATCCATCGGAAGCTCGGTTCGGCAGCACTGCGGTATGCCCGAAGAAGTTACGAATGGCGATGATCGCACGGTCGTAGTCGTCGAGGCCGGTCGGTTTGGTGACGTAGGCGTTGGCGTGTGAGCCGTAGCTGGCGGCGATGTCGTCCGGTGCCGCTGATGTCGTGAACACGATCGTGGGAATGCTCTTGAGGGCGTCGTCGGACTTGAGCGCGGTGAGGACCTGCCGGCCGTCGACGCGCGGCATGTTGAGATCCAGCAGGATCAGGTCCGGGCGCGGCGCATCGCGGTATCGGCCTTCGCGCTGCAGAAACGCCAGGGCTTCGGCGCCGTCCTCGACATGGTGCAGCACGCTGTGGATGCTGTGCTCGCTGAAGGCGTTCTCCATGAGCGCGACGTCACCGAGATCGTCCTCGACGATGAGTACCTGCAGCAGTTCGGCGGTCATGCCCGGCGCCCTTTTCTCGCGGTGTTCCCCATCGTCACGGGAGTCGGGCTGGGGTGACACATGATCGGTGGCCGTCACAGTACCGCGCTGCGGAGCAGGAGACGCCGCTGTGCCCGGCGACGGGCATGCACGCCGTTTATGGAAAGACGTCAGGCGGTAAATCGGTGACTGACTCAGCAGACGACGCTCCCACGTGTGTCATCAGCAGGGCCAATAGGGGTATGTGGCGTTGCTGTCAGCAGACGGTCTCGGGACTTGCGCATTGTCCGAATCAACAACCACTATTCGGCTGGGTTTAGATGGCCGATCGGGTGGTTTTCTGTGACGAATGGGCGGGGACATAGTGCTGCGACAGGCTGTGGCTGATCACGTTGACCAGCCGTCGCACCTGACGAAGTGCCTGACCAAAGGGGTTCCCGTATGACTGTCATCGCTGACACCGCTGTCCGTTCCGATGCCACCACGAGCACCGACCGGGCCAGCGAGCTGATCATGGCGATGGCGGCCCTCCCGGCCGGGCACCCGTCCCGGGCCGGCCTGCGGGACCGGGCGATCGAGGCGTGGCTGCCCCTCGCCCGGCACCTGTCCAACCGTTACGCCAACCGCGGCGAGCCCCGCGACGACCTCTACCAGGTCGCCGTCATGGGCCTGATCAAGGCCACCGACCGGTTCGAGGCCGACCGTGGTGTCGACTTCGCCGGGTTCGCGATCCCGACCATCGTCGGTGAACTCAAGCGACACTTCCGGGACAAGACCTGGTCGGTACGGGTGCCACGGCGCCTGCAGGAGCTGCGCCTCGCGATCACCGGCGCCAACAACACGCTCAGCCACACCCTCGGTCGCGCTCCGACCGTCGCCGACATCGCCAAGCACCTGGAGATCAGCGAGGACGAGGTCATCGAGGGCCTCGAAGGCGCCCGCGCCTACAACTCCACCAGCCTGTCCACCCCGATCAGCGAGGGCGGCACCGAACTCGGCGAGACCCTGGGCGCTGAGGACACCGGCTTCGCCGAGGCGGAGGCCCGGATTTCGCTCGGCCCGGCGATGGCCACGCTCGACGAGCGCGAGCAGAAGATCGTCACGCTGCGCTTCTACGGTAACCTCACCCAGCAGCAGATCGCCGAGCAGATCGGTATCTCCCAGATGCACGTCTCCCGGCTGCTGACCAAGGCATTGGCCAAGCTGCGCCGGCACCTCGACACCGTCGACGCCTGACCGGCAGCGTGACCACCTTCGGCCGCTCCCGGCTCGGCCGTGAGACGCCGTGAGCTCTGCTGCCACCGCTACGAGCCCGCCCTTCTGCGAAGCACCAGATCGGGCTGACCTGCACGGTGCATCCGGCTCGTCAGGTGTCCGAGGCCGGGGGCCTCAACGGTCCTGACTGAGGACGGCGACCGGCTGCGGCTCGACGGAGAAGGACGCCCAGACATGCTTGACGTCGTCTTCGGCATACCAGCCGACGTCCAGGGACATCGCGCGGACGATGGGCAGGCCACGGCTGCGATCCCCGGCCAGGGACAGCGCGGCCTCGACGGGGGCATAGCCGGGATTGTGATCGGCGACGTCAAGGACCAGACGACCTTCGTGATACAGCAGCCGTACGGTGGTGGGCGGCAACCCGTGTTGCAAGGCGTTCGTGGCCAGCTCGGTGGCGACCAGCACGACGCGCTCGGCGATGTCCTCCAGATCGTCGCAACCCGCGGTTCGTATCCCGCTGAGGGCCTGCTGCAGTGATGTGCGCAGCGAGCGCAACTCGGCGGAACCGGACAGTGCCCATCGCTGCAGTTCAACGGCGGGCGGCGGCCGGCAATTGTCGACGTGATTCATTCCTGTGCAGTGCCCTGCCGGAAAACTGTCAAGCCCCGAAACGGAAACTGGTTTCGGCGGTCCCAATGCTGCGGGTAGACGTAAACGGCATCGTCCGGGTCGTGGTCGCCGTCGGAGTTGACCGAGCCGCGTCTGACCGCGCCCACTCTGGACGCCGCGAGGTCAGTGACCGGGCGATGAGTGGCGCGGCGTGCCGTCTCAATGAGCGGGTGCGGGCCGCGGGCGGTACGGCGAGCGCGAACGACCCTCTGGAACAGGCCGTGCTCGGCCGCCGGTAGACCCCAGTGCGGGTGAGGTCAATCGCTGCCGTGACCGCTGCGGCACGGTAGGTTCGGTTCAGGTGTGCCGGGAAGCCTGGTCGGCGATGTCATCGCGGTGCCCGCTTGCCGGAGGAGAACCCGTGTCCGTGCCACCACCGCCTCATCGTCATCTGTTCGGCCGGGGCAGCTGGCCGGAGGTCAGCCGTCTGCCGATACATCGCCGTCAGCTGCCGGAGCCGCAATGGCTTCCGAAACGGGGCGCACCGCCTTCATAGTGGTCGCTGTACCGGCTGGGGGAGCGCCTCGTCCGAGGAGCCTATCGATGAGACCCATCGGCACAGGTTGCCAGTGATGACGGTCGGGCTCCAGAGGCAGACCCGTACTTTGCTGGATAACCCGATTGAGTGATATCGACGTTCGTTATTTGCCAGGCTTTGATCGTCTCGTTGGGCAAGGTGAAGGCTTCTCTGATCTGGAGGGACCCTTACCGAGAGCCGAGGTGCGGACCATGTCCGATACCAATGCGATCGTCCAAGACGAAGAGACGGGCCTGTTCGGGTGGCAATCCCCTGAAACCGTAGAGACTTTGATCTTGAGGTTTTTAGATCTTGAGGGTGGGAGAGCGGCGGCGTAGCCGCCTCCTTCTCCAGATCCTCATGCTGCCTGTTCGGCACGGACCCGGGCCTCGTAGACCGCCGGCGGGAGCCGGCCTGCGGTCGAGTGCCGTCTGTCGTGGTTGTATTCGTCGATGAACGCGGCGACCGCGGTGCGGGCCTGGGCCCGGGTGGCGTAGCGGCCGGCGTCGGCGAGCAGTTCGAACTCGAGGGTGGAGTTGAAGGACTCGGCGACCGCGTTGTCCAGGCCGGAGCCGGTGCGGCCCATGGACTGGCGCACTTTCGCCCGCTGGCAGGCGGCGCGGAAGAGGTTGCCGGTGTACTCCCCGCATTGATCGGAGTGGAAGATCACCCCGGCCACGTCGCCGCCGCGGACCGCGATCGCGACCTGCAACGCCGCGGTCGCGAGGGCGGCGTCGTGGTGGGCGCCCATGGCGAACCCGACCGCTCGGCGTGAGTGCAGGTCCAGCACGGTGGCGAGGTAGAACTTGCCC
This sequence comes from Actinoplanes sp. NBC_00393, assembly GCF_036053395.1. Lineage (NCBI taxonomy): Bacteria > Bacillati > Actinomycetota > Actinomycetes > Micromonosporales > Micromonosporaceae > Actinoplanes > Actinoplanes sp. NBC_00393. Next base: position 5,898,036 of record NZ_CP107942.1, on the reverse strand, counting down.
TGCTCGCACGGGATTTCGGTGAGGTCACCGACCCACGCGACGTTCGGCTCGGGTGGCGGGCTGAAGTCCCGGTTGAGCAGGTCCGGCGCCTTGCGCGCGGACTTGTCCGGGCTGGGTGAGGTTGCGGCGGCGGCGTTTCGGCCGGGCGACCAGGCGCTGCTCGGCCATGATTGCTGCGATCGTGTTCACGCTGACCCGCCAGCCCATCGCCCGCAGATCGTCGGTGATCCGTGGGGACCCGTAGCGGCCCTTATGCCGCCGGAACAGTGCGATCACCAGCGTGGTCAGCGCCTGCCGGCGGGCCCGGCGCAGCGACGTGTCGCCGGGCAGCCACTTGTACAACCAGGCCGGTGACACGCCGAGTGCCCGGCACGAGACCGCGTACGGGATGCCCGACCACAGGCCACAACCGTCACCGATCCCGAACCAGCCACACCGGAGCACGCCGATCACGCGATCGGCCATTTCTGCATGACTACCGAATCACCAGGCAGCGGAACCATCAGATCAACGCTTCACCAAACCGCGTCGGTGGATCGAAGCTTAGCGACCTCGAATGCTGACGATCCGTTTTGCTACCGGGGCCGGCCGCAGCACTTCTTGTATTTGCGTCCGGAGCCGCACCAACAGGCGGCGTTGCGTTCCGGCGGCCAGCTGATCGTGAGATGGTCGGGTGCGGTCTCGCAGTAGCGCCGTTTGGTGGTCGCGTCCGTCGGCGAACCGCCATGCTGACGAGCGAACTCGATGAGCTCGCCGACCTGGGCGGCGACGACGGTGATCGAGGTGACTCCGCTGTCGCGTACCTCGCGCCACCGGTGTTCGGCGGCGTCGTAGTACTCGTCTTCTGGTTGCTCGTAGACGCCGGGCCACTGCTGCTGGGCGAGTCGGCGTTGGTCGCGTTGGAAGGTGAGCATGCGGGTCTGCCGGGGGATGTAGCCGGAGTCCATCAGGTCGAGAACGTCCTCGGCGGTCGTCGGCTCCTCCGGATCGGGCAGCTCGGGCACCAGGGTGTCGAGCCGGTCGGGGGAGTGTCCGAGTTGCTGACGTACGTGCTGCCGGTTGCGCAGCATGATGGTGGTGCCGATGGTGAGCAGCTGGTCACGGCGGCGCAGTGCGTGGAGTTGCCCGTCGGTGAGGCGGGCGGCGGCGCGGTCGTACCAGCGAGCGGCCTGGTCGAGGTCGCCATGAGAGGTGAGAAGTTCCGCGGCGAGTTCGCACTGCCGTTCGCCCAGGGCGGGATCTTTCGCCGCGGCGTTCAGCTCGGCGTACGCCATCTCAGTGTCGCCTGCCTGCAGGTGCAGGTCGGCCATTTGGATGCGGGCGTCGCAGCCGTATTCGCCCCCGCCCCGGATGAGGTCGTCGAGGATGGCGCGGGCACGGTCCGGGAGTCCGGCCCGCTGCCAGGCGTCGGCCGCCTCCAGCAGGATCTCCGAGCGCTCGTCGGGGTACCTATCGGCGTCGGTTTCGAGCTCTTCCGCCAGCTTCGTGTCGGCGTGGGCCATGGCGCGGATCGTACTGGCCGTTGATGCTGATCGACACCGGCGGTCGCCCGCCCGTGTAAGACCGCAGTCGTCCGACCGGGGTTCGGTGTCTAGAACTGATCGGCCGGCAGGGCGGGTTGATCGTCTTCGGATGGCGGTAGCTCGTACGATCAAGCTGAGGGCGAAGCAGGAGGGAAGAGTCGATCATGGCGTATCAACCCATGACCTTGGTTGACCTGGCCGGCCGCCTGTCTCGTCAGCCTGACGCGAAGATCCGGTGGAAACATGTATGGGAGTTTCTCGAGGAGTATCGATGGGAGCCGGCCGACAAGCGGGCTGACCTACTGCTCCAGGAGCCACCTATGACGGGTGACGCGCGGTGGGATGTCCTGCTCGCCGCGCTCGCGGAACACCTCGCCGCGCAGCTCGACCGATCGCCACCTGATTGGGCCAGGTCTCGGGTGCTGGCGACGCCGTGGTTTCCTTCCCCGTTGCCGTCGAAGCGGATGGAGGCGCTTGTCTGGGCGCCCGCCGCTTTCCGCAAGCATGGCGTCTACTTGTCCGTACGTGATCTGGACGCTGCATGACTGACGACGGACTTCTCGGCCGAGCCGAACTCGAGCGTGCTTTCGCAGCGCTGGGCGACCGTCTTTTCCGCCGCGGAGTCGTGGCAGACCTTTTCATCGTCGGCGGCGCCGCGATGGCGCTGGCGTACGACGCCAACCGCGTGACGAGGGATGTGGACGCTACGTTCGTTCCGCACGGCGTCGTCCTGGAGGAGGCCCGCAACGTGGCGGAGGCGATGGGCTTGCCGCCTTGGTGGCTTAACGAGCAGGCCAGCGCATACGTCTCGACGCAGAATGACGCCGGAAAGCGTGAGGTCTTCGACCATCCCGGAATTCGAGTGATGGCAGCATCGCCCGAGCACGTATTCGCAATGAAAGCATTCGCAGCCCGCGGCCGCGACGAGGAAGACCTTCGCGCACTCGCATCGATCATCGGTATATCGACGCTTGAGGCGGCGCTCGAAATATGTATTCAGTTCTTCCCCGATGAAGAACTTCCACCCAGGTCGCAAGCCATGCTTGAGGATCTGTTTTCCTCCTGATTATGGAAAAGTGCCTGGTTTGCTGGCATAGATGGCAGGGGCCGCACATGACTGGCCGTGGTCACATCTCTGGTCACGGCGTTGATCAACTTTTTGCTGGACTCGGGGAAAGTGGACGGCATGGCGGTGTCGTTCTGTCCGAATCTGCGTACATAAAAGCACATGCTGATGCTGCTTAACCGAATTGTAATGCGACCCCCTGGGGGTCAAGGGGTCGCAGGTTCAAATCCTGTCAGCCCGACTTAACAAAAGGCCAGCTTAGCTGGCCTTTTGCATGTCTGGACATCGATGCAACCGCGGCGGCGTGACACGCATTTTTGCACGTACGCGCGTACGGTTTGCGCCTGCGATTCCGGCGGATCTTCAAAGGCAATTCGTACTCAGCAGCTCGTGAGTCCTTCCCTCCGCATCGGCCTCACTTCCGGGACGCCTGGTTGAGCAGGGCGTTCATGTCCGGACCGATCGAATCTCGACGTGACTGGTCCCCTTGTGGGTGATGTCGAACCCCGATGCACGGCACCCTCCTATCTGGATGATCACGACACCTCGATGACACGAACGCTCGTACGGTGATCTTCGTCTGGGTTCGCCGGTCCTGTCCGGGGCCGGTGATTCCATGATCGTGGTTGCTCGTCGGATTCGGAAGTTGGCTGCGGTTGTCCCGGGTTGTCCGCAGTAGTCTCGGCGTTGATTGATCGGCGTTTCGGCACGGCTCCGGGGCCGTTGGCCGGAGTTCGTCGTTGGTCACGAATTTCAGCGGGTACTCGTTCCCCTGCCGTTTCCCGAGGCGAAGGTGCCGTAGGCGGAGGATCGTGCGCGCCTGCAACGGATCGTTGCAGGTATGGAGTGGACGTGATCATCCGGCGGGGGATCGCGGCCCGGTGCACGCGTGCCCGGCGCCCGCGACGGCATGATGGTCTGATGCCGGTGAACCACCTGTCCGAAGTTGAACGTGTCGAGCGGCAGCTTGCGTCGGCGATGGCCGCGCGTCCGCGTGACGACGGTGCCTACCTGGCCGCATTGCAGGACGCGGTCACGCTCACCCGCACCGACGCGGATGCCGCCGAGGTGTTCTACCTTCCGGAACTGCTCGACGATCTGGCGCAGGCCTACGCCGGCACCGGCCGGTTCGACGAGGCGTTGCAGACCATCCGCGAGGCTGTGGACGCCGGTTTGGCGGGGCAGCCCGACAGTCGATGCCGGATCGCGGAGATTCTGATGCGAGCCGGCCGGGTCGGCGAGGCCGAACCGATTTGGGCCCAGGTCAGGGCTGACACCCCCGGCGACGTGTGGCTGTTCAACAACGCCGGCCTCGAGTACGCCGCTGTCGGTGACCACGTCACCGCCCTGGCCTGGCTGACCGACGGGATGCGTATCGCTCTGGACACCCGTGACCCCGAACGGCTCATCCCTCAGCTCATCGACCTGCGACGGACGAGTATGACCGAGCTGGGCATGGAAGCCGACGACCTCCAGGCTCGCGCGGTGGACTTCCACGCCGACCGGGAACGCGAGTCCGGGCAGCGGATCCTGCGCACCGCGGCACCGGCGGCTGTCACCGGCTACCGCGCGGCGGCCGCCCCGATGATCGTGGCGTTGTCATGGTTTCCCGCTGAGGAGTATGACGAAGCGCTTGCCCGGTGGCCGGAGCTGACCGAGCCTGGTGGGGCGGCGTCCGGTGGGCGATCGCATGCCGAGTATTGCCGGGCCATGCAGGTCAAACTCGCCGAGGCTGCCGACTCCGGGGTGGCCCGGGTCAGCATTGCCCCGATCCGGATCGATGCTTTCCTGGCCTGGTGCGCCGAACGCGGCGAGAACCCTGGCGAGGCCCGGGCCGGGTACGCCGCCGACCTCGCCCGGATCCGTCCCGAGCAGCTGATCTCCTGGCCGCCGGGACGTAACGAGCCGTGCTGGTGCGGTTCGGCCCGCAAGTACAAGAAATGCTGCGGCGCACCCCAGGCCGGAGACCATGGCTGAACCCGCCGTGGAGGCGGTGCTGGCCGACCTGGCCCGCATCGACGTGGACCTGGCCGCTGCGGCTCGGGCCGGTTTCGACTCGCTGACCTGGGGAGAAGGACTCAGGGCTGTCACCGGGCATGCTTTGGCCGACTTCCTGTGGTACCAGCTACCGACGAAATGGCTGTGTGACCTCGAGGAGAAACAGCAGGTCGCTACCGCTCTCGGTGAGCTGTTCCATCGGTTGGGGCGCATCCGGTACGCCGGCATGTGCGGCTCGGCCGCCACCGCCGACATCCTTGCCACCTACGAGCATGACGGCGGTACGGCCGGGTTCAAGGCCTACCGGTCCGCGCTGGCGGCCAGCGGCCTGCAACCACCCGACCTGCCGGGCGTGATCGAGTGGGGATCGATCATGGGCAGCGACGAGGCCAGTGCCTACGCGTCGGCGTCGCTGGCGCTGGAACACGCCATCGACAACGGCGAACTGCGACCCGGCCGGCCGGGCTGGCGCAAGGTCGCCGAGCAGACCATCCGCGTGTTCCTGGACAGTCCCCGCGACGACCTCACCGGCAGCACCTGGCTGCAGTGGGTGCACACCGAACGGCTGCAGGACTGGGCCGACGGCCGCGGCGCCGAACGCCGGCGTCTCGCCACGGCGACCTCCAACCAGCTTTTGCACCCGGTCGCTGCTCCCGACACCGCCGCGGAACATCTCGCGCCGTTGCAATGGCTGCTCGACCACGCCGCCGTGGGTGCGGCACTCACCCAGACCGGCACTCTCACTCGGCCTCTCGTCGCCGAGGGCTGTCGCCGCTTCGGCTGGCTAACGCTTGCTGCCAACCCGCGTTCGGAATCCGACATCGTCGAACTGTGGACCCTGCGTGAGCTCGCCAAACAGATGGGTGTCGTGCGTCGCTCCGGACGCAAACTGTTGTTGAGCAGCATCGGCAAGACTGTCCTGGCCGGCGGAACGCCAGCACTGTGGCAGGCCACCATGCGCGGCCTGCTCGGCTCGGACGCCGCCGACGCCGCTGCCGGCGAGGTCGCTCTGCTGCTGCTTCTGTCCGGCCAGGACTACGACTACCGGGCACTCGACGCGGCTGTCGCGCAGGCGCTCGCCGAGCAGGGCTGGCGCGACCAGCACACCGACCAACAGGTCACCCCTGACCAGGCCGGCAGGCTCCTCGGAGATCTCCGGCGACGGCTACGCCTGCTCGGCCTCGCCGCCGAGTGGCGCTTCGACGAACCGCTGCGGCTCACCGACGCGGGCCGGCTCGCCGCTCATGCAGCGCTGCGAGCCCGGGCTCTGCGGCCTCGGGCCCATCCGTAGTGCGGGGAAGACCTCCGTATCGAATCGTGCGACATCGGCGAACTGCTCGCCCTGTTCCCGCCGGCACTGCACGCTGACGACGCCGGACCCACGGTGCATGCCGTCGGTCTTGCCATCGTTGCGTCACGGGCGACGGCACGGACGTACGGCTCGCCCCACCGGTTCGACCGGGGCACTGTTGAACACCGACTGCCACACCGTTCGCCTCGCACGGGCATTGGGCGCGATTCGTCACGGTCGCGTTGCCCCGCTGTGCTGCCACGCCTGAAGGAGGTCGGCGGGGCCGTAACTGGCGCTCAAACCGGCGGCCGACACGCCACTGCGGCTCAGGGCCACCAGGGGGATGGGGTCGTCGGTGATAGCCGTGCGATGTCTTTGCAACGCCACCAGGTCGTGGTCGTCGAAGGCGGCGGCCTCCAGCCATCTGATCGAGCCGATGAAGAGAAGGTGCTTGGCCACGGGTTCGCGGTCGGCGCCGACGATGTCGATCTCGATGCTGTTGGAGCGGGTCCAGTAGGAGCCGATCGCCGGTGCGGCGGGCAACGCGCCGTCCGGCAGCAGGCGTGCAAGGGATTCCCTCAGCAACGGTTCCACCGCTCGCCCGCGCCAGGTGGTCCAGCCCGCCTTGACGCGTTGCAGGGTGAGGTCCCCGCGCAGGCGTTCGATCTCGGCCAGGTGGGGCGCTACGAAGGTCAGCCAGAAACGCAGGTAAGGGTCGGTGACTCGATAGCGACGTTCTTTCGAAGCCGTGGTGGAGAGCGGTAGTTCTGCCGCGACGACGCGCTTGTCGATGAGCACCTGGGCGGCTCGCGTCAACGTCGAGTGCGAGATGCCTCCGGCTGCCCGGGCGATGTTGGTGAAGGTCCGCTCGCCGCTGCCGATCGCGGACAGGACCGTACGGGCCATCGCGGCATCGGGGAACTCGGCGGCCAGGGACCGCTCGGCCGAGACCAGCAGGGGCGAGACCGGATTGGCCAGCTCGGCGGCGAGGAACGTCCAGAGATCGTCGCCTGGCCGCCAGCCGGCGCAGATCAGCGGAAGACCGCCGGTGACCAGAGCCGCGTCGAAGGCCTCGGCCGGGTCCAGCCGGAGCATTTCACCGACCTCCGCCGGGTTCAGCGGGCCGAGGACCATCTCCTTGCCGCGCTGATGGAACGGCCTGCCGTAGGAACCGAGGGCTTCCATCATCGACAGGTCGGATCCGACCAGCACGAGCAGAACCGGCTTGCGGCTCAGCTCACGGTCCCAGGAACGCTGCAGGATCCCCTCGAAGGCGTCCACCCGGTCGACCAGGTAGGGCACCTCGTCGATCACCACCACGCTCGGCTGATCGTCGGGCAGTACGCCGGCGAGCTGCCGTAGCGCGGCACTCCAGTTGCCGGGGGTCGCGTCGTCGAACACCTCTCGCTCCGGAAGGGTGGATGCCCGCACCGCCTCGGTGAAAGCTTCCAACTCGATGTCTGTGGACGCGCCGGAGGCGGTGAAGAAGACGGCCGGTACGCCGGCGCGGTCGACGAACGCCTCCACGAGACTGGACTTGCCGATCCGGCGCCTCCCTCGGATGAGTAGACACTCACCGGGGGAGGGGTCCCCGCTGCCACGCTCGATGTCTGCCAGGAGTGCCTGGAGTGTGGAGAGCTGCTGCTCCCTGCCGATGAATGAAACCACAGCACGCTCCAGGACAGTTCGATCCGGCCACGATACTACTGCCGATGATACTATCGCTGGCGATAGTATCTTGGGTGCTGCGGTGTGGTGTACTAGGCGGCGTTTCGTAAGTGCGGGCGAGGTGTGACGTGTCCCGGCGTGGCGGTTGTCGATACGAAGTGAGGTCTCCGGTAAACGGGTTAGCGACCAAGCAAACCTGAACCACCGGAGACCTCGTGCCCAGGGTAGCGGCAGCGAGGCGACACGATCTCACCGACGCTCAGTGGGCGGTGCTGGAACCTGCGCTGCCTGCGGAGCCACGGCGAGGTCGTCCGCCGCGATGGACGAAACGGCAGATCATCGATGGGATCCGGTGGCGGGTCCGGGCGGGAACACCGTGGCGGGACGTGCCCGAAACGTATGCACCCTGGCAAACGTTGTATCGCTGGTTCCGGCGCTGGCAGCGCGACGGGACCTGGGCGAAGATTCTGGCCCGGCTCCAGACCCGGGCCGACGCCGCCGGTGACATCGAGTGGGCGGTGAGCATCGACTCCACGATCAGCCGTGCTCATCAGCATGCTGCGGGAGCCCGTCATGATGGTGACCTGCAGAAGGAACCGCCGGGTGGGGTGTTCACCGAACCCGGCGATCATGCTTTGGGTAGGTCACGGGGCGGGTTTACCACCAAGACCCACCTGGCCTGCGAACAGGGCCGTAAGACGCTGTCGACGGTGATCACTGCTGGTCAGCGGGGTGACAGTCCGCAGTTCATCAAGGTCCTCGAACGCATCAAGGTCTATCGGGTCGGTGGTGGCCGGCCCCGCACCCGGCCGGATCTGATCCTGGCAGACAAGGCGTACACCAGCCGGGGCAATCGCGGGTACGCCCGCCGCCGCAAGATCAGGGTGTGCATCCCGAGCAAGGCTGACCAGGACGCCCACCGCAAAGCGAAAGGCTCCAAGGGCGGGCGTCCTCCGGCGTTCGACCCGGTCGTCTACCGGCAGCGTCACGCCGTGGAATGCGGCATCAACCAGCTCAAACAGAACCGGGCGATGGCCACCCGGTACGACAAACTCGCCGTCCGCTTCGAAGCCACCGTCACCATCGCCGTCATCAACCAGTGGCTTTGATGACCTTTACGAAACGCGGCCTAAGGTGCTGGCTACAGCGGGTGTGACAGGAAGCAGCACGCTCGTGGGCTCTACCCTGAGTAAGGCCTGCTCAGGTGTCGTCCGTCGACCCCACCGTTCACGTACGGTGGCGGTTGGCTGAGACAGTGCACGCCGTGTCTGCGGCAGATTCGTGCACCTTCTGGCGCATCAGAAGGCCTGTTCGGCTGTCCTGCCTGGGGATCCCGTGCGTGACGGCGTGGTTGGCAGCCCGCATGACCGGCGACACGGGCGTCGAAGCCTTGCCGAAGCCAGGTGTCGGAGGCGGTCGTCGTCGACACGTACGCTCACGCACCTGCGACTGGACCTGATCTCCGCCCGCAGGGAGAGCACGACCCGTCCTCGCTCATTCGGTGAACTCGGTCCAGGAGACGGCACGGTCGAACCGCTGGGCGGCGAGGTCGTCGACGCGGATCATGAAACGGCCGAAGTAGACGTCGTCACGAGTCCGGAACTGCACCAACGGGAGCCACTCCCGGCGGACCCGCTGCAACTGCTGTTCCACGAGGAAGGCCTTTCGGGCGCGGTCGACGCTGGTCAAGCGGCCTCGAAGCATCGTCTCCGCCATCTCCAGCTCGGGATCGTCGTACAGGCTGCCGTAGGACACCCCACCGGTGTTCCATGAATAGCCGCCGAACTGGAAGGCGGCGAAGTTGCCGGCCGGCCAGAGCCGGTCGACCAGGGCACACAGTTCCCGACGATGCGGCATGTCGCGCGCCAGCTGCTGCTGGAAGACGGACAGGTCCGCATCCTCGGCGGTCAACCACGAGGGCAGGTCGGCGTGGACGACAGCGAAAAGGTCCTGCTCGGGGGCGACGAAGTCACGGTTCTGGTAGTAGGGATGGGCAGCGTGGTCAGCCGGCAGATGCGCCGTGGTCTCCGTGCCGGCCCGTACATGAAGCAACCGCCCGTACTGCTGCTCGTCGCTGCGCTCACACACGTCGTAGTCCTCTTCGTGATGCAGGAACACCAGCAGGGACCCGTCCGACGGTAGCGGCAGCCGCTCGACCCGCGGCAGCGCGGCACAGTCGAAGGACGCGATGAACGGCAGCGGGTAGCCCTCCGGGTCGGTGGGCCACGGCATGCCGACCGGCAGCTGCGGCACGCCACCGGCCCGACCGACGAGCAGGTCGGCGGGCCACCGGGCCGGCAGCCCCCGAGGATGCGCCACGACCTCGCCGTTGTACTGCCGACTTGTCCAGATGGAGAAGCGCAGCAGCTCGGCGAAAGTCGCCGTCTCGGTTTCGGTGAAGCCCGCGTCGGTCGCGGCTCGCCGCAAAGCCCGTAGTGATCCACGGACGTCATGCTGACAGACCTGGATTGATCGGCGGCGCCAGGCGTATCCGCTCTTCGGCAGATCCGCGCACCGGCTTGGTGCTGGTCGTGGAACCGGCTTGGGGAGCGCCTCGTCCGAGGAGCCTGTCGATGAGACCCATCGGCGCAGATTGCCAGGGATGGCGGTCGGCTTCCAAGGGAAGGCCCTACTCTGCGGTATAGCCCGATCGAGTGATATCGACGTTCGTCGGTTGCCGTGCGTTGATCGTCTGGTTGGGCAAGGTGAAGGCTTGTCTGATCTGGAGGGCCCTTACCGAGAGCCGACTACCTGCACCAACGCACCGCTGGCATGATCGGCAGCCTGTCCCACCTGATCCGCGGCGCCGCCCTGGACGCCATCCTCACCGGCACCGAGAAGATCAACCGAAAGCTGCTCGACGCCGTCGACCTCGACCACGCCGCCCAGAACCACGCCCGGCACCCGAACGCCGCCCGCCGGCCATGACCGGCGACCAACTGCTCCCGCTGCCCCGGCCGGTCCGGCCGTCAGCCGCTGAGACCGCCGAACGCTACGTCCACCGCCTCGCCGAGGCCAACCACCTGCGGCCCAGCTACCTGCGCCAACTGCTCACCACACCGCCGAACTCGCTCGGGCCGATCCAGCTGGACAAACTGGCCGCACTGGCCGGCCGCGACCCCGCCGTCCTGGTCCGGGCCCTGCCCGAGTTAGCTCCCCGCACCCGCACCCCTGGCCGGACCCGCGAGAACGAGGCCCGCAAGACCCTGAACGAGCAGCGCAAACGCGAACGATTCGCGGCGATCCGCTACGACGCCCGGCTCGGCATGTCCATCCGCACTCTCGCCACCAAGCACCACGTCAGCCGCCGCACCGTCAACAAGGCCCTGCAGTCCGAGATCCCGCCGCCCCGCAAGAAGATCGAACGGCAACCGACAGTTCTGCTCGGACTCCGCGAATACATCGACGCGATGCTGCAAGCCGACCCGGCGATCACCGCCGCCACGATCTGGCAGCGGCTGCATGACGAACACGACGCCACACCGTCCTACCCCGCCGTCCGCACCTACATCACCACCCGCCGAACGACCCGACCCCCATCAGCAAGACTCATCGATGAGACACCAGCAGCCCCAGCCAGCCGCCAACTAGCGAACGCTCCGCCCCTGGCCGCGACGCAGGAAGCGACCATTCGGCTTCTGCACCTGGCGTTCCTCGAGATCCGCGTCCTAACGGCTGCCGCCCACGACAACGAATCGGCCGAATCCCTTGAACAGCGACGCGAACGGGCCAACGAGATCGCCGACATCTGCCACGACCTGACCCCATGGCTCGACCCCGCCGCCGCAACGGCCTGACCGACGGGCTCCGCCACCAATGGCGAGCCGCCAGCACGCGCCAACGACGCTGGCTGCAAACCCGCTTCGACCAACTCGGATACGACCACCACTGGCTCACCGGCCTCGCGCCCGAGCCACCAGCCCCGCCGAGCCAGCCCGAACCATAGGCGCCGAACCGGCGGACAAAGTTCACTGGCAGAAACCCCAGCTCGAACGTTCTTCAGTGGCACGGACAAACTTCATTGGCAAAGGACAACATGGATGGCCGGCGGAATCGGTGGATCGGCTGGCTTCGGGAGTGAGAGTTGGCCCCACGTAGGAGCGGATGGTGGCCCCACCGGCTGACCCGGCAGGAGTGATTCGGTGAGTTTGGCCCCACCCTCGGGTCGGGCGGTGAGACGATCGGCAGGCTCCGATGTGAGGGAGCGTGCCGTGGGGCCGAAGTCGAAGGTCGAGCTGTTCGCGGCCATCCTTTGACACCCCTCTTGGCCGCTGCCCGTACTGCTCACTCACGGATGCCAAACGATCTAGCGCGCGACATCAAGCAGAAGCGCCGTGTCGCCAGGACAGCAACCCGTCCTCCCTGCGACGGTCACTCCCGCTCGATAAGGGCCGGCTATTCGAGTTCAGAGACGTAGCGCGAAGGCTGCAGCGCAAGATCGTTGATCAATGCGCGTTAACGCCCAGGGTGATCGCATCTGCAGGTCGGGTCTGCTGGGTTGCCCGGGTTTCCTATCGTGTTAACCGTGACCGATGTAGTTTCTGCTACTAGTGCGCACGACGACGATGATGACGGTTTCCTGTTTCCTGACCGCATCAAGGTGTTCCTGGAGGGCGTTGGTGACAACGCCGAGGTTCTCCGCAACTACCTAGATCGGCTCCATGACCGCTGTTCGGCGCTGAGCACCGAGATGCGTAGGAGCGCTTGGGCGGCGGTGGGCTTCGCAAGTCTCTTCGCGGTGCTGTCTGGCAAAGGCGTAAGTGAGATTTCGTTTCTTGCAGTAAAATTAACAGATTTCGCTATGATACGGATCTTAATCCCGCCGATCGTGGCTGGCATCATGCTTCGAAGGCTTCTGATCCAGAATCAAAGAAATGTTGCGCTCGAAGCCTATTGGGCAATATGCCGCGCCAAATTTCCACAAATGTGGGAGTCGGGACTCCTTGAGATCACGGTGCCCTCCGGGTCGCCTTTCAGCGTGGGTGCAGGTGAGAGTGCGATTGCAGATGGGACTCGATATGCTCGAATACAGGGTGCTGTAGAAACAGTAGAGACTGTCGCATTGTACATCATTCTGCCAGTTGTATTTTCGGCCTATGCTTTCATTCGTCTTTTCATGCAATTCGGAGCTGGGCATATACTTGTATGGATCTCACTTGTTGCTACCGCGGCAGTAGTCGCGGTAGGGTTCTTTTGTATGGGCGGTCCAGAGATCTACCCCATAGAAGACGAATCCGACGAGAATGAGACTGATTAGCGCCGTCACGGGGGTCTCTACGCCTGCTTGAGTGACCTTTCGCATGGGGCCGGGATCGCCAGGTTGCATGGCGCACCTGGCGACCGGGCATGAGGCAGCTTGGTGTGCCAACGTCACCGCCCGCCGCTCAGGCCGGTACCTGGATAGTCGTCTCGACCATGGGACGGTAAGTCGAGCGAGAGCCGATCTGACAGCAACGCTGACAGCAGCCGGCACAGATGATCTCGATCCACGCGATCTTGCGCCGGACGATTTCCGAGGTCACAGCCGCGTGCAGACGAGGCCGGATAGATCGCCCAGAACTTACAAGCGAGGGGTCGCCGTCGCATGATCGGTTGCCCTCAAGCTACCCACCGCAACAGGGAGCTCGAAGCTCACGCTGGCACTCGAAGTAATCAATACTTAACCTAGCGTTGCGCGAGAGTGACGGGAGGGACGATGCCAGGAATCTTCGGCGATGACTCCATGAGGCATGACGACTTTTTCGCCCGGGCCGATCAGTTTCAGGCAGCTGCACAAGCGCGCGACAGGGAGCGACGTCAGCGTTGGGTCGCTAGCCAACGAGACAATCCGGCTTTCCGCGCCGTTACTGCGCGCGCGGCCGTTTTGGATTGGGTCTATCAGCGGCGCAAAGGCCACCGAGAGCCCTTCGATGCCTGGCTAGCTACAGGGAAGTTTCGAGTCGAGCGTGATCGCATAACGAACGCTGAAGTAAACGAGGCGGCGGATTACCTTGCCGCACAGGGTCTCGTCAAAATTGTTGCAGGCAGTCGACCTGGCGCCAAAGGCCTACATTTGACATCCAAAGGGGCTGATTGCATGGAAAACTTTGATGGCGACGTCACTGAGTACGTGAAGGAACAGAATCGGAGGGGGTCGCGCATCAACATAGGAACGATTCACGGACCTGTCGGCATAGGTGACAACAACAGTATTAGTCAGACAATGGGTGTCGACCCGCGTGCCATGGCGGCATTCGTGCAATCATTGTTAAGCGCCCTACCTGATCTTCGTCTAGAGGCAGGACAGCAGGCTCGAGCCGAGGCCGCGTTGCAGGAAGTGCAACGGGAGGTTGAGCGAATCGACCCAGATCCTGAACGCGTGCAAGGAGCCTTCGCGCGCTTCGCTAAGGGAATGGTCGAGGCGGGGCCCAAGGCAATGACTGAACTAATGCTCATGTTTGCCCGAGGGTATCTAGGACCTGGAAGCTAATCGCGGGCGCCGGTAAGTCAAGGAGGCCACGTCAAACGCCCGCCTTGCTGAGCATGTGTAGGACAACTGGTTGACGGCACTCGGCGGAGCAGTACATGACCAAGGCGGTGTTCGATCGGCGGCACGACAGGGCAGCCGTGACAGCAACCTCATCTGACGGCGATGGCCACGGCGACCCGACGGCGAAGGACCGTCCGTGGTCATGGCCGAAGTGGACGAGCCCGGACGAGCCGTCCCAGGACTTGCAAGCGGGTGACTAAATGAGTGACAACAGCTGGCGACCACAGCGGGCGTCCTTGGACGTCAAAGGACCGTCGTTGCAGCTCAGCGTTTGGAACGCGCAAGGTCAGCTCATCCTGGTGGTTCTGGGGTCATCGCGGTACGCCGGTGGCGAGCGATGAGGCCGGTCGCTTCCTCGGTCTCGACGTCGCCGAGGAAGCGGGTCCGGGCCTTCAGCGATTCCAGGGTTGCCCGCACCTCGGTCAGTGGCCGGTCGCCTGCGGCGACGCCGGCGAGCAGCCGATCCATCGGTTGCCACAGCTCGTCGACCCCGCCTGGGATGAGCGGGCCGAACGTTTCCTCGGCGGCCGCCCGCACGACGTCCCAACGGTCGGCCGCGGGTGGGTGGGTCCGGCTGCCCGTCACAAAGGTGGCGTGCTCGAAGAGTTCGATGCAGGAGAACAAGATACGAGCACCGAGCAGGCGTCCGTACGCCTGAGCTCTTCCGATGTGAGGTTCGGCGGCGTACGTGCCGGACAGGATTCGGAAGGCCAGGACGTCGGCCGTGACCTCGTCGTATTGCCGCCGATCACCGTCGCGCGGGCCGGCGTGGCCCAGCAGGATGTGGGACAACTCGTGGGCCAGCACGAAAACGTTGGCGGCCTGCGTCAGCTCGCCGATCTTCCGGCCGTGATCGGGGGTGGGCGGCCGCGGCTTGGCCGAGGCGTTGCGGTGCAGCAGGCGGTACTCGGCCAGCAGGAGCTCGAGGATCACGGCCGACTCCCGCTCGGCCTGCCCAGGCGGTACCTCCGGGTCCGGGTCGCACACCTCGACGAACGCCTGAACGACCTCGAAGACGGTGAGGAACAGCCCGGTGTCGATCTGCACGAGATGACTGTCGTCGGGGAAGCGGCGGGTGCCGGCCGCGAATCCGTCCAGGGCCAGTTCGACGATCAGCACCCGGTCGCGCAGTTCGGCCATCCGGCGGGCGAGCGGCTCGTTCCCGCTGACCAATTCGGTCAGTTTAGGCCAGAACCGCCGCAACGGAGCTGCCAGGCCGAACTCCGCGTACCCCTCCAGGTCGCCGGCCAGATCCGCCTCGCCTGGGTGGAAGATCCTGCCCTCGGCGATGTTGGCCAGCGCGTAGTCGATGCCGGCGCGGATCGCGTCGTCGTCCGGGGGAGAGCTGAGGATGTCACGCCAGTGGCGTGACGCTTCGGACTCCGCGTCCATCACGGATTCGCTGCCAGGTCGTGGGCGACAGTGCCGAAATCCCGGGCGCGGGCGTCGCGCGCTGTCGGCGATGTCACCCTCTGCGCGAGTTTCGCGGCCAGGTCCGCGGGCGTGTGATCCTCGGCGCGCAGGTAGCCGATGGCTGGATCGAGGAGTTCCGGCCTTACCCGCACGTCACCGACCAGTACAGGCAGGATGTAGTCGTCCCGGCGTGAGACGGCGGCCGAAACGGCGTACTCGAAGGCGTCGCGGTGCCGCGCCTCCCGCAGGTAACCGGCCGAGATGAAGGGCACGAAGTACCGGGCGCGCCGGCCGTAGATCCGCCGTCCTTCGAGAATAAAGTTCCGTCCCCACCACTCGTAGGTCATCTCCTTCTCGTAGAAGACGCGGAGATCCCGCTCGCGGGCCGCGGAGACGACGCTCTGGACGTAGTCGGACTCCTGCTCGGCGCAGGACACCGCGACGTCGTAGTCTTCGGCCTCGGCGATCTCGGTCCGTTGAAGAGCGACCGCCGTCGGCGCGGCGATCTCATCCCGGAACCCGTCTTCAGCGAGCGCACCCGCCAGGACGTCCGCCTCCATGACCTGCTCTGGCCCGGCGGTCGCGACCCAGAGACGGTAGGTCTCGGTCCGGCGGACTCGCTCGCGCAGATTGCCGGCTTTCGTGTGGAGCCAGTGACGGGCGAATCGCCGGAGTCGCTCCGGGTCGACGGGCGACACGTTGAGCTCGGATCCGTCGAGCGCGGAACCGAGAGCGGCCAGCAGGTCGTCGGCGGAGAGCGGTTCGCAGAACCGGACCAGAGCTTCGAGCTGCGTCATTCGCCCTCCATGAGACCCATGCCGTCAGCCGCGCACGCTCTCCAGATGATCGATAACCTTCCCCCACAGGTGGTGGAAGAGCTCGTCAGCGGTCACCATGGATGGTGAGCTGGCGACTGACCCCGAATCGGTGAACTCCAGACCGGGCCGGCCGGTGTCGGTGTCCCATTGCGCGGTCACCCAGCCGTTGTACCCGTTGCCGCTGATGAGCGGCCACTGGAAGGCCATCAGCAACCGGTTTTCGGCGATGGCGTCGGCGAAGTACAACCGCAGACCGCACACCGGGCGGCCCTGCCGCTCGACGCGGACATCGACGGCGGTGCCGGAAACCCGGACCAGGCAGCGCACTCCGAAGGGCGTCAACTTGTTCGCCGAGGTCTGGAAGAGGGCGCCTACTCGGGCTAGGGCATCTTCCAAAGTCTCGTACGAGCTGAAGTCGGTCGTGGGCAGGCGGGGCAGCCGGACCCCGAACGTGTCGTGGACAACGTCCATCACCACGCGCGGTTCCTGGCGGCGTTCGCGTGCGGCGCCGACCCGCTCGGCGATGATCTTCGCCAGTTGGCCGGGCGTGTGGTCCTCAAGTCGCAGGTAGCCGACCGCAGGGTTGAGCAGCTCGGGCGGCACGTGGACAGATCCGACGATGATCGGCAGGAGATAGCTGTCTGCGCTGATCTCGATGGCGCGCCGCATCGCCGTGTTGAACTCGTCCATCGGGTACGCGCTCGCCAGGTATTCCTTCGACAGGAACGGAGCGACGTACCGGGCCTTCGTGCCCCCGTAGATGGTGCGCATGCCGGTGATGAAGTTGCGGCCCCAGAACTCGACCGTGTTGTCCTTGTCGTAGAAGACCTTCAAGCCGAGAGCCTGGCAGGCACGAACGACGGGTACGACGAGAGATCGTTGCGCTCCGGCGAACGAAAATGCGACGTCGTACATTTCGGTACTCTCGGTCACCGGGCGATTCTAGTCCGAGCTGGACCTTACGCGGCTGAGGACGCGGCTCCCCAGCCTGGAAGGATGGGGAGCCGGGCGACTTGCCGCAGGACTGCGATGCCCGACTCGAGCAATCGCGGGCCGGGCGCAGGCCCGGCCGGGTGGACTCGACGAGGATGACGACGGACTCGGGCACCACGACGACGGTCGCCGGTGGACCGAAGACGCGCCGTCGCAATGCCCGGATCGGCAGGCTGAACAGCCAGATGATCAGGCTCGAGGCGATCTGTTGGAGGACCTGCTCGACGAAGGTGTGATCGAGGTTCATGACTTGATCGTCGGCGGGTGATATGGGAAGACGTCTGAACGTTAGCGACCTGCCAGGCGCGCGCGGACCTGAGCAGCCTGCGGCGCTCCCAGCGTTTCGTACGCCTCCAGCGCGAGGGCCCATTGCCGCCGTGCCTCGTACCCGTCGCCGGCCGCGGCGGCCAGCTCGCCGAGATGGTGTTGTGCCCGGGCCCGCTCGAAGATGCTGCCCGAGCTTCGTGCCGCCCCGACGGCCTGGTTGAACGCCTCGACGGCGTGGTCGGCGTCGCCGATGCGCTGGTAGATCTCGCCCAGCGCGTTGAACGTCATCGCGGCGTCCATGCGCAGACCGATGCGCTCGAACTCGTCGAGCGACGCCAGCAGGTCGGCGGTCGCCTCGCGGGTGTTGCCCAGTTCGGCCTCGACCAGGCCGATCCCGCGCAGCGTGATGGCGGCGTTCCGGTCGGAGCCCGAGCGCTGGTAGAAGTCGTAGACCGGCCGCATCTCGTCCAGGAAGGTCCGGTAGTCCCGGTTCTCGTAGTGCAGCCAGGCCAGATTGGCTCGGGCGGTGGCCTCACCGTGCTCGTCGCCTACCTCACCGAACAGCTCGCGGGCCTGTTCGTAACGGTCAGCGGCTTGCTGCGGTTCGTGCTGTTCCAGGTATGCCAGGCCGAGGTTGTTGACGATCATCGCCTCGGCCCGCCGGTCCCCGCAGCGGCGGGTGGCCTCGAGCGCCGCTTCGTGGGTGGCGGTCCACGGCTGCCAGCGTTTGGCGAGGTAGTAGTAGCCGCGAAGGGTGTACGCGAGTTGCCAGCACAACTCGTCCCATCCTGAGTCGGCCGCTTGCAGGCACATCTGCGCCAGGTTGCCGTTCTCCGTCGTGAGCCACTGCAGGGCGGCGTCGTAGTCCGGCAGGGGTGGGATGTCCGCTTGCCGGTCGAGCAGTTCCAGGCGTACCCGGTAGCGGTGTGGGGTGATCAAGCGATCAGCGGCGTCGGCCGTACGCAGGAAGTAGTCGGCGAGGCGGTGCAATGCCGCCGCCCTCTCAGCCTCCGGGACCGTCGCGGAACCGTGCTGCCGGGCGAAGACCGCAACCAGATCGTGGAAGTGGAAACGGCCCGGGCTGTGATCGGCCACGAGGTGGCGCTCGGACAACTGCCGCAGGTGCCGCCGGGCCTCGGCTTCCGAGATGTCGACCAGCGCGGCCACCGAGTGTGCGTCGAAGGAACCGCTGATGTGCAGGCCCAGCAGCATGAACGTGCGAGCGAGCGGGTCGGGCAGGTCGTTGAGCGAGACGCGGAAGGACGCGGTGACGCTGCGGTCGTCGTCCTCGAGCTCGCCGAGTCGATCGGATTCCACCGAGAGTGCCGTCTCCAATGCGGTCAGTGAATAGTCCTGGCTCGCACGGTAGCGGGCGGCCGCGATCCTGATCGCGAGCGGTAGACGCCCGCACAGGTCGACGATCCGGCGCAGCACATCGTCGCCGGACTCGTCGGGCGGCGACTCGGCGTGCGCCACAGCGCGGAAGAGGTCCATCGCATCCCGTGGCTCGAGTACGTCGAGGGGCTGGACGAGCGCGTCATCCAGGGCGCTCAGGCGGCGGCGACTGGTGACGATCGCCGCGCACCCGCCCGGCCGCGGCAGGACCGGACGTACCTGCGCGGCGTCGTGGACGTTGTCGAGGACGAACAGCAACCGCCGGCCGTCGATCAGGTCGTGGTAGAACGCGGCCAGCTCGTCGAGGTCGACGGGGATCAGCGCGGCGTCGACGCGTAGGCGGCGCACGAGCCGCTCCAGCGTCTCGGCCGCGGTCAGCGGATCTCGCCGGTTCGTGTATCCATGCAGGTCGAGGAAGATCACTCCGTCGGGGAAGGCGTCGGACAGCGCGTGGGCAGCACGTACGGCCAGCGCGGTCTTTCCCGAGCCGCCCATGCCGAAGAGGGCGCAGACCGATGCCGGTGAGGGCGTGCCCATCGCGTCGAGGATCCGGCTCAGCTCCTGCTCGCGGTCGGTGAAGTGCCGGTCGGGTCGTGGCAGACCGGAGATCGGCCGGTCACCGGTCGCCACCGACGTGGCAGGGGCGCGCACCGCGACGGCGGCGCCGGTGCTTCGCAACGCGCGCTGGTGGGCGGCCTGCAACTGCTCGCCGGGTTCGAGCCCCTGTTCCTCGGCCAGCCGCCGATGCGCCCGCCGATAGATCTGCCCGGCGTCGTCCCGCCTGCCCAGCGCGGTCAGCGCGTCGATGAGCAGCGCTGCCGTGCCCTCCCGTAACGGTCCGGACGTGACGTCGTCGCTCAGCAGTTGGACCACCTCGTCGGCATGGCCCAGTTGTGCCTCGATCGTGGCGAGCATCTCGACCGCGACGAGGCGCTGCTCGATCAGGTCACGGCGCAGCGGCAGGAGCCGGTCGCCGACGTCGGACAGCGGGTCACCGCGCCACAGCTCCAGCGCCTCGCGCAGCAGCATGGCGGCCTGCTGGGGCTCGTGCCGCTCGCGTTCGGCGCGGGCCTGCGCCACCAGGCGCCGGAACCGGTGCCAGTCGACCTTGTCGGGGTCCACGAGCAGCCGGTAGCGGGGGCGGCGGCTCTCCAGTTCGGCGTCGAGCTGCGCGCGTTTCAGGACCTTCCGCAGGCCGGAGACGTAGTGGTAGGCGCTGTCGCGGGTGGCGCCGCCGGGCGAGCCCCACACCGACGAGATGATCTCCTCGATTCCGGCGCCGGCCTCTGCGCGTACCAGGAGCAGGGCCAGGACCGCTCGGGCCGTCGCGCCGCCGACGTCGATCGGTCCCGCATCGGTGAGTACTCGTACCGGTCCCAGAACGGTGAAACGAACCGATGCGTCGACCATGCACCATCTGTACCGTACGGATCACAGGTTGTGAACTTTCAGATCCACTTCAGAATTGGCCGAGATCGATTCTCTGGCCCCGGGCCGACAGTCGAGTCGTTGAATTCGACCGCGACAGGAGGCCGACATGTGCGCCGAGCCGATGCCAGACACCTCAACAGTCCGCCGAGTGCTGGTCAAGCTCGGCGCCGCAGGTGTGGAGATCGCTGTCCGTGGCGCGCCGGCTGACGTGGAGGCCCTGATCGAACGGCTCCGGCCGTGCCTGCGACCGGGAAACGCCAATGGGTGCTTCTCCCCGCTGACCACGCGGGAGGCGATGGTGGCGACCCTGGTCGGCCGGGGCCTGACCAACCAGCAGATCGCTCATCGGTTGCGAATCTCGCCGCACACGGTCAACTTTCATCTGCGACAGATCTTCCGAAAACTGGAGATACCATCCAGAGTGCACCTCGCCACGCTTGCCTGCGGCGGCCACGAAAGGGTCAACGGTGACCGACGGGACTGACGTCTTCCTGTGCTACTCGTGGGTGGACAAGCGGCGGGCCGACGAGCTTTACGACGCGCTGACCGAGGCGGGGCTCACCGTCTTCCAGGACGAGCCCGGGTTGCAGGACTACGACCACATCTCCGAGGGCGTCGACGCCGCGCTTCGCTCCGCGCGAGTTGTGGTCGTCCTTTACACACCGTCGCTGCCGGCCAGTGAGTACTGCCGTCAGGAGATGCATTTCGCTCTGCTGCGCTCGTACCGCCTGCACCGCAGCCGCGCCCGGGTGCTCGCGGTGATCCAGGGCATGGACATCGCGGACGTGCGACCCGAGCGGTTGCACCACTGGCGGCTTCCGCGGACCGACTCGGACCCGCGCACCATCGCCGCGCAGATCGCCGAGTATGTCGCCCGCCTGGGTGACGTGGACTCCCGCCGGCTCGGCGACGCACCCGATCCGATGCCCGCGCCCTGGCGCACCGGCCCTCGGCGTGACCCGCACGAGCTCTACGGCCGGGAGTTCGAGCTGTGGCGCATCCACGATGCGCTGTTCCCCGAGGACGATGCCACCATCGGGGGACAGGTCGCCGCGGTGACCGGTCCCGGCGGCGAGGGCAAGACGATGCTGGCCGAGCAGTACGCCCGGTTGTTCGCCGACGACTTCCCGGGCGGCGTGCTCGGTCCCGGGCAGGCCGTTCCCGCGCCGGGCCTGCCGTACCTGTGGCTGGTGGACGACGTGCCCGATGGCATCGACCTGCCTGCCTTCAAGGCATTGCTCGCCCCGACGCCGGAAGGCCGGACGCTGGTGACGGCCCGGCACGACCTCCAGGGCTGGGTGCATCCGCGCAAGCACATCCGGATCGGCGGGCTCGGCCGCTCCGCGGCGCTTGCCGCGCTCACCTGCCGCTGGCCGGCAGGCTCCGGCGAGCGAGTTGCGCGACGCCTCCAGCGGCTGGCCGAAGACCGCCGCGAGTACGGCGCCGCGCGCGATGTGGTCGACGCGCTGGGCAGACACGCCCTGGCCTTGCGCCTGGCCGCTGGTCTGGCCGGCGCGCCGGGCTTCACCGGCTTTCGCGAGCTGGCGACCGCGGTGCGTGACCCCGACCGGGATGCGCTCGCCATGGCCGAGCAGCTGCGCCCCCGGCTGTCCACCGATCACATCGGCAGCGTCGCCGCCACGGTGACCCTCGCCGTCCGCGAGCTGCCCGAAGCGGGCTGCGACCTGCTGTTGGTGACGAGCGTGCTTGGATCGGCTCCCGTCCCGGCAGCGCTGATCGCCGACATCCTGGCCGACGCCGGCGGACTCGATCATGTCGCCACGGGTCTGGCCGAGGCCACCGCACGTCATCTGGCCGAGGAGCTGCCTGACGGATCGTTGCTGATCCATCCGATGATTCTCCGCGCGGTGCGAACACTGCATCACGACGATCCGCACCGCCAGGCTCTGCGGCTGGCCGCGGTGGACACGATCGGCGCGTGGCTCGACGCCAGCTGGGAACGGCAGCGTCCGATCGGTGAGCCCGCCGTTCTGTTGCCGCACGTCGCCGCTGTCGCCGCCGGAATGCACGACATCGACGAATGGCACCTGCTCAACGAGGCCGGACGGGTCCACATGAAACTCGGTGACAGCCGTGCCGCGCTCGACGTCTTCGACCGCTTGCACGAGGTCTGCCGGGCGGGACTGGGCGAGAACGACCCGGTCACGCTTGCTGTGCGGCTGGGATTGGGTACGGCGTACGGGCTCCACGGTGATCATGCGAAGGCGCTGAGCCTTCTTGAAGGCGTCCACAAGGCACTGGCCGAGCGGCTCGGAGCCGATGATCCCGACGCGCTCACGGCGCTCAACAACATCGCGGTCGTCCACACGTCGGCCGGTGACCACGAGGTGGCCCGTGACCTGTACCGGCAGGTTCACACGGCGCGCGAGCGCAGGTACGGGCCGGGGCATCCCGACACGCTGGACGCGCTGCACAACCTGGCGATCGCGACCGGCCGCGTCGGTGACCAGCAGAAGGCGCTGGGGCTAAAGAAGGACGTGTACGACGCGGTGCGGTCCGTGCACGGCGACGACCACGAACGCACTCTCGACGCGTACGAGAGCCTGGCCGTGACCATGCTGGAGCTGTCCGACCGCGACGGCGCCCGGCGCATCTTCCGGCAGGTGTACGAACAGCACCGGGCCGCACCGGTGGCCCGTGCCGCGACCGCGGCCGCAGCGGAGAACTCGGCCGCAGCCGAGGACGACCCGGACCTAGTCCTGCGTCTGCTGGCCGAGGCGTACCGGATCCGGGTCGACGTCCAAGGCCCGGCGCACCCACGCACCCGCCGTTCGCTGCGTTCCTTACTGATCGGACGCGTGCGGGGGCTCGACGAGGCTCCACTCGGGGCCGTCGAGCCGACCGCGGATTTGCCCGGCGGTGTGCTGCCGGAGGACATCCGCCTCGATGCCGACGACATGGACGAGCGGATCGAACTTTTCGGCCTCGCGAGCACCTACTACGACAGACAGCTCAAGCGATCCGGTTCGGACTCGACGGACACCGCGCTGGCGCTCTGTTATCTGGCGCACGCGACGGCCGCGCTCGACCAGATGGATCTTCAGTTCGACCAGGCGTGGGTTCTCATCGACAACGCCGCCGAAGGGCTGGAGGACGACCACGGACCAGATCATCCGGACACCGTGGCCGCCGACCGGATCCGGCGGTGGATCGCATCACTCGGCGGTGAACCGGCATGACGAGCCCTCAGATCTTCCTCTCGTTCGCCGGACCGGACCGGACGACCGCCCACCGCCTCCGCGAGGAACTCCAACGACGAGGGCTGCGGGTGTGGCTGGACGAGACCCTGCCGGTCGGACGCGGGATCACTGCGGGCATCGAGGACGCGCTGAACGCGTCGACGATCATGCTGATCCTCTACTCGGCCGCGTTCCCGCTCCGGTCCGCGTGCCAGTTCGAGCTGACCGCCGCCTATCTGGCGGGCGAGCGCGAAGGCGATCCGCTGCGGCGGATCATGGTGATCAACCCCGAGACGTACGAGCACCACCTGCAGCCGATCCAGCTGGCTGACGCCAAATTCGTCCCCATGCCGCGTGACGTCCAAGCCATGACGGCTCTGGCACAGGCCCTCACCTCGGCTGCCGCGTCGGTGGACGGCACGTTCGGTGAGGTGAGCTTCACCGAGCGCCCGCCGTGGTACCCGGACGGGACAGCCGGGGTACAGGCCTTCGTCGGCCGGTATCGCGAGCAGTGGGATCTGCACAGCCAGCTGCGCCGGGTCGACGTCCCGTTGATCACCGCGGTCACCGGCGGGCCGGTCGTCGCGCTCACCGGCCTGGCCGGCAGCGGCAAGTCGACGCTCGCCTCGGCGTATGCGTGGCACTTCGGCGCGGCGTACCCGGGCGGCGTGTTCCGCACCGCGCTGTCCGGCACGACCGCCGGCGATGTCCTGGCCAGGTACGGCGACGAGGTCCGGAAGATTGCCGAAGCACTGACCCTGCCGAGCGCCGGCGCCAGCCGTGCAGAGCTGACGGCTGCCGTGGCGGACCACCTGTCCACCGCGGGAAAGCCGGCCCTGTGGATCATCGATGACGTGCCGCACGGGCTCGACCGCGGCATCCTCGCCCAGCTTCTGCCGCCGGCCGGCACTGTCGTGCGTACGATCATGATCAGCCGGCGGGACGTCTTCGACGGTGTCGCGCCGGTGGTCGAGCTCGGTGCGATGTCGCTCGAGGACTCGGTCGCAATGCTGCGTTCGCACCGTGAACCCGACGATGGTGAGGACGACCTGGCAGCCGAGCGGGTCGCGCGACGCCTGGGCGGTCATCCCTTCAGCCTCGGGCTCGCCGCCGCGCGGCTGGCGGATCGGCAGGGCCTGCGTTCCTACGCCGACCACCTCGACCGGATCGACAGCGATCCGGCCGCGCTCGATCCCGCGATCGATCTCGTCGGTGAGGCACTTGCGGAACTGAGCGACGGAGCCCGGCTCATCCTGCATGTCGCCGCGCTGCTCGCTCCAGCTCCCGTGCCGGCCGTGGTCCTGGCCCAGATCGCGGGCGAGGCGCGGCTGGGCGGCGATCCGGCCGACGACCTGACCGAACTGCGCAGGCTCCAGCTCGCCACCCGGACCGGCGATCAGTGGCAGGTCCACTCCATCGTGCTCGACGCGGTCCGGCGGCTACCGCCTGTCGACGACCTTGCCGATGCGGCCGCCGACGTGCTGCTGGCCGAGGACCCGAAGACGCCGGTGACACCCCACCTGGCCGCCCTGGCCGACCATGACCTGCTCGACGCCGGTCGCTCCTCCCGGCTGCGACGCAAGGTCGTCGAGCAATACCGCCGGCACGGCGAGCCGGTCGCGGCGGCCGCGCAGTGGGACCGGCTCCTGGCGGCCGGCGACGCCGCGCCGGATGACCTGCTCGCCGCCGCCACCGCACACCTGGAGGCCGGCCACTACGAGCGAGGCGTCGATATCGCCCGGCAGGCAGCCAACCCGGACGCCGCGTGGCTGGTGGCCCATGGTCTCGACGCGCTCGGCCGGTTCGGCGAGGCCGACCCCTGGTGGTCGCGGGTCGATGCGTCACCGGCCGTCTCGACGGAGGGTGCGATCGCGTACGTCCGCAGCCGCCGCCTTCGCGGCGACATGAAGCAGGCCCGGGTACGGGTCGACGAGCTCATCGCCCGGCTGACCGACTCCGACGGGCGCGAGGCCGCCCGACTTGAGCTGGCCGTCATCCAGCTCTCCACCAACCAGCAGCAGGAGGCCCGCCGCACCGCCGAGGCCGTGGTCGAGAACTATGCGAGGCGAGGGCTCCCCGAACACACCAACGCGATCGCCGCGCAGGCCGTGCTCGCGCAGGCCTGGCTCACCCTGCACCTGTTTGAGCTGAACCCCGACCGGCACCAGTGGGAGGCCGCAGCACACAACCTGTGGGAGACCCGCGAGAGCCTACGCCGGTCGCACGGCCCGCTGAACGCCCGCACGCTGGTCACGGACGTGGAGTACGGGTTCGCGCTCCTGTGCCTCGGCCGCCCGAAAGACGTGCGAACACACCTCGGCGAGACGATGGCGGCGCTGAATCGCCGATTTCCGGCCGGGCACCACTTGATCTCGCGGGCGACGTTCCTGCTCGCCCAGGCTGAGGCGCAACTGCGCAAATTTGACCATGCTTTGGAGCTCTACCAGCAGGCGTACGACGGACTGCGGCAATCGCTGGGACCCAGGCACCCGGAGACGCTGGCCGCCCAGTACGGCCTTGGCGTGGCGCTGATCCTGACAACCTCGCGCAGCCGGGGCATCGGGTTGATCTGGGAGGTGTTGCGGGCTGCGCCGTCGGTGGTCGGGCTCAAGACCGACATGTTCGGTCAGAGCCTGGTTGGGATGCTCCTGCTGCCCTTGTTGCCGCGCTGGGTGCTGCGTCTGCTCAGCCGGATCGGATCCACGGCGGACCAGGATGGTCCGCACAGATCGTGAAACCGCGTGAGTCACGGGAGCTGGATCAGCCGGCGTGGCGTTCGATTTGTTCGGCGATCTGCCGGGCGAAGCCTTCCGCCATCTCGAGCTGTTGACGCAACGCCTGCACCCGGGTGTCGGCGGCATCATGAAACATCGCGAGCCGCTCCTGCAGCGCCTTCCGCTCCTCGCCAGTGACAGCCGGATCACCGAGCGCATCCAAAATGGCGAGCAGGTCACGCATCTCGTCCAGGGTGAAGCCCAACGGC
The DNA here is from genome assembly GCF_036053395.1 of Actinoplanes sp. NBC_00393. Lineage (NCBI taxonomy): Bacteria > Bacillati > Actinomycetota > Actinomycetes > Micromonosporales > Micromonosporaceae > Actinoplanes > Actinoplanes sp. NBC_00393. Next base: position 5,871,461 of record NZ_CP107942.1, on the reverse strand, counting down.
TTCATCCGCTTGATGACGCGCAGCCGGTCCAGATCAGGCTCCGTGTAGAGCCGGAACCCGCCCTCGCTGCGCGCTGAGGGCAGGACCAGGCCGGCGTCTTCGTAGTGGCGCAGCGTACGGATGCTCAAGCCCACCCGTTCGGCGGCCTCGCCGATCTGCATGCGTCCTGCCGTCATCGGGTCAGTGTCTCAGTGGCCGGCGTTGAGCTGCCCGGCGAGGGTTTCGTGCATGCGGGCGCTGGCGTCGTTCAATCCGGTGAACTCGACCGTTTTGCCGCGCTGGACATATTTGGTGTTGATCGCGTCGAGGGCTGCCACCGAAGAGGCGTCCCAGACGTGCGCATTGCTGAGGTCGACCACCACATGCTCCGGGTCGCTCTCGTAATCGAACTGGTAGACCAAGTCGTTGCTCGATGCGAAGAAGAGCTCACCGCGTACGAAATAGGTGTTGTTGATTTTCTCCACCGAGGTGAAATGGGCAACCCGGCGGGCGAAGATGACCATGGCGGCGAGTACGCCGAGGATCACGCCTACGGCCAAGTTGTGCGTGGCGAGGGTGCCGGCGACGGTGGTCAGCATGACGATGATCTCGCCCCAGGGCATCCGCTTGAGGGTGGCCGGGGCGATGCTGTGCCAGTCGAACGTCGAGACCGACACGATGATCATGACGGCGACCAGGGCGGCCATCGGGATCAGCGCGACGACGTCGCCGAGCGCAACGACCAGGACCAGCAAAAACGTGCCGGCCAGGAACGTGGACAGCCGGGTGCGGGCGCCGGACGCCTTCACGTTGATCATCGTCTGGCCGATCATGGCGCAGCCGCCCATGCCGCCGAAGAAGCCGGTCACGATGTTCGCGACGCCTTGACCCCACGACTCGCGCGTCTTGTTGGAATGCGTGTCGGTGATGTCGTCGACCAGCTTGGCGGTCATCAGCGACTCCATCAGCCCGACCAGGGCGATGCCGAGCGCATACGGCGCGATGGTCTGCAGAGTGTCAATCGTGAACGGGATGTCGGGGATGCCGAAGGTGGGCAGGCTGTCCGGCAGAGTGCCCTCGTCACCGACCGTAGGCACAGTGACGTGGACGAGCACGGTGAACGCGGTCAGCAGCACGATCGCCACCAGCGGCGCCGGCACCGCAGTGGTCACCCTGGGCAGCCACACCATGATCGCTAACGCGACGACAACCAGGGGATAGACCAGCCACGGTACGCCGAGCAGGTGGGGAACCTGCGCCGTGAAGATCAGGATGGCCAGCGCGTTGACGAATCCGACCATCACGCTGCGTGGAATGAATCGCATCAGCTTCGCGACCCCGAGCAGGGCCAGCACGATCTGCAGCAGACCGCCGAGGATGACCGCAGCGATCAGGTAGTCCAGACCGTGCGACTTCACCAGCGGCGCCACGACCAGGGCGATCGCGCCGGTGGCGGCGCTGATCATGGCGGGTCGGCCGCCGGTGAACGCGATGGTGACGGCCATCGTGAACGAGGCGAACAGGCCGACGCGAGGGTCGACCCCGGCCAGGATCGAGAAGGAGATCGCCTCCGGGATCAGCGCCAACGCCACGACCAGGCCGGCGAGGACCTCAGTGCGCAACACCTTCGGGGACGTCAACCATGGCGGGCGGGAAATCTGCGAAGACATGAGCTCGTTTCCATTCGGGCGCACTTGCGGGCGCGGTCAAAGCGGCCGGCGCCCCGACGACCCTACTCTCTCGTCAGAGGAGAGTTATCGTCGCCCGGCGCGGCGTTGCCGCGGCCGTTTCTGTTACTCGAAATCGCGGCTTGACCGGTTGATGATGCTCACTGTGCGATTCTTCGGTTTCGCGTTGATCTCCCTCACGCCGCTTTCTAGCCTGATGGGCGTTCGAGGGGGGATGCGATGCCCGTGGGGATTCGTCTGCGCAGACCGGTGGAGTTCGGGGGGACTCATGGTGTGGGCGTCGCTGTGCCGGAGCCGTCAGGCGTCCGGATGGGCCGGTGGCGGCCGGCCCATCCGGCCCGGTGAGCCCACCAGGCGGACACGGGGAAGGCGGCGAGACCGTAATCCTGGCCATCGCCGGCGAGATCGACATGGAGACGGTGGGCCATCTGACCGCTGTCCTGTACGACGCCATAGCCACCCCCGGCGTAGCCGAGATCGTCGCGGACTTCTCCGGGGTCACCTTCTGTGACGCCGTCGGCATCCAGGGCCTGTACGACGCCTACGCCCAGGCACGGTCCGGCGGCATCCGGCTCAGACTGTCCAACCTGCAGCGGCCGGTGCGCCGGGTGCTGGAGATAACCGGGATGCTGGACACGCTGACCTGACCTCCTGGCCGGATAACTTCCACGGCTCGGCCGGAAAGCCGAAAATGCGATGTGAGCCGCGGCTGAAGGTGGGTATCGGGCGGGCAGGACAGGGGGTGCGGCCATGGCCGGCACAAGCGATGAATCGGCCCGCGCTGGGCGTACGCGCCGGGCTGCCGAAGCCCGTCAGCGTGCTGAGCTGGCCCGGCAGCGTGCTGCCGAGGCCGCGGCCCGGCTGGCGGAGCTACGGCGCGACGAGGGGGACCTGGTCGATCCGGATGCGAAACCGAGGGGTTCGACCGTCGAGCAGAGTGAACGCGCGGTGGAACTGGCCGGGGAAGCCAAGCGGCTGGCGCTGAAGGCTGCCGAGAGTGCCGCCGCGGCCGCGCGAGCCAGCGCCGAGATGCACGATTCGGCGGCACAGCTGGAGAACCACTCGGTGGAACTCGGTCTGGGGGACGTGGCCGAGCATCGCCGGCGGGCCGGTCAGCATCGGGAGCGGGCTGAGTCCGACCGTTCCGAGGCGCTCGTGGACGAGCGCCTGAGGGAGCAACTGCGGGAGTGGCCGGAACCGTCGTAACGACGGGGCGGCGGCGTATCGACGATCTCTGTACGATGTGCGGCGCCCGATGTCTGCGTACGGGGAGGAAGTCTGATGTCGGTTCGCCTACGCCGTCCTGGCGTGTGGCTGGGCGCGGTTGCCGGGATGCTCGCCGCGATCGCCGTTCCGGCCGTCGCTGTCGCTGCGCCGCAGCTGACGGTTCAGTTCCCGAACGTGACGCTGCTGCCGGGCGGCGCGGCCGAGACGCAGTGGAACCGGGTGGAGAACAACGACACCGGCGTCGAGTTCACCCTGCACGACGTCAAGATCACGATCGACGCGACGAAGGTCGCCGGCGTGGCCACTCCGAAACTGCTCACCCCGGCCGGCTGCACCACGGCCGGCGCCGTCTACACCTGCATCCACGAGACGCTGCCGACGCCGGAGGACTACTCGGCGCTCCGGCTGCCGCAGATCAGCTACACGCCGGTCGGTGCGGTCGGCGCTGAGGGCACGGTGACGCTGACGCTGACCAGCCGCGAGACGGGCACGGTCAACAGGACCGCGACCGTGGCCGTCGCCGAGGCGGTGGCACTCGCGGCGGAGGGCGAGCAGTACGTGCGGGGAGCGCAGGGCGAGCCGGGCGACACGGTCAGCCTGCACCTGGACGGCGTGCGCAACATCGGCGAGAAGGCGATCACCGGGGTCGACCTGTCGTTCCCGACCGGTCCGAAGCTCGACATGGCGAAGCGCTACAGCAACTGCGAATACGGCACCACCGCCGCTTACTGCCACTTCGACACGGAACTGCAGCCGGGTACGGCGTACGCCCTCGCCGAGGACATGACCGCGCGGCTGGCGGCCGACCTGCCCGCTCCCGGCAACCTCGCGCGGCGTTTCATGTGGCTGACGCCGGCCGACAACCGGGACAACGTGGACCGGGTGCGCGCGGAGAACCCGAAGCGCGGCACCGACGGCCCGCTGACGCTGGTGGCCAAGCCGGCGGCGAAGAGCCTGCCGCAGACCGACACCGGCGGTAAGCGAAGCTGGCAGGACGTTCTCATCGCGGTGCGGGGCCAGCACAAGGCCCAACTCGCTGCGATCGGCGCCGAAGCCGACGGCGCGGTCGGCAGCACGGTTCAGGTCGAGGTCGGCATCGAAAATCTCGGCCCGGCCTCGGTCTACGACGTCGACAAGATCGACGAGAATGTGACGGCCAGCGGCTACATGCCGGAAGGCACCACGATCGTGGAGGCGGCGGACGGCTGCCGGTTCGACGCCAAGAACAAGCGCTACTACATCTGTGCCTTCACCGGCGACCTGTTCCGCGCCGAAGCGTCGGCGACCTGGCCGTTCACCGTGCGCATCGACCGGGCCGGCACGCTCACCGGCCAGGTGGTCGCGTCGACGAAGAAGATCGAGCCGACTCTCGAGGACGACACCGCCGACATCGTCATCAACGCCACGGCGGGTGGCACCGGTGGCACCGGCGGTGGGGGCACGCTGCCGATCACCGGCGCCCCGATCGGGATGGTCGCCGGGGCAGGTGTCCTGCTGCTGGTGGGCGGCGCGGCCGCGTACCTCATCGGTCGCCGTCGCCGCGCTGACTTCACTGCCTGATCTCCGCTGAACAGCCCCGTCCGGCGCCGCCGGACGGGGCTGATGCACGCCGGAGGCCAGGTGGTCTGAGCGCCTCCGTATCCTGGGGGTATGGCTGAAGACCTGCCGGAGACCGATGCGGGCTTCGCCGCCCTGGAACTGCGTCCCGAACTACTGACCGCGCTCAGCGAACTGGGCTACGAAGAGCCGACGCCGATTCAGCGCGAGGCGATCCCGCCGTTGATCGCCGGCAAGGACCTCGTCGGCCAGGCGGCGACCGGCACCGGCAAGACCGCGGCGTTCGCGTTGCCGCTGCTGCAAGGCCTGGTGGCCGGCGGGCAGGACGGCCCCGACGCACTGGTGCTGGTGCCGACCCGGGAGCTCGCCGAGCAGGTGTCGCAGGCAGTCCACCGCTACGGCCGCAGCCTGGGCGTGCGTGTCCTCCCGGTCTACGGCGGTCAGCCGATCAGCCGCCAGCTGCAGGTGCTGCGCCGCGGCGTGGACATCGTCGTCGGCACGCCGGGCCGCGTCCTCGACCACATCGAGCGCGGCACGCTGCAGCTCGGCGAGATCCGTGCCGTCGTGCTCGACGAGGCCGACGAGATGCTGGACATGGGCTTCGCCGAGGACATCGAGGCGATCCTCGCGGAGACTCCCGACACCCGGCAGACGGTGCTGTTCTCGGCGACCATGCCGCCGCGCATCGACGCGATCGCCCGCCGGCACCTGCGCGAACCGTTGCGGATCCGGATGGCCCGCGAGGCCACGCCGGCCGACAGCCTGCCCCGGGTACGGCAGAGCGCGTACCTGGTCGCCCGGGCGCACAAGACCGCCGCGCTCGGCCGGGTGCTGGACGTCGAGGCGCCGCAGGCGGCGATCGTGTTCTGCCGCACCCGCGAGGAAGTCGACGAGATCACTCAGAGCCTCAACGGCCGCGGCTACCGCGCCGAGGCCCTGCACGGCGGACTGAGCCAGGACCAGCGCGACCGGGTGATGGGCCGGCTGCGCGGCGGGGCCACGGAGTTGCTGGTCGCCACCGACGTCGCCGCCCGCGGCCTGGACGTCGACCTGCTCACCCACGTCATCAACTACAACGTGCCGTCGGCGCCCGAGGCGTACGTGCACCGCATCGGCCGCGTCGGCCGGGCCGGCCGCGAGGGCGCCGCGATCACCCTGGCCGAGCCGCGTGAGCAGCGGATGCTCAAGGCCATCGAGCGGCTCACCGGGCAGCGGATCATCGCGGAGAAGCTGCCGACGGTCACGGATCTGCGGGTCCGGCGCATGGAGCTGCTCCGTACGACGGTGCACGAAGCTCTCGAGGCCGATGACCTGGACCGGTTCGGCCCGATTCTGGAGGCGCTGACCGAGGACGCGGACGTCGAGTCGGTCGCGCTGGCCGCGCTCAAGCTGCTGCACGAGGCGAACGGCGGCGACGTCGACGAGCCGGAGATCCCGTCGGTGGCGCCGCTGCGCGAGCGGGAGACCCGCAAGCCGGGCGCTGATCGGTACGACAACGACCGGCCGATCCGTCAGAAGCGCAACCGGTCGGCCGACAACGACACGACCCGGGTGTTCGTCGGCCTCGGCCGCCGCGCCGGTCTCCGCCCGCAGGACCTCGTCGGCGCGATCACCGGCGAGGCCGGCCTGCCCGCCCGCGACGTCGGCGCTATCCAGATCACCGACCGGTTCGCCCTGGTCGAGGTGCCGGAGGCAGCCGCCGACCGGGTGATCCGCTCGCTGCAGCACAGCACCATCCGCGGCCGGCGCCCCACGGTGCGCCGCGAACGCTTCGACCGATAGTCGTCGCCAGGCCGGGCTGCGCAGGTCGTCTGCACAGCCCGGTGCTGGGTGTCAGGCGACGCCGGTGGCGATCTGGGCGTTGACCGTCCGGGTCTGGCTGGGCAGCGTGAACAGGTCCACGATGAGAAGGATGCCGAAGAAGCCGCCGATGGTGAACAGGGTCAGCAGGCCGCGGCCGGTCTTGCCCAGGTAGAACTGGTGGATGCCGAGCCCGCCGAGGAACAGCAGCAGAAGGTAGGCGATCCAGGTCTCCTTCAGCGGACGGGGCAGGACGACCTGCACCGGTGCGGGGGAGTGAGCGAAGTGGCCCTGCGGGTGCGGAGCGTGGGGCTGGGACAAAGGTGTCTCCTTGAAGAGCAGGCGATTCCGCCTGCAAGATCATCTTGCGCGCGCCACTGTAGTTGATCAACTACGGGATGCGGAAGGTCCACTGTTGCTGGTGCAGCCGAAAAGGTGGCGCCGCTCTACAGTCCGCGGCTGTTGTTCCAGTTCCAGACGTAGTAGCCGTAGGCGATGTTGCCGAGGCCCGCGGTGAACAGGAACAGCAGAAGGTGAACGCCGAATGACTGCCGCTTGCGCAGCGCGACGGCGTAGCCATAGCCGCCGGCGGCTGCGGCCGAGGAGACGACATTGTTGACCACGACCTGCGGCTGCTGGTGGTACCCCTGCGGGACGGCACCGTACGGCTGGACGGGCTGACCGGGATAGGGCTGCGGGGCGCCGTACGGCTGGGCCGGGTACGGATGCTGCCCGGGCACACCGACCTGACCGGGGTACGCCTGAGGCGCGAAGCCCGGAGCGGAGCCGTAGGGATACGGCTGCGCAGCGGGCGTCAGGCGTTTTGCGGCGGTGCCGCATCATCTTCGGATTCCGGGCAGCGCGGGTGAGACCGTGTCGGTGGTGGTCACAGGCGGCCAAAACGCCTGCCGATCACCGGCGCTCAGACGGTGGCCAGGTTGAGGGCGTGGGTGTGCAGCACGTCGTCGTGGCGGGCGATCTCCAAGCCGTTCTGGTAGATGGTGACGCCGCCGCGCCAGGCGCAGTAGGTGACCTGGTGGTAGCGGCTGATGTGGTCGTCGTGGTGGCGGACCTCGAGCAGGTCCGCCTTGGTGGCGGCCATCAGGCGGCGCTCCGGTAGGTGTGGTTCATGGTCCATTTGCCGAGCCGGGCGGAGAGCCGGGCCGCCGGGTGTTCGATCACGGTCGGCCAGGGAGGGTCGGCGTTGCGGTCGCGGCCCTCGGCCTGGGCGGTACGGGCGCGCGTGGCGAACTCATAGTTGGCGCGGGTGTCGTTGTACGGCCACGACTCGCGTGCTGCGGTGTCGCGAATGGCCTGCTCCTCGGCGGTGCAACGGCTGCGGTGTCGCATGACGTCGGTCCTCTCTGAACGCGGAGTGTGCCCCTCTTACGGTGAGGTACGCCTGCGGGACCGTGACGGCTCATCAGTGTGAGTCGGCTCAAATCCGGGAGACACACGATGAGGGCCGATTTCCGCCAGCATCGGCCTGCGCTGCGGCTGAGGATGAGGCCGTGGACATCACCGAGAAGGCCCGCACGCTGCGGGCATTGCATGAGCGAGACGTGCTGGTCCTGCCGAACGCCTGGGACCCGGTCAGCGCGGCCCTGATGGTCCGCGCCGGAGCGCGCGCAGTGGCCACCACCAGCGGCGCAGTGGCCTGGTCACTCGGCAGCCGAGACGGCGAGACGCTCACCCGGGACGGCATGATGGCGGCCGTGCACCGCATCGCCGCAGCCGTCGACGTGCCGGTGACCGCCGATGTCGAAGGTGGATACGGGGACGTGGCAGCGACCGTACGGGCGACGATCGCGGCGGGCGCGGTCGGCGTGAACATCGAGGATTCGCGGGCCGAGAATGGCACGTTGCGGGATGCCGGCGAGCAGGCGGAACGCGTCCAGGCCGCCCGGGAGGCCGCCGGCCTGCCGGACTTCGTGCTCAACGTGCGTACCGATGTGTTTCTGTTGCAGGTCGGTGAGCCTGCCGGGCGGCTCGATGACGTGCTGGCCCGCGCCGCCGCCTACGCCGAGGCCGGCGCCGACTGCCTGTTCGTGCCGGGCCTGCTGGACCTGAAGATCCTGGCTGAGCTGACCGCGGCGTCGCCGCTGCCGATCAACGCGATGGCCGGGCCGGGCGGCCCGTCGGTCGCTGAGTTGGCCGCGGCGGGCGTGCGCCGGATCAGTGTCGGGACCGCGATTGCGCAGGCCGCGTACGGCGTGGCCGAGCGGGCCGCCCGGGAACTGCTCGACGCCGGCACCTTCGGCGCGCTCAGTGATGCGCCCAGCTATGCGGACCTCGATGAACTACTGAATCTTGTTGTCGAGGTTCCGTCATCGTCCCGCTGACAGGCGCAGGGATCCGCACTCGCTCTCGGCCAACCCCTCCAAGACCAAGCCTTCCGCCCGCCTGTCTCGGGGCCGACGGCACCGAACGTGGTTGATCGGGTGCGCCCAGACCACCCGAACAGCCACGAAACCCGATCCACCACAGTCGACGCTCATTCACCGTCACATGCCGGCGGTTGCGTGGCTTCCCGCAGGCCAGCACACTCGCTGCGGATGTAGCCACACCCGCAGTGGGTGTGGCCGCGTGCCGGGAAGGTCGGCGACTCCGCCCCGGCCGGTGCGGGCGGGCCACGGCGCAGACCGGTCGCGGCCGGGTCGGTGGGACGTTCGAGGGTGCCCGCCTGCTGCTTCTGACGACGACCGGTGCCTGAGCGGCGGTGATGCGGGCGGAGGTCTCCTCGCCGAGCCGGACGTAGATGCCGAGGAAGGGTCCGCCGCCGCGCCCGCTGACTGGGCGGGGATCGAGACGGGCCGCGAGCGCCGCAGTGCGGTGGGCGGTCAGCGGGCGTGGCGGCGGTGCAGGCGGGCCAGCCCCTGCAGGGTGTCGGTCACGAGCCGCTGCTGGTCGGCCGAGAGGCCGGCGGCCGCCTGCTCGATCTCCTCGGCCAGCGGCTCGAGTTCGCGTTGCAGGGTCTCGCGGGCGTGCGGTGTGGCGGTGATTGTCTGCCGCCGCCGGTCGTCCGGATGCGGGTCGCGGCGGGCCCAGCCGGCTCGCTGCAAGCGGTCCACCAGCCCGGTCGCCGCGCCGGACGTCAGGCCGAGCAGTCGCCCCAGCTCCACCGGCCCGACCGGCTCCTCCGCAACGACCAGATGCTTGAGGGCCAGGAAGTCGCCGGAGCTCAACCGCATGCGGCGGGCGATAGCAGCGTCCACTTCGGCCGCAGCGGCCGCCAGATGATGCACCGCCCAGGCCAGCTCGTGCGGTTGCGGGTCCACGGCCGCCATCCTACATTAGCTTAGAAACTAAGCTACTTAGTTTCGGAGGCGAACCATGGACACGCAACGATCCCTTGCCCTGGCCGGCGCCTGTGCGGCTTTCCTCGCGGTGCCCAACCTCGGCGCGCTGCTCGGCAAGGGGGAGCAGACCGAGCGGTACGACACGGCGATCACCCCACCGGACTACGCGTTCGCCGTCTGGGCGCCGATCTTCGCCAGTTGCGCAGCCTCGACCGTCGGCCAATGCCTGCCGGCGGGCCGGGGCGACCCGGTGAGCCGCCGGACCGGATGGCCGCTGGCCGGGGCGTACGCGATGAACGCCGCCTGGTCGCTGGCCGCCCAGAGCAACCGATTCGGGCTCACCCCGTACCTGCTCCCGGCAGCCGCCGGGCTGGCCGCCACCGCCCACGTCCGGTTGCAGCAGGCGCCGCCCGCCGAAGGTCTGGTCGCGCTCACCCCGGTCAGCACCGGCCTGCTGCTGGGCTGGACCACCCTGGCCAGCGCGATCAACATCGTCGCGGCGCGCGGCGACCGTGACACGCCAGGCGTCGTGCGCGCCGCCACGGCCGGACTGCTCGCGGTGTCGGCCGCCGTGGCCGCCGGAGTGGCTCGAAGCCGTCGTGGCCGGCTGCCCATCGCGCTGGCGTCGGGATGGGGACTGGGCACTCTCGCGGGCATGCGCAGCCGGCCTCGTGGGGTGCGTGTGGTCGCCGCCCTGGGCGCCGCGGCCATCGGTGCAGCGGGACTCGCCGGTGCCGCACGCCCGGCGCGGTGAAAGGATCAGTTTCCGAGCTGTCGCTGGGTCCGCTCGGTGATCTCGCCGGAGACCTTGCCCATCATGGATCTGGCCCGGCCGAAGGCCTGCTTACCGAAACGGCCGGCGGCACCGACGCCCTCCGCCAGGACCTTGTCCTTCACCCCGCCCCCGGTGTCGAGCACCTTGGCGCCCACCTCGGACCCCGTTTCGAGAACCTTGTCGCGCACCTCCACGGCCGCGTCGAGCCATCGCCGGGCAGTGCGCGACTTGCGGATGCGTTCGATGCCGAGCCGGCCGTTGAAGTCGAGCACGGTGGTCGCGACCTGGTTCGTCGAGTGCACCACGGCGCGCGACGAGGTCGGGTTCAGCAACACCTTCGCGTTGGCGGTGCCGACGGCCGCGTCCATCCGCATCATGAGGCGTTCGGTGGTGCGGAAGATGAGATCGAGGCGCTTCTGCCGGGCGATCCGGATGGCGACGCGGTGCTCCTCCAGCTCTTGCGCGGACGCGTCCAGCACGCGGTCGAGTTCGAGTACGGCGACCCCGTCCTGAAGCTGGAAGCAGCGGGCCAGCACAGCGAGCCACTCCTGCACCTTGATCTCGGCTTCCTTGGCCGTCGTGGCCAGGTCACCGACGTTTGTGGACTCCAGCCGGCCGGCGATGGCATCGAGCTGCCGCAACGCGTACGCCTGGGTCCGGGCCAGCGGCACCGGCGTGGACTGCACCTTCGACCAGGTGACCTCGGAGACCCGGCCCACCCGCTCCCGGATCGTCAGGGCCTCGTCGAGGACGAGCTCCACCCCGATCATGTCCGCCACCACCGCGTCGGTCTGCGCCCGCAGCACGGCATCGACCTTCGCGTCGATGACGGCGAGATAGTCGGTGATCTCGTCCATGGTCTGCTTCATCGCGAGTTGCGCCATCAGCCCGGCGGCACCGGTCAGCAGCGCCGGGTTGGCCAGCATCGCGCCGGGCGTCTGCACGATCTCGAGCAGGCCGGTGATCTTGCCGTGGTCGGTCAGCACGGCACGGCTGAGACCGTTCTCCGAGCCGGCCATCAGTTTGTACTTGTCCATCGCCTTGGCGGACTCGGCGCTCAGCTGGACCCAGCGACCGGACTGCTCGGAGATCTCGGCCCCGGCCTTGGCGATCTTGGAGCCGGTGCCGAGGACGCTGCCGAGCCGTTTCAGCCCGAGATCCTTCGACGGCAGCCGCTCGGTGGTGAGGAAACGATCGACAGCCGCCGCATCCCCGATGACCGCCAGGCCATCGCCGTCACTGATCAGCTGGATCTCGTTCGGCAACGTATCGCTCCTTCAGGTGGCACGGATCGGCCCAAACGCTACGTCGGCCCCTTCCGGCTCACCATGGTCCACTCGTCTCGATGATCTCGGAATCGGACGATGTCCCGCGGCCGGGACAGGGAAACACCCCGGCGGATCCGGCCGGGGTGTTTCCGAGAGGTCAGAAGACTCGGACGGCAGCTTCGGCAGGGGCTTCCAGCAGGCTGGTGATCTCGTCGTCGAGGCGGACCAGCGTCAGCGAAGCGCCGGCCATGTCGAGTGAGGTGCAGTATTCGTTCACGTAGCTGCGAACCACGCTGATGCCCCGGCCTTCGAGCTGCTGGTGAGCGTGCCGGTACAGCAGGTACAGCTCACTGATCGGCGTCCCGCCCAGGCCGTTGATCATGAGGGCGACCCGGTCGCCGGATTCATACGGCAGGTCGCTGACGACGGCCTGCAGCATGTCGTCGACGATTGCGTCCGCGTCCTTGATCTTGCGGCGTTCGCGGCCGGGTTCGCCGTGGATGCCCACACCGAACTCGATCTCGTCGGCGCCGAGCTCGAACAACGGCGAGCCTTTCGCCGGCGGCGTGCAGGCGGTCAGAGCGACCCCGATCGTACGCGTGACGTCGTTGACCTTGCGCCCGATGCGCAGCACCTCGTCCATGTCCGCGCCCTGCTCAGACGCCGCCCCCACGGCTTTGATCACGAAGAAGTTCCCCGCCACACCCCGCCGCCCGACGGTGTACGTCGAATCCTGCACAGCCACGTCGTCATCGATGGTGAGGATCTCCGCGCGCACCCCGTCCGCCTCGGCCATCTCCTTGCCCATGTCGAACGCCATCCGGTCGCCGGTGTAGTTGTTCACCAGCAGCAACACACCCTTGGGCGAGTTGAGCAGCTTGGCCGTCTCGTACACGTAATCCATCGGCGGCGCAGCGAACACATCACCCGGGCAGGCCGCGTCGAGCATCCCTCGGCCGACCGCCATCACATGGGCCGGTTCGTGGCCGGACCCGGAACCCTGCACGATGGACACCTTGTCGTCGCGCGGCGCATCAGTCCGCATGATCAGGTTGTAGGCCGGGACGTACTTCAGCTTGCCCGGGTTGGCCAGGGCGACGCCTTCGAGCATCTCGGCCACGTAGTTCTTCGGGTCGTTGACGAACTTCTTCATGACGCGCCTCCTCGCCGTTGCCAGGTTTCACTGATCCGTTCGACGATGACCGCCACGGCCACCGCGCCCGCGTCGACCGAGTCCCTGCTGCGCTCGCCGGTGTAGGACGCCCGCCCGCGTTTCGCGACCATGCCGAGGGTCGCGTCGGCCGCCTCGCGGGCGACCGTGGCGGCCGCCCGCAGCGCCTTCTCTCCGTCGGCGCCGCCGTTGAACTCCTGCTCCAGCCGGTCGGTCATCGGCACGAGCACGTCGAGCAGCGTCTTGTCACCGACGTCGGACTGGCCGCGGGCCTTGATGCCCTCGATGGCGGCACGCAGCATCGCCACCACCTGCTCACCCGTCAGATCCTCGTCGGTCCCGGCGGTGCCGCCGGCCCGCAGGAAAGCGGTGCCCCACAGCGGCCCGGAGGTGCCGCCGACCCGGGACGCGATGAGCATGCCGGTGCGTTTGAGGAAGGTGCCGGCGTCGGCGCGGTCGATGCCGTCCCAGCCTTCGACGACCTTCTCGAAGCCGCGGGCCAGCGAGTAGCCGAGGTCACCGTCGCCGACGACGGCGTCCAGGTCGCCGAAGTACTTCTCGTTCTCGATCGCGGTCTCGGCGATGGTGCGGACCACCAACTCCGCACCGGGCAGCGCATTGCCGCTCATCAGGATGCCTCCAGGCAGGCGCGCAGGTCGGCGAGGGTGAGGTACGGCCCCGGGCGCGCCCCGCTCCGGTTGGCCAGCACGTCGATGTCGGGGCGGCCGGGGTCGCCGAGTTCCGAGACGACCAGCAGCGCTTCGCTGAAGTCCTCGTCGCGGGTGTAGCCGTTGACCGTGACCAGGCAGCCGAGCCCGGCGCCGACGGCGGCGAGCAGCCCGTTGCGGGAGTCCTCGACGACCAGGGTGTCCGCCGGGTCGAGGCTGAGCCGGTCGACGGTGAGCTGGTAGATCGCCGGGTCGGGTTTCTTGGCCGGGACGACGTCGCCGGCGAACACCGGGATGCGGGCAGCGTCGTCTTTCCCGACGGCGTTCGTGAGCACTGCGCGTACCGAATCCTCTGCTGAGGTGGAGGCGACCGCGACCGTCCAGCCTGCCTGGAGTGCTTCGTGGATGATCCGGGCGATGCCCGGCCGGGCCGGAAGGTGGCCCGCGGCCACCAGATGCTTGAAGGTCGCGGTCTTGGCCTGATGCCAGGTGCGCAGCAGCTCGGTACGGTCGGCGTCGCCGGCCGCCGCAGCGAAGGCCGGATCGGCGAACAGCGACGCCATCCGCTCCTTGCCGCCGCCGATCTTCAGCTTCTCGGCGTACTCGTCCGGCGACCAGCGCACCGGCAGACCGAACTGCTCGAACGTCTCGTTGAAAGCGGGCAGGTGGCCGTGGCGTTCGGTGTCGGCCAGCACCCCGTCGCAGTCGAAGATCAGCGCGCTCACCAGGCCCGCCCCGACCCGCCGAACAGCCGGATGTGCCGGCGGGCCATCTCGATGACCGCGGCCCGCTGATGCCGGAACAGCGACGGCGGATCCCACTTTCCGCGCTCGCCCGCCTCCCGCAGGAACTCCAGGCCGGACTGCATGAACGTCTCCTTCAGCGCGGTGGAGATGTTGACCTTGGCGCAGCCGCGGGCGATCAGATCGGTGAACTGGTCGTCGGACAGGCCGGTGCCGCCGTGCAGGGCCATCGGGATGCCGGTCGCGGCGACCAGGTCGCTGACCCGCTGCGCGTTCAGCACCGGGGCCTGTTTGTACTGGCCGTGCGCGTTGCCGATGGCCGGCGCGAAACAGTCGACGCCGGTGCGCCGGATGAAATCGACGGCCACTTCCAGGCTCTGCACCATCGGCGCGTAGTCGGAGCCGACGTCGTCCTCGACACCCTGGATGCCCTCGATCTCGCCTTCGACGTGCGCGCCGGTGCGGCGGGCCTCGGCGACCACCTCGGTGGTCTGCTTGAGGTTGTCGGCCACGTCGAGTTCGTGGGCGTCGAACAACACCGAATTCCAGCCTCCGGCCAGGCAATCCGAGATGACCGCGCGATCCGGGCAGTGGTCCAGGTGCAAGGTGATCGGTACGGGCACCGCGTCGGCGAACGTGCGCACGATGTCGAACAGCTGCCGGCGCCCGTACATGCGGACGGTCTTCACCGAGGTCTGCAGGATGACCGGCGCCTGTTCCTCGACCGCGGCGGCGAGCACGGCCTCGGTGGTCAGGTCGTTGATGATGTTGAAGGCGGCCACCCCGTACCGGTCCGCGAGGGCACGGTCGAGCAGGTCCTTCATGGCGACGACGGGCATGCCGCCAGTCAAGACCGGCTCGGGTGCACTCCGATATGGGGGAGATTCCCCACCCAGTCGTTGTCCAGGGCGGTGACGACCGCGGCCGTGCGGTTGGAGGTGCCGGTCTTGCGCATGATCGCGGCGACGTGTTTCTCGACGGTCTTCGCGGACAGGCCGAGCCGGCCGGCCATCTCCCGGTAGGTCAGGCCCTGGCGCAGCAGTTGCAGGACCTCGGCCTCGCGCGGGGTGAACGGCGCCGGCCCGGCCGGGGCGGTGTAGCGCAGGTCGGCGCGGACCGTGGCCGGCGACGGGTCGTGCCGGCCGGAGGCGACGATTGCCGCGGCCGCTGCCTGCGACAACGCCTCCAGGTGGTCGACGCCGCGGGTGGACAGGGCGCCGGCGGCGGGGGTGAAGACGACGTTGACGGCGATCACGTCGCCGCGCCACCAGATCGGCACCGCGGCCGCCGGGCCTTTGCGGGCCGGATGCGCGGCGGCGAGATGCCCGGCGCGGATCTGCCCGTAGTCGGGGATCACCACCGGCCGGCGGCTGCCGAACGCCCGGCCGGTCGCACCCTCGTCGAGCGGGAACGAGCGGCCGAGCTGGCAGTGGGCGCCGTACTCGGCAGCCTTGACGTAGCAGCTGCGACCGGCGTCGATCAGCGACACACTGCCGGCGAGCGAGCCGGTCAGCCGGCCGGTATGCCGCAGCAGCCGGCGCAGCACCGGTGCCAGGCGCAGGTCGCCGTAGACGTCGGCGACCGCCTCGTCGAGGCGGAACTGGGCGGCGTGGCCGCTCACCGGGGCCCCGGCGGCAGGATGATGATCGGCGTGCCGGGCTCGGTCGGATCGGGTTTCTTGCCCTTGCTGACCTCGATGATCACCGGCCCGCCCTTGACAGTGCGCCCGCTCGGGTTGGTGCCGGCGGCGGTCCCGGCCGGGCACTCGGACTCGACCTCCTTGCCGATCGAGACGAAGAAGCCGGCGCGGGCGATCCGGTTGCGGGCGGAGCGCAGCGAGTCACACTCCACGTCGGGGATCGAGCGCTGCTCGCCGTACGCAATCTTGCGGCTCTCGGGTCGTTTGAACTGGACCTTGGGTTTGCCCTCCATGTAGTCGGCGAGAGTGCGGATCACGGCGGGGTTGACCTGCTCGTGGCGCAGCCGGTCGCGGTGCGCCTGGTAATCGGGATTGACCAGGTAGCCGGCGACGACCAGTTCGGTGGTGCCGGCGATCAGCGAGGCGGTCCGGTCCTTGTCGGTGGTGCCGGTCTTGCCGAACACCGGGTGCCCGACCGTCCAGCGGGTGTTGCCGGCGGTGCTGCGGCCGCCGCAACTGCCGAGCCGGGCGGAGTCACCGACCGGGCAGCGGGCCGCGTCGACGGCGGCGCGGGCCACGTTCTCGGTGGTGGCCCGGTTGCACTCGGGCCGGCCGACGTCGAGTTTGACCTTGTCGTTGGTGACGATCTGCTCGATCGGGGTGGGCTGGCAGTACATGCCGTCGGCAGCCAGGGTGGCGTAGGCGTTGGCCATGTCCAGCGGGGTGGTCGCGGAGACGCCGAGGGTGAAGGCGCCCCACTGGTGGGAGCTGCCGGGCGCGGCGAACTCGGCGTCCTTCTCCGCGCGGAACTGGATGCCGAAGCGTTTCGCGGCCTCGACGACCTTGTCGGCGCCGACCCGTTCCTCCAGCGGCACGAAGTAGGTGTTGATCGAGGCGCCGAGGCCGGTCCACATGTTGTAGATGCCCTCGCCGCCGCCCCCAGAGTTGCTGGGGCACCAGAAATGGGTGCCTTCGCAGGCCGACGGGTTGCTGCGGTTGATGATGTACTTCGACTTGTACCGCTTCTCGGTCTTGATCGGGTAGGCGAGCGGGAAGTCGTTCTCCAGCGCCGCGATGATCGTGAAGATCTTCATGACCGAGCCGGCCTGGTACCCGGTGATGTCGCCGCCGCCGGTGAGCAGCGGGTTCGTCGTGTTCGGGTACGTGCCGCGGATGCCCTTGCGGGCTTTGCGCGGGTCCGACGAGATCCGGTTCTGCGGGTCGTCCGCGTCGTCCAGCTTGTACTTACGGTTCGTCGCGAGCATCCGCACCTTGCCGGAGCCGGGCTGGACCGCGGCCAGCAGCAGCGCGTTCTTGTTCTCCTGCGAGATCAGTTGACCGATGCGGCTGCGAGCCTGGTTCTGCCCCTTGACGTCGAGTGTGGAGGTGATCCGGTAGCCGCCGCTCTTGAGCCGGCGCTCCCGCTCGTACGGCGCGGGCCCGAACTCCTGCCGGCTGATCCACCACCGGTAGAAGAAGTCGCAGAAGAAACCCCAGTTGTTCGTGCCGACCGAGACGCAGCCGTTGCTGATCGTCCGGGCCTTGCGCGGGATCGGCTCCTTGATCGCGGCATTGGCCTGGGCCTGGGTGATCGCGCCCATCTCGACCATGCCGGGGATGACGTACGCGTCGCGCCGCTGCTTGATCTCGCCGTAGCCGTCCGGGGTGGTCGGGTCGTAACCCGACGGCGCCCGCACGATGCCGGCCAGCATGGCGGCCTCACCGATGGTCAGGTCCTTCGGCAGTTTGTTGAAGTAGACCCGGGCGGCGGCATAGACGCCGTACGTCCGTTTGCCGAACGGCACGATGTTCAGGTAGCGCTCCAGGATCTGCTCCTTGGTCAGCTGCTTCTCGACCTCGAGCGCGTACTTCATTTCGGTGATCTTGCGTTTCGGCGTGTCCTGGGTGGCCTCCACGACGTCCTGCGGGTTGCTCGCCGAATAGGCCAGCGACATCCGCACCCACTGCATGGTGATCGTCGAGGCGCCCTGCTTCGGGCCGCCCTGGTTGTTGTTGACCAGCGCCCGGGCCACACCCTTGAGGTCGACGCCGTTGTGCTCGAAGAACTGCCGGTCCTCGGCGGCCACCATGGCGTCCTGCATGGGCTTGGAGATGCTGCGGAGCGGGACGTCGCTGCGGAACTCGTCGTGGAACTGGGCGATCAGGGTTTTGTTGTCCGACGCGTACAGCCGGGACACCTGGGGGGACCGGAACGCCTTGAGCTCACTGGGCAGGCTCGCGAACGTCTGCTCGCCGGCCTTGGCGGCCAGGCCGGACATAGCCGCGTACGGGAACACGGCTGCGGCCACCACGACACCGGTGATCAGACCGCACACCAGCAGGACGAACGCATTCGTGAAGACGTTGTGATCCCGCCTGCGCATCCAGGAACTCACCACACCACCACCCGTGATCGGCGAAACGATCCGCGTCAATCACACCTCATGGTGTCAAGTGCCGACAATGCCGTTGCGTATCAGCGCATGCGGTTATATCGACGGCCACTTATGCTGCGGCCAGGGGAACGAGTGGAAATGGGAGAACAACGATGTTCATCCGATCGATCCGCTTTGCGGTGGGAAGTGCCCTGGTCCTGACGTTGGTGGCCGGCTGTGGTGGTGTGGGGGGATCCGATGCGGACACCGACGGCGCCGCGGTGAACCTGACCATGATGGGGTTCGGCACCGGCGACGAGATCGCCAAGACCCGTTTCGACGCGGCCAACGCCGCGATCGCCCCCAGTTCGGCCACCGCCGCCGAGGGCAGCTTCGACGCCCAGGCGTTCCTGTCCGCGGTCGCCTCCGGCAGCCCGCCGGATCTGGTCTACATGGAACGGCGGCTGCTCGGCACCTACGCCGTGAAGAAGGCGCTCACCCCGCTCGGCGACTGCGTCGACCGGGAGAAGATCGACATGGGCCAGTTCCGCGAAGCCGCGGTCGCCGAGGCCACCCTCAACGGCCAGCTCTATGGACTGCCCGACTTCTACAACAACCGCGTGCTGATGCTCAACGACGCCGCGTTCGCCGAGGTCAGCCTGGACCCGTCCGGCTTCAACACCGGTGACTGGCAGGGACTGTCGACGGCCGCGGTGCGGCTGACCAAGACCAGCGGCGGCAAGCTGCAGCGCATCGGGTTCGACCCGAAGATGCCCGAGTTCCTGCCGCTGTGGGCGCGTGCCAACGGCGCCGCACTGGTCAGCGACGACGGCAAGACGGCGCAGCTGAACGACCCGAAGGTCATCGAGGTGATCGAGTACACCGTCGGGCTGGTCAACGAGCAGGGCGGCTGGTCGAACTTCAAGTCGTTCCGCGACTCGTGGGACTTCTTCGGCGCGAAGAACCAGTTCGCCAGCAACCAGCTCGGCGCGTTCGCGATGGAGGACTTCTATCTCAACGTGCTCGCCGCGAACTCGCCGAAGACCAAGGTGACCGTCGCGCCGTTCCGCGGTGTCGACGGGCAGCCGGTCGACTGGATCACCGGTAACGCCTGGGCCATCCCGGCGAACAGCCCGCACGCCGGGCAGGCCTGCAAGTGGATCAAGACGATGACCGACAGTGAGACCTGGATCGCCGCGGCGAGGGCCCGGGCCGAGGTACGGCAGAAGGAGAACAAACCGTTCCTCGGAGTCTTCACCGGGAACAAGAAGGCTGACGAGGTGATCTTCCGGGACATCGTGAAGCCTGATCCGGCGGTGCAGACAGTTCTGCAGGCGCAGGAGACCGGGTTCTCGGAGCCGGCGATGGCGGCCGGTGAGGAGTTCAAGGCGGCCTGGCAGAACGCGGTCAACCGGGTGCTGGAAGGTAAGCAGAAACCCGCTCAGGCGATGGCCGAAGCCCAGCAGCAGGCTCAGGCCGCGCTGGACAAGGCCAACAGCGGATCCTGAGGTGAGTGCTGTCCGGCGGCGGGAGACCTGGGCTGCGCTCGGGTTCCTGTCGCCGTGGCTGATCGGGTTCGCGGTGTTCATGGCCGGGCCGATGATCGCCAGCCTGGTCCTGTCGTTCACCGATTACGACGTGCTGACCAGCACCGACTTCGTGGGCGGGGAGAATTACCGGCAGCTGCTCGCCGATCCTCGGGTGCGCACGAGTATCGCCAACACGCTGATTTATACGGCGCTGCACGTACCGGTCACCATGATCGTGGCTCTTGCTCTGGCGAGCTTGCTCGCCCGCGTCGGGCGCCGCTCGGCCGGCTTCTTCCGGACGCTGTTCTATCTGCCCACCATCACGCCGAAGGTGGCGGTTGGGGTGCTGTTCCTGCTGCTGTTCAACGGGCAGGTCGGCGTGCTCAACTCCGCGCTCGGGGTGGTCGGCATCGATGGGCCGAACTGGACGGTGGACAGCCAGTGGATCAAGCCGGGTCTGGTGTTGATCGGCGCGTGGAGTCTCGGCAGCACGGTGATCATTTATTTGGCGGCGCTGCAGAACGTGCCCCGCGATCTGTATGAGGCTGCGGAGATGGACGGCGCGTCGGCGTGGGCGAGGTTCCGGGCGGTCACCGTGCCGATGATCAGTGGGGCGCTGTTCTTCACGCTGATCATCAACACGATTGCGTCGCTGCAGACCTTTGACGAGGTTTATACGGCCTTCTATGGAAGTGCCAACCAGCAGACGTACGGGAATGACGCCGCCCTGTTCTACGTGGTCTACCTGTTCCAGCAGGCCTTCCAGTTCCTGCACATGGGGTATGCGTCCGCTTTGGCCTGGCTGCTGTTCCTGATCATCGTGATCATCACGGTGGTGCAGGTGCGGCTCAGCCGGCGGTTCGTCTACTACGAGAGCGAGTGAGGCGCGATGACCGCTGTCGAGACGCCGCAGGCCGTGGCTCCGGCCTCCGAAGCGCCGGCCGGCAAACGCCGCCGCCCGCATCCCTGGCTGTTCTGGATCATCCTGGCCCTCGCCGCGGTGGTCTTCGTGTACCCGTTCGTGTGGCTGGTCAGCGCCTCGCTCAAACCGCGCCCGGACGTCTTCGACAACCGGCTGCTGCCCGCCGAGTGGGCGCCGGAGAACTACTCCGCCATCTGGACCGCCGCGCCCGTGCTCACCTGGCTGCTCAACAGCGTCGTCGTCGCCCTCGCCGCCGCAGCAGCGGTCACCATCTCCAGCGCGATCGTCGCGTTCGGCTTCGCCTACTTCCGGTTTCCCGGCCGCAACGCGCTGTTCGCGCTGGTCGTCGGCACGATGATGCTGCCCGGGGCGGTCACCATGATCCCGACCTACCTGATCTGGAACGAGCTAGGCCTGGCGGCGACCCAGGTGCCGCTGTGGGCCGGCAACCTGTTCGGCAGCGCCTTCTACATCTTCCTGATCCGGCAGTTCTTCCTCGGCGTACCCCGCGAACTGTTCGAAGCCGCCCGCGTCGACGGCGCCGGCTACTGGCGGCTTTTCTGGCGCATCGCGATTCCGCTGTGCCGGCCCGCGCTGATCGTCGCGTTCATCTTCGAACTGCGGGCCAGCTGGTCGGACCTGCTGAAACCGCTGATCTACCTGCGCGACCCGGCGCTGTTCACGATGCCGCGCGGCATGAAGGCGATCCTGGACCAGTTCGGGCAGGCGGGGGAGGCCCGCTGGGAAATCGTCCTGGCCGGCGCGGTGATCACCACGGTTCCGATGATCATCGCGTTCTTCCTGTGCCAGCGTTACTTCGTCGAAGGGGTCGCCACTCAGGCCCGCAAAGGCTGAGTCAGACCGCCCACGATCCGGCCCATGTCCGTTCGGCCGGCACCCTCTGATCTTGCGACTTTCGTCGTCTGTACCGACTTCGTGCTCAACATGAGCGAGCAGTGAACCCGCGGCTTCTCCTCGGCGTGTACCACTTCGAGGGTCCACAGCAGCGCCGACGTTCCGGCTCGTGGCCACCAGCTTCGCGCTAGTGCCTCGTCTTTGAACCTTGGCCGTGTAATCCATCGGATCTGAGCACGTTCGGGCAGGCTGATCCTCTCGCTGCTGTGTGGGAGGTGATGCCGGGTGGGCCGACGCCCGGAAGTGTTCGTGCGGGCGTTGTCGATGCCGGAAGGTCAGCGGCTGCAGCGCATCACCCGTACCGCGAAGGATCCGGTCAAGCTGCGCCGGGCGATCGTCGTTCTGATGTCGGCGCAGGGCCAGCCGGCAGCGGACATCGCGTACCTGCTCAAGGCCACCGACGACTACGTCCGTGACGTGATCCACGCGTTCAACGACAGGGGGTTCGACGCGTTGAACCCAAAATGGAGAGGGGGCGCACCGAACAAGATCAGTGAGCAGACCCGCGACTGGATCTGCGTGATCGCCCGGTGTGACCCCCGATTCCTCGGCCGGCCCTTCTCCTGCTGGTCACTGTCGAAACTGCGTGACTACCTGGTCGAGACCGGCAAGGTGAGCACGATCAGCGTGGAGACCGTCCGGCGGATCCTGCACGAACGCGGCGTGAGCTGGCAGCAGTCGAAAACGTGGAAGGCCAGCAACGATCCGGACTTCGTCGCCAAGATGCGCCGGGTCCTGGATCTCTACGACCACCCGCCCGCCGGCGGCCGGGTCGTCTGCGTCGACGAGTTCGGGCCCTTGAACCTGCAGCCACGGCCCGGCAAAGCCTGGAAACCGCAGGGCCGGCCGGTCCGACTACGGGCCACCTACCACCGTGATCACGGGGTGCGGCATATGATTGCCAGCCTCGACCTGACCACCGGGAAGTTGCATTACCGGATCCGTGACCGCAAACGCTCCAGCGAGTTCCTCGACTTCCTCAAGAGCCTGCGTCGTCGCTGGCCAGGCGAAACGCTGCACCTGATCCTGGACAACTTCTCCCCGCATAAACACCCGAGCGTCCGGGCCTGGTGTCAGGCCAACGCCGTCGAGCTGGTGTTCCTGCCGACTTACAGCTCCTGGCTGAACTGGATCGAGGCCGAGTTCGCCGCCCTGCGCTACTTCGCGCTCAACGGCACCGACCACCAGTCACACACCGAGCAGGACGCCGCGATCGGCGACTACATCCGCTGGCACAACCAGCGCGCCCGACCGAAAACCGGATACGCGACCAACTCCAAGATCCGCCACCCGGATTACCCCTTCAAGGCCGCATGACGAGGCACTAGATCAGCACGGGGGAGGTCGACGTGTCCGGCGGCATCATCTACGACACCAACTTCTACGCCGTGCTCGAAGCCGAAGTGAACGCGTTCCGCAAGGCTCTGACGAAGCGTTGGCGTAAAGAAGTCGCGGCCGCCTGCTGGGAGAACAGTCCGTTCAAGACCGCCTTCCATCGGTACCAGGCTCCCTATGGGGAGGACCTCTGGGACTACTGGGATCCGATCAACCGGCTCCACCTCATCTACGGTCCCTGCGAGGTCGTCGAATGGGCGCAGGGTGACCAGCAAGGTGGCGTGCCGTCCTGTCCGGGACGTATCAACGCCCCGCAGTCGGGTTCTGGGCTGTTGTTCACGATCGATCGTTACGGCAATGAGGTGGTTGCGCCGAGCGAGGTCATCTGCGGCATGAATTCGATCATGCAGCATGTCGAGTACTGGGCCCACGCTGAAGGCAGCGCGGTTCTCGGCAAACTGCCGCAGTTCGACAGACATGATCAGCGCGCGATTGAGAAAGCGCAGTAAGCGCTCATTGCGATCGGCGGTCCCCTGGGCCTGGAGTCCGCGCCTTCTGACGCCGGCTTCACGCCCGCGAGCAACGCCGATCTGAGCAACAAGATTCGCAAGCTCATCGGCCAGGACGGTCGGGTCGCGGGTTGGTTCGTCGGCTGGACCGGGCTGGCCGCCGACAAACTCAAAGGCGGCTTCTTCGCTTCGATCGCTCCGACCCTGCACAACCAGGCCGGGATCGCCGCGAGCCTCCACAACCTCTACAGCGCCCGAGGCACGATCATCCAGGAGATGCGTTCCGGCTCCCTCAAGATCCTCAGCGACGCCGGCAAGGCACTCGATGAGACCAAAGAGGTCACCACCGACCTCAACCCGGTGTGGCAGACCTTCCAGGGGATGGGCACGGCGCTCAGCATCGCCGGCGGCTGGAACCCGGCTCTGGGAGCTTTCGGCGCCAGTGTCCAGCTCATCGGCATCATCGGGCAGAATTTCGCACCGAGGATCAAACACACCGCGTACGCCCACGACGTCGAGGCGGTGATGACAGCCCTCTGGAATCATCTCGACGAGCAAGCCGACGACCTGTTCGCCCGGGAGAACGACTACAACAACGGCATTTACAGCCTCCGCGACACCGTCTTCGGGTACCACAGCTTCAACCTGGAGTTGTACGACCTGACCGAGAACACCGCCACCGGCGATAGTGGCAGCAGGGACGACGGATTCCACATCGCCGTCGACACCGTCTTGGAGCTCGCCGACACCTGCTACGAATGCGCGGAGTTCTTCGAGCGTCAGCTCATTCCGAAGATCGCCGACGTCCAAGCGGCCGATGCTTCGCTGGCCACTGCGGACGGATCAGAAGGCATGGCCGACCCGAAGGTCAAGGCCATGGTCGCGGAGTACGGTGAGTTTTTGAGGACCGCATGCGGACGCCTCTATCTTGCGGGCGAGCAGATCAAGGTGGCGGCGCAGGCCTACTCGGCGACTGACTCGGAAGCCGGTAAGGCCTTCACATCCGTTATGCAGGACTGGGACGAGCCCTCCGCACCGAGTCAAGCTCGTGACTGGGCGGGCGACACCGACCGCAGCGGCTGGCAGGTACACATTCCGGGCGCGCCCCCGTATGTCAACGACACGACCCCCGGCGGCGATGACACAGGTGACCAGGACTACCAGACGGAGGCCAACCGGTGATGAGACGAGTAGTGATGACCGGCATCGTCGTCACGCTTCTACTGGCGGGCTGCGACTCATCAGCCGACCCCAGCAATGACGAGCCGAAGACGCCACCCCCGTCGCCCGCCCAGTCGCCATACCCGGCAGCGTCCACTGCCCAGCAAGCCACGGAGGCCGAGCTCAGTGCGGTCTGCGACGAGCTGGACAGGACCGTGACGCTGCCAGGCGACGGGACCGTCCAATACGCTCCCGAGTTCCACTACGCAGTACTCGCGACCAACGCGCCGATGTGCCGCATCGAACCGGACGGCGAGTACTACGAGGTGGCCACCGAAGCGCCTGTCTTCGGCCGGGCCAGGTTCAATTACGGCAGATACACGGACGCAGACATGCAGAAGGTCAGTTACCCGAGGTACACGCCCGAGACGGCGGAGGAGCTGCTTACCCTTGACCAGGCGGATCCTTTGACCGACGAGTTGCCATGCGCAGCCGAGCCCTGCAAGAGCGGCATCCACGGATACCAGTACAACTTCCGCTTCGAGGCCGTTATGGGCAACGTCTCGGTGAATGCGCAATTCGACTACATCACCACGGACGTGAAGGGCGACAAGAAACCGCAATACCGGACGCAGGCGATCGAGGCGTTCAAGGCTTCGATGGAAGTCATCACCGCCGGGCTCGCATAGTGATCTCCAGTATCGGGCGTTCTGGCCGGGATCGATGAAGGGTGCCCGTGGGGTGGACAAGGTCGCCTCCACGAAATCACGGTCAGGTTGGCGGGACGTCGAGCCGGTCAGTGAAGCGGTTTGCCTGCCGACGGCTCGTCAGGCGTACGCAGCGCGGGTGTTTGCCGTGTTCTGCGACGAGGCTGTTGACTCGAGGGCGCATGGAATGGCGGTAGCCGATTGCGTACTTGATGAATGACCAGGTGATGCGGTCGTGGCCGCCGTCGGCGTGCTGACCCCCGCGGTAGCGAAGGCGACGTTGGGTGATGCCCCAGAGGCAGGTCCAGGCCGGTAGGTCGAGGTAGAGCACGGGGTTCCAGCCGTCGTCGTAGTACAGGGCGTCGAGGTTGTTGACGGTCAGCCCGAGCCGGGTGGCGAGCCGGCGGGCGAGGACGGTCTTGCCGGAGCCGCCGCAGCCGATGATGGCGATCCTGTCCATGGGCGGCGGCGGTAGCGGTGCGCCGGGAGTGCGGGCGGACGCGGGCCGAACATCACCCGGCCCCCGGCTGCGACTTCAGCCGCTCCGGCCTCCGGTCGCTGCGTTCCTCGCTGCGCGTGGATCACCCTGGTCGGTTTTCGCGCTGGGTGCGCGTACCCCCGCGGGGTAATGCCGCCCAGACCACCTTGCCGCCGGCGGCGGGAAGCGTGCCCCAGCGTTGGGTCATCGCCTCGACCAGCAGCAGACCGCGCGGCGCCCCGGGCTGCGCGGCCCCCACCACCCCCGCGACCGGCAGTGCCGTGCTGCCGTCGCGCACCGCCACCATGAGGTAGCGCCGGCCCAGCGTCAGCCGCAGATCCAGCATCGTGTTGGCGTGCACGACCCCGTTGGTCACCAGCTCGCCCGCGACGATGCTCGCCCGCCCGCGCAGCTCCGGCAGATTCCAGCGGGCGCAGGCGTCGGCAGCCAGTTCACGACCACGCCGTGCTGCCCCGCTCACCGGAAGCATCGTCTCGATGATCGACGCCGGCCGCGAACGCACCTCGGCGGACAGCGCCTCCTCGAGCGAGGAATGCACCATCAGGGTGCTGTGAGCGATGGTGAGCAGCCCCGCGACGACCGGATCGGGCGCGAAAACCATCAATGGCGTGCCCGGCCACTGCGCCGCCTGCCGGGCCGCCGACGGGAAGACGGTCGCCGCGGCGGGCTCGGTGACGACCGTGTCGCTCAGATCCACCACGATCGCGTCCGGCCTTTCGGCCAGGCATTTCAACAGGGAAGCACGCACGCCCGGCAGGGCAGCCAGGCAGAGTTCACCATGCATGCGTACGAGCAGACGCGTCCCGATCGGCTCGACCTCGCACCGCACGGCACCCACCTCACCGCGGAACCGAAGCGTCCCGGCCGGCGAGCAGCAGCCCTTCCACGCCGGCGGCCTGCAGCACATCCATCACGCCCTCCCGAATGTTGACGAGCTGGTATGAGCATCCCACCCGCGCCGCCGCCTCGTGGCCGGTCAGCAGGCTCCGAATCCCGGCCGCGGTGAGCAGCGGCACCCGTTCCAGGTCGACGATCAGGGCCCGCACGCCGTGCTGTTCGGTAGCGTTGGCGATGAACAGCCCGAGCGCCGCGCTGGCGTCGCTGTCGACCTCCCCGCCCACCAGGATCCGGACAACACCGGCACCTTCATCGTGCTTGCGCATGGTGAACAGGCCGGTCATGAGCTTCCTTCCGCGAAGGTTCCGGACGTCTGCCGCAACGATGGCATTGTCACTCGCGAGCGGCGGCGATGTGGCCCGCCGGCGAAGGTTCTCCCGAAAGCAGCAGTCAGCCTGACCGTTCGAGGTCCGTCAGGAGGTCGTCGAGCAGCCGTTCCTCCATGACCGCCCGGCCGCGGCCGCTCATCGCGGCGGCCAGGTCCGGGTCCCAGGGCGTCACCGCGGGGGTCCCGGTCAAGGCGATGCCGGTCCCGTCCGCGCCGGTGTAGTCCGCGGCCGTCATCCGCCACGGCACGGCGGCGGCATAGCGGGCCAGCGCGGCGCCCGTCAGCCGGACGCCGGTCCAGTCGAAGTCGTTGCGCCAGCGGATCACCGTGCCCGGGCGCAGGGCGGCCAGCATCGCGTGGACCGCTGCCGACGGGACGCCTTCGGTGCAGATCAGCGCCCCGCTCGCCCGCCCGGCCGCGGCCCGCAGCACCGCCGGGTTCTCACAGACGAAGACCTCGGGCACCGCGATGCTCAGCGGGGCGAGCCGCAGCTGGTGCAGGGTGACCCGCAACGGCACATGCGCTTCGGCGGCGTCGGTCAGCCAGTGCCCGAGCAGGCCGCCGGTGGCCGGGAGGTTCAGCACGAGCACCTGACTGGCGAGGTCGTCCGGTACCACCCCGGCCAGTTCCCACAGGGCCCGTTCCTGTTCGGCGCTCACCGGCGCCGGCACCTCGTGCCAGCGGGCCAGCGCCCGCAGCACCAGGCCACGGACCGGGCCGTCGGCGAGGGCCTTGGTGTCGCCGAGCACCCGTTCAGCGAACACCGGCATCGGTTCGCCGGCCGCCGGCAGCGCGTCGAGCACCGCGACCACCGGGGAGAACGGCAGGCCGCCGCGCACGATGCGGGTGAGCGTGCCATCGCGGCGCAGCGCCTGCAGGAAGTCGGCGTACCAGGGTTGCTGTGCGTGCCGTCCGGCCTCGGCAGCGGCGAGCAGGGCGTCGCGGCCGGCCGATTCGCGGGCGCGTTCGGCGGGCCGGTCCCGGAAATCGCCGACCGCCTCGGTCAGGGCGACGCCGTGCGCGTCGCGCAGGAAGGCGTCCAGTTCGGCCAGCCGGATCGTGACGCGGCTGACCCCGGCCGGGCGGTGCACCCCGGTCACCCCGATCACCACGAGCCGTTCGGCGTCGTCGGGTGCGGCCAGCGACACCGACCCGGTGAGGCTGCCGCCGGTGCGTTCCAGGCTGCGCCGGGCCGCGGCGAGTAGCCGCCGCCAGCCCGGGTCGGCGGCCAGGTCAGGCATCGGCGGGTGCCCGCCGGGTCTCCGGGGAACCGAGCGCCCGGGCCAGGGTGCCGTCGAAGTCGGCGATGTTCATGGCGCCGTCCCAGACCAGCAGGACCGTCGACACGGTGTGCTCGACGGTGGAATGCGACAGGTCGTAGTGGGCGCAGCCGGTGACGGCCGGATGGGTGGCCCACAGGTCGTAGCCGGTCATGAACAGGTCCAGGTCGAACTGTTTGGCCAGCGACATCAGTTCGCCGCGGCCGTTGTCGTCGACGCCGGCGAACGCCTCGTCCAGTCCGAGCAGCCGGGGCGCGTCCGGCCGGGCCGAGCCGAACAGGGCGTTCGCGGCGGCGAACAGCGGCAGGTGCAGCGACACCGACTGTTCGCCGCCGGAGAGCTGGCTGTGCCGGGCGCGGGTGAGCGGTTCGGTGACCCCGCCGGGCCGGTGCAGGGTGAACGCGAACACCCGCCACTGCCGGTAGTCGAGCACTTCGGCGAGCAGTTCCCGGTAGGGCTTCTCCGGTGCCTGCGCGCGGGCCGTCTTGATGCGTGATGCGAAGTGCCGGCGCAGGGTGGTGAGCTGGCCGGGCCCGAGCCGGGCCGGGTCGCGTTCCAGCAGTTTGCAGACCTCACGCTGCTCCGGGTCGAGGTCGTCGGAGAGCCGCCAGCCGACGCCGACGGTCAGGCCCGAGGACATCCGGCGGGCGCGCATCTGGGTGTCCATCGCGTGGACCAGGTCGCGGGCCTCGATCGTGCGGCGGTGGATCTGGCCGGCGAGCTGCCCGAGCAGGGCGTCCTCGAAGACCCGCTGTTCGGCGTCGGTGAGCAGTTGTTCCTGGTCGCGGCGTTCACCGGCGATGCGGTCGGCGAAATGCGCGACCGGGGTGAGGCCCTGCTCGTCGGCGACGCGCACGACGATGACACCGTCGTCGGTGTCCCATTCCGGCCGGTGGTCCAGCCCGGCCGCCGGCAGTTGCGCCTGCAGTTCGGTGAGCGCGCTGGTCAGCCGGGTGGCGCTCTGCTTCAGCGAGGTCTCGGTCGGGCTGAGTTCACGGGTGGCGGTCAGGATCGCCTCGTGCAGCGCGACGACGGCCGGGTCCAGGTCGTCGTGCGCGGTCTCGGCGGCGGGCCACCGCAGGTGCGGCGGGCAGCGCATCAGACCGAGAAGATCACTTTGGGCGTACGGGCGCAGCCGCACCGCCTCGCGCCGGGCCTCGGCGACCGCTTCGGTGACGGCCTGCTCGCCGAGTTCGACCCGGGCGTTCGCGCGTTCCAGTTGGCGCAGCGCGGAGGTGTGCTCGTCGCGGGCCGCGTCCAGCGCCGACTCCGCCGCGGTGACGGCCTGCTCGGTCTGTGCGACCTCGGCCAGGACCTGCGCGGCTTCGGCGCCGATCGCCGCCGACAGGGTGCGCAGTTCCTCGTCCTTCTCCTCATGCCGCAGCCGGGCGTCGCGGGCGGTGCGGGCGGCCGTCTCCGCGCGCAGTTCCGCCTCGGCGTGCCGCTCGGCTGCGTCGTCGGCCTGGGCCGCGGCGCGTTCGGCCGTCTCGTAGGCGTGCCGCAGCTCGATGCCGAGCCGGTCGAACCGGTCCAGCGCCGTCGCCGTCGCGTCGAGGCGTTCCACCGGCAGGCCACGTTCGGCGACGGCCCGCCGCAGTGCGGCACCGGCAGCCGCCTGTTCGGCCACGGCCGCGTCGAGCCGGCCGGCCGCGTCGGAGGCGGCCTCCCGGCGTACCCGAAGCAGCGTGCCGGCCTGGTCCCAAGCCCGTTCGGCCTGGTTGATCGCGGTGCGGGGCGGCAGCGCCGCGCCCGCACGGTCCGCCTGCGCCAGCACCGCGCGGCGTGCCTCACGGGCCTGCGTCACCTCGGCGATCTCGGCGTCGAGGGCGGCGAGACGGCGGTCGCAGTCGGCGATGCGGGCCGCGCGGCGGGCGGCGCGGGCGGTCGCACCGATGAATTCGCAGTGCTGCTTGGCGAACCGGCCGACGCCCGCACCCTGCGCCCAGCGCCCGGACCCGGCGACCGCGGACGGGCCGGTCAGATCGTCCAGAGCGACACCGGCCAGCACCGCGGTGATCCGTTCGGCCGGCACGAACTGCTGGTCCTCGGCGACCAGCACGTCCGCCAGCGAACGGCCGGCGGGCGGGCCGGCCCGCAGGAAGGCGTCCTGTTCGCCGGCATCGAGTGCGGCGTCGGTCTGTTCGGCGCTCGGATGCACCCACGCGTCGAGCAGCCCGGCGGCCTGCAGGGCTGCTTCGATCGCGGCGGCCTCGGCGTCGGGGGTGCCGTCGGCGAACCGGACGAGCTGCCACAGCGGTGCGCCGGCCCGGTCGGTGCGCGGCGCCGGGCGGGTCGGTGACGGCGGGGGAGCGTCGTCGTGTTCGGCGGCGATCGTGGCCCGTTCGGCGGTCACCTCGTCGCGTTCACCGGCCAGCCGGTCGGCGCGGCTGCCGAGAGTGGACACGTCGTCGCGGATGGCGCCGGCCGGAGCGGCGACCTGCTCCGCGTAGAGGTCACGCAGGGTGGTGTCGTCGGCGGGCTGGATGATCGAGTCGGCCAGGTGGTGCGGCAGGTGAGTCAGGCCGAGTTCGGTGAGCAGGGCGTCGTGGTCGGCGCCCCACGCGTGGACCGCGGCGACGGTCTGTTCCTTCGCTGCGTCGAGGGCGGCGACCGCCTGCTGCTCGGCGGTCACCGCGTCGTCGACGGCGGCCCGGGCGGCGCGGTCGGCCTCGGCGGCGCGCACGTGCTCGCGTTCGGCGTCGGCGAGTCGGCCGGCCATCTCACGCACGGTCCGCACGTCAGCGCGGCGGGCCTCCGCGCGGGCGGTCAGCCGGGTGCCCAGCCCGTCAGCGTCCGCGTCGCCGGGCCGCCACTCGACACCACCGGTCTCGGCCTCGGCGGCCAGGGCGGTGACGGTGCGGGTCACCCGTACCTGTGCTTCCTGCGCCGTGGCGGCGGCCGTGACCGATTCGGCCTGCCGTTTGCCGGCGGTGGCCTGTTCGGTGGTGACGCCCGCGTCGGCGCGGCGGGCCGCGTCGGCCAGGTCGTGGACGTGCCGTTCCAGGTCGGCGAGTTGTTCGTGCGAGCGGTAGGCGGCCGACCCTTTCAGCCGCTCCAGGTGGGCGCGCAGCCGGCCCGGCTCGCCCTGCGCCGCGGTCAGCCGCTGCTCGGCGTCGGTGGCGAGGCGTTCTGCGGCGGCGCTGTCGCGCCGGGCGGCGGCCAGCGATTCCCGGCGTTCGCCGACACCGTCGCGGCGTGCGGTGAGCGCATCGGCGGCGGCCCGCGCGTGGGTGCGCAGATAGGTGGCGTAGACGCCGAGGAAGGCGGTGGTCGCCGTGTCAGCGGCGATCAACCCCTCGAGGGTACGGGCGACGGCCTCCATGTCGTCGAACGACCGGGCCGCCTCGACCAGCAGGTGATCCTCCACCGGGCGCAGACCGCGCTGCAGGGTGCGCGACAGCTCCACCGGGTTGAGATCCTTCGCCAGCTGCGGTTTGCGCAGCGTCAGCACCAGGTCGAGCAGCTGCTCGTAGCGGGCCGGGCCGAGCCCGAACAGCCGGGCGTCGACCAGATGCCGGTACTCCTCGGCGGAGTCGCGGACCGCTTCGGCGCCGAGCCGGTCGATCAGGTCGCGGCGCGACACCGGCCGGTCGTCGGCGTCCAGCAGCGACAGGTCGACGCCGATGCGGCCGTCGGCGACGAAGTGCCAGCGGGTCACCCGGTCGTTGTGCCGGTGCGCACGCAACCCGATGCCGATGGTCACGTGCTGCTTGCCGTCGCCGAACTCCATCCACACGTACGCGTGCGACGCCTCCTGCCCCCGGTAGAGCAGGTTCGACTTCATCGTCCGGTCCTCACCGGCGAACGGGTTCAGCCGGCGTGGTTCGATCCGCCCGTCCAGCACGAACGGGAACAGCACCTCGAGGGCCTTGGTCTTGCCGGAGCCGTTCGGGCCGCGCAGCACCAGCCAGCCGTCGACGAACAGGAACTCCTCGTCGCGGTAGTCCCACAGGTTGACGATGCCGGCCCGGGTGGGTGCGAAGCGTGCCAAGACGATCCTTAGAAGAGTGTGCGCTGTTTGACCTGGGCGACGGTGCTGCGATACCGGCCGATCAGCGGACGGGCCAGGACCCCGCCGGGCACGGCGAGCACCGCGCCGAATCGTACGAGCAACGCCACCGCCTCACCGCGCAGCCGCTCCGGGTCGGCATGCCAGGCTGCGCCGAACGCGGACCCGTACGTCGCCAGGATCTCCGCCGTCGCCTCCCGCAGGAAACTGTCGGTGACCAGCGGAAGCTTGCCTTCCGCAGCCTGCTGCGGCGGCTCGGGCGCTGCCTCGGCCGGGTCCATCGCGATCGGCACACCGGCCGGCAGGCCCGCATCGACCTGCCCGACGAGCTTCGCGTGCGCCTCGGCGAGATCCGGCATCGGCATGCGGCGCACTCGGCGGCCGTCCGGATCGGACACCCGCTCGGCGATCGCCACCGCCAGCAGCACCGCGGCCTGCGCCACCGACCCGGTGCCGGGGAACCGTTCCACCGACCAGTTGCTGGTGTCGACCAGCAGCACCCCTTCGGCGCGGCGTTCCAACCTGAGCCCGGTCAGCCGATGCAGATCGGCCGGCAGGGCCTGACCGCGCAGATGGTTACCGATCTCGGCCGCGACGTCGTCGAAGTAGACGATCGGGCGTTCCAGCACGGCCCGGCGCGCGGCCTGGGCGGCGGCCCGCCGTTCCGCGTTGCCGCTGCTGCTCATCGAACGTTCCAGCAGGGCGTTCACCGAGTCGATGTGCTGCAGTACCCGCGGTGGCCGGAACAGGGCGAGCACCGCGTCACGGGCGATGTCGTACAGCGCCTCGCCGGTGCCGGGGTCACTGGCCCAGGCGGTGCTGGAGCCGTCGGCCAGCCGCAGCACGCCGCGTTCCTCCAGCCAGGCGACCGCGTCGACGAATGCCCGCCGGTCCGCGCCGATGTCCGGGTCCAGACCGAGCCCGACGATCCGGTTGGCGTCACCGGCGACCGCCTCGGCCAGCTCGGTCAGGGTGATCTGCACACCGGCGCGGCCCAGCGTGGCCAGGCAGAGTGAGAGGTACGCGTAACGCTGCCGGTCGAACGGGCGGCCGGTGCGCGACAGAGCCGGCCGGTCGGTCTCCAGCCGGTCGGCGGTCCGCACCAGCCGGGCGGTGCCGCCGTGCAGTTCCAGCCGGTAGCCGAACGCCTCGGACAGGTCGCGGCGCAGTTCGGCGGAGAACCGGCGGACCCGGGGCAGCGCTTTCTCGTCCGGGAAGACCGCGGTGATCAGCGGGTGGCGCAGCAATAGCCGCACGGCCCGCTGGTAGTCGGCCAGTTCCAGGTCGGAGATCTCGGCGGCGAACCTCATGCGGCGGCAGGCTCCCGGCGGACCGTGGTGTGCTCGGCGGCGCTCACGGTGAGCGTGTAGCCGTCGAGGTGCAGCAGGCCGGAGGCGGTGTGCACGGTGCTGAACCGGCCGGGGCTTGGGGTCAGCGTCAGGCGTACCCCGAAAGCTGCCGCCGCGAGTGGCACCTCGCGCTGGTTGGCCTGCCGCGCCGCCAAAGCGATGTCCAGCAGCCGGCGCAGCGCCCCGGCCTGAGCGTCGTCCAGCATCATCGGCCCGTCCCCGGCTTTCACCAGGCCGGCCGCGGCCTCGGCTTGCCGGCGCTCGTCGGCGACCTGCCGCTCGCGCAGCGCCCGCCGCGACGCGTCCGACCGTTCGATCCGCGCCGGCCGGCCGTTGCCCTGCCCCGGCATCCGGCCGGACTGCACCAGCGACCGGGACAGCTCCACGGCCGGTGCCTCCCACCAGGACAGACGGCTCGGCACGGCTTCCGGGTCGGCGTAGCCGACACCGACGTGGCGGGGCCCGCCGAGCCCGAACACCACCTCGAAGATCGCGTGCGCCGCCTCGTCCGAGCCGGCCCCGGTGAACCAGGCGGCCAGATGCCGCAGCTGCGACTCCCGGCTGACGCCGCCGCGGCGGGCCTCGGTCACCCGGCGCAGCAGAGCCAGCACGTCACCGATCGCGGCCATCGTGGCGCCGGACAGCCGGTCGGCCTCACTCGGGGCGTCGTTGTCCGGTGCCAGCCACGAGCGCAGCCCCTCCCAGCGGCGCCGCCAGTCGGCGAGCCGCTCGGCCGGGGTGGCGAAGAGCCGTTCGTCAGCCTCGGCGGCCGCCTCGATCATCCGGTCCAGGCCGGTGGCCTCGACCTCCAGGACGGCCTCGCGCAGGCGCGGCGTGTACCGCTGCAGCTCGTCGTGGAAGTCGCGCAGATGCGCGAGCAGCGCGTCCTTGTGCGCGAGGAACGCCTCCGGCCGCACGTCGTGGGTGCGGCTCAGATCGCCGAGCATGTGATAGAACCGGGCCGCCCGCTCCGCCACATCGGCGAGCGCCCGGTCGAGCCGGTTCAGTTTGC
Source organism: Actinoplanes sp. NBC_00393 (assembly GCF_036053395.1). Classification (NCBI taxonomy): domain Bacteria; kingdom Bacillati; phylum Actinomycetota; class Actinomycetes; order Micromonosporales; family Micromonosporaceae; genus Actinoplanes; species Actinoplanes sp. NBC_00393. The sequence continues at coordinate 5,836,820 of NZ_CP107942.1, read as the reverse complement.
GGTAGACCTCTTCGGCGTCGCCGCTCTCGTTCGCCGCGGTGAGCGCCTTCAGGTCGGCCAGCAGGTCGGCGAAGACCAGCCGCGACAGGGTGCTGTCGTCCAGCCCGGCCGCCAGAACGGACTCGACCGCGCGGTGGGCACGGTATCCGGCCTCGGTGAACTGATAGACCGAATGCCGGTTGCGGTACTCCGCCAGGGTGGCCGCGCGTGCCCCGTCCTGGCTGCGGTCGAGCACACCCCAATCGACGAGCGCGTCCAGCAGCCGCGGCAGTTCGAGGACGGCCGGGTCCTGACCGAGCCGGACCAGTGCGTCCTGCACCTCGGAGGTGTGCAGAACCACCTGGTAGGAGGTGCGTGCGGCCTCGAAGGCGCGCAGCACCCACAGGTAGGCGAGCCGGTTCTCGGCATTGACATAGCTGAAGAGGCGGAGCCGGTCATCCAGGCTGAAATCATCCAGCCCGAACGACGAGGTCTGGGACTCCGGCATGTCGCCCACCCTATCGTCCGGGCAGGTCCGTACCTGAACGGGTGACGGTCTCTATAGTGCCGGGATGCCCGTTTCGGGCAAGCGCAAGAACAAGAAGTCCGGCAAGCCCACCCCGGCGCGGATACCGGTTTCCTCGGCGCCGCCTCCCGCCGCGGCGGTCATCGGGCAGGTTCTTGGACGGCGAGACCGGCTCGACGCCGCCCGACGCGAGCGTGCCCGCCCTATTGCGGACGGGCTCGTCGCTGACCTGGCGGCCTCGAACGGCGACGCGATCGCCCGCGAGGACGAGCTTTGCGCCCGTCTTGGGCCGATCCTGCACGAGCTGGCCAGCGGGCCTGGCATCGAGCAGTACGTGTCACCGGACACGTTCGCCCGGGTGCTGGTCGAACGGGCGATCGCAGCGGTCCAGGTCGCGCTGACCGCCGGAGGGGACCCGCTGCCCGCCTGGCGGGCCCTGGCTGCGGTGGCCGCTGTGGTGCCCTACGGCTTGGCCCAGCAGGCATTCGAGCAAGACCTGCCCGGTCTGCGCAGCCTGCCCGGTGGCACCCAGTTGCCGGCCCTGCCGGAGACGCCGGCGCCGTCCGAGGTGCGGTGGACCCGTGACCGGTACGGCAGCCGCATCGGGGTCGTCGCTGCCTTCCCCGCCGGCGAGACGCATCGCTGGTACCTGTGGGACATCGACGCCTGCACGTACCGGCCGCTCACCGTGCACAGCGGCTACTACGCATCGGCGGAACAGGCGGCCGAACAGTGGCGGGCAGGCGTCGGCCCCGTCGCATCGGACGGCACATCGTGGGAGCCGGGCCTGCTCGCGGAAGTCATGCCGAGGCTGGAGGGCCTGCTCGAAACCGGCGGCGAGTCGCCCGAACAGTTCGCCGAGTACTACCGCTGCCGTCAGCTGTCCTACGTGGTGCTCCAATCGCAACCGGACGCGGCTTCGGTTGATGTGGACTGCGATGAGGTGGCCGACGAGTTCGTCGCCTGGCTCGCCGAACAGGGCACTGCGGCGACCCCGGACCTGCAGGAGGCGGCCGCCGAACTGGCCGACTCGTGGAAGTCGGAGACGCCGTCGCTGTATTTCACGTGCCCGCCGCACCGGGTCGCGTACATGGTCACCCACCTGCGCAACTACTACCTCGACGACTTCGTCGAAGAGCTGATCCGGTTGCTGCCGCAGTGGATCACCTGGCTGGCGGAACGCACCGGCGCGGCGCCGGAACTGGTGGAACGTTGCCTGCCGTACGCCCGCGGCGAGAAGGACCCCGCCGACTTCCACGAAGGCGAACGATCCGAGGCCCTGGCCCGCGTCATCGAGTAACTTTCGACCAATCTGTGCCCTTTTGTCCGACAAGATTGTGGTTAGACAAAAGGCATCGATCAGGAAGCACCCATGAACGGTTGGGCTGTCAAAATGGGAGCATATTTCTAGGTACCTGGCGGGCTCATGGACTGGCGCACTGTGGTAGAAAATCTTGGTGATGCGCCGGAGTGACCTGTTAGAGCTTTTGACGCACTCTTGCGAGAAAAGTGGGATGCGAGTGTTCCGGCCCGACGGAACTGACTGGCCGGACGCGCTCATACTCGATTCCAAGCGTGGGCTGCTTGCGATTGATGTGGCTGAAGGTTCTATTGACCCGAAAGACCGCACGCTGATAGTGGCGCTCAATCGAAAGATTGCCAGCCTGCGGCAGGACATATCTGAGGTTGCTGATCTTCCGCTCAAGCGGCGTGTGCTCGTCTCGGGCTCGTCGACGGGTGAGCCGGTGCTGCTCGGCTCCGACGAGTTGGCTGACGGGAGTTGGGTCGCCGGCTGGCTCGAATCGGACGTGCCAGCTGAGCTGTTGGACGACTGCGAGCGCAAGCTCGCGCCGGCGTTGGTGTTTCCCACGATTCCGGTGCGTTCGATCTCGGACGAGGGAGCTGATGAGCGCGCGGGCTATCGGTTGCGCCTCGATACTCGGCAGTCGGACATAGCTACCCAGTTCATTCCGGATGTGGCGATCTTGCGCGGTCCGCCTGGGAGCGGCAAGACGCTCGTGTTGGCGGCCCGGGCCCGGTGGCTTGCGGAGAATCACCCCAACTGGACTATTCAGATATTGTGCTTCAATCGCTTGCTGGTTCCGTACCTGCGGGGCCTTGTCAGCGATCAGCCAACGGTTCGGGTGAGTACCTTCGGCCGATTCGCGCATTCCCAGCGCCATCGCATCGACCTGGGCGACGAGGAGCGCGCGGACGCGGACTTGAAGGTAGCCAAGAATCGGGGCATCCAACCCGCAGTGGACGCCATTCTTGTCGACGAATGGCAGGATTTCCTGCCGGCCTGGACGAGATTCGCATTGGAGACCCTTCGTCCCGGCCGGGGCGGCGTCCTCCTTGCCGGTGATGAGGACCAGGCGCTGTATCGAGATGTCGATGTCTCCAAGGCGCTCGCTGGGCGGTCGGTTCGCGAGATCACTCTGGGCCAGCCCTATCGGTGTACTGCGCCGATCCTGCGGGTGGCCGCCGCGCTCGATTCGGCGTTCACCATCGAGGGAATCGACTACGCGCCTGAGGGGGAACCGGTCGATCTCGTGTGGGCGGAGTCGCCGATTGGCCAGGCCGAGGCGGTGGCAACAGATGCGTACCTGTTACTGGCCGACGGCCGCCGCCCCCAGGACATCGGCATCCTGGTCACCTACCGGCGACACATCGGTGCCGTGTGCCGGGCGCTTGCCGGCCGTGATATCCCGTACCAGGTGGTCCGAAATGACGAGGCCGACGCGTACCAACGCGACACCCCGGCCGTGACGGTGATGACTGTGCACTCGGCCAAGGGGTACGAGTTCGCGGCGGTGTTCCTGGTGGGGCTGGAAGGGCTGCCTCAGCCGGACTCACCGGAGAACGCCCGTTGGCCACGGGTTGGCTACGTCGGAGCCACCCGGGCGAGAGACCAACTGGTAGTTACGTACTCCAAAGACGGCTACTACCTGAACCGCCTGCGGGCGCTACCGACCTACACACGTCGTTGGACGTGGCCAGACGACTATCCCGTGGAGGCATGACACGTGGCGGAGTTGATGGTCCTTGGGGACTGGGAAGGGCCGGGCGAGAAACGTACGGCCGAGCACCTCGCCGCGGAGCTGCCGGCGAGTTGGGAGATCCTCGCGGGACGCAAGCTCCCCGGGAAGGACCGTGATGACGTCGACCTTCTGGTTGTCGGTGAGCAGCTGATCTTCCTTCTCGAGGAGAAGTCCTGGGGTCCGCGGATCGTTGCGGGCGACAACCGGTGGCAGGTCAAGGATCAGTACCGTCCGAACCCGCTGGACCGGGCGAACCACCTGGCGCGCGTGGTTGCTGGTTGGCTCCGGGACAAGGTCCCGCACTGGGCGGATGCCGTGAAGAAGCAGAAGCGTGTGGTCGCAGGTGTGGTGCTGAGCCACCCGAAGCTGCAGTTGCTCGCGACCAGGGAGCACGACTCCCGCGAGCTGGTCCTTCCGTTGTCGCAGGCGGCGGAGACGTTGATCAGTCTGGACAAGGCGGCCGCTGCCGGTCTGACAGCGGTTCGCGGCAGCGCCCTAACCGTGTTGCGAGGTCTGGGCCAGCGCGACCCACGGGTGCGGACCATCGGGCCGTACATCGTTGAGCAGGAACTCGCCCGCGTCGGCCGTGCCCGCTGCTTTCGTGCCCGGCAGGACGGCCAGGAGGTTTTGCTGCGGTGCTACCCGCTCTACGGTTGGGACGGGGATGACCCCGAGACCTTCATCCGCCGCGAAGAGCGGGCGATCCGCAGCCTTGCCACCCAGGGCCGAGCCTGGCAGACCCACCCGGTGTTCCGCGACGAGGACCACCAATGGCTCGTCGTCGCGGTTGTCCCACCATTGGACGCTCGGAATCTGACCGCATCACTCCTCGAGCAGGACCCGGCCCGACCGCTCTCGGTCGATTTGGCGCGGGAAGTGGTCCGAGACGCCTTCCAAGCGCTGGCCGAGGTGCACGAGTCACAGATCCTTCACCGAGGGCTGCATCCCCGCCGGATCTGGCTCGGCCGCCAGATGCGGGTCTGCTTCAGCGACTTCTATTACGCCCGCATCAGTGGCCAGCAGAGCATCGCGCTGTTCGTCGACGAGGGCGACCTAGCGCAGCCTTATCGTGCTCCCGAGTGCGCCGATAGCCTGGTCATGGCGACCCCGGTATCCGACGTCTACTCGCTGGCCTTGGCGATGGGTGGTTGGCTGATCGGCGACATCGCCGAGACTCCGGATGCGGCTGTGATCGGTGAGCGGCTTCAAGATCACGACCAGCTCGGCCGGGTGCTCCTCGATTGCATGAGTTCGGATCCGAAACGACGTCTCACCGCGCAGCAGGTGGTTGACCGGTTACGGCAAGCGGATGCGTCCTCCCAGCCGCCACAGCCGGAGACGAACGAGTTCGCCGTCGGCGAGACGATCCAGGGGCGTTACGTGATCAAACGCCAGCTGGGTCGTGGCAGCTTCGCGACAACGTGGCAGGCCTGGGATGAGGACCGTCAGCAGCCGATGGTGCTGAAGGAGTTCCATCGCGCCGAGTCCGCGGCGCGAACCGAGTACGCGTTCGCTGACTTCGTCCGGCATGAGAATTGCGCGAAGGTCTACGACATCCAGCTCAAGAAGCTCCCGGGCTTTCTGGTGTTGGAGTACATCGCCGGCGATAACCTCCGGGAGCGATCCCGGCAGGCGCCGATCGACCTGACTCTGGCCCGTCGCATCGCCAAGCGGATCCTTGACGCGCTCAGCCATATCCATCGCCACAACCGGGTACACGCCGATGTGAGCCCCGGCAACATCATCATCAACCCGGACGATGAAGCGTTTCTGATCGACTTCGGTCTCGCGGCCGTCATCGGCAAGCAGGGCAGTGTTGGCACCCCGGCTGTGATGGCGCCGGAGGTTCTCGACGGGGCGCACGTTTCGGTGCAGAGCGACCTCTACTCCTTCGCGGCGAGCCTCGCCATCGCGATGCTGGGTCGTGCCCCCTATGTGGGTGATGCCGCAGACGGGCCGATGCGCGACAGCACGCCGGCCCCGGCTACCCAGAGCGAGCGGGAGCAGTGGGGACCGGAGGGCGCGGCTTTCCTCGACGCCCTCTTCCGGGCGCTGGAGCCGGATCCGGCGAAGCGGCCCGCCGACGCCGAGGAACTGGACCGGCTCCTCGAGATCGCGCAGCCGGATCCGGAGTCTCCTGGAGAGATTCGGACAAACGAGACCGTTGACCATCTGCGGTCCCTCTATCGCGGCAGCACTGGCGGCAACAGCGGAAACCGGGGCCTCGATGAGGCCTTCGCGAAGGAGACGTACGTTCCGACGCGGCTCGACTACGAGTTGATGCCCGCGATCCTCAAGGGCGATCTGCAGACTGTCTTGCTGACCGGCAACCCCGGCGACGGAAAGACGTCCTTCCTGGAGAAGGTTCGTGCCGAACTTCTCAAGAATGGCGGAACTGAGATCCGTGTCGATTCGTCAGGATGGCAAATCGATCGGGACAGCCGCTCCTACCACGCGGTCTATGACGCCAGCGAATCCCATGACGGCGCCTCCTCGGACGACCTTCTCCAAGCGGCTCTCGGTGACCCGGATGACTCCACGGGGCGAACTACACTCATCGCCGCCAACGACGGTCGGCTGCTCCAATTCTTCACCGACTTCGAGTATCCCTACGAGGAGATCGCTGAGCAGGTTCGCCGGCAGATCCACGAAGGAGCGCCCGCGACACCCCAGGTGACAGTCGTCGACCTCAAGCAACGAGCGCTCGCCAACTTGGAGCGAACCGGCCTCGCGGCCGACATCATCGACACTTTCGTCGATGACCAGCGCTGGGACATCTGTTCCTCGTGTACCTCACGGGATGTCTGCCCGATCCGGAAAAATGCGACCGCGCTGCGCACCGGTGCGCGCGAGGCCACCGTCGAACTGATCCTGATTAGCCACCTGCGACGGCGCCGGCGGGCGACATTCCGCGACGTACGGTCGGCGATCGCGTGGCTCATCACTGGGGATTTGACCTGTGCCAAGGTGCACGAGGCTAGAGCCAACGGTCTCGACCTCTCCCGTGACAGCCCTCGCTCGCTCGCGGATCTCGCCTTCGACCCCCACTGCGGCGACTATCTGGTGCGGGAGTGGACCGATATGGATCCCGCTCTGGTGGCGGCGCCCGACGTCGAGCGGGCCGCACGGATGGACCGCAACCTGATCTCGGATCCGGCCCGGTTCAACCCTCGTACGGCGGCAGCGGCGTTCCGCGGCCTTTACATGGGCACGTGGTCCACGAACGGTGCGGTCACGCGCGACCGAGTGCGGGCGTACCGATACCTTCCCGACTTCATCGAGATGCTCCGTGACGTGAACGACGACCGCCATCTCGAGCGCCTTCTGCTCGGTGCGAGCCGGCTGGTCGGAGCACCGCTTTACAGCCGGGATGGATTCGCGATCCGGGAGGGTGACCTGAGTAGCGGCTGGGCTGTCCTCAAGGCGATTCCGAAGGCGCACTTCACGCTCCATGCCGATGGCGGTAGCCGCGACTATGTCGAGTCGATCCCGGATCGGCTGACGCTCAAGCATGAGGCGGGGCCCAGCACCCCGCTCACCCTCGACTCCGTCGAACTGCTGTTGCGGGCGGCGGACGGCGAAATCCTCAACGACATCCACTCCGACGCGGTTCGGCAGGAACTCGACGGCTTCGCCGCTCAACTCCGCAGGCAGAGTGCGACCAAGGTTCAGATCATCGACCCGGCCGGGGCGACTGCTGCAGCGGTGCGGCAAGGCCAGCGAATCCACCTGGAACTCTCATGACTTTCGCGATTCCGAAAGAGCTCTCGGATCTCAACAGTGTCGCTTTCTGGCTCATGGTGCCCTGCGAGCTGAGCGATGTGGACATCGATCGCATGATGACGCCCATTCTCGAGATGGCCGTGAAGCAGGGTCGGAAGGCCACCATCAAGGCGGACAAGAACGGCTATCAGCACTATCTGGATGGATTAAGCAAGTCTGACGGCCTCGTCGGCTTCGCCAACAGCAGCGGCCGAGACTTCCTCGATGGCTGGTTGCGTACGTCGATCATGAAGATCGGCGCCAGCGAGAAGATGGACTACATGCAGCCGCTGACGATCGCCACTTACCGGTCCGGGTTGGTGACCCGAATCCGGAACAGGCAGGCGGACGATCTGGCGTACAAGAGCATGGTCGCCTCACTGGAGCGCGACCAGGTCGAGAACCCCACTGCTGAAATCAAGCAAATTTTCATGAATGTTTTTGGCCGAGGTGTCGAAGTCGGCCCTATGCCGTCGGCGACTCCCGGATACGACGGCCAGACTGAGATCGACATCAACAGTCTGCTGCAGCTCTTCCTCCTGGAGGAGTTCGAGGGAAGCCAGAAGATCGCGCCGAAGCGGGAGCGCAGCGACGACGGGTTCGCGGTGCCCGGAGCGATCCTGCCCATCGGCACGGACATCCTGCGGCTGTTGCGCTTCTTCGGTCCGAAGATGCCGCCGGCGGAGGCCATGTCGCTCCTTATCTCGATCCTGTCGCTCAGGCTGTTCCAGATGCCCCTGCGACTGGGTGCAGCTGCCCGGAAGATGCTGCACGGCGAGGTGAGCGAGGATGTCGAAAACGCGGATGCCGACAATCCGTTGGAGATTTTCTGCGACTTCACTCGAGAAAAGGGCGGGCCGTCCGACGAACTGTCCCGCCTCTGCATCCGGCGGGACCTGGACAACATGCGGTCGTTCTTCACCGATCGACTCCTGATCCGTTCGTTGCACGAGTCGATCGAACTGCTGGACGACGCCCCGACGTTGAGCTCGATGTCGCCGTCGGAGCAGCTGAAGAAGGCGTGCGCGTTGCGTAACGACCCTGAGATGCAACTGACCCTGCGCATGCATCTGAAGCGAATCGTCAACGCCTTGGACGATTCCGAGGCGGGTGACGAGGGACGCGCGTTGGTCAATGAGGTTCGTAGCTCCGGACTGAGCGCCGCTGACCAACTCGCGACCGTCCTGGTGGAAGGCCTACGTTCACGTGGCTTGAAGAACCAGATGCTCTGGTTCTACACCTCGGGTGGCATCAACAAGAGTTACGGCATCCTGTCCGGGGCGGTTCGCAGCCGTGCGTCCTGGCGGTACGCGCCAAGCGACGAGCTTCTGACGGCCCTCCTCGCGTTGTGCTTCGTCGAGGAGGACGGAAAGCGGACCAGGAGTCAACTTCCCATCGATGAGGTGCTGAAGCGACTCGAGCGCAGGTTCGGCATTCTCGTCGCGCGGCCCCCCAAGATGTTCGACGACCCGGATGGTCGTGCCGGCGCGGCAGCGAATCTCGACGCCTTTGTCCGAAAACTGCAGCTCCTCGGCTGTTTCCAGAGCCTTTCTGATGACTTCAGCGCCCAGTTTGTGAACCGTCCGCGGGAGGCAGTGGCATGAGCACCGATGACGCTAACCCGCTGGAAATGGCCGTCGCGGGTGTGCTTACCGCGAATCTGGCAGGTGTTCGTCGTGGACACTGCGCCAGGGTCGACGACGTCGATCTCAAAATGGCCTCTCAACTGGCCGACCTGTTGGTCAAGAGCCTGCCCATGGCCGACGTGCACGTTCTGGAGAAGAACCCGTCGGGAATCCACAGCATCGACTCAGACCGCGCGGTTGAGCTGCGTAACCGCAAGGAAAAGCCGCTGATTCTCCTGGTTCCGGCCGGTGAGGGGAACGCGGCCAGTTCGCTGGACAACTCGTTCGACCGCCTGCCGCTGGTGAGCCTTATGCAGCAAGCCGCGGCCAAGTTTGAGCGGGATTTGCGTAGGTCGGATGTCTCCCATGAGATCGTCCTGCTCCGCCAGTTGATCGCGAAACGGGCGGGAACCGCCGCCTGGTCGGAGTTCCTCGCGGCGATCAGCGAGGACCCGACTGAACAGGTTGTCGGGCGTGAGCTGTGGCGACTGGGATTGGTGCCGGACCACGGCACGGCGATCATCAGCCGGCTGGAGAGGAACAGCAAGGCCGCGAAGGCCATCGCGTTCGCGGTTCGGCCGAGCGCGTCCACCAGCGAGCGGCTGGTAGACGCGGGCGTCCGTGAATCGGACGAACGGTCCTTCCTTCGTGCGTTCCTCGAGACGGCTGGTGTGCCGCTGTCCAAGCCGAGCCTGTGGACCCGCAAACTCGCGACGGAACGCGACGGGTCGCTGACATTCGACAAGTGGCCGATGGCCGACGATGTCGCGTCCGATCTGACCGCGGTCAGCCTCGAACCGTTCTTGAAAGCTGATCAGAGCCTCGACAAGCAGAGCAAGCTTGAGAAGGGCGAGCACGGTCAGCTGATTTGCAAGGTTCCTCTTGACGCTCAGGGCGTGGTCGTCGTGAAGTGGACGACCTATCCGCCCAAGACCGACAGGGTGGAGAAGTGGCTTCTGGAGGTGGTGCCTCCCGAAGATCTGCGGAGCGAGGAGACTGCGCCGATCGGCACCGCCACGGTGGCCGGCAGTCGTCGACGTGCCACCATCAAGGTGAGCGCGACCGAGGATGACCTTGCCAACGGCAGCCAGTTCGTGGTGCACCTGAAGGGGTTGGACAAGGACGGCAACAACGTGCTCCTGTCCGATTATTCGCCCGCCGAGGTGGATAGCCAGGAGTTCGAGGTAGCCATCGTCGAGGGTCAGCCCGCTGATCCAGCGCGGACGGCATCCGCTCACTCGCTGCCCGAGGCAGTCGTGCGGGCCGCGCTCAGCGGCCTCGACGACCACACCGAGGATTCGGTGAGCTGGGACTACACGGGCCAGATCTTCGGTCTGCGGCTTGGTAGCCGGCGTGTGGTGCAGGTCCGGGTCTCCGAGCTTCTCGTCGCCGTGCAGAAGCGAGCGATCAATGACGCCGACATCTGTGGCGTTCTTTCCGCTCGTGCTCAGGTGGGCATGCCCCTGACCAGCGAAGATGTTCGGGCAATGCCGGTGGAGCTGCCCCGAACCCTCAGGGACAAGAGAGCCAAACTTCTTCGCGCGTTTGGGGAAGCCTTTCCCCGGGACACCGCGGAATCGGTGAGCTGGAGCCCTGACCTTCACAAACAGGTTGAGGAATACCTCGCCACCTACCGGCGGGCACTCGACGCCAATCCAGAGATGGGTTCGGCGCTGCTCCGAATGGAAACGCTCACCGTGCGAACCCGGGCCGCGACCGGTCCGGTCGTCGGTGTGGTGCTGCTTCCGCTTCACCCGTTGCGGCTCGCCTGGATCGCGGCGCATGACCGGCTGCTGCGGTCATGGGCGTCCGACCTGACCGAACTTCCGCGGTCGGCCCGCCCGGCGAGTGTCGACGTCGAGCTGATGCAACGGGTGACGCCTGCCAACTTGCCGTTCATGGTGTTGAGCGATGACGAGACACCCATGCTGTACGACTCCGAGCTGACCCACGGCAGCGCGCTGTACCTGCCCATCGACGAGGCTGCCCGAGAGGCAGCGGCCGACGCGATCTGCGAGGCGCTGCGGGTGAGCCGGGACGCGGGCCGTGTCCGAGCGACCTCCAGCCTGGTGCGCGAGCGAATCTCGGCGTTCCGGCGTGGCCATCCCGGTGGCGCGGCCCTGCGGTTGCTGGCGATCAACCCTGGCTCGGGCGATGTCGTCGCGGATGCGATCAGGCCGCTGGTAGTGCCCGACGAGGAGGATGATGCGATCGAGGGCGCTCGGCTCGAAGTGACGGCGTACACCGACCATGCCTCCTTCATCGAGCCGGTGAGCGCCGTACAAGAATTGCAACGTACGTTGCGGCTCGCCGCGCGTACCTCGCGGGCCAGCCATCTGTCGCCTCCGTTGTCGCTCTCTGTCCGATCGATGTCAGCGATCGCCTCGGATGAGGCCGGCGCCCACCTCGCCGTGGTCCAGAGCCTGCCCACCGCTCGTCGTGGCTACGCGGCGCAGCCGAGTGGTCGTACAGCATCCTTCCGGGACTTGTTGACGCCGACCACGACGCACCTCGTCGAGGGTGACGACGCCCGCCGGTGGCGTATCATGCCAGCGCTGAACACTCGGCAGGGCAACGAGCACGGTGACTTGTCCACCGTGCATCGCTCCCACCAGACGGCGCTCGCTCGTCACCTCGGTCTCGGATCCGGGACGCCCAACGTCGAAGTGACCGTCGATCAGGTGGACGCGGAGAGGCTGCGGCGTCTGCATCAGCGGGCCGACTGGATCCTCACCGTCGATCGTTTCCTCGGTATCAACCTGTATGAGCAGGCCCTGCAAACCGGCAGCCGCGACCAATACCTGCTGGACTACGCGCCGGACTTCATCGAGGGCATCGGGGATCGCCTGACCGTCACGACCGCTCACCGCGGCGAGGTGGCTGCGCTCCTGAGCAGCGCTATGAAGGAGATCGACCTGGCTCCGCTGGACGCCAGCGTCGGCGACCTGTTGCGTACGCTGTCGGTGGTTTCGGGCCGTCTCGCCCTGCGCCTGCTCGGCGAGGACAACCTCGCACGCGAAGCGGTCAGTCTCGGCGCGTTGATCATGCACCTGCAGAAGCGCGGTGAGCTCGACGGCGCCATCATCATCCCGGTCGACGCACACCCGGAGATCTTCGGCTCCGGCACCGGCAACGATCGCACCCGGCGATGCGACATGCTGCTAGTACGGGTGGGCCAGCGGTCCTTCCGCATCGAATGTGTCGAAGTCAAGGCACGGCGGGAGGCAGCGCTTCCGCAGGCCCTGGCTGACCGCATCGCTGAGCAATTGACCGACACGAGATCGCTGCTGACAACTCGGTTCTTCGCCACCGACCCGCCGCGCATCGACGGTGAGTTGCAGCGTGCTCGACTCACCAATCTGCTTCACTACTACGCCGACCGCGCGGCAGCACACCAGCTGATCGACAGGAGCCGCGTCGCCGACATCCACAAGTGGATCGATCGGATCGAAGAGCAGCTGGAGAATCCGGAGATCTCGCTACGCGGCTACGTCATCGCACTCGGCGGCGATGAAGGATTCCCGAGCCGCTACCAGGACATTCCGATGTCTGTCATCACCGCTCGGGAGCTTGGTGAGGTCGGCCTCAGCGCGGTGTTCGACGCGCCTTCGGATACCGAGAGATCCGCCGATGGGGGGCAGCCTCCCAAGCCCACATCGGACCCCGCTCCACGTCCGGCCGAGCCTCTTGCTCCGCGTGCTGCCGAACCTCCTGCTCCGCGTCCTGTCGAACCTCCTGCTCCGCGTCCTGTCGAACCCCCTGCGGAGCGCTCCGCGGAAGCCAGCGACCAACCTGTATCCGAGCCGGACGAGGTGAAGGTCGAGCCGGGTCGCCGGAACCTGTCTGATCCGGTCGAGGTGACACTCGGCGATGACGGGAACGGCGCCGCCGCGACCTGGCGAATCAGCACCAAGGGCAGCCCGCATGCCTTCATCGTCGGAATCCCGGGCCAGGGCAAGTCCGTCACCACGCGAAAGATCATTTCTGATTTCGCGGTCCAAGGGCTCCCGTCACTCGTGTTCGACTTCCACGGCGACATGGCCGCCAATCCTCCCGCCGGAGCGTCCGTCATCGACGCCTCGCGAGGCCTTCCCTTCAACCCGCTCGAGGTTCGGGCCGATATCGCTCGACCAGCCAACAACGCAGCCTGGGAGATCGCCGAGGTCATGACCTACGTGTGTGGGCTCGGGGAAATCCAGCGCAACCACGTCTACAAGGCGCTTCTGCAGTGCTACGACGCCCTGGGTTGGCGAGACAACGAGACCGGGACAGGACTGCCCCGACTCGCTGACTTCGGGACCGCGTTGGAAGCGGTGGAGGCGCAGGAACGCGGACGCAACGCGCGCGACCGTCTTCGGCCACTCACCGACTTCGGGCTCTTCCGCGACGACGCGGAAGAAGTCTTCGACCCTGCCGCATCAGGCGGAATGATTGTCGACGTCAGTGGTCTCGGGCTTGAGGAGGTCCAACTCGCGGCCGGCGCGTTCCTGCTGCGAAAGGTCTACCGCGACATGTTCAAGTGGCCCGAGGACACGGGCATGCGACTCGCGGTGGTGCTCGACGAGGCGCATCGCATGGCGAACGACGTCACGCTGCCGAAGCTGATGAAAGAGGGAAGAAAGTACGGCGTGTCGGTAGTCGTCGCGAGCCAGGGAGTGGACGACTTCCGTCGACAGGTCCTCGACAACGCCGGGACAAAGATAATTTTCCGTACGAACTATCCGAGCTCCAAGACCGTAGCGAACTATCTCCGCGGCCGCACCGGGCAGGACCTCAGCCAGCAGATCGAACAACTCGGCGTCGGTGAGGCATACGTTTCGACACCCGACCACGTCCAGGCCCGCAAGGTCTATATGAGGCGGGCCTGACCGCGGCGAGCGTCAGCGAGTCATGGCCGGCGTGTGGATGACGATCTCGTTGGTCATCCGGGAGGCAGCCTTGAATACGTCGGCCTCACTGACCTCCCTGCCGTGCACGTGCAGTTCGGCGTGCCGCTCCGACCGCTTGATCATCCCGAGCAGGTCGGAGACCGAGCCGGGGTGTTCGCGGCACAGTTTGACGGCGACCCGCAGGTGGCGGTCCGAGACTCCGGCGACGTACTCCTGCATGCCGGCCTCCCACGCCTGCGGGTAGACCAGGTAGCCGGCGGGCAGGCTGCCCGGCCCGCCGATCATCGCCAGGGTCTCCAGTCGCTTGATTTTGAGCGGCGCCGCCTTGAGACCGATGTACGTGACGCCCACGACCGCGACAACGGCAGCGATGCCGAGGGCGAGCAGCAGGTTGCCGGTGCCGGTCGCAACGATGAGCGCGAATGCGGTCAGCACCAGGGCGCCGGCGACCAGGATCGGGCTGCCGCCGCTGCCGGGCGCACTCCGCTGCGCCTCGTCGACGCACTTGCGGATGACACTGTTGAGCAGTTCGTCGTCCGGCTTCCACAGGTCAGCGCGTACCGGCACACCACGATCGGAGGGCGGGGTCATGGCAACGGTCCTTCCCGAATGCGGCCCGGCTCGACCGAGGATCTTTCCGGGATTGCCGCGAACATCGGCGGTGAATGCCCGCACTTGAGGAACGCGCCGAGTCAGGTGCGAACCGCTTTCAGCACGGCGATCGCCTCCGCGAAGGAGCGGAAATGTACGTCGGTCCGCACGGCGCGGTCAGCCAGGGTGAGCACCAGGCCGCGTACGCGCGACAGCCGATGCTCGATCTCCGCGACATTGTCAGGTCGTAGATCGAGACCGGCGATGAGGGGACGGGAGCCGGCGAGTTCGTCGAGGTCCTCGATCTGGAACTCGTTCTCGTACTCGGGGGACTGGTCGCGTAGGAAGGCCCAGGAGTCCTGGTACTCGGGAAGGACGTCCACCTGGTAGAAGGCTGCGTTGAGGTCTTCGGCGCCGTCCTGGGCGCTGAAGACCCAACCGGGATCGTCGTCGTGGGAGATCTCGATGCCGGCGTAGACGATCCCGATGCCGGCGTCGCGCAGAGCGGCGCGCACTGGATACTGGGGAACGGCGTTCGTTAGTCCTTGAATCAGACTCGCCCCGGCAAGCCTCGCGCGGTGCACCAGTTCCGCCGGGTCGGCGGTCAGATCGATGGCAACCGCAAATGTCGCGCCCCGAAGCGTCGCGCGGATTTCAGCTGCCTGGTCCGCCGTCACGGTCCGTTGATCGCTGAAGCGAGCATCCAGGTCGAGGTCGACACTGATAATGCCTACCCCGAGAGCTTCAAGGGCGCTGGCCTCCGCGGTGGACGCCACCCGATCCACCTTGATGAACTTATTCTTCATAGCGCACCACATTTCCGCCCAGTTGGTCCGCCCCCCGGAAGTCCTTGGGGATCACCCAGGTCTTGCCGGCAGTGCTGGTAGAGATTTTCCAGTACGGCGAACCCTCCGGTGTGTGCCGCCCTCCACCTGGATGGACCTGAATGTTCGTAATCTCCGGATGGCCGTGAATCCGCACCTGAATGGCGTTTCCAGATGTGCCTCTCTTGGTGCTCGGCTCGACGACAGCGGTGTATCCGGCGGCATTGAACCGATCGGCGATGTCCTGCGCTGACTGCCCCGCAAGCGACGTCGGATGACTGACGATGTTGTCCACGAATGCCCGCGGAGTGTTGTCTGCCGCCTGCGCCGCCTTGGGACCACCGTCTGGTTCTGCCGCGCCACCACTCGCGGTACCCCGGGCATCCTGGCTCGAGGGATGGGCCGGGTGCGAACCGGACAGACGGTCAGCCAGCATACGAAGCTGTCCGAGGGTCTTGCTGAGCAGGTCGACTTCGGGAAGGAGCCTTCGCATGCTGTCGAGCAGCGCTCGCAGGAAGTGCTGGATCTTGTTGACCCAGGTCGTCACCAGCCCGGCGACCTGGCCGACGACCGCCGGCGTGGCGAGCCCGAGCGTGAGTCCTTCCGCGGCGAGCCATTGCGGGAGGCGTACCGCAAGGGTGGCGACGAACTGAGCAGTCAGATCCCGGACCATGCCCCGGACCAGGCTGACCAGCAGGCCGGCACCCTCGACGGCATACGAGATGCCGCTCGCCGCGACAGAGATGCCTTGCAGCATGCTGAGGTGCTCGGCCGCGTGAGCGCGGTATGCGTCGCCCGACGCTCCGTACCATTCCGCCACCTCCACACGGAGCCGGTCGGCGAACTCGAGGCGCGCGGACTCGGTGAGTGCGGCGACGTTGGACCAGGCGGCAGCCTGGGCGGCGACCTCGGCAGGGTTGCCGGCCAGCCAGTCCAGGGCATCTTGCAGTGGCCGCACGTGCTCGATCAGCCAGGCGACACCCCAGGCGGCGAGCGTGCCGAGCGGATCGACCGCCAGGGCCAGCGTGTCGAGGGATGCACTGACACCCCCGAGCGCGGTATCCACCCAGTTCAGGCTGCGGATGCCGGTCACGATCTGGTGGGCGTCCTCCACGAGTCCGAGCCCTGTGAAGGTCGTGGTGGAGTCCATCGGGCGGACGGCCTCCCGTTGCGATTCGCACACCTGGACATCAAAGTGCATCGATCATAGAGGTCGATCGCACCGAGGGGCCCAGCTTCATGGGATTTCGCTATCGGAGGTGGGCCGGGAAGCTTGCTTTGGCCGCCCGGCCGACAAATGCGGTAAAGGTGGTATCCACCCCGGCTCCGACGAGGCCGCCGGCGATCGGGATGCCCTTGGCCAGGGTGAGAACCGACCGTTGCGTCCCATATTTCGCGAGGAGCATGAAACCCACCCGGGCGTTGATCTTTCGGATGACGGCGATCGGGATTGCTTTGATTGCCTGCGCGGTCAGCTTTGTCCCGATCTTGACGCCGACGCCCTGCAGCGTGCTCGCCAGCGTTCCGCCCGCCGTCGCCAAAGTGATGACGGTCTGCACGTGCGGATCCGCGATGTTGTAGCCGCGAAGATGGGCGATCGCGCCCACGAGCCGTGCGTTGATTACCAGCGCGCCGGCGACGTTTGCGGGGAGCGTCAGGGGCATGGTCACGAAACCGCCCAGGCCGGTGACGAACCCGTTCGTCGACGATGCGGCCATCGACTCCTTGACCAGCCGGTCGATCACCCGCTCGATTTCCTGTTCGCGCATTTCCGGGTCGACCTTGCCGAGGCGGGCCTCCGCGTACGGAATCGATCCGGTGATCGGGCCTAGGCCGTCCTGGGTGACCTTGACGACCATGTTCTGGAAGAAGCGGACCATCGCATGGGAATCGCTCTCGTCCTTGACGTCCATTTGTTCTCCGTTCAAAGGGTCAGAGGCTTTGCTGGCGGGCGACCTGCAAGCAGGCACGCAGGGTTTCTTCGGGTACGCGCAGCGCGGCGGCGAGCGTGCGGTCCGGGTCGACGCGCTCCCGGCCGGCGAGGTCGTCGTACAGATCGAGCAGTCCGCGGTGGAAGGCGTCACCGTCGGAGGGCAGGGCGGCCAGCCGGTCCTCGGTGTACTGCACGACCATGCTGCGGAAACCGCCGACGCCGAGGATCTCGTTGAACTCCGCGACCATCTCGCCCAGCCGCCGGTCAGCACGGCGCAGGATCGCGGAGTCGATGCCCTTCTCGGTCGTCTCGATGACCAGGCGCTGAGGTCCGACCGGGTAGACGTCGGTGTCGGCGTTGCTGAATTCGGCGATCACCCGCAGGTCGGCGTCGCGGCGTTCGAGGGTGGTCGTGTCGCTCATCAGTTCTCCCTGTTCAGGCGCGGTAGCCGGGGAGGATGGTGGCGTCGTAGACGATCTCGTGGCCGAGGTGGCGCAGTGCGGCCTCGATCTCGGCCTGCTCTTCGAGGGGAAGCCAGGTCGCCGGCTCGTAGTCCATCCCGTAGCCGCGATCGGGCCGGCCGAACTTGGCGAGAACGCTGGGCGGGGCCAGGTCAGCGGTGCGCAGCCGGGCCTCGGGGCGCCAGTAGACGTCGAGCTCGTCGTACCAGTCGAACGGGGTGTCGTCGGGCAGCGTGTGGAAAGGCGGGGCGCCGTCGAACTCCCGGTTGGCGAACCGCTTGCGCACCAGCGGCAGGGCGAGCGGCGAGCGGCGTACGTCTCCCAAGGTCTTCGCCTCGACCACTGCCTTGATGAGCGCGACATCGCGCTGGGCCACCTCGTACGGAATGACCTCGAGCGCAGCGAGTTCGTGCGGCTTCTTGCCGCGCTGGCGTGCTGGGGCGTCCGTGCCCACGAAGTACTTCACCTCGATCAGCCCTGACGCTCGATGCTGGTGACCTTGACGCTGATCTTGGTTTTGCTGGTTTTGGTGCTCACGCTGATCTCGTCCTGGTCGTAGCGGTCGCCGGTCAGCTCGAACGAATCGATGATCGGGCCGTCCTCGTCACCCTTCACCTCGTAGATGACCTCCCAGGTGTCGTCCGGCGAGAGCGTCGGTCCGTCGTACCCGACCTCGACCTTGACTTCGACGCTGCACCCGGCTGAGCCGAAGCACTGCTTCTTGATCACCTTCGGGGTGAGCGTGAGGTTCGCGGCCGAAAGTGTCGGCCCCGCAGTGGGGGTTGGCTCCACTGTGGGAGTCGGCACTTCCTGCTCCTGCTGCCAGGCGCTCAACGCCTGGGCGGCCGGCTGCTGCGGCTCGTCGGGCGCGGTGACCGCGAGCGTGGCCAGGATGGTCGCCGCGATCAGCACCAGCGCGGCGACGGCGCCGGCTGCGACAGGCCAGAGTCTCTTCTGCTTCGGCTCGGTCACTTGAGGTTCACCGTCACGCCGCCGGAGAAGATCGAGTCGTGCAGCTCGAGTGAGGTGAGCTTGGTGCCCTCCGGCACGTCGAAGACCAGCTTGCCCTTGGCCGAGTTGCCCGGGTTGATCTCCTCGAGCAGCAGTTGGCTCTCCCCGTTGGCGTAGATGGCGGCCGAGGAGTCCGGCGAGTACTCGACCTTCTTGGCGTCGAAGGCCTTCTGCGCCGAGTCAGTGAAGAGCTGCGCCTCCTTGCCGATGTTCTTCACCTTGATGTCGATCAGGCAGAACTCGCCCTGCGCCTTCTGGCCGAGCAGGTTCGTGCCGACCTTGTTCACGCGGCACTTCACCTTCGTGACGGTGAACTCGAACTTCCCGTCCCGAGCGGGGTCGTTGAGGCCGGGCGTCTTCTCCTTCTCTTCCTTCTCGGTCTTCTGCTCGGCGGGTGCGGCAGTGCCGGCCTCGGCCGGGGCGTTGGCGGCGGCGGTGTCCTCGCCTTCGCCGGCGCTGGCGCAGCCGATCAGCGTGAGGGCTACGGCGGCGCCGGCGAGCCAGGGCCACAGGCGCTTCTTGGCGGGCGTGATCTGGACACGCGTCATCAGAACCTCCGAACTGAGAATGGTGGTGTACACGGCACGAGCGTCCCGCAACCCCGACAATCAAAGCAGCATCAAAGAACTATGTCAACAGACATAGTCTTGGCTAGGTGTGTACACCACACCCTGTGTCAGCGAAGGCGCCGCGTGACGACGTTCGCATCGCCGGCGTCGCCACGAGCCGAACCGTTCGGCCGTGAGCACGATGCCGTCCGCTACGCAACGTGAGTTGATGAAGATGCCTGGGCGACGTTTCCGGCCGCGGTCATCCTGCCGTCGGCCAAAGACCTGCTGACGCTCGGCTGAGAGGAGAGAAGCACCCACTACAGTCGCATCCGTGAACCATGACGTTGTCGTCCGGCACCCCAGCTCTTCGAAGCGAGTGGTACCGCGTATTGGCGAAATCCTTATCCAGGACGGGGGCCAGTACCTTGTTAGGTGGGAGGACGACGGAACGGAGGAGGAGCTCACCCTGAGCGCAGCCGACGAGACGTTGTCTCGGCAGTCATTGCGCTATCAACACCTCATCGACCCGGAATCAGTCGACGCTGCATTCCAGTCGAATCCGGCAGCTGTCGTTCTTCGCGTGGTCGCGGAGAGCGGCGAGCCAATCAGTCAAAAGGCGATCAGGCGCGCCTTGTCCCGCCTTGGCGTGTCCGACTTCGACGTGGACAAATTCGTGCCCGATGCGTGGCACCGTCTGCTTCAGCATGACGCAATCAAAACCTTAGGATCGCCCGCGACGGAACGGATGAAGGTCGCGTGGATCGGTGGTGACCCGTCGCTGCAGCCCGTGCAAGGGACACTTGACGAGGCTGGGCGACCTGTCGAGGCACATCCCGAGACGACCGGGGGGAAGCCGGACCAGCGCGACGCGATCGACGAGCCCACCGCCCTCCCGGAGCTCGGAGGCTCGGCACTCGAGACGGCAGCGGAGCCCGGCGAGCAGCCAGGCGAATCTTCAACTCCGGTGCCCGCTGATCCGGCGCCGTCACCGGCAGCTCAATTTCCCGAGCAGCCCGACGGGGCGGCTCCGGAGCCGGCTGAGCCGACTGTCGAGACCCCGAACGTCGCGCCGTCGGACATGCCGGGCCTGCCTGACGACTTGGCACTCGACGCACTGCTAGCCGCCGCAGTGGGACAGATCGCTTCAACGGGAGGTAACACCTCTGAACAACGGGACGCCTTTGCGGAGCTGTTGCGCCGCTGCGCTGCGACCGAGGATGAGGTGACGCCAGCCCTGGTGTCTAACCTGGTCGAGGTAGCTTCTGCTGTTGCCGCAGGCGGACCGCGTTATGCCGACGTCATCGAGGCCACGCTTCGGCAGGTCGCAGCCCTCATCCTCCAGGCCAAGGACAAATCCGGGGACCTGGACCTCAGTTCGATGGCTGCCGTAGCTATCCGCCTGCCATTCACGCCCCATGGCGGTCGTGTCGCGCTGCTTCGGGCGATTGCTCAGGTGCAGCCTGGCGTCCTGGCAGCCGACCAGTGGTGGGTCGGTGTAACGCTGAAGGATCTGACCGCTGCGGCCCGCGGAGGGTTCGGGGGCGTCACCTCGCTGCAAGACGTTGCCGAGCAGATTGTGCGTCCTCTCGTCCTCCAAGAACTGGCGAGGGCGAACACCGTTGCGCGGCTGGGCGCAGTATTCGGCCTACCGGGTGAGTTCGTTTCCCTGATCCCGCCCAGGTCGGTGGCCGCGGCGCTGCGGCGGATCGCGGGCGACAACCCCGCTGTAGCGGGTTGGCTGAAAGTCCTTGCTGGTGCCGAGGAGTCCGAACGGCAAAATCAGGAATTGCAGCGGGCCCGCAAGGAAGTCGCCCAAGCCGAAGCGCTGGTACAGCAGGCCGAGCGCCAATCGGCGGAATTGGCCGAACGCTGTCGCCGCCTCGAAGAGATGGTGCGCAGCGACCACACGCAGGCAGTGCAGTTGCGTTCGGCGCAGGACCGGCAGATCCGCATCGATGGTGTTCGGTCACTCGCGGAACTCGCCGCCGAAGTGGAAGAGTTGGCGGCGGAGAACGCCGCCTCAAAAATGCTCGTCGATCGGGTACGTGCGCTCGTTGCCGTGCACGATCTGGAACCCCTGGGGAAAACCGGCGAGGAATCACCGTTCGACCCATCCACTCACGATCCAATCGGTGATTTACCCGAGCCGGGAGTGCCGGTTACGGTGATCCGACCTGGCTACAGGTGGCGACCGAGCGGTGAAGACATTCTGCTCGACAAGGCGCTGGTGACGATCGTGTAGGGAGCGGTTCATGGGGGTTCACGGGCATGCCGTCGGAGTGGATTTCGGGACGTCGACCTCGTTGGTCGCTGCTCGCGCCGGACGGCTGCCGGTGGAGGTCGTGCCCTTGGGGCGGACGACCCGGTCATTCCCTTCCATCGCTGGCTTCCGGGGCGAGCAGCTGTTAGTCGGCGAGGACACCGACGATCTGTCAGGTGATGCGGTGATCCGGTCCGCGAAGCGCGCCATCACACAGAACCTGGAGACGTTGTCGGTCGCCGGCCGCCGTATACCAGCCGACGAGGTGATCACCGCGCTGCTGGCGGAGATCGGGCGACGCGCTGAAGCGGTGGACCAGCCACTCAGCATGGCGCGCGATCTTCGGCTGGGATGCCCGGCGATGTGGGACGGCGCGCAGCGGCAGCGGCTCCTGGGACTCGCGGAGAAGGCCGGATTCCCCATCGACGAGACGACGCTGGTCGACGAGCCGATCGCTGCGGGTATTGCCTGGGTGATGAATCGCTCGCTGTTCTACGGGGAGCGGCTCGAGGGCCGCCTGCTGGTGTTCGATATGGGCGGAGGAACCCTGGACATCGCAGTGCTCGACGTGCTCAGCGACGGTCCGGGAACGGAACCAGAGATCTCCGTTCTCTCTGCGCTCGGCGCCGAGTTGGCCGGAGACAAGCTCGATCAGGCGATCGCGGGGGACCTCACCAGCGATCTGGCAGCTCAGGGGCACAGTTCAAGCAGTGCCCGGCGTCCCGAACTGTTCACCGCATTGGTGCTTCGGGCCGCTCGAGACGCCAAGATCGCGTTGTCGCAGCGGGCCGAGCATCGGATCATGCTGCCGTCCCGTCAGCTCGGACAGCTGCCGATGCTCACCTATACCCGGGAGAAGCTGGAGGAGGCGTTTCGTCCCCAGATGGACATCGCGGAAGCGTTGGTGTGGGCCGCGCTGCGCGCCTCGCGCTTGACAGTGCGCGACAATCGGAGCGCTGCCGACCTGCGCGTGCTCACCCCGGAGGCGCTCCGTGGGGACGTCGACTATGTCCTTCTCGCCGGCGGGATGAGTCGCATCCCGTACGTGGAACGACGGCTCGGCGCCCTCTTCCCTGGTGCCCAAGTCTTCGATAACGCCGGCGTACAGCCCGACGAGGCGATTGTGGCAGGTCTGGCAGACACCATCAGTTATCGCAGGCTGAACCTGCACCGGCCAGGATTCGACTTCATCATCGAGTGGGAGGAGGGCGGTCAGCTTCGGCAGGAGATCCTTTACCCTGCGCACACGCCGTTCTACTCGCCGCAGCAGGTCCTGAGTGGTCAATCCGACCTGGGATTTGCCCGGCATGATCGTGACTTCCCCGGACCGCGGTCAGGCTCGGGCCGACTGCGAGTGCGGTCGACATCGGGCGAGTATCTCGGCTTGGCTGTTGACAACCAGACCATGGACGGCCTGGTCGTGCGGTTCGGCAACCGGATGGACTTCAAGCTTTACTGTGACGGCCGGATCCTCATCCGCGACGGATCAGGGCGCGCCCTGCACATGAGGGTCGACCGGTGGCCGGTGATCCGAGGGCGCGACAGTGGACGGCTGCAGTTGCGCAGCGCGGTGGATCGGGAGCCGATCGTTCCTACCGGCTGGTATATGGATAAGGAGTACGCGCCTCCGATTCGATGAGGGCTACCGCCACGGCGGTCAGACCGATGTCGAGTTCCTTTCGCGCGCCCAGCTCAAGCCGGATGTCGGCCCTGCGCGCGCGAAGATTCCGCAACCGCGACTCGTGAAGCCGCAGGATGTTCGCCTTCCGCCCGTCGGCACGAAGCTGGCGCAGCAACGCGGCCGTCTTGTCTATCTGCAGGTCCAGCGACGCTTCACGTGCCTGAATCCGGCCTTCTACCAGAGCGGCATTATCCTGCCGGCGGACGTTTTCGACCGCGAGGTGCCGCTGGGCAAGATGGTCTTTTGCGAGGTTCCACAGCCGCATCAAGTTTGTTGGCGTTTGCTGCATCCCGTCGGAGAGCTGCCCGTCGGCCAGGGCGGTCAACACCTGATCGCCGATATTGTCGTCCGCCCTGTACGTGTCGAGGTCGATGGCTGTTGCCCACAACTCCAGGGAAGGTCGCAACCCGGTGGTACTGGCAAGATCGAAGGTGACAAGGTAGCGGCGGCCTGCAGGTAGGCCAGGAACCGCCAGTACACCGAACCGTGGAAGTGCCAGGTTCTCGCCTTCGAGCACTTCAAGGGCGAGTTTGACCAGGGGATGTCGAGCTGACAACAGTTCGGCGTCGGAACGGCTTGCGACCTCCGTGCGGACGGTGCAGTTCAGCCGCTCACCGTTCTGCAGCAAAGCGGCTAGTTTCGAGCGGGACCAGCGGCTACCGCCTTCTGGCACACGGCTTGACCGCAGCCGCTCGGCGAGCTTTGGCGTGCCGATGACGGTGAACACACCATCGGGGTCCGGGCTGCCGAGGCGACCGCCGTACCGTTTGACGAGTTCGTCCATTAGACGTCGGATCTCGGCGGTGCCGATGAAACGGCCGTTGCCGGGGCCGTGCTCGGTCATACCGTCGACGATGAGACCGTCGAGCCCGGACAACTGGGCCTGTGCGGACCGGAGCTTTTCGATCTCATGGGAGCGCTGTTCGATCGCCACGGCGACCCGGTCGATCTCGCGCCGTTGCTCGTCCGGTTGCAGGCGCGGATTTAGGACATTCTTCGTGATTTCCGCGAGCTCGCTCCGCAGGATCGGCTCAAGTTCGCCGATCGAGTTCCGGAAGACGCCGATCCGGTCGTACAGCCTTTGGAAAATGTCGGTTTCGATGGTTCCAGGAACGTGGACGTTGTAAATGAAGATCTTCTCGTGTTTTTGTCCGAACCGGTCCAGTCGACCGATGCGCTGTTCTACCCGCATGGGGTTCCACGGCAGGTCGTAGTTGACCAGCACGTTGCAAAACTCGAAGTCCAAGCCTTCACTGCCGACTTCGCTCAGGAGGAGCATGTCGAAGTCACCGGCCCGGAACTCCCGCATGATGACCTCGCGTTCGGCCGGATTGGTTCCGCCGTGCATCACCCGTACGGTGAATTCGCTGGAAAGCCGGCTCTCCAGATACGCCAGGGTTCGGCGGAAGAACGAGAAGATCATCACCTGGCGCATACCTTGCCCGCGTAGCCGAAGCAGCTCGGCAAGGACCTGCTCGTACTTGGTGTCGACCGGTATGGGTGCCGTCAACGAGGAGGCACGCGGCAACCCGGAAAGGTCCGCCTCGCCTTCCTCGTCGAAATCCTCCACCTCGCTGTCGGCCGCCTCACTGAGGAAGGCGCTCGGATGGCGCTCGCTCATCAACTGCTGTGACGCCGGAATGCAGCTCGCCGCCTGGCGTAACGGCATCTGCGTGGCGAAACCCGGTGGCACGTTCATCTCCAACGCGCGGCTCATGTACCAGGCCTTGACGGATTCGTAGTACGCCCGCTCTTGATCCGTCCACGGCACGTCGATGCGGCACGGCACCCGGATAGCCTTATCGTCGGGCACCTCGGCCTTGCGGGTACGGGTGAGGACGCCGCTCAGCACGTTGAGTTCGGCCAGTAGCCGCCGGGCCCTAGCGACCTCGTCGTGGCGCAATGGCCGGCCGACGTCGAGTAGCGTGCATAATGCTTTGTAGTCGGGCCGGCCGGTGACCATGGTCCCGAATTGCTTTGCCCGTAGCTCCCTCAAGCGGGTCAGGAGCTTGCGCGGCTTCTCGCGGCCGCCGTCCACCAATGCTCCGGCGACCTCGTTGAGGATCCGGTTGGGTTCCAGCTGCGCGTCGAACACCCCCCGATCGCCAAACTGGCCCTCATCCAGCAGGTTGATGAGATTGAACAAATCGTCGTTGCCGAGGTTGAGTGGCGTCGCGGATAGGAAGATCAGGAAGTCGGTCCAGTCGGCGAGCAGTCGCCCCAATGCATTCGACTTGCTTTCCCGGTTACGCAGATAGTGCGCCTCATCCACGATCACCAGGTCAAACCTCGGGTGTAGCTCCGCCAACTGCTCCAGAACCTTGTCGGCGCCGCGCAGCGCTTCGAGTGAGATGACGCCATGCAGTTTCGGGTCTTCGCCGCGACGTAGACGGTCAGCGAAGTCAGATAGGTCGGCAGGGCGAATGATCTTGAGCTGGCGGTCGAAGCGCCGCTCCATCTCCATCTTCCACTTCAGAGACAGCACCGCTGGGGCGACGCAGAGGACCCGGTCAAGCCTGTGTCGCTGTTCGAGTTCGCTCCAGATCAAGCCGGCTTCGATGGTCTTACCCAGACCGACCTCGTCGGCGATCAGCAGCCGCCCGGTGGAGCCGGTGAGAACCTTGAGGACTGGCTTGAACTGGTAGGCGCGAAACACGGTTTTGCTGGAACCGAACGAATACAGCGTGTCAGTCAGCGCATTTCGCAACTTCGTCCAGGTCAACGTCAGTGCCAAATGGGAAGCCCTGGCCGGCTGCTGCGACAACCAGAACGCCGGGTCCTTCGGATCACCCTCGACCAGCACCAGACTGCCCTCGTTGTACGTCTTCACCTCGCCCTGCATGTCGACGTCGTACTGATAGTGCTCCGCCGTAAGGCGGAATCCTCTGACGCGCCCGATCACGCCACCGCCGCGGGACTGGACCATGTCACCCTGGCGGAATCTCGCGCTGCCCGCGAAGGGATCTGCTCGACTCCAGTCACTGTCGAAGTGCTCCGGGGCGAATGTGAGGTCGCAGTCCTCGATGCTGCGGTCGCGTCCGGCATGCGCGGGCGCCGCCGGCCGTCCCATAGACATGATCAGGCTTTGCCAAATGCCACGGCGCTGGAAGGCGTAGGCGCCGTTGTGCAACTCGCGACTCGCGATACGACTGGTCGTGACGCGTACGTCACCAGCAACGGCTTGAATCGAGTCGCGATCCTCGTCCGGAACCTCGCCCAGAACCAGGCATTCGACCACACCCAGATCTTTCAACCAGCCGTAGCCTGAGCTGGGAGGCTCATACCGCCGGTTTTCGGTCATGGTTCTACCTCCGGCGTGGCTCGAGACCTGGAACAGTGGCCGTGATGGTACCGACGGCAACTAATTCACCGGCGGTGGTGCCACTCCGCCTTCCGGCTGATGTGAAGGTGACCGGGGCGCGGATCTTCGCGGTCGTCAAGCTGATGCGCTCCACGTACCGGATCCTCTTCGCCGCTACCGAAAATCCTGGCCTTCGGCGAGTTGGTGAAGATGACGCCGAAGTGCCACCACGTCGGCGAGTGTCGGCTGGTCCGGGTTCGGTGTCGACTGCATGTCGGCGAGCAGGGCATCCAGCTCTGCGATCGCCTCGGGGATTCGGCCGAGACCAGCCATGATCACGGCCGCCTGGTGGCGCAGAGGGAACCCGACCCGGCCGGGGCTGGCGGCAATGAGGCTGCGCAGCGTGAGCAGCGCTTCCGTGGCCTCACCCAATTCGGCCTGGCAGGTCGCCACATGCTGCCGGCACTCCCGGACGAGTTCGTGCTCGGGTCCGTTGCGGGCGGTCACGTCGACGATGAGCTGCTCGAAGACGGGCAGCGCCGTACGGAAGTCACCCGCCAGCATCAGCATGCCCGCGTAGTCGAGCCGCGCTTCCAGGATCTCCGGCGAGCGCTGCCCGTAGACCGGGGCAGCCCGCCGCAGCATCGTCTCCAGGGCGTCCGCCGCCTGCCCGAACCGTTCCTCGTCGGCCAGCGCCAGCGCCTGGTCGCGGACGGCGTGAACGTCGTCGAGACTCGGAATGCTGGCCGACGCAGCGGCCGCTGCGGCCGGCCGAGCTCTGGCGATCGTGTCCCGGGGAATCGGTCCGAACGGGAACCGGTGCGGCGATGTCGGATCGGCGGCGCTGTGGTCCTGCGGCGGCCGGCTCAGGCCCGACAGGTCGGTTGCTGCCCAGCGAAGAAGTTGACGGTAGACGACGGCTGCTGACTCGGGCCGGTCCTGCGGATCCTTGGCCAGCAGGGCAACGATCAACTCGTCGAAGGCCGCTGGCACGTCGTCGCGAGCGTCGGCGACGTGCGGGACAGGTGCCTCCAGGTGTTCGTGCAGCATTCCCAGCGCATTGTCGGCCGCATACGGCGGTTCTCCGGCCAGTAGTTCATGGAGGATGCAGCCGAGGGCGTACAGGTCGGCGCGGTAGCTGACCGAGGAGGAACCGAGCGCCTGCTCCGGCGCCATATATGTAGGCGTGCCGATGATGTCGGTGGTCAAGGTGAGTTTGGGCAGGTCGGCGTCGAGCACTGCGGCGACGCCGAAGTCGAGCACTTTGACCAAGCCGGTCGGGCCCAGGATCAGGTTGGTCGGTTTGAGGTCACGATGGACCAGCGAGGCGGCGTGCGCGGCGGCGAGCACTGAGCAGATCTGCGCCCCGATGGCGGCCGCCCACGGTACGGGCAGCGGCCCGTTCTCGGCGATCAGATCCGCGAACAGCGTGCCGGGCACGAGCTGCATGACGATGTACAACTCGTCGTCGACCACCCCGGCGTCGTGCACAGTGGGCACGCCGGGGTGGTCGAGGCGGGCGGTGATGCGGGCCTCACGCTGGAACCGTTCGACGACGGTGTGCCGGTCGGCCTCGACGGCGAGGCCGGGCTTGAGGAACTTGACTGCGACCGGCCGGTCGAGGCGTTCGTCGTAGCCGGCCCAGACCTGACCCATACCGCCACTGCCGACCGGGTACGTAAGCTCGTACCGGTCGGCGATCCGCATCCCCGCCTGCACAGGTCACCCCCGCGATGGCTCACGTGATGCCGTGCCTCCGGCGAATCAGCCGGTACGCCTGGCTACGCGCGAACTGGTTCATGTGGCTGCGCAGCGTCGGATCGTCCAGGTAACGCTGCATCAGCTTTCCGTTGTCGTCGTGCCGAGACAGGATCACATCCTCGATGCGCTTCTCGCACACCACCCCGAAGTTGCTTTCGTCATTGACAAGCGCGGCGGCCTCCACCGCGCCGTCCTCGGCGAGCGCCACGACCTGCTGCTCGAACCAGACCTTGTCGGCCTCGCCGAGCCCCATCCCGAACCGGTCGTTCAGCTCGTCGATCAGATCGGACAGCGCCACCTTGTCCGGGTCGTTCTTCGGCCCGGCGCCCCCACCGGTGAAGCCGGGCAGCATCTGCTCACCCTCGGCCTCCAGCGACGCGTCGTGCGTACCGGTCTTGCTCACCCGCAGGTGGGTCAGCTGCACCTCGCCGATGTCCACCGACGGGTCCTGCCGCCGCGGCAGCCGGTTCAGCAGCGCCCGCCCGTACAGGTACAGCCGTTCCAGGTCGGCGTCCTGGTAGGGCACCACCTGGGCGAGGAACGCGTACATCCGGGTGTAGTCGCGTAACGCCGCGCGGAAGCCGTCGGCGGCTTCCGGGTCGTCGGCGGCGAGCGCGACGTAGCGGTCGCGCGCCGGGTCGGTGAAGCGGTACAGCGCGGCATGCGCCTTCTGCAGCGCGGCGTCGGTCTTCGCCTTGCCTTCGGCTTCGAGCAGGGCTTCGACGTACGCCTGCATCTCCGAGCCGACCAGCAGGGCGTACGACATGACCGCGTTCTCCGCCGTGTAGAGCAGGTTCGGGTCGGTCGGGATCGTCGCGGCGGTCTCGAAGTACGGCTTGAACTGGTCGGTGATGTCGGCGGCCTCGTTGACGAAGTCCAGCACGAACACGTCACCCTGCGCCTTGAGCGGATGGGTCCGGTTGAGCCGGGACAGGGTCTGCACCGCGGCCACCCCCTTGAGCG
The DNA here is from genome assembly GCF_036053395.1 of Actinoplanes sp. NBC_00393. Classification (NCBI taxonomy): domain Bacteria; kingdom Bacillati; phylum Actinomycetota; class Actinomycetes; order Micromonosporales; family Micromonosporaceae; genus Actinoplanes; species Actinoplanes sp. NBC_00393. The sequence continues at coordinate 5,807,661 of NZ_CP107942.1, read as the reverse complement.
GCTTGTCCACGTACATCGTGGTAAGCAGCGGCTGGTCGAAGCCGGTCTGGTACTTCTCCGCCACCACCAGGATCTTGTACTCGCGGTCCTGCTTGGCCTTCGGCGTGCCCGCGTGTTTGTCGTCGGCGGCTGTGTATCCGAACCGCTCCGGCAGCTCGCTCTCGCCGAAGCCGTTCATCCGCGCCTCGGTCACCTCGACGCCGTCGAGGCTCAGATCGCCGGAGAACGCGACGAGCGGCTCGCACCCGGCGTAGCCGTTGGTCTCGAGGTATTTCTTGATCGCGGTGTAGAGCTTGGCCGCCGCCTCCCGCGACCCGGTCACCACCATCGCCTTTGCCCGCCCGCCCAGCCGCGGCGCAGTGTGCTTGCGGAAGTGCTCGACGATGATCTCCGCCTTCTGCGCCATCATCGTCGGGTGCAGCACCGCGAACCGGGCCAGCTGCGACGCCGCCTTCTTCGGGTCCACCTCCGGGTCGTCCGGGTTCTGGTTGGCCAGCTTCCAGTACGACTTGTAGGTCACGTACTGCCGCAGCACGTCGAGGATGAAGCCTTCCTCGATCGCCTGCCGCATTGAGTACGTGTGGAACGGGTGCATGTTCCCGTCCGCACCCAGCGTCCCGAACAGCTCCAGGGTCTTCGGCTTCGGCGTGGCTGTGAACGCGAAGTACGACAGCGTCTCGTGCCGGCCGCGGGCCAGCGCCGACGCGGTCAGCAGGTCACCGTCGTCGTCGATGTCGTCGCTGCCCTTTCGCAGCAGCACCTTCTTCAACGCGGCCGCGTTGTCCCCGGACTGCGACGAGTGCGCCTCGTCCACGACCACCGCGAACCGCTTACCACGCAGCCCGTCAACCTTCTCCAGGATGAAGCCGAACTTCTGCATCGTGCTGATGACGACCTTGGCCGTCTCCCCGCTCAGCGCGGCGGCGAGCTGGCTGGAGTCCTTGTCGATGCGCTGCACCACGCCCGGCACGTGCTCGAACTGGAACACCGTGTCCTGCAACTGCCGGTCCAGCACCACCCGGTCGGTGATGATGATGACCTTGTCGAAGACCGGCTCGTTCGCCTTGACGTTCTTCTCCGGGATCGCCCGGGTGGTGTGCAGGCTGGACAGCCGGTGTGCCAGCCAGGCGATCGTGTTCGACTTGCCCGACCCGGCCGAGTGCATGACCAGGTAGTTGTCTCCGGAACCGTGCGCGGCGGCGTGGTCGGTTAGCGCGGTGACCGCGTGCCACTGGTGGTAGCGCGGGAAGATCAGCGCCCGCGACTCCTTGTTCGTGTGCAGGAACCGCCGGACCAGGTCCATCCAGGTGTCCGGATGCCAGATCTGCTCCCACAGGTAGGCGGTCCGGTACCCCACGGCCGCCGGGTTGCCCGCGCCGCCGGACACCCCGGGCCCTTCGGACCCGGTGTTGAACGGCAGGAACCGGGTGTTCTCTCCCGCCAGCTTCGTGGTCACGAAGACCAAATCAGGATCAACGGCAAAGTGCACGAGGGTACGCCGAGCGAACAGCAGTTCCTTCGGGTCCCGGTGCTTGCGGTACTGGTCCTTGGCATCCTCGACGGTCTGCCCGGTCAGCGGATTCTTGAGTTCCGCCGTGGCGAGCGGAATGCCATTCACGAAGAGGGCGAGGTCGAGGCTCTTCTGGTCATGCTCGGAGTAGTGCAGCTGCCGAGTCACGGTGAGCCGGTTGGCCCGGTACAGGTTCATCGCATCGTCGGTGATCGAGTGAGCCGGCTTGAAGTACGCCAGCCGGAACTGAATTCCTTTGTCCTTGACCCCGCGCCGCAACACATCAAGCGGCCCACGCTCGTCGATCTGCTTGGCCAGATACTCCCTGAAATGCCGCTGCGTTTCAGCAACGTCGTTGCCGTGGTAGGCGACCAGCTTCAGCCAAGCATCGTTCTGGGTGGCCCCGATGAACGCGAACAGCTCCGACGTGTCCAGCCCGACCTGCCGGTCGTAGTTCCCCGGAATACCGCGCCACCAGCCAGCGTCGAGCAGCGACTGCTCGATGGCTGCCTCGAACGCACCCTCCCCGTGCACCTTCACATCAGTCCCCCCGTGCCGTCGTAACGTCAACCTGTCCAGTCACTGCCGCAGTAACCAACGCTCGCTGCCGCTCGTCGATAAGCTTGATTTGATAGTCAAGCGCTGCTGTCAACGATGCTGTTCGTGCTCGATGTTGGGCGAATTCCATCACCACTTCCTTCTGCCGGGCCACTGGCACGGCAGGAACAGGAAGGTCGCGAACAACCGAAGCGGGTAGATTATTGGCCAAACCCCCTGCACCGGACACTCCTAGTCTGATTAGGTCTCGTAGTTGCGGGGCCTTTAGCATTAGAGCAATGAACTCGGGAGTCGCTCGCGTAGAATCCACTTGTATCCGGTAGATCTTGTCGCACAGCAGTAAACGACCAGGGTCTTCCTCCACGACGGCTGCATTGCCGATCAGATCGAGTGAACCGCTGGCCCGGGACATGAGTAGATCTCTGCGGCGAAGCTTGTATTGAAGGCGAGGGGCAAGCGTGGATGGCAGCGTCTTGTGTTGGTCACGAGCGAAAACCCCGCCGTTGACACAACCCGCTTTGAGTACGCCCCACTCGTCTCCCTCCGTCTCTCTATTCTCACACTCCGGGGACCAGCCCTGCTCGATGCGGCGCACTATATGACGCAGGCGAACGACATCATCACCGCCTTGCGAGAGCCGCTCATAGTGCTCGCCCACCAGTTGCACTTCCCGCTGCCCGACTAGATCACGTTGACGGTTGCGCAGCGTCAGCAAAGACCCGATACGGGCAGTCTCGGCGTCCAGGAAGTCGGCGATACGCCTCTGCTCCTCCAGGGATGGCTGCGGGATCTCAAGGCTGGCGAAATCCTCATAGTCGATCGTCTTGCCTTGCCGGATTCCTTGTGCGATGTTCGCTAGCCGCGAAACGAATAATGTCGACCTGAAGTAATGTGCATAGTAGCGTGGTTCGATCGGAACGGCCGCCCGGAAGACTGTATATGCCGGACTCACCAGGCCGCGGACTCGGGAGAAAGAGAATCCGTGTTGAAATGATCGTAGACCGATGACGAAGTCATCCGGTTCGACGAGTTTGTAATTAGAGACGTCATCACCAGGGTTCCAGACAGATTGCTCCAGGCTTTCCCGGAGTTCGACACCCGCTTTGGTTGCTGACGCCAGAGGTGCCGTTACGCCCCTGACATCACGTCGCCGGAAGATGAATTTGGCACGTACATAGTTGTTCACTTCGTTACCTCGCCGAGCAGCGCCTGGATTCGCGCCTCTAAAGCCGTCATCTCTTCGTCGATCTCGGAGAGTGGACGGGGTGGCTGGTAGACGTAGAAGTGGCGGGTGAAGGGAATCTCGTAGCCGATTTTCGTCTTGGACTCGTCGATCCAGGCGTCGGGAACATGAGGCAGGACTTCTCGCTTCAAGTAGTCGTGGATGTCCCCATGCAACGGAACGTTCTCGTTGTCGCGCAAGTCAGCGTCAGGCAGTGGTTTGCCCCTGCGGTCCGTTTGTACTTCACCCGTTGGGTCGTTAACCGAGAATGCTTCCCACACGGCTTTCTCCACGGCGGCCGGAAGCTTGCCCAATACCGCAAGCTTCATGGCGAACTCAGCGCGGCTGCTCGCCGCCGTACCAATCATCGACTTTCCCGCTGCCAATAGCGCCTGACGCCCGTCGTACCGAGTGACGGCTTTGGCATCAGCAAGCAGGGCGACGGCTTCCTCAGTAATCTCAAAGCGCGTGCGTAGTGGCCGCTCGACGGTGATCCGGTGATAGCCGAAGTCACCGGTCTGGAAGACCTTGACTTTGCCATGCTTCGCGTGCGTGGGGTCGCTGCCGATCGCGAGTGCGTCAACGTATGCATTGGTCATCTCAGCGATGTGGTCGTCGGTTAGCATCTTGCGCTTCTCGCCGAGGCCTTTTCGCATCCTGGTCCAGGAGTCACGACCGTCCAGCAGTACGACCTTCCTGCGGCGCTCTGGGCTCTTCCGGTTGGTGAGAACCCAAAAGTAGGTGGAGATCGGCGTGTTGTAGAAGAGCTGGTCGGGCAGGGCGACGATACCTTCGAGCAGGTCGTTCTCCAGGATCCAGCGCCGGATCTCCGACTCGCCGGAGCCGGCCGCGCCGGTGAACAGTGGCGAGCCGTTGAAGACGATCGCAAGGCGGCTGCCGCCGTCCTCCGGCCGTTTCATCTTCGAGATCATGTGTTGGAGGAAGAGCAGCGATCCGTCGTTGATGCGGGGCAGGCCGGCGCCGAAGCGTCCCGCGTGCCCGCGGGCCGCCTCGTCCTTGACGAACTTCTCGACCTTCTTCCACTCCACGCCGAATGGCGGGTTGGCGAGCATGTAGTCGAACTTCTCGCTCTCGTGGCCGTCCTGGCTGAACGAGTTGCCGAACGCGATCTTGTTGGGGTCGCCGCCCTTCATCATCATGTCGGAGCGGCAGATTGCGTACGTCTCGCCGTTGAGTTCCTGGCCGTAGACCTCGACGGTGGCGTGGGAGTTGTGCGCCTCGATGTGGTCCTGTGCCTCGCTGAGCATGCCGCCGGTGCCGCACGCCGGGTCGTAGATCTTGCGGACGATGCCGGGGATGACCAGGTCGTCCTCGTCCGGGGCAAGCAGCAGGTTGACCATCAGCTTGATGACCTCGCGCGGCGTGAAGTGCTCACCGGCGGTCTCGTTGCTGATCTCGGAGAACTTCCGGACGAGTTCCTCGAAGAGGTAGCCCATCTGGTGGTTGCTGACCACGTTCGGCCGCAGGTCGATCTCGACGAACTTGCTGACCACCTGATAGAGCAGCCCGGCCTCATCGAGGCGCGTGATCTGGGCGTCGAAGCCGTACTTGTCGAGCACGTCGACCGCGCCAGGGGAGAAGCCGCCGATGTAGGAGCGCAGGTTGGTGGCGACGTTGTCCTGGTCGGCGAGCAGGCCGCGGAAGTTGAGCTTGCTGGTGTTGTAGAAGGTGAGCCCGGCGGTCTTGCGCAGCACCGGGTCCATGTTCTGCACGCCGGCGGTCTTGAGCTGCTCGTGCCGAGCGAGCACGGCGTCCTTGGTCGGCTCCAGGACCCAGTCGAGGCGGCGGAGCACGGTCAGCGGCAGGATCACCCGGCCGTACTCGGACTGCTTGTAGTCGCCGCGCAGCAGGTCGGCGACCGACCAGATGAAGTTCGCCAGTTTCTGGTGATCTGTGCTCACCGGGGTCCTTCCGTTGGTGCGTTTTCGGTGGGGTGCAGCTTGCCGGAGGCCAGGCCGTCGGCGGTCAACCGGGTCATGTCGGCTGCCAGTGCGGTGGCCTTCCGTATCGTGTCGTTCAACTCGTCCAGGCGCCGGAAGACTTCGCCGTGCCGGCGCTGCTCCTCGATCGGGATCCGGGGCACCTGCGCGCGGCGTACATCCAAGCGCAGCGTGCCGGACAGGCTGCTGGCCTGGCGCTCGTTGGCCGAGGTGCGCAGGTGCCCGGCCAGGAACCACGGATCGAGCTTGTCGGGGTCCGGGCGCAGCAGATAGATGTTGCGGCCGAGCAGTGGGCCGCCTTCGGTGACGACCCGCGCGGTCAGTTCCCGGGCGACGACCGGCACGGCCACGTCGCCGGGCTGCACCGGGATGCGCGGGCTGAGCTGGTCGTCGGCGGCCTCGGTCGGTGGGCGGCCGAGGGCGATGTCCCGGCCGGTGAGCATGACTCCCTCGGCGGGTTGGCCTTCCTTGCCCTGGCGGACGAGGCCGAGGATCTTCAGCGCGCCGGTGCGGGCGAGGTCGTGGATCGACACCAGTGGCTGAGGGGCAGGGGAGCCGGTGACCTCGGTCAGAGCGGGAACGAGCGCGGGCAGGCGATTCAAGGCCTCGGTGAGCCGCTGCCTGGTGTCGTGCAGGCGGCCTTCCACGTCGGCGGCTTCAGTGCCGGCCGGCGTTCGGCGGGTGGGCATGAGGTCAACGGCCTCGTCCAGCACGTCGATCACCGGCACCTGATGCGCGATGGCGTCCGTGGCGGGGTCCCCGCCGTCGAGGACGGCGCCGACCGTGGTGCGGATGCGCTGGTATGCCTGCTCCTGCTCGACCGCGGAGGCGTCGACGAGCAGCACGTTCGAGGCTGCTTCACCCGTACGTTGAAGGACCCAGAGGTGCAGGCCGATGGCGTGCGGCGCGGCAGCACCCGGGGGAAGTGCGATGATCGCGCGCAGTGCGCCGCGGCGCAGTAATTCGGCGCGGATGCGGCGGCCGGCCCGACGGCTCGCCGCAGACGGCGGCATCAGCAGCACAGCGATGCCACCCTGCTTGAGGTGTGCGTAGGCGTGCTGTACCCAGGCGAGTTCCGGTTCGGTGCGGGGTGGGACGCCGAACTCCCAACGGCGGTCGTAGCCGAGCTCCTCATGTCCCCAGTTGGTCAGCCCGAACGGAAGGTTCGCGACCACAGCGTCCACGGTGAGGTCGGCGAACGCGTCGTGGCGCAGTGAGTCACCGGTGCGGATGTCACCGGGCAGGTCGTTGAGGCGTAGCCAGAGGCCGGTGAGCCGGGTGGCGGCGTCGTCGTTGTCCTGCCCGTGCAGGTGGGTGGCGCCGGCCAGGGCGGCAGCGCGGAGCAACCGTCCGATGCCGCAGGCCGGGTCGAGCACAGCGCGGTCACGGACCCGGGCGAGGGAGACCATCAGATCGGCCAGCGGTTCCGGCGTGCTGATGGCGCGCTTGGCGGACAGTTCGGCGAATCGGGACCACAGTTTCTCGAAGGTGGTGCGCGTGCCGTGCTGTTCGACGAGGGAGTCGATCTCGGAGCGCAGGTTGTCGAATGGCAGGGGCCGGTCGTCGAGCAGGTGCTCACCGGCGGCCGCCAATGCCTCGGCAGGGTCGTCGACGGCAGCCAACAGGTTGCGCCAGAGCCGGTCTTCCGAGGTCACCGTGGGCAGCCGGCCCTGTGCTGCCAGCCACTGCTCGACCTGTTCGAGGTCGAACAGAGGGCTCGCTGCGGTGCCGCCCACAGGCTCCGGGAAGGAGTCGTAACGCTTGCGCCAGTTGGTCACGGCGGCGCGCCCCACGCCGGCGAGCCGGGCAATGTCAGCTGCGGTGACCTTCGCTGTTTGCTGCACGTCAGGGAGTGTACACATTCGTCAAGGCCGGTGCATGTTGACACAGTTGACAAGCAATGCTCTTATTGACCGCGTAGGACCGATGCCGCCACGCGTCGGTCGGCGAACCATTTCTCCTCATCGCTCTGAACCGCGATCAGAGCCACCACCATCTGGCATCAGGGGGTCCGATGGACGACGTGTTCGCGCTCTACCACGAACTCACCGAACGGCTCCGCAGCTCCGGGGCAGCAGGCTCGGTGACTGATCTGATCCTCGCCGCCTATCAGGGCGACGATGTCCTCGCCGCCACCATCGGCGGCCAGCCGCTGCCGCAGCCGTCGGCCGGCTCGGGCACGGAAAGCGAAACGCCCTACGTGTTCCTCGAATCGGTACAGGTCACCGGCTTCCGGGGGATCGGTTCGCAGGCCGCGATGCGGTTGAAGCCGGAGCCCGGGCTCAACGTCTTCGTCGGCCGCAACGGGTCCGGCAAATCGAGTTTCGCCGAGGCGGTGGAGTACGGCCTCACCGAGGAGACGGCGCGCTGGTCGAAGCGTCCGCCCGTATTCCGCGAGGGCTGGCGCAACCTGCACCACGACGGTGACCGTGAGATCACGATGAAGCTGCGGCTGGGCGTGGACGGGCGGCCGGTCACTGTCCGGCGGGCCTGGCCGGCCGGGACGACGGATCTTGCCGCGGCGACGGTTACCACAACGCAGGGCGGAGGGGCGCTTCCTACGGGAGAGCTGCCCTCGTGGGCCGGACCGGTGGACCGCTACCGGCCGTTTCTCGCCGCGCGTGACTTGGAACGGGTCGTCTCCGCGAAGCCCAGTGAACTTTATGACGCGATCGCGCCGATCCTCGGCCTGGAACAGTTGGGCACCGCCGCCCAGCGGCTGCAGACACTCCGCAAAGGCGCCGAGGACCGCGTCAAGGAGATGAAGGCGGCGTTCACACAACTGCGGGCCGGTCTTGCCGAACTCGATGATCCTCGGGCGCGGGAGGCGGCTGTGGCGCTCGGTGGCCAGGCTGCCAAGGCGGATCTAGAGGTCCTGGTCGCGCTGGCGACGAGTGATGGCAGCACCGAGGACGCCGCCGCGGCGGCGGCCGCGCGCCGGCTCGCCGACCAGGTGCTGCCCGACGCCGGCCGGGTGCTGGCCGAGTTGGAGGAGGCCGCCGAGACAGTACGGGATCTCGCCGGCACCGGCAGCGCGGTGGCGCACCGGACGGCCGGACTGCTCGAGCGGGCTCTTGAGATGCACCGTGACGAGGGCGACCAGTCTTGCCCGGTGTGCCGGGTCGGCGCCCTCGACGACTCGTGGCGGCGACAGGCCGAAGCGGAACTGGAGCGTCTGGCTGCGGCCGCCGCGGCGGTGCGCGCGGCGGATGAACGGCACGCCGAGCTGCGCCGGCAGGTGGGAGAACTGCTCAGCAACGTACGCAACGCGGTTACCCCTGTGGCAACCGTGCTTGCAGCGCACCTGCCGGACGAGAGTGCCGTCGTGAGCGACGCCCTCGCTGAACTCGTGCCGGAGCCGGCCGTCTGGGCGACATTCGTGGCTGCCCACGCCGAGTTGGTGCGTGTCGCGGGGGAGTGGCTCGCGCGGTGGCACGGCGCTTGGGCGGAGCCAAGTGCAGCGATCCGGCGGTGGGTCGACATGGCCACGGCGGTGCGCCATGAGGCCGGGAGACTGGAGCTGCTCACCAAGGCGCGCGCCGAACTCGTCAAGGTGACTGACGACATGCGTGCCGATCGGTTCAAGGTGGCTTCGGCCCAGTCCCAAGCGATCTGGGAGCTGCTGCGGCAGGAAAGCAACGTCGCTGTCGGTGAGATCAAGCTGGGCGGCAATGCCACCCGCCGTCGCGTCGACATCCCGGTCACCGTCGACGGAACCGGCACGCCGGCGCTGGCAGTGATGAGCCAGGGTGAGTTGCACTCTTTCGGCCTGGCGCTGTTCCTGCCACGGGCGTGCGCCGCGGCGAGCCCCTATCGGTTCGTGGTGATTGACGACCCGGTGCAGAGCATGGATCCCAGCAAGGTGGACGGCCTGGCCCGGGTGCTGCACGAGGTCTCGCTGACCCGGCAGGTCCTCGTCTTCACCCACGACGACCGGCTGCCCGAAGCGATCCGCCGGCTCGACATCAAAGCCACCGTCTTCGAGGTGACCCGCCGGGACGGCTCGGCCGTTGAAGTACGAAAGGCGTGCGACCCCGCCGATCGCTACCTCGACGACGCCCGGGCGGTCGCTGGAGCGGTCGACATCCCGGAGGAGGCAAAGTACCTGCTAGTCGCGGGATTCTGCCGGTCCGCCATCGAGGCTGTGGCGATGGACCGGTATCGGGCAGAGCGGTACGAGGCTGGCGTTCCGTACGTGAAGATCGCCGAATCGGTGGGTTCGGCGCACACCGTCAAGGACAAGCTGGCCCTCGGTCTGTTCGGTGACGTCGGGCGCCGTGGCGAACTGCTCAGCTACCTCAACCGGAACTTCGGTGCCCGGGCGGCCGATGTGGTACAAGCTGTGGCGGGGGCCGTCCATGGTCACCGCAACATGCCGTCTCGCGCCATGGTCGCAGGGTCGATCGAACTGGTGGGGAGGCTGCGATGATCGATTTCGTGTGCTTGCAGACCGCCGACCGGATGCTGACCAGCGTCATCCGAGGCACCCGCGGCACCTGGCCCCGGGCCTGTGCTTGGCTGTTGCGGCACGAACTGGAAGCCGCCATGGACCGCTTCTGGGAGCGGGTGCAGCCGGAGATCGGGCGAGCCCGGACGCAGCGTCCGAAGCTGTTGCTGCTTAGCCACTACGCCGGACCCGAGGTCGGACAGCGGGCTGGGTACCTGTGGTCGGTGTTGTCACGTGCCGGCCACCACCACTGGTACGAGCTTGGCGTCACCGCGGGTGAGCTTGCCCGGTATCACTCCGAGCTTCTCGAGATCATCGCGCTGCTGGACGCTGTGGGGCGGCCTCAGCATCTTGGTACGGCAACTCGCTGAGCCGCAGCCGTAGACCGCCATGGCGATGCAGCCACCAGATGCTGTCGGCGGGGGACTGCTGGGTGAAGGCGGCATGGTCGCCGGAGGCGGTCGCGACCGGAACCAGGATTCTGGTGTCGGCGAGTGCCTCATGCAGGTTGGCTCGCGGCGGGCGGTAGGGAGCCAGAACAGGACCGGCCACCGCCACTTGCTGTGCTCGGTGAGTCGGGAATACCTCTCGATCTTGTCCTTGAGTACGGTCAGGGATTCGGTGGCCAGGTCCATCTCGAGGAGGAACGGCACCGACCGTTCTCCTTCAGACCAGATGCCGTGTCCGTCGGGGCGCGGGCTGCGGTAGAACACGTTGGGGTTGCCGACGGCATGGGTGAAGAAGCCGCCGTCCAGTTCGGCGGACGGCAGCCAGCGAACAAGGTGGCTGCCGGGATGCGTACGTTCGTAGGCTGCCAAGCCCACGAAGAACTGGTTGGTGGCCAGCAGATGCGGCAGGTTGGCCCGCGACGTCAGGTGCTGTCGGCGCCGGCGGGCCTGATCGCGGCGTGGGGGTTCGTCGCCTCGTTGGGCGGCGACGACGTCGGTGCCGAGTTGGTCGAGGACGTAGTGGTAGGGATGGGAGCCGCCCTCCCAGCGCTGCGGCCGGAACCGAGTCAGTACTCCGAGGTTCATCAGTTTGAGTAGCCGCCGTTGGCAGAAGCCGAGTGACGGGAACAAGGCGGCGGCGATCTGGTCGGTGGTCAGGACGCCGTGGTCGTACAGCCATCCGAGTAGTCGCAGGTCGCGTTCCGTGAGGGCGGCCTGGACCCGCATGAAGCGTTCTTCTTCCGTCTTACGTATAGCTGTTTACCTCCCGGTCGGAAGACCCCTCTGAGGGTCTTGTCGGATCTCAAGGCATTGGTTGTTGACCGGCCTTGACCTGCGGTGTCAGGGACCACAGGGGTGGGTGTGGGGGTCTGCGTCAAGGCAGACCCCCACACCCACCTTCGAACGCACCCTGCCGCCGCCGCCCAAATGATCAGGCGACCGATGGGTGGGTGGGGGAAGCGGATGCTGGAGTATGAGGACGCCCGCGCCGAGGCCTGCAGGTTGACCACGGTCACCGCGGAGGCCGGCGGTCAGGCGAGGCCAACCGGCGCTGTCGCGGCCAACCGGGTTGGCCAACCGCGACAGGCTCCACCTAACGGGACGCGTCCGCCTCGTCGCGCAGCAGTTTGACGAGTGCGGAACCGCGAGCGTTGGACAACGCATGACCGTTGCCCCGCATGACCTGCATGACGGCTTCGCGGGACAACGGCCGGCCCTGTCCGGTGATCTCGGCGGCGGCGAGCCGGGCGGCCGCAAGCAGCCCGCGTACCTCGCCGTCCGCGTCCCGGTCAGCGGCGGGGACCGGCGCTGTCCCGGACGGTCGGCTGTTGTCACCGTCCGGGACCGGGTGCGGCCGTCGAGGTCCCGTCCGGGACGGCCGGCTGCCGTCCGGGACAGCGGACGACGACTCGTCCCGGCGCGAGTGACCGGTCCCGGCGTGCCCGAGAGCGATCTTGACCATCGCCAGGAAGCCGACCGCAGGTAACGCCGCGGCGATCCAGCCGATCACCGAAGGTTCCGCTTCGACGACCTGCGCACCCAACGACAACACCACCGCCACCACCAGGACCACCGCCGGGAACCACAACGGCTCCCGGACACATTTGCGGCGGCGCAGTTCCAGACCGCTGGCGACCGACATCAACTCCAGGACGACCGCGTCCGCCCACGCCAACCAGCCCGGTTGGCCGTGGCTGGCGGCCACATCGTGCACATGGGTGAACGATGCCGCCCCGGCAGCTGCGCCGATCGCCAGCATGATGACGACCTGCACGATCCCCTCGACGCGAGCAGCTCTGTTCGCGCGCGCTGAGCGGGTGTTTCGCGTACGGGTCAACGGCGCCTCGCACGCGCCGGGGAAGCCCGGCCTTCGCTGTCAAGCCGCGTCAGGTGCTGTGGGGTTCGGTCAGGCCCGTGCTGACAGGCGGCGGGCGTATCCTGCGCTCCCCACCTGCCGTGGATTCGATCGATAATCATGACAACCACCTCCATGGGGTGAACGGGATTGGGTGACGGATCAGCGGGAGCCGATACCGCCGTCACCCGATGAAGGGAGCGCTTCGCGCAGATCTGGACACGTGATCGCGAAGTTTTCGAATCAGCTACCCGACCGAGAGGGCGGTGGTGCCGTTGAGCCGGACGCACGCGGACAGCTGGCACCCGATCACGCTCGCCGCGGACAGCCGCCGGGACAGCCCACTGTTCGACTGGTTCCCGGACCGCTTCGCGATGCTGCCCTGGACCGTCCGCGCCGGCAGCCTCGCCGCCGGGCTCCCACACCGGGACATGGCACCGCGCAGGCTGGAACGGTTCCTGCTGGAAGAAGCCGGCTATGGCGAGCGCGACCAGATCTGGGCCGGCGTCATCGCCGGCGCCCGCCAACCCGCCACCGCCGAGGTGTACCGGATCCTCGCCCTCGGCCTGGCCGTCCGCGGCCTGCGTAGCTTCCGCAACCGGCTGTTCGTGCGCGACCGCGGCGAACTGCTCGACGTCGACCAGGACCTGGCGTACGGATTCCTGCGCCGCCTCACCACGATTCCGCTCGACGCCACGAACCTCGGCGGCCGGCTGATCAACAGCGGCGTCAGCTACGCCAAAGTCCACTGGAAACGCTACCTCGACAGGCCGCCCGCCATTGAACCCGACGCCGCGGAGGGCGCAGCGGCCACGGATTCAAGCCTGCAAGCGGCGTTCGACGCACTGGTCACGGGCTTGGCTGAGATCGGTACGCCGTTGGCCGACGACGACATCAAACTGCTCGCCCTGACCTCGCTCGACGGGCGCAGCGTGGTCCATGCCGCCAGTGTTCTCGAGCTCCCGTTGCAGGTGGCGTACAAGAGACGGCAGCGCATGGAGGTACGCATCCGGGCCTACCTGCGAGCGCTGCGCGAGCAGGAGATGGCTACCGGTCCCGGTGCTACGGCAACGGCGGAGGTGGCGGCACCGTCGACTCGTCGAACGGCGGCGCGCCCTGGCCAACCGCCACCAACTCAGAGATCAGCGCGGCCAACTCGGTTGCCCAACTCGGATCGCGATCGACCCGCAACACCCCACGGATCCGATCCGAGGCCACCAGCACCGGCCCACCGGATCTCGCCGCCACGCTGAAATCGGGTCCGTGTACGAGCAGCGCCGTTCCCGCTGCCCCAGGCTGCACGGAGACTTCCGGCGGAAACGATCCGGAACGCGCGATGTCCCACAGCGCGGCCACGATGTCGGCCAGTTCCGGCTCGTCCTCGATGAAAGCCACGTACGAGGAGGCCGCACCCCGCGACCGCACCGACCATGACGCCGCGGGCAGGTCGCGAAGCTCTGCCGCCAGCGCTTCCGCGGACGCCTTCCGCCCATGTACTGCGGACGGCAATCCACCGGGCGATGTCTCGTGGCTCCGCTGATGGGCTGCGTCCGTCATGTCGGTCAGCGTGCCACCGGTGCCAACGTGGTGAAAGAGTGTCGAGCTAGCGTTCGACACTGCCGGGCTTGCTGACCACGAAGGTGCCGCGCCCCACGACGGTGACTACCAGCCCGCGCTCGCGGAGGAGTTGGAGCGCTTTGCGGGCAGTCCCGCGCGCGACTCCGTATTCCTGGACCAGCTGGTTCTCCGAGGGGATCGGCCGGTCTGGAAGAAGCTCGCCGGCCACGATACGTGCCTCGATGGCATCAGCCACCTGGACGTAGAGCGGTGTCGGTCCCTCATGGTCGATCACAAAGGGACCCTCTCACCACAAGGTCAGCCATGAATCGTAAAGGGGAACTATGGTGAACCATGTACAGGTGTGGTGAACCGACGTAGCATGAGGTAAAGGTCGGACTCGTGGGGAGGAGAACGAGATGAGTGCACCGGCTGCTGACCCTCTCTGGGTGATCGCCGAGCAGGTTGCCGACTGCCTCTCGCAGCGTGGATATGCCTTCGTCGAAGACGACAAGTTGGCCCGAGCACTCGAAGAATTTCTCTGCGCGGCGGGCATCCCGGTGCACCCCGATCCGCCTCGCCGGCCATCGTGCCGTGTCTGGTCACTCGCCTAGATGACTGCGGCGCGGACGCCGAAGATCAGTAGGTCACCCAAAATGATCAGCGCGGCCCCGGCGCCGACACGCTGGGCAGAACGCGTCGGGTCTTGGGCGAAGATCCCTATGGTGGTTACGACGACTCCGAGAATGATGAATGGGCCGGCGATCAAGTTCGGCAGCACGGGAAAAACGGGGCCGCCCGGCTTACTCGCGAGCAGCGAGAACATCAATAGCGGTGCGATCCCGCAGAAGATCGCGAATACGCCTGTGTAGCGGCGCAGCTCACCGGAGGCGTCGGTGCCGCTCGATCTGTCGTTCCTTCTCTCGGCCGGCATGCCATCGACGGTAGCGAAAGCAGGGGCGTCGCTCGCTCCGTGGTGAGCGGATGTCCGCCACGTGCTCGCCGGGCTGCAATGTGCCACTCTCTTGGTGATCTCGCGCGGCCCGCCCCTGCGAAAGTATTGCCCTGCCAGCCGCTTCCGCCATAACATTCGGTCAATCTCGCATCGACGTTCGTGAAATCCCCAGCACTTCATGTCGAAGCGCTTCGACGGGCGTCGTGTGATCCCCCGTCCGAGATTGGATCGAGTATGCGTAGACGTACCGTTGCGCTCTCCCTGGCCGCTTCTGCGGCTCTCACCGCCTCTGCCGGCCTGGTCACCGCGCTGCCGGCGAATGCCGCGGCCGGCTGCCGCGTCAGCTACGCCGTCAGCAGTCAATGGCCCGGCGGCTTCGGTGCCAATGTCACCATCACCAACCTGGGCGATCCGCTCACCAACTGGACCCTCGTCTGGTCCTATTCCGCGGGGCAGACCGTCACCCAGGCCTGGAACACCAACCTGACCCAGAGCGGATCCCAGGTCACCGCCCGCAACGCCGGCTACAACGGCTCCGTCGCCACCAGCGGGACCGTGAGTTTCGGCTTCAACGGGTCGTCGTCCGGCACCAACAACCCGGTACCTACCGCCTTCACCCTCAACGGGACCGCCTGCACCGGTGGTGTGACGAATCCGCCGAGCTCGCCCACGCCGTCGGCCTCGACCGGCAACCCGGGCACCGGCATTCCGAGCGACGCCGCCTGGGTCGACTCCGGTCAATGGGCGAACTGGACCAACAACGGCTACATCCTCTACAACAACATCTGGGGCTCGGGCGCGGGCAGCCAGACGATCTGGGCCCGATCCGGCACCAACTGGGGTGTCGTCGCGAACCATCCGCGGACCAGTGGGGTCAAAAGCTACCCCAACACCGGAAAGACGCTGAACCGTACGCTGAGCTCGCTGCGATCGGTGACCAGCTCGTTCAACGTCTCCGTGCCGGCGGACGGGGATTACGCCACCACCTATGACATCTGGGCGAACAACCACGCCTACGAGGTCATGATCTGGGCCAACCAGCAGGGCGCGGTCGGGCCGATCGCGGAACAGTACGACGCGAACGGCGCGGTGCCGAACGTGCGGAATCTGAGCGTCGGCGGGCACACCTGGAACGTCTACCGCGGGTCGAACGGGGCCAACGCGGTGTTCTCGTTCATTCGCACCGACACCAATTCCGGCACCATCGATCTGCTCGCCATCATGAACTGGCTGCGCACCAACAACTGGTGGGGTGACGTGACCGTCGGCGAGGTGCAGTTCGGCTTCGAGATCACCGGCACGGCCGGGCAGTCGAACTTCACGGTCAACAGTTTCGGGCTGAACTACAGCTGACCGATTTTGGCGGCGGAATCGCGGGCCGCTTCGACCGTGTAGCGGCGGCCCGCTTCCGCCAACTTGTCGACGGCGGCCTCGACCAGGTCGATGCCGAGGGTGTCCGCCAGGCGTACCAGATAGATCGTCACATCGCCGATCTCGGCCCGGACTCGCGGGCCGAGATCGGGGTCCTGCATGACCGCGGCTGATTGTTCCGGCGTCAGCCACTGGAATTCCGCGAGCAGCTCGCCGACCTCCCCGGCCAGGGCCATCGCCAGGTTCTTCGGGGTGTGGAACTGCTCCCAGTTACGTTCCGAGGCGAAAGCGCGCAGGGATTCGGTCAGTTCGGCGATGGAAGACAACGGCTACGACCCTCGAGATCCGGCAGCGAAAGAGCGGTAAAAGAGGATCGTAGCCGCAGGTCACGGCGGGCCGTCGGAGTCCATGCCGCCGGTGAAGCGGTCGGGGCTCTCCGGCTCGCCTTCGTTTTCCTCGGCGGTCACCTCGGTCTGTTCGTGCTCTTCGGCGAAGTCGCCGGTTTCCTCGTCAGGATCACCGATGGGTTCCATGGTGGACGACTGCCCGCCCGGTTGCGGGTTAAACGACGCTGTCGCGGGAAGCCGCCGGGTATGACTGAGCAACCGAATGAACCCGTTGAGCGCGGCGCCGCAGAGGAAGCATCCGACACTCCGATCACGCCGACCGAGGTCGATGCCGGCCGCCGGCCGCCGAGCGAACCCGCGGACGCCGAACGGCCCGGTGATGAGGAGAAGGAACTGCGGCCGTGAGCGAGCAGCCGTGGGGCGTGGACGCGAACAATCCCCTCGACGAAGGCAGTGAGCCGACCGCGGAAGGCGTCGCGAATCTGGGGGAACAGCGGGCCGGGCAGGATTCGACCGCGCAGGATGCGAGCGACGTGAACGGCAAGGACGAGCCGGCCTACGACCCGGAATCGGAGCATGCGCCGCAGGCCGGGGAACAGGGCGGGCAGCCGAATCTGTCGCCGGATCCGGCGGTCGCGGGGCGGCGTAGCAATCTGGGGCAGGGATCGACCGACGACAGCCCGGGAACGCCGTCCGGGCTCTGACAACCCCCGGCGCGGCCGTAGGATGCGCCGGTGGAGAGGTCGTTTGCGGAGACGTTCGCGCAGCTGTTGAAAGCCCGGTTCCCGGTTCTTTACCTGGAGACCTACGAGGAACAGCGGGCGCTGCATCACCTCGCGGGCATTTCCGGAAACCCTGATCTGGTACGGGTACCGCGCGCTGTCTGGACCTGGTCGCAGACTTCCGGCCTGATTCAGCCCAATGGTGAAGCTCGCTCGGGCGGCCAGCGGGCCACCGACGCGCTCAGAGCTGTGCAGCGCATCGACGAGCCGGCCGTGTTCGTCTTCCGCGATCTGCATCCGTTCTTCGCGCAGAGTTCCGAGGTGGTCCGGCTGGTGCGCGACATTGCGCAGGCGTTCCGGGCCGGGCGCAGTCCGCGCACGCTGGTGCTGCTCTCGCCGGTTCTGGAGTTGCCGGTCGAACTGACCAAGGACGTCACGATCGTCGACTTTCCGCTGCCCGGACAACTGGAACTGCGCGGGCTGCTCGACGCGATGGTGCGGGGCAATACCGCGTCCGGGCGGCTTCAGGTGGGGCTCGACGAGAACGGGCGGGAGCGATTCGTCACGGCCGCAGCCGGATTGACCATGCAAGAGGCAGAGAATGCGTACGCGCGAGCCATGGTCAACGACGTCGTGCTGGATCTCGAGGACCTGGAGATCGTGCACGACGAAAAGCGGCAGACGGTACGCAAAGCGGGCGTGCTCGAATTCATGATGGCCGGGACCGTGCTCGACGACGTCGGCGGACTGGAGAACCTCAAGGCGTGGTTGGTCAAACGCAACGGATCGTGGCTGGACGAAGCGGCCGAGTATGGGCTTCCCGCGCCGCGCGGCGTACTGATCACTGGGGTGCCTGGTTGTGGGAAATCCTTGACCGCGAAAGCGGTCGCCACGGCCTGGAGCTTGCCGTTGTTGCGCCTGGATATCGGCCGGGTGTTTTCCGGGCTGGTCGGCTCCAGTGAGCACAACATGCGCACCGCGCTGCGAACCGCGGAGGCGGTGGCGCCGTGCGTGCTGTGGATCGACGAGATTGAGAAAGGCTTCGCCGGCGGTGCGGCGGGGGATTCCGGGACCGGGGCGCGGGTGTTCGGCACGTTTCTTACCTGGATGCAGGAGAAGCGCAGTCCGGTGTTCGTCATTGCGACCGCCAACGACTTCGACGGATTGCCGCCGGAGTTTCTGCGTAAGGGGCGGTTCGATGAGACGTTCTTCGTTGATCTGCCGAGCCGGGCTGAGCGGGTCGCGGTGTGGGCGGTGCATCTGCGCCGGGCGATGCGGAACCGGCGTGTTGCCGGTGAGCTGCCGATTGACGACGAACTTTACGCTGAGCTGGCCAGCCTGACCGAGGGCTATTCGGGGGCGGAGATCGAGCAAGCCGTGGTGGCCGGGCTGTTCGAGGCGTTCTCGGAACGGCGGCCGCTGCGCCGTGACGACCTGGTCCGGGCGGTGATGAGCATCGTGCCGCTCAGCGTCACCCAGGCTGAGCGGATCGACGCTCTGCGGGGGTGGGCACGGAACCGGGCGGTGTCGGCTACGGCTACCGATGACTGGGACGTCAGCAACCGATAACCTGTCGGACCCTGGCGGTAAGGTGACCGCACGCTGAAGCGAACGGGGGGCAAAGGTGAGCGTTTCACTGCTACTGGTGCCGTTGGCGCTGGCCGGGGCGGCTGCGGTGCAGGCTTCGGCGGGCCGCATGGACGGCGGTCGGCTGGTCTGCCAGGTGCAGACCCGGATGCGTGATGTGACGCTGCTCGAGGCGGCGCTGCGCGACACCGGTGCGACCGTGACGGTGTCTGCTGACGCGCTTTCCGCGACGTGGGAGAAGAGCGCTGCGACTTTCACCCGTGGCGCGGACGGCATCTGGGCTGCGCATGTCACCGGTGTCGATCAGCAGGGGGCGGTCGAGCTGATGACGACTGTTGATGCTGCGTATGGGCGCCGGGTTCAGCAGGCTGTGCTGGAGCGGCTGCGTGATCAGGCGCCGGCGGCAGGATTGCGGCTGGAGTCGGAGTCGGTGGATCAGGACGCCAGTGTGCGGCTGGTCTTCGAGGTGGAGAAGGAACGGGCATGACGGAGCAGCCCCGCATCGTGGTTACCATCGGCGCTGACGGGCAGGTGCGCGCCGAGACCCTCGACATCGTCGGTGACCGGTGCCTGGACTACATCGCCGTGCTCGAAGATCTGATCGGTGGGCAGGTGCAGCACAGCGCCTACACCGAGGACTACACGCGCCAGAGGCAGGTTGCGCAGGAACGGAACGTGGATCGTGACGTGGACCCCGCCTAATCCAGGCCAGGATCCGTACCCCGGTTCGCGGCCGTATCCGCCTGCCTTCGGCCAACCGCCTTTGGGGGACAGCCCGGCTGCCTATGGCAAGGAGCCGTTCCCGGCCTTTCCGCCGGTTTCTGGGCAGCCGTCGATGCCGGCGTTCCCGCCTCCGTCCGGGGCCTACCCGCCCGCGCCCAGTCACCAGCAATACTCGGGTTACCCGCCGCAGGCCGGCCAACCAGGGGCGAAGCCGACCGGGCCTGCGCGGCGGTCCTGGCGCATCGCGCACAGCGCCTGGGTGGTCGCGCCGATGGTGCCGTTCAGCTGCTTCTCCGCGGTCGGCTTCCTGTATGTCGGTATCCGCGCGCGGCGCCCGGCCTGGTGGATCGCCGGGCTGCTCTACACCGTCATCGCCAACGTCTGCTTCTTCATCGGGGGCGAGGCCGCGGACGACTCGGTGGCGCAGAACGTCGCCTTCGCGACCATGTTTCTGATCTGGCCGATCAGCGTTGCGCATGCGCTCGTCATCAACGGTTCCTGGCTGAGGTGGCGGGCCGCGCAGGTGCCGTGGTATTCGCAGCCTCAGCAGACGCCGTGGGCCGCGCCGCCAGGGCCGGTGGCTACTCCGCTGCCGCCGCAGCTGCAGGATGTCGTTCCGCCGCCGCAGCAGTACTACGCCGGTCCAGCGCCGGCATCGAGCTTCTCTCCGCAGACTTCTTCGCCGCCGAGTCCGACACCGCCAGGCTTCCCTGCGTCGCCGGGCCCCGCGCCGATGTCGGCCTTTCCTGCGTCGCCGGGCCCCGCACCGGGTTTTCCTGCGTCGCCGGGTTCCGCACCATCGCCGAGCTTTGCTGCGTCGCCGGGTTCGATGTCACCGCCGAGTTATGCGCCGGCTCAGGGGCCGCTGGTGGAGCCGCCACCCGATCGGCTCAACGTCAACATCGCCGACGCCCGGCAGCTTGCGGCGGTGCCCGGCATCGGCGCCGAACGGGCCGCACATCTCGTCGCGACAAGGCAGGCTCGGGGTGGTTTCAGCAGCCTGACCGAGTTCGCCGCCGTGGCCGGACTCGCGCCGCACGAGTTCGTCGCGGTTCGGGAGCGGCTGTCCTGCGATCCGCTGCCACCAGCGGGCGAGACACCCTTCGGCCGGATAGTCGATGTCTGAGCCTCCGCTCGTGCGGGTGGCCCGGTTCCTCGACCGGACCACCGCCGAGGGGCCGGGGGAGCGGACCGCGATCTGGGTGCAGGGCTGCACCATCCGGTGCGCGGGCTGCTTCAACCCGCACCTGTTCGGCGTGCGCGGCGGAGTTCCGACCGCCCCGGCAGAACTCGTGGACCGGGTTCTGGCCACCGGAACCCCTGGGCTGACCCTGCTCGGCGGCGAACCGTTCGAGCAGGCCGCCGGCCTCGCCGCGGTGGCTGCCGGGGTTCGGCAGGCGGGCCGGTCGGTCATGACGTTCACCGGCTACGAGTACGACCACCTGCGCGAACTCGCCGCACAAGGGCACGACGACGTCGCCGCGCTGCTCGACGCCACCGACCTGCTGGTCGCCGGACCGTTCCGGCAGGACCTGCTGGACCACGAGCGGCCGTGGGTCGGGTCGACGAACCAGCAGTTCATCCGCCTGACCAACCGCATCGAAGACGTCCCGATCGACGTGGCCGTCACACCCGACCGCATCGAGGTCACGATCACCGCCTCCGGCGCCGTCTCGGTCAACGGCTGGGCCGACACCGAGACGCTCGACGCGCTGCTCGCGGACCTGCCGACCCGGCGAGGCCGGCCAGCCTGATCTGCCGGCCGGGTGGCCTGCCAGCCTGGCGGCTCAGCCGTTCGCCCAGGCGCTGCCTGGATCGTGTTTGCGATGATGATGATCGTGGATGAGCCGGTGGCGGACCCGTACAACTTCGGGTTCTGGTGCACGATCATCGTGCTGGTGGTGTGCCTCGGCAACCTGTACCTGCTGCCGTCCTGGTGGAATGGTTCGTGGCGGGCCAGCAACGTCCGCTGGTGGGACCGGGCATGGCTGGTGACCGTCCTCGCGGTGACCACGGCATGCCTCGGGACGATCCTCGGAGCAGTGCTCCAGGACCACGATGTTCAGGCACGTTGGGCATGGGGTCTCAACCTGCTGGTGTTTCTCGCCGCCGCCCTGCTTGCCTGCCTGATCCCGCTGGTGGGCGGCTGGAGCAGATTCGACTTCGCGGTGCCGCCGAGGCTTCGCCCCTCGCCGACGGCTCCGGAGCGGTGGGCTTCGGCCGAGACCCTCGCGCACGGCAACCGGGCGGAGCGGCGCCGCAAGGGGCGGATGAGGTCGTCGAGACGACGGTAAGAGCACGACCAGTGGCCGGTCTAACGGCCGGAAGGGTCAAGTAGCTGGTCGCGGAACCGAAAGACACCGCGTGAAGGTGAGCGGCGCACGGGAACGATCAAGGCGGAAGCGGTGGAGCCGGCTGTTGGAGGCCCGCGCGACGGCCCGGTCGGCCATCGCCGGCACCGCGGTGGGCATCGTCATCCTGGCCGGCTCGGCGGTGCTGGCGTCCACCGGCATGGCCGAGACCACCGAGGAGGTCCGCCGCGTTCAGGCGGTCACGCAGAAGCTGACCGCGATCTCCGTGCAGATCAACGCGGAGGACGCGGCGTTGCGGGAGTACCTGGCGACCGGAGGCACCGAGTACCGGCGCTTCCAGTTGGCGGCGTCGCTCGGTTCGGCGCGGGAGAATCTGGACTGGCTGCAGGACACCAATGCCGTCGACCGGGCTGAGCTGGATGCCATTCGCGGCGCCTATGAGAACTACAACCGGATCGTTCTCGACATCATGTCGAACACCGAGCGCGGCGCGGCCGTCGCCGGCTACGCCGATCTGGCCTCGCTGACCTTCGCGCCGCTGCGGGACAACGTTCTCAGCATCGGTGACCACCACCAGCAGGAGCTGGCCGGGTACCTGGTCGAGGTGAACCGGCGGGCCGAGCTGCTGCAGGCGATCGCGGTGGCGACGATCGGCATCGTCCTGGTGCTGTTCGCGGTGTGCGCGCGGGTGCTCGTCGGCTACCAGCGTGGCGCCGAGCGGCAGGCCGAGCAGCGCCTCCACGAGGCCACCCACGACCCGCTGACCGGGCTGGGTAACCGGACGAAACTGCACGACGAACTCGACGCCGCAGCCCGGCACTGGAAGCAGACCGGGGAACCGTTCAGCCTGCTGCTCATCGACCTGGACCGGTTCAAGGAGGTCAACGACACGCTCGGGCACCACGCCGGCGACGAGCTGCTGATCGAGGTGGCGAACCGGCTGACCCGGGAATGCCGGGCCGGTGACGTCGTGGTGCGCCTCGGTGGCGACGAGTTCGCCCTCATCCTGCCGACGACGCCGGACCACCCGGAGGCGCTGGTCGCCGGAAACCGGATCCTGGAGGCGCTGCGCCGGCCGATTCAGCTCAGCGACCTGCTGGTCGACATCGACGCGAGCATCGGGGTCGCGTCGTACCCGCGCGACGGCCAGGACCCTGCTGAGCTGCTGCAGCATGCGGACGTCGCGATGTACGCAGCCAAGCGCCGCCACGGTGGCGTGTCCGGTTACGACCCGTCGCTGGACTCCGGCGACACCACCCGGCTGACGCTGCAGAGCGAGCTGCGGCGCGGTATCGAACGCGGCGAGCTGGTCGTCTTCTACCAGCCCAAGGTCGACGTGGCCACCCGTCAGCCGTGCGGCGCGGAGGCCCTCGTGCGCTGGCAACACCCGACGCGAGGGCTGCTCGGCCCGGACGCCTTCATTCCGCTGGCCGAGGAGACCGGGCTGATCGACCTGGTCACCGCCGACGTGCTCGATCAGGCGTTGGCTCAGATCGGCCGGTGGACCGAACTCGGTCACGAACTGCCGGTCTCGGTGAACATCCCGGCCCGCTCGCTGACCGACGACACGTTCCCGGACATGATCGCGGCGTCCCTCGCCCGTCACGGCGTACCCCCGAAGCTTCTGACCTTGGAAATCACCGAGAGTGCCGTGATCGCCGACCCGGCGCGCGCCAGTGAGGTCCTCAAGGAGCTGCGGGAACAGGGCGTTTCCATCTCCATCGACGACTTCGGCACCGGCTACTCCTCGATCGCGCACCTGCGGGACATGCCGCCGCACGAGCTCAAGATCGACCGGAGCTTCGTGATGAGGATGAGCCAGAACACCCGGGACGAGACCATCGTGCGCGCGGTCGTGGATCTGGCCAAGAACCTGCAGCTACGGGTCGTCGCCGAAGGGGTCGAGACCGAGACCGCGCTGCGTACCCTCGGTGATCTCGGCTGTGACGAGGCGCAGGGATACCACATCAGCCGGCCGCTCCCCGCGGCCGAGCTGACCGCCTGGCTGGCCGGGTCCGGTATGGCGATTAGCGCAGTTTGAGGCGGTCCGCTCCATTACCGTGACGATGTGAATCGGCGAGCCATGTTGACGTCGGTCTGCGCGGTCGGCGCCGGGCTGGTGACCGGTTGCAGTCGGTCATCCGAGGAGACGGCCGCCCCGGTGGACGTGCTGCTCGGCGAGTCGGTGCAGCCGACGAGCCCGATGGTCGCCGCCGAGCAGTTCTTCGCCGCGAAGGTGGCGGACCTGACCGGCGGGCAGTGCCGGGTGACCGTGAAGCCCGGCGGCGAGCTGGGCGATGAGCAGCGCATGGCGGAGATGCTGCGGACCGGGAAACTTGCCTTCTGCAAGACGCTGCTGGCGAACCTCACCGCGTACGACAAGCGGCTCGGCGTGGCGAGCCTGCCCTATGCCTTCGCCAGCCGCGACCAGTGCCTGGACAGCATGCGCGGCGACTTCGGCAAGCGATGCTCGGCCATCCTGGCCGAGCACGGCCTGGCCAAGCTCGGCTTCTTCGATGCCGGCGACCGCAACGTCTACAACCGGGTACGCCCGATCCACACCCCGGCCGACCTCAAGGGCCTGCGGATCCGGGTGCCGCAGAGCATCGTGTCGATCGACATGATCAATTCGCTCGGGGCGACCGCGGTGCCGCTGGCCACCAACGACATCGGATCCGCCTTCAAGCAGGGGCTGATCGACGGCGCCGAGAACAGCGTCATCTTCTACACCACCGAGCAGCATCTGGTGCACGCGCCGTACCTGTCCTGGACCCGCCACCAGCACGGCGTCGACGTCCTGCTCGCCAGCGCGAAATGGCTGTCCGAGCAGCCGGCCGACATGCAGGACGCGATCCGGGAGGCCGGGCGTCTCGCCCAGGAGGAGGAGATCCGGCTCTGGGCCGAGGCCACCAAGGAGAAGACCGCCCTGGCCCAGCAGCAGGGCAGCAAGCTCAACGACGTCGACGCGGCGCCGTTCCGGCGGGCGCTGGCCAAGGTGATCAGTGCCCACCGTGGCACGTTCGGCGACCTCGCCGACCTGCTGCCGGGCGTGGCCTAGCGGTCTTTGCGCATCTCGGCGGCCTGCAGCGCCAGTGCCCCCGCGAACTCCACCGCACCCATCCGCACCGCCAGCGCCCGGGTCGGATGCGGGTGCCCGTTGCGGGTGAGCCGGGCCAGCCAGCGCTTCTCCAACTGGCGGCGGCCGACCATCGCCCCGACCGACAGGGCCACGACCGCCGCGCCCAGCGCGGCCTTGCGCTTGTCGAAGGTGAACGCCGGTTCCGGATCGACCACCGGGCCACCCTCGGAGACCAGCACCGGCCGCTTGCCGACCACGATCTCGTCGGCGGACGTCTCCTCGGAGCGCCGCGCGGTCACGTAGCTGACTGCGCCGACGGCGGCGACCAGGCCGGTCCGGGTCAGTCGCCGCCGCAGCGGTGACAACTCCCGGGCGGCGATCCAGCTGCTGGTCAGGGCTGCTTGCAGGGCGGCCATCGCGACGGCGCGCGGATAGGAGACGGAAGCCATACCGCGACCGTAGCCGCGCGCGTCAACAAGATCAGGCGGCCCGGGCGATGCAGATCCGGGCGCTGAGCCGCGGCCCGGCCTCGTAGAACATGTACTGCACGCCGCCGTCGGTGCCGAACGACGGCGCCGCGGCCCGGCCGTTGTCCGCGGCGCCGGGGGAGTAGAAGACGCCCAAGTGGTTCTCCCGGTCGAAGTTGTTGCCGACCTCGGTGATCCGCATCTTGCCGTCGTTGCCGTGGTAGGCGACGTACGTCGTCCCGTTGCGCACTACCAGTGACGGCCCGGAGATGTCGGTCAGCCGGTCCGGCGCCGGGCTGACCAGCGGGCTCTGCGCGAACTGCCACTGGTCCCAGCCGTTCGGTGACCATCCGTGATAGATGTGCCGCTTCCCGCCGAGCACGCCCATGTAGACCATGACGTACCGGCCGCTGTGCGCGAACACCCGCGCATACGAGGTCTCGGTCAGCCCCGGCACCAGCCGCGTGCTCAGGATCGGCGTCTCGTCACGGAACGTCAGCCCGTCCGACGACCGCGCGACCCGCGTCGTCGTGTTCTCCCCGTGGTAGTAGAGGTAGAACTGCCGGCTCTCCGGAATCCAGGTCACATGCGGTGACGACACGTGCGACACCGTCGTGCTCGGCAGCACGTTGTCGATCACCGGGTTGCCCGGGTTCTCGGTGAACGGCCCGGCCAGCGAATTCGCCCAGGCCACGCAGATCCCGCCCGGCTTCTCGTGCGGCGCGTAATACAGGTAGTAACGGCCGCGAGCTCCGCTGATCTTGTCGTAGACGCCGCGGATGCACGGGAAGATGAACTCGCCGGTCGGGTTGTAGGACAGCGGCAGCCGCAGCGCATCACGCAGGTAGGTGTAGGTCGGCATGCCGGCGGGCCCGGCGGCCTGGGCAGCGCGCGGCGCGCTCAACCCGGCAACGCCAGCCGCGCCGAGCGCGGCCGCACCGCGAATCAAAGAGCGTCGATCCACAAAAACTCCTTCGGGTACGGGCTACGCGCTCTCGGCGTGCGCAAGAGGCGGTCCCGGAGCGGGGGAGACGGAGACAGGCGGGGGAGGTTCCGCGGCTTGCTCACGAAGAGAGCGGTAAACCGGGAGGTTCTTCGCAGGCCGACCGGGGTGATGCATCGAAGTTTCGCCACTGTTACGCACCCCGGTCAAGGTACTAATACCTATTAGTGCTGGGCTTTCTCGCTCCGGGCCCTTGACGGGCGCCGATGCGGTGCCCCACGATCGCTTCCACCTTGCTAATGCGTATTAACGCCGTAACAGAGGGGACCCGAACGTGCCATCCAGCAACAGACGGGTGACGCAGCAGGACATCGCCCGGATGACCGGCGTAAGCCAGACCACCGTGTCGATCGTGCTGAACGAGCGCGACGACGCGGCGGTCCGGATCGCGCCGGAGACCCGCGAGCGGGTGCTGGCGGCGATCCGCAAGACCGGCTACGTGGCCGACCCGATCGCCCGCCGCCTCGCGGATCAGCGCAACCGGTTCCTCGGCGTGTTCACCTACGAGCCGGTCTTCCCGGCCGGGCTCGGCGACTTCTACCACCCGTTCCTGGTCGGCATCGAGGAGTGCGCCGAACGCATCGGCTGCGACCTGCTGCTGTTCACCAGCGCCCCGGTCGTCGACGGCCGGCGCCGGATCTTCCACCAGGACAACCGGCTGCGCCTGGCCGACGGCTGCATCCTGCTCGGCCGCTGGCTGGACCCTGACGAGCTGGCCCGGCTGATCGCCGAGGGCCAGCCGTTCGTCAGCGTCGGCCGCCGCGACGACGCCGGCGGCCCGGTGCCGTACGTCGGCGCCGACTACCCGACGGCCACCGCAGCTCAGGTACGCAACGCGGCCGCTCTCGGCCACCGCAGGATCGCCTACGTCGGGGAGGGTGCGGGCGCCGAGTCGCACGCCGACCGCATGCGCGGGTTCACGACCGCCGTGCAGGACGCCGGGATCACCGGAGTGCACGTGCGGTTCACCGATGCCGCCGACGTCATGGACCAGCTGCGACGACACGAGGTCACCGCGGTCTTCGTCGAGGAGTTCGCCGACGGCGCGATCCTCGCGGAAGAAGCGGGTCGCCGTGCTCTACGCGTACCCAATGATCTTTCTTTTGTTGCTCTGGGTGACCCCACCCGGCCGGCCAGCACCGATCTGGATTTCACCGGCTATCGAATTCCGCGACGTGAGATGGGATGGCAGGCCGTGGAAGTGCTTTCTGCGATCTTGGATGGGACCGGTGGGGAAACCCAGCGGCTGCTGCCGTGCGAGCCGGTGGCCGGGGCGACGCTGGCGGTGGCGCGTGCGTGAGCTGCATGCCGACGTCGTCGTCATCGGCGGCGGGCTCGGCGGTGTCGCCGCGGCCCTGGCCGCGCTGCGGGCCGGCCGGTCGGTGCTGCTGACCGAGCAGTACGCGTGGCTCGGCGGCCAGCTGACCAGCCAGGCCGTGCCGCCGGACGAGCACAGCTGGGTGGAGATGTTCGGTGTCACCGCCAGTTACCGGGCGCTGCGTAACGGCATCCGCGACCACTATCGGGCGTATTACCCGCTGACCGACCGGGCCCGCAATACGCGCGACCTGAACCCCGGCGCCGGGCACGTCAGCCGGCTCTGCCACGAGCCGCGCGTCGCCGTCGCCGTGATCGAGTCCATGCTCGCCCCCTACCGCGGAGCAGGGCGGCTGACCGTGCTGCAGCCGGCGGTGCCGGTCAGCGCCGACACCGACGGTGACCGGATCACCGCCGTCACCGTCCGCCACCACGGCGAGGACATCGTCCTGACCGCGCCCTACGTGCTCGACGCCACCGAGACCGGCGAACTGCTGCCGATGACCGGAACCGAATACGTCACCGGCGCCGAATCGCAGGCCGAGACCGGCGAACCCAGCGCCCCCGAGGTCGGCGACCCGGCGAACATGCAGGCCCTGTCGGTGTGCTTCGCGATCGACCACCTCGACGGCGACCACACCATCGACCGGCCCATCTCGTATGACTTCTGGCGTTCCTACGAGCCGCCGTTCTGGGGCGCGCCGATGCTGTCCTGGCAGACCCCCAACCCCCGCACTTTGGCGATCTCCACCCGCTCGTTCACCCCGAACCCCGACGACGACCCGTGGCTGGTCGACGCCGACCAGCGGGTCAACCCCGGCGACGGCAACCTGTGGACGTTCCGGCGCATCGCCGCGCGCCGCAACTTCACCGACGGCTTCTACCCCAGCGACATCTGCCTGGTGAACTGGCCGATGATCGACTACTTCGAGCAGCCGTACGTCGACGTCCCCGACCCGGCCGCCGTCGAAGCCGCCGCTCGCGA
Source organism: Actinoplanes sp. NBC_00393 (assembly GCF_036053395.1). NCBI lineage: Bacteria > Bacillati > Actinomycetota > Actinomycetes > Micromonosporales > Micromonosporaceae > Actinoplanes > Actinoplanes sp. NBC_00393. Next base: position 5,779,234 of record NZ_CP107942.1, on the reverse strand, counting down.
ACTGTCGTACTCCGTCCTCTACTGGCTGCAGACCGAAGCGCCCCGGCCCGACGGCGGCACCGGCTGGCGCGGGCTGCGGCTGCGCGGCGACGTCACCGGCAGCCCCGACGGCCTGGCGATGGCCCCGTACGTGCGAGAGGGCCGGCGCATCCGCGCCGAGTACACCGTCGTCGAGCAGGACCTGTCGCTCGCCGTCCGCGGCGACAAGGGCGCAGTCGAGTACCCGGACTCGGTCGGCGTCGGCATGTACCGCATCGACCTGCACCCCTCCACCGGCGGCGACAACTACATCGACGTCGCGTCCTGCCCGTTCGAGATCCCGCTCGGCGCGTTCATCCCGCAACGCGTGGAGAACCTGCTGCCCGCCGGCAAGAACATCGGCACCACGCACATCACCAACGGCTCCTACCGGCTGCACCCCGTCGAGTGGAACGCCGGAGAGGTCGCCGGGGCGCTCGCCGCCTTCTGCGTCACCCGCGGCGTGACCCCGCGAGCCGTACGCAACACCCCTGACCTGCTCACCGAGTTCCAGAACCACCTGAGCGCCGACGGCGTCGAGCTGCGCTGGCCCGACATCCGCGGTTACTGAGAAAGGATGCCCCCGATATGCGAAAGACCGTCTCGATAGCCACGATCGCCCTGCTCGGAGCCCTGACCGCCTGCGGAGGCGGCGGCGAAGCCGAAGCCGAAGGTCCGGTCACCCTGCGGATGACCACCTGGTCGGCCAACCCCGCCCACGTCGAACTGTTCAACTCGATCGCCGCCGATTACTCCAAGACCAAGCCGGACGTCACCGTCACCTTCGAAGCGCTGCCGATCGAGAACTACACCACCACCGTCACCACCCAGATCGCCGGCGGCAACCCACCCGACCTGGCCTGGATCCTGGAAGGCGCCGCCCCCGACTTCGTCGCCTCCGGAGCGCTCACCCCGCTCGACGACAGCATCGAGAACGCCGGCGAACTCGCACCCGCCGCCACCGCGCTGTGGAAGCAGGACGGCAAGCTCATGGGCTACCCGTTCTCCACCTCACCGTTCGGCATCTTCGTCAACACCGACCAGCTCAAGCAGGCCGGCCAGACGCTGCCCACCGGCGACAAGTGGACCTGGGACAACGCGATCGCCGTCGCCGCCGCGACCGCCGCCAAGACCGGCAAGCAAGGCCTGGTGATCCGCGACTTCGACTACAAGGACTGGACCAACCTGGCCACCGTGTTCCGCGGCTGGGGCGCCGAGGCCTGGACCGCCGACGGCAAGACCTGCGGCTTCGACCAGCAGCCGATGATCGACGCGATGACCTTCCTGCACAAGGCGATCTTCACCGACAAGGCGCTGCCGGCGCCTGGTGTCGCCGCCGACTTCTTCGCCGGTGAGTCGGCGATGACGATCGCGCAGATCTCGCGGGCGTCGCTGCTCAAGGAGGCCAAGTTCGGCTGGACGCTGGTGCCGCTGCCGGCCGGGCCGAGCGGCGAGTACGCGGTGATCGGGCAGGGCGGCCTCGGCGTACTCAAGAAGGGCAAGAACGCGGCCGCCGCGGCCGAGTTCGTCAAGTTCTTCACCAGCCCGGCCAACTCCGCCAAGCTCGCCCAGTTCTTCCCGCCGCCGCGCCAGTCGCAGCTCAACGCGGAGACCCTGGCCAAGGCGAACCCGCTGCTCAAGCCGGAACAGCTGCAGGACGTGGTGATCGACGGGATCGCGAACGGTGTGGTCAAGCCGAGCCACACCGGTAGTGCTGAGATCGGGCAGGCCGTACGCTCGGCTCTCGATCCGCTGTGGAAGGCAGACGCCGACGTGCCGGGCGTGCTGCGCGGTGTCTGCACCGCGATCCAGCCGCTGCTGGCCAAGTGACCGTTCTCGAGGACCGGGCCGTCCAGGCCCGGTCCGCCCCCACCGGGCCGAAGGCGTTCTGGACCACCCGCCGGCGTGACCAGCTCACCGGATATCTCTTCATCACCCCGGCTCTGCTGGGCGCGCTCGCCTTCGTGTTTCTGCCGCTCGTGCTGGTCGTCTGGTACAGCCTGCACGAATGGAACGTTTTGGCCGACACGTTCACCTTCGTCGGCACCGACAACTACCAGGCGCTGGCCGACGACCCGAAGATGCCGGCCGTGCTCGCCGCCACCGGCCTGTTCTCGGTCGGCCTGGTCGTCTTCAACCTGTCCCTGGCGTTGTTGCTCGCGGTCCTGCTCAACCAGAAACTGCGCGGCACCACCGTCTTCCGGGTGTTGTTTTTCTCACCCGTCGTCGTCTCGCTGCTGGCCTGGACGATCGTGTGGGGCTTCCTGCTGCAGGACAACGGCGGCATCAATGGCCTGCTCAATGCCATGGGTATCGACGGCCCTAACTGGCTGAGGTCCGGTGGCGCCGCCATGGCCTCGGTCGTCATCGTCCAGGTGTTCAAGAACGTCGGCCTCAACATGGTGCTGTTCCTCGCCGCCCTGCAAGGCGTCCCGCAGGAACTCTACGAAGCGGCCCGCACCGACGGCGCCTCCCGGTGGACCATTTTCCGGCGCATCACCCTGCCGCTGATCAGCCCCACCATCCTGCTCACCTCGATCATCACCGTGGTCGGGTCACTGCAGGTCTTCGCCCAGATCAGCGTCCTCACCCAGGGCGGCCCGGGCACCTCCACCACCGTGCTCGTCTATTACCTGTACCAGCAGGCCTTCCAATTCCACGCCTTCGGTTACGGCGCCACCCTGTCCGTCCTGCTGTTCCTCATCGTCCTGGCGCTCACCGTGATCCAGTGGCAGATGCGCAAGAGGTGGGTCTTCCATGAGTCATAAAAGCAAGATTCTTCTGTACGGGGTGCTGCTCATTCTGTGCGTCCCGTTCGTCTTCCCGACCTGGTGGATGATCACCAGCTCGTTCAAGCCGAACGCGGAGATCTTCTCCCCGTCGCTGTGGCCCTCCGACTGGACCATCGAGCCCTGGCGGCAGGTGTTCGAGATGCAGCCGTTCGCCCAGCAGTACTTCAACAGCGCCTACATCGCGGTGGTGGTCACCGTGGGCACCCTGGCGGTTGCGGCCATGGCGGGGTACGCCTTCGCGCGCATCCGATTCCCCGGCCAGAACGCGCTGTTCCTGATCGTGCTGACCGGTCTGCTCATCCCCAGCGAAGTGACGATCGTGCCGCTGTTCCGCATCTTCAACAGCCTCGGCATGGTCGACACGCACTGGCCGTTGATCCTGGTGCCGATGCTGGGCCCGCCGAGCGTCCTGGCGACGTTCATCATGCGGCAGTTCTTCATCACCCTGCCCGGTGAACTCGAGGAGGCCGCCCGGATGGACGGTCTCGGCCGCCCGGCCATCTTCCGCAAGATCGCCCTGCCCCTGGCCCGGCCGGCCTTGGGTGCGGTCGCCATCTTCACGTTCCTGCACAGCTGGAACCTGTATCTGGAGCCGGTCGTGTACATCTCCTCCCAGGAGAAGTACACGTTGCCGCAGGCGCTCACCCAGTTCACCGACGCCTACCAGGGCCAGCTGTGGAACGTGCAGCTCTCCGCGGCTTCCATGACAGCGATCCCGGTCCTGATCGTCTTCGTGATCGCCCAGCGGCAGTTCATCGAGGGCCTCGCCCACACCGGCCTCAAGGGGTGAGTGCCGCGCCACGGTCCTTCCCCGCCAGGAGAAGGACCATCAGGCGGCGCCCGTCGACTTCTCGCCCTGAAGTTTCCGGTTCTCTTCGAGGGCCTCTTCGAGCTGGTCCTCGAGGATGATGATCCGGCAGGCCGCTTCCAGGGCGGTGCCCTGGTCGACCATCTCCCGGGCGCGGGCGGCGAGACGCAACTGGTACCGCGAGTAACGGCGGTGCCCTCCGGCGGAGCGGAACGGGGTGAACAGTTTCTCCTCGTCGAGCCGGCGCAGGAAGTCCTGCGAGGCGCCGACGATCTCCGCGGCGCGGCCCATCGTGTAGGCGGGATAGTCTTCGTCGCCGAACATGTCGTCGGGTTGAGTCACTCACACCTCCGTGACGAGGGCCCCGGCGCGCAAGCGCCGGGGCCCAGGGTTTACGGGTCAGAAACACCATCTGTTCGTATCCGCACCGGCCGTCGCTGACGGCTTCGGGTGCGAGGATCGCATAAGCGTGACCGGAGACCACCTCTCGTTCGATGGGAACTGCGGTGTCCGCCTCCACGACTTGCATGCGGTCGGGTGGCGGGCGATCCAACGGTGTCCGGACCTCCCTTTCCTCGGTTTCCGATACCTGTGGTGCTGCTCGCCGGTGCGGGAGGCCCCACGCGACTTCATGGCCTCGCACACGTGCGGCGAGCTGTCTTGCTGTCTTGCCTCTTGCTGTCTTGCCTCTTGCTGTCTTGCCTCTTGCTGTCTTGCCTCTTGCTGTCTTGCCTCTTGCTGTCTTGCCTCTTGCTGTCTTGCCTCTTGCTGTCTTGCCAGGCGGGGCCCTGAACTTGCCTCGGCCCCGCCTTCTCTCAGCAACTTCTGCGGTGGTGATCGATCTCCACCGCCTGGCTGAGCGAGCCACGAACCTCCGGGCCCTGCTTGACGCTCAGCCAAAATCGTCAGCGTCTTCAACGATCTCTGTTGTCAACAAGAAGAACTCTAACCAGCGACCGGCAATAAGTCTAGTCCCGCGAGCCCAGATTTTCTGTGTCGCCGGGACATGAAGGGGCGCCCACCTTTCTGGTGGGCGCCCCTCCTCAGGAAGTGCCTGTTACTTGTAGGTGATGTCGCTCTGGGTGACCTTGCAGTTGGCGTCGTTCCAGCCCTCGCCGAGGTAACTCGGCTCGCTGCCCTTGGCGACACCCTTGTACTTGCCACAGACCGTCACGTCCGAGCTGCCGCTGATCGTGACGCGGGTGATGGTGGCCGTGTCGCCCCAGTTGCTGTTGATGCCGGCAACCATGTCGATGTTGTTCAGCAGCACGTTGTCGATCTTCACGTGGCGCTGGTGCGACGTGGAGCAGTTGCCGCAGCCGCGGTACAGCTTGCCGGAGCCGGTCAGGTAGAAGCCCGAGATGCTGACCGTGCCGTTGCCGTTGTGCTGGAACGTCTTGTCACTGCCGTTGCGCGCACCGCCGCCGATCACGTAGCTGGTGCCGCCAGTCGTGCCCTTGAAGGTCGCCGCGTCCTCGCCGATGTCGTTCCACCACACGTTGCGGATCGTGCAGGTGCCCTCGCAGTGCACGCCGTCACCGGCCGGGGAGCCGAGGATCACGTTCTGCAGGGTGCCACCGTTGGCAATCTTGAACATCGGGTCCTGGGACTCGCTCTGCGACCCGTCACCGATGCAGCAGTAGGTCTTCATGCCACCGTCGAACGTGCCCGACACATTCACCGTGCCGGAGATCGACACCGTGCCGGCCGAGCTCGGCCACTGACCGTTCGGCGTGCCCGTCCCGCCGGTCGGCGTCGGGTTCGCCGTCGGGCTGCTGGTCGGGCCCGCGGTCGGGCTGGTGGTCGGGGTCGAGCCGCCGCTGGAGTACGTCTCGAACTCGGCGATCCGCGGCGCGCCGGACGCGCTGGTGATGTCGAAGGTCAGCTTCTTCAGCGACGTCGACGAGAAGTTGATGGTGCTCGGGCTGCCGCTGCCGCTGGCCAGAACGTTGCCGTTGTCAGCGTTGAGCACCCGCCAGGCGCTGATCGAGCCACCGCCGGAGGCCTGCTTGATGACAGCGCTCGACACCGTCGTGGCGCTGCCCCACTTGACCGAGACATAGCCGGTGGAACTGTTCGGTGACCAGTAGGTGCCGGTGTTGCCGTCCCTGACATTGCCGTAGCTGGTGCCGCTCGCCTTGCTGGAGCCGTCAGCGCCGGCGCCGAGGCTCAGGTTGTCAGCCGCCGACGCGTGCGGCGACGGCATCGCCACCATGATCGCGGCGGCCGTGGCCGCGGTAGCTCCTACGGCCAGCAGCCGTAGGACGACGGGTCGTCTCATCAGAGTCTCACCTTCGTGTGGGGATGTGGGCGCGCCTTCAAGCGGGGGGAAAGCGCTTTCCTGGCGACGATAGAACGACCTCGATGCGTTGACAAGACGCTGTCTGGTTTACGCCTGATGAGAGCTTTGGGAGCGCTCCACCCTGCTTCGCGCTATCAGAGCGGTGCGGTTCGAACGTCAGCCATCAACTCCGTCACCTCGGCAAACCCCTCCCACGCCTGCCAGTCCGCGGAGGCGAGGACCTCGCCGTCCACACACCGCAGGACCGCCTCCTCCCCGTTGAACAGCAGGACACCGTCGGCTCCGGTCTGCTCGAAGATCGACAGCACAGCGCGAACCATCAGCGCGATGTTCGGCGCTTGCAGGCCCATGTGAGCCGACGGGAAACGGAAGCACACCGTCACGCGATGGGCGAAGCCGAGCCGCTTGGCTGCGATCGCCTCCTCGCCAGGATCAACGTGGAAAGGCGCGATCGTCAAACCGTCGTGCACCAACCAGCCGTGCGCCGCCGGTTGACCTCCGATCGCGGTGAACAGCAGATTCTGCAGAGCCTCCGTGCCGAGAGCCGCTGCTCCGTAATACGTGTATTCGATCGCCATGACGAACTCCGTCGCTCACAAGAACGGCTGCGGCAGGGCGCGCATGGTGTGGCCGGCGAGAAGCGGAATGACGGCCGCCACCTCCGTCCAGTCCTCCCAGCCGCTGTCGAAGACAAGTCCGTCCGGTGTCCACTGAGCGACCGCACGCTCGCCGTTGAAGAGCAGGAGGCCGCTGCCACCAAATCGTTCGGAGAAGGCGATGACTGACTTGACCATCAGCGCGGTGTTGCGGTCCCGCACATCAGGCGTCGCCAGATTGGCGAACCGGAACGTGACGGTGATGCGGTGTGTGAAGCCGGTGAGCTCTGCCGTCGACCGTTCCTCATCAGGAGCGATCCGGGTTGACATCACATACATTCCCTGGCAGAACACGGTGCCGTCCGGGCTGGGGTCCCCACCCAGGGCTGTCTCCAGGAAAGCTCGAATCTCAGTGATTTCGGCCTGAGTGTCGCTCTCCAGATCGTATTCAACGGCCATCTACATCTCACTCGCCAAAGGGATAGAAGGGAGTCACCTGGTCGTCCTTGACGACGATTATTTCCTTCAGATTCTCGATCGGCCGCCTCCGCAACAGATCCGCCACCTCATCCGCCGTGCATGGCGTGTCCTCGAGATTGAGGATGAGACGTTCTGCCTGATCCTGGGAGACCTTCCGGCTCAGAATCTTCCGGATCTGATCGATGTTCTCGCTCGTCGGAGCGTAGCAATCGAAGTACTCACCTTCGATCTTGTAATCCGGCGCCTTGCCGTTCACCTTCGGGACGGGGTTCTGCTCGACGTCGTAGCCGTGCCGGACCAGGGCGTCCGCCGACTCGTTCTCCCGTCGTTTACCGCGGTCATTGATCCGGGTCGGATGGGCCTCGGTTCTGTCGCCGCGAGGAGTTCGTTCCGGGTCCGGAGGGCCGGAGGGTGAGGTGCTCGCCGGCTCCGGGTTTCGGCCGTCGCCCGTGGCGTTGGATCGTGCCAGCCGCTCGCTGTACATGCGGAGCTGGTCGAGGGCATTCCGAAGCCCGTCCACGCTGGGTAGCAGCTTGCGGAGGCTGGACAGCAGGCCCCGGATGAAGTGCTGGATCTTGTCGACCCACTTCGAGACCAGGGCTGCTACCTGGCCGGCTACGAACGGGGTTGCCAGGCCGAGGGTCAGGCCCTCGGCGGCCAGCCACTGTGGCAACCGCACCGCCAGCGTGGCGATGAACTCGGCGATCAGATCCCGGACGATGCCGCGGACCAGGGCTACCAGCAGGCCGGCGCCTTCGACTGCGTAGGAGATGCCGCCGGCTGCGAGGGTTATGCCTTCCAGCAGGGAGAGGTGGTCGCCTGCGTGGGTTCGGTACGCGTCGCCTGAAGAGCCGAACCAGCCGGCTACCTCGGCGCGGAGGCTGGCCGCGTACTCGGCTCGGGCGGTGTCGGTGAAAGCGGCGACGTTCTTCCATGTGGCGGCATGTGCGGCGATGTCGTCTGCGTCGCCGGCCAGCTTGTCCAAGGCGTCCTGCAATGGCTGCACGTGCTCGATCAGCCAGGCCACGCCCCACGCCGCCAGCGTTCCCAGTGGATCGATCGCGAGCGACAGCCCTTCCAGGGACGCGCCGACACCGCCGAGTGTCGCGTCGACCCAGCTGTTGCTGCGGATGCCGTCGGCGAGCTGCTGAATGTCTGAAGCCAGGCCGATCCCGGTCAAGCCGGTTGTCGAGTCGCGGGGCGCCTCGATCAGCGTGCTGGTCATGAGGCCGCGGTGCTGATGCTGCGGGCGGCCGACTCGTCGACACGCTCGGCGGTCAGGGCGACGAGTCGCAGGCTGGTGGCGGTTTCGTGCAGGGCCTCTACGCTGCCGGTCATCGCGGCGACCGCGGCGTCGAAGACCGTGTCCAGTACTGCGGGCAGGAATTGGCACAGTTGGCCGTACGCCTGCGGGTTCATCGCCACGTGCCCGGCCGCCGCCCGCGCCTCCAACATCTTGTCGCTGATCTCGCGGACGGAAGCCGCATGCTGGTGGACTGCCTCGACCGGCAGCCGCATCTGCTCAGCGGCCATCGGGTTCGGGGAATCGGCGGGCGAAGGCGTCCAGGACGGCCCGGCCGGTCTCGGAGTCAGCGCCGACGGTCTCCTCGACCTGCCGGGCCACCTGATCGTTGAGCCGGTGCTGGGCCTCGCGCATCACCCGGAGGATCTGCCGGCTCAGCTCGCGGAGGCGGTCGTCGAGTTCCAGGTCGAGAACCTGGCCGTTGGCGCCGACGACCACCGTGATGGAGCCGTCGTGGCTGCGGGCCCGGGCGGTCAGGTCGGACACTCGCCGTGCCAGTTGGGCAGCGCGGGCGGCCCGGTCGTTGACGCCGGCGGTCCAGGTGTCGAGCCAATCCTCAGCCGCATCGATGTCCCTCATGAATCGACATCCTTGCATCGATCAAAGGGCTCCGGACGGGCCTGTGGATAACTCACGACACCATGCGGTACCCCAGCGATCTACAGGCTTTGAAGACCCGGTTGCGGGAGTCGGCCGCGTTGATGTCCAGTGGCGTGCTGATGATCAGAGCGAGTACGCCGCCGTCGTCGAACCAGGCGCGGGCGGCCGTCTCCCCGCCGTCCTGGTCCTTTATCTTCACCACGTATTCGATGTACGGCCCGCGGACGCCGCGGGAACTCACCGCGGTTTTCGCCCGCCAGACGACATTCTTCGGCGAGGCGCGCTGCAGGCGTTCCACATCGCCGCGGGCGGCGTCGAGTGCCGCGGCGTCGAAATAGCGAATGACGTACGCGTCGATCGGCCCGTTCTCGCACGTCCACTTGTCCGACTGGTCGGGCTCCGGAGAATCGTGCCGGCACGCCTTGCCCGCCCAGCCGAGGATCAACTGCTGCATGTCGGCCGGCATGCTGGCCGCGACGTCTTCGATCGCGGGCGGCACGCTTTCGGCCGGAGCGCCGATCGTCGAGCCGGAACTGTTCAGGAAAGACATCGGAATCAGCGTGGCGATGGCCAGTAACGCAGCGACCAGGCGCCTCGGCCGGGGTATCACGGCGATCGGAGGCTCGGCGATGGTGGTGTGCGGGGTATCCGAGGGTGGCGCCTGTCGCGTTGCCACCGCGAGTTCTCCGCGCAGGTGTCTGACCAGTTCCTCGGCTGTCGGCCGGGCCCGCGGATCCCGCTGCAGGCAACGCCTGATGATCGGGAGGAGGCTTTCCGGGACATCGGACAGGTCGGGCCGCACCTCCAATATCTTCTGGTAGACCTCGGCGGGTGACTCGCCGTCGAAAGCGTGGTGGCCGGTAGCCGCGAAAACCATGGTGGAGGCCCAGGCGAAGATGTCCACCTCGGGACTTTTCCGGCCCACGAAGTGCTCCGGAGCCACGTAAGGCGGAGTGCCGTGCCGGGCTGTGGTCCGGGTCTGCAGGCCGTCATAGATACGGGCGATGCCGAAGTCGATGACCACCCATCCGATGCCGTTGCGGTACATGACGTTGTTCGGAGTGAAATCCCGGTGGATGACCCCGGCCGCATGGGTGGCCCGCAGCACCTCGGCGGTGTGCGCGGTGAGCTGATCCAGGTCCGCACCCGTGAGCGGTCCGTCTCGGTCAACCTTTTCGAAGAGGGTCACGCCATCGATGTACTCGGTGGCGATGTACGGCGGGTCATGGTCCAATCCGACGTCGAGAATGTGGGCCGTGCAGAGTCGCGGTACTTTCCGGGCGCTCTCCACTTCCCTCGCCAGCTGGGCTTTTCGCCTGGCCAGGTCATCCCCGGTGTAGTTGCTGAGGTCGAAGATCTTGACGGCCGCCAATTGGCCGTCGGGGTCTTCGCCCAGATAGACGGTTGCTTGGCCGCCCTTCCCGAGCAATCGCAGCAGGCGCCAGCCATCGACACTCTGCACGTGCGCCTCCAAGACGATTCCGATGATCGGCTACCGGATAACGGAGCAACTGATCAACGGCGACGGACAAACGGTCCGCCAAAAAGCAGGAGACGAGAAACCGGGGAATCAGTTCAGGAGCCGGGCGAGCTTCGCCGGATCAGCGAGCCGGTATCCGGCCGGCTCCTCCGGATCGGAATCAACGACGGGACGGCGCTGCTTCGCCACCTCGATGGCCGGGGTGCCGTCCGCGCGTACCGAAGAAGGCGCGTAACCGGCGGCACGCAGCGCGACCAACGTCTCGGCCTGCGGCTTGCCGCTGGCCAGCACCGTCGGCGCCAGCCGCACCAACTGCAGAGCCTTGAGCGACCGGGTCGCCAGGATCTCGCTCAGCAGAGCCTCATCCTCGCTGCACAGGCAGCAGCCCACCGGCCGAACCTGCACCTGACCGTGCCGCCGCGCCACATCATTGACCAGGTACGTCAGCGGCTGCGGCAACCGCCCACCCTCAGCGATCTCACCCAACCGCCTGATCAGCTCCTGCGGGTCAGCGCCGCCGTCGAGCGCACGCCGCACCGAGCCGGGGGAGAATCGCCAGGTCCAAGCCCCGCTGCGCGACTCCGGATCGGCCACCTCGTCGAGCAGCGCCAGCAGCGCAGCCGACGGCGTACCCGTCGCCACCGCGGTGAGATCGTTCTGCAGCAGCACCGTCGTACGCGGCTCCGGCACCATGGTCGCGGCCTGCCGCCGAACCGCCTCCGCCGAACCCTCCAGGATCCGACGGCACAGCTCAGTGACAGCCCCGTGCGCCAACAGGCCCAGCAGATGCGCTTCCCGCCAGACACCGTCGACGAACTCGTCCAACGCCGGTCCGATGTCCGCCGCCGTGGGCCGGTGCCAGACGATCTGCCGAGCAGCGGCGACGGGATCGAGGGCCTGACCTGACGGCAGCGCCGCGCCGAGCGTCCGCAGCAGAGCCGATCGCAGCTCGGTCAGCGCGGCCTCGTCGTCCTCGCTCCAGTACAGCGCTCGCTCCTCGACACCGCTCAGCGGGCAGGCGGGCATCTGCAGCCAGTCCTGGATCACCTCGAGCAACTGGTCCGCGGGGTCCGCCGCCGCGAACTCGTCATACGGACCCGCCAGCGCGACACCTGCGTCCGACAGCGAGACCAGACCGCCCGCGGTGATCAGCTCAATGGCGAACCGCGTGCGCTCCTCACTCTGCCCCGACGCCTTCGCGAGGCGCCGCAGCTCGCGCACCCCGAGCCCACCGGTCTTGAGCAGCGCGACCGGGGCCTGGTCGACCGCACCGCACACCGCCGTGATCAGCGCCAGGGTGTCGGTCGCGGCGGCTGCCGCTTCCCGTTCGACCAGCTCGGCCGAGACCGGCGCCGGATCCACCGCCGGCGGCTGCGGATCGAACAGCCCGGCGTCTCCGGCCCGCAGGGCGAGCGCCACCTCCCGCGGCATCTGTCCGTCGCCCCAGCCGGACGGCACCACCAGGCCCCGGTCGACCGCCCACTCCGGCACCTCGGCCGGCGTACCGAACATGATTCCCGGCATCCCGAACGGCCCCGGCGGGCGCCGGGCGATCCGGCCGAGGGTCTCACGCACCCGGGCCGGCGCCTGCGCGACCAGGCCGCGCACGTTCTCCGGCACCGCCAGCCACGACGTCAGCGCACCGATCATGGCCGGCTTGGTGCGCTCGTCCGGCACCCCGAGGGTCAGCGCGATGCGACGCAGCTGCGGCATCGTCAGCGAGAACAGCAACCCACCAGCCCGCGGCCCGGTACCCAGCGGATTCGGCAACACCGCCGTCAGATGCTCGGCGGCATAGCCGCCGGCCTGCGGCCAGATCACCGCGAGCGCGCAGAGTTCCGCGAGCACGCCGGTCAAATCCTTCTCCGGTACGCCTAGAAGCGCCGCCATCTCCACCGGCGTGAACCCGTCCCCGAGCGCCGCGGCCGCTTCCGTCACCTGCAGTTGAGGCAGGTTGAGCAGGCTCATCGCACCCGCGAGTGAACTCGGCGTGAGCAGCCGCTCGGCGAGCTTCAGCAGCGTCTTCGGCGCCGGCTCCAGGGTTGCGTCGCGCCGGGCGGACAGCAGCTCGGTGAGCTCCTGTCTGGTCAAAGTCTTCAGGTGGACGGCGAGCGACTGTCGAGGCACGTCGGTGAGGGTACTGGGCCGTCGGAGCCCGGCTGAATAGACTGGCGTGCAGCCCCATCCGAACAGGTGAGGGATACCCGCCCATGGCCATCGAGTACACCCTGCTGTGCGATGCCGGGTGCGGCGCCGCAGAATTGCAGGCCTTCTTCCGCACGGAGATCCACGGCGACCTCGACCATGGGGAGACGGTCTTCTGCCACGGCATGTATGTGACCACCCGCCCCATCCCGGACGGCGAGCAGAAGGAGCTGTTCGGCTTCGAGCCGCGGATCGCCGCGACGTTCCACTTCTCCGACCTGGCTGATGATGCGACCGACGCCCGCAACACCGCGTGTATGGTCCGTTCCGTGCTCGGCCTGGTGACTCGCTACGGCTGCTGCGGCGTCCTGCTGTTCAACGGCGACCTGGCGATCACCCAGTGGACCCCGGACGAGGTCGTCTTCGACTGCGACTGGGAGCCGTGGTCGCAAGTGGAGCTGATCAGCGCACACCCGATGCGCCGCCTACCGCAGCCACTGTTGTAGAGCGGTATTCGCATGGTGGCCAGGCGACTCACGTACGCGGACGCGGTTGTGCTTCTGGGTGGCTCCACCCCGGCGGTCGCTGCCCTCGACCGGGCACTGGGCGGCCTGCTGTTGGCCGGCACCGCGGCCGGCGTCACCTCGGCGCTGAGCCTGTTCGACGCCAAGACCGAATTTGTCCGTGTCGGCCAGTCGGTATTGAGCGGTCTGCGCGACCGGTTGCATGGCCTCGGCCGTCTCGACCGCACTGAGCGGCTGCAGGGCGCGCACACCGTCATCGTGGTGACGGCCTTCTTCGAGGTTGTGTCGGAAGAGAACCTTCCCTTTGACGTGGCCGAGGCCGCCCCCTCCCGCGCCGACCAGGTGAGACTCGCTCGAGCAGGCACCGACTGGCCGACTGGGCTGCTCGCCGCCGACGCGCCGTCGCCTTCACCCGAGGCCCCCTACGAAGCGGTGCTCGACCGGCTCAACCACTGGTATGCGCGACTCGCCGATCGACTTGTTGATCACCTCGAGGGCTTGGCCGTGTGGGAGCGTCTCAACGACACCGAGCGAAACTCGGTGTCCCACCTGCTTCGAAGCCAACTGCCCCAAAGGGCCGTCGAGCGCTACGAGATCCTGTATCGCACGCTGGCCGTCGATGTCCCCGAGTTCGATCTCTGGACCCAGCGCAATGACGACATCGCCACCCGCGCCGAAATCCATCGTGTGCGGCAAGGGCTACGCGACCTGGAAACACTTCTCGTCCAGGCCGGCTCCGCCCGGCCGCCGGACGCCCAGCGCCAATCGCTGGCTCTTGCCTATCGCGCCGCCCTCGACGAGCCGATCGTGGATACGGCCGGCACACCACGGCACCTTTCCGCCCCCACACTCGGCGAGATCTACATCGACCCGAGCTTCGTGGCGCGCGCCGCAGGCCCGGGAGACCGGCCGGGGGAGGAGGATTGGTGGGATGAGATGCCTCCGCGAGACGATCTCTCGGACTTTCTTGCTGGGCGTCTCACCACGCCTCAGGCAACGTCCGGTCCGCTGATCCTGCTCGGTCATCCCGGTGCGGGAAAGTCGTCGCTGGTGCGTGTTCTCGCCGCCCGACTGCCCGCCGCCGATTTCCTGCCCGTCCGCGTGCCGCTCCGGGACGTTCCAGCAGATCTGGAACTTCAAGACCAGATCGAGTACGCCCTGCGCGCCGCAACCGGCCTGCGGATCGAGTGGCCGGAACTGTCCGCGGCGACGAACGGCGCCCTGCCGGTGCTCCTGCTCGACGGCTTCGACGAGTTGCTCCAGGCCACCGGCGTGAGCCAATCCGATTTCCTCGAAAGAGTCGCCGCATTCCAGCGCCGGGAAGCGATCCAGCAACGGCCGGTATCGGTCCTTGTCACCAGCCGAACCGCGGTGATCGATCGAGCCCGCCTGCCGGAGGACACGCTCGTCGTGCGGCTCGAGCCATTCACCTCCGATCACGTGGACCGGTGGCTCGCCGTGTGGAACGAAGCCAACGAGGCTGGACTGCACGCCGTTGGACTGCGGCCCTTTCCCGCCGACCTCGCCCGCCGCTACGCCGACCTCGCCAGCCAGCCGCTGCTGCTTCTCATGCTGGCGCTCTACGATGCACAAGCCAACGACGTGCAGAGGATCGACGGCAACAGGCTCGACGTCACCGGTCTGTACGAGCGCCTGATGGTCAGCTATGCCCTGCGCGAGGTGGCGAAGGACCTGAACGAGGCGCCAGCCGGCCGAGTGGAGGCGGAGCTGATGCGCCTGTCGGCGGCCGCGTTCGCGATGTTCAACCGATCGCAGCAGTGGGTGACCGAGGCGCAGCTGGATGCGGACCTCACCGCGTTGGAACTCGCGCCTACCGGCCACGACCGCCCACAGGTGGGTTTCCGATCGCCGCTCACCGTGGGCCAGGAACTACTCGGTCGCTTCTTCTTCCTCCAGCGGGCACAGGCCATCCGCGGAGACGAGCGGCTACGCACGTACGAGTTCCTGCACGCCACTTTCGGCGAATACCTGGTAGCGCGCCTGACCGTACATGCGCTGATTGATCTTCGTGTGCGGGAAGCTGCCGCGACGCTCCCTTTCGGGCGTGCCGCCGCAGATGAAGACCTGCTCTACTCTCTGCTGTCCTTCGCGCCGCTGACGGCCCGCGAAGCTGTACTGCCTTTCCTGTCATCGCTGCTCGACCAATCAGGTCAGCATGCGCAGCTCGCCGAGCTTGCGGTCAGGCGATTCCGGGCCACCGTCAATTGGACCGACACACCCGCAACGGGGTACCGGCCGGCATCGCTGCCGCTTGTCGACCGTCATGCGCTCTACGCCTTCAACCTGCTGCTTCTGGCGTTGACGGCAGGACCGATCACCGCGGCACAGCTGTTCCCCGGCGCCGAGGTGCCGGCCGACGAATGGCGCAGGTGGGTCGGGCGCTGGCAGGCGACGATCAGCCAGGACGGCTGGTCGGTATTCATCGCCGCCGTGCAGTTGCGCCGCACCTGGCTGGAGAACCGCCGCGACGTAGAGCTCACCCTCATCCCGGACGGTGTCGAGGTGGCGAACGTCGATCCCTACTGGGGACGGAACATGCCGCCTGGAGACCGGGCCTACTACGGGTTCGTCCATCACATGGAGTCCACCATCGACCTGACCTACCAGATCCGCGGTGAGCCGATCGACGATGTGCTTCGACACGCGCTGGAACCGGCCATGGCCATCATGGGATTGGCAGTGACCTCGTTTGCCCCGAGAACGGAGACGGAGTGCCGCTCGGTTGCGCACACACTCATCGCGCTGTGGCTCGCCTCCGACCTGCGCGAGCCGGTGGAGATGCTGATCGAGAAGTACGACGACGCGGTCTGGGCGACGACACGCGCTTGGCCGCCACCCCGATACGGTGCTCCCGGCAGTTCGCCCGCGTTGATGCTCCTGCTTCGGTCCCTGCGCCGGGATTCCGAACGGCTACCTCCCGGGAAGGTGTTCGAGTGGAGCCAGTCGTTCCTCGACTGGGAGTATTTCACCGCCGACCACCGGCCACTCCTCCGTGACTGCCTACTGGCCGTACGTGCCGCCGGCCCGGAGGACGACATCGTCCGCCAGGAACTGCTGGACAAGGTCGACAAGGTCCTGGACGACCTCCAGTCATGATCACGATTGCCGCTGCCCGTACTAAGATCTGCCGCCATGTGGCCGTTCAAGCGGGGACCGAAAGAGCCGTTCCTCGACCCCACCTACGGTGATCCGCACCGCAAAGCCCTGATCAAGGCGCTGCAGAAGCGGAACTGGAAGTGGGCGCGGGAGCTGTTCGGCATGGCCGCCGACCCGGACGAGTTCGCCTTCCTGATGGAGGCCGCCGGGCAGGTCGACGGTCTCGAGGACTGGATCGGCCAGTGGATCGCCGCCGAACCCGAGTCCACCCTGCCGACGCTGGTCGCCGGCTGCCACGCCGTTTCCCTGGCCGGGCGGGCGCGCGGTGCTCAGCGCGCGCAGTACACCAGCTCCGACCAGTTCCGGAACTTCCACCAGGGCCTGCACCACGCCGAGTCGCTGCTGCGCCAGGTGATCGAGCGTGACCCGGACAATGTGACCGCCTGGACCTGGCTGGTGACCAGTGGGCGCGGTCTGCAGATCGGGAAGGCCGAGGCCCAGGAGCGGTTCGACCAGGTGCTGCGTCTGCATCCGACGCATCTGGTCGCGCATGAGCAGCGGCTGCAGTATCTGTGCGCGAAATGGTCCGGCAGTCATGAGGCGATGTTCGAGTTCGCCCGCAGCACTGCGGCGGCGGCCGGGCCGAACAGTCTGTTGCACGAGCTGGTCGCGGTGGCCCACCTGGAGCGGTGGTCCTACAAGCGGTCGGAGGAGGACAACGCGTACATCACCTCTGAGGAGGTCGGCGCCGAACTGCTCGCCGCCGCCGAGAACTCGATCTTCCACCCGGACTACGTCCACGCCGGCCCGGGCTGGGCGCCTCGGGTGGCGACGTTCGCGCTGGTTCTTGAATTGGCAGACCAGTTCGACGCGGCCTGGCACGCGTTCGCCCTGCTGGACGGCCAGGTCACGGAGTGGCCGTGGCAGTACATCGGCGACCCGGTCGAGAAGTTCACCGCAAGCCGCGACTGGGTCAACACCAACCGCAGCTAGGCCCGCTTCCCCCTGCTTGCAGGCGGCGGCCCTCCGCGATCCCACCTCGCCGCCGCGGATCTTCGGTCCCAAGGCCGGCCAGCTGGCCGCCACGCAGCTCATCGCGCCCGGATACCCGCGTGAGCGACGGCCGGCGCCAGCGAGCCGTCGCGGAGACAGGTAATGATGGCCTGGATGCCTGCGTGAGCGGCGGCTGGCGTCAGCGTGGCTATGACGGTTGCATTTGGCTCCACCAGGGCGGCTTGACCTGGCCCCACCCGCGAGGGACTTTCCCGCACGGATGGGCGATGACGGCTTGAAGTGGCCCCACCTGCGGTGTTGCGCTTGAAGTCCTGAGTGTGCTCGCCGTCTTCGAGGACGCCGATGCCGTTGACCAAGAACGAACTGTTCCGCCGGATCCGCTCCGACGCGGTGCTTGAAGAGCTGTCGATTCGGGCGTTGGCGCGGAGGCACGGTGTGCACCGGCGGTTGGTCCGCGAAGCGCTGGCATCAGCGGAGCCGACGCCGCGTCGGCATCCGGTGCGTCGTTCACCGCGGCTCGATCCGGTGAAGAAGACGATCGACGAGTGGCTGCGGGCGGATCTGGAGGCGCCGCGTAAGCAGCGGCACACCGCTCGGCGGATCAAGGATCGGCTGGCAGAGGAGGTGGACGTCGACGTCGCGTACTCGACGGTGCGTGACTACGTGTCGATGCGGCGCCGGCAGATCGCGGCGGAGGCAGGTGCGCCGATGGACGGATTCATCATCCGGCACAATCGGCCCGGCGCCGACGCGGAAGTCGACTTCGGTGAGGTGATGGTCTGCCTGGCCGGGACGATGACCCGCTGTCACCTGTTCGCGTTCCGGCTGGCCTACTCCGGCCTGGCGGTGCACCGCGTGACGGTGTCCTGCGGACAAGAGGCGTTCCTGGAAGGACACGAATACGCCTTCGACCTGATCGGCGGGATCCCGGCCGGGCAGATCCGCTACGACAACCTGAGCTCGGCAGTACGCCGCGTGGTTTTCCGCAGCCGATCCAGGGTCGAGAACCCGAGGTGGGAGGCTTTCCGGGAGCACTACGGATTCACTGCCTTCTACTGCATTCCCGGCTTGGAAGGTGCTCACGAGAAGGGCGGAGTCGAAGGTCAGGTCGGCTACTACCGCCGCAACCGGCTGACTCCCGTCCCGACCGTTGCCACGCTGGAAGAGCTGAACCAGCGGCTGGCGGCCGCTGATCTGGACGACCGGGACCGCAAGATCCGGCTCCGGACGAGGACTGTCGGGGAGGACTTCGCTGCCGAAGCTGCGCTGCTGGCCCGCCTGCCAGCGGAGAAGTTCGGGGCGTCACTCACGCTGCGGCCCCGGGTCGATCGCGAAGCGACGGTGACGGTCCGGATGAACGACTACTCGGTCCCGGCGAGGTTCATCGGCCGCAAGCTGCAGGTCGTGCTGGGCACCACCGAAGTCGTCGTCTCCGACGGCCGCACCGAGGTTGCCCGGCATCCCCGTCTGCCGGGACGCGGCGGCCAGCATCTGCTGCTGGACCACTACCTGGAGATCCTGCTACGCAAACCTGGAGCGCTGGCCGGCTCGGAAGCCCTCGATCAAGCCCGGCGGGAAGGCACCTTCACCACCGATCACGAAGCGTTCTGGGCGGCGGCGAAGGTCGCCACCGACGATGAGGCCGCCGGCACCCGGGAACTGATCCAGGTCCTGCTGCTGCACCGGCACATGCGCGGCGCCGACGTGACCGCCGGCATCCGGGCCGCGTTGAGCGTCGGCACCGCGACCGCTGACGTCGTGGCGGTCGAAGCCCGCAAAGCCGCCCAGAACGCCGGGCGTTCACCCACGATCGCGGCCGGGCCGCCACCGGCACCACCACCTCCACTGCCACCGCCGGCTCCGCCGCCGGTCACGGAGCAGACCTTGCAGCGGGTGGCGCAGTTGCCCGCCGACCACCGGCCGCCGCCGGATCTGAACCGCTGGGACCAGCTGTTACACCACCGAAGGAAGGAATCATCGTGAGCCGCATTCCTCGAGCCATTACCGAGAACGCCGCCGACGCGGCGATCGAGACTTCCTGCCGGGTGCTGCATCTGCCCACC
Organism: Actinoplanes sp. NBC_00393; assembly: GCF_036053395.1. NCBI lineage: Bacteria > Bacillati > Actinomycetota > Actinomycetes > Micromonosporales > Micromonosporaceae > Actinoplanes > Actinoplanes sp. NBC_00393. Next base: position 5,759,992 of record NZ_CP107942.1, on the reverse strand, counting down.
GTCCGCAGCCAGTTCTCCGAGATGATCACCCGGGCCGAACGTGACCAGCTCAGCTATCGCGGCATGCTCGCCGAACTGCTGATGGCCGAGTGCGAAGAACGAGACCGGCGCCGTTCCCAGCGGCGGCTGCAGGCCGCGGGCTTTCCTCGCCAGAAGTGGCTCACCGACTTCGACTACACCGCTAACCCGAACATCAACGCCGCGCTCATCAACAACCTCGCTACCTGCGACTGGATTCGCGCCGGCCAGCCTCTCTGCCTGATCGGCGACTCCGGCACCGGCAAATCACACCTGCTCATCGGTTTGGGATCGGCCGCGGCGATGGCCGGGTTCCGGGTCCGCTACACCCTGGCCGCGAAACTGGTCAACGAGCTGGTCGAAGCCGCCGACGACCGGCAGCTGACCAAAACCATCGCCCGCTACGGCCGGGTCGACCTGCTCTGCATCGACGAACTCGGGTATCTCGAACTCGATCGCCGCGGCGCGGAGATGCTGTTCCAGGTCCTGACCGAACGCGAGGAGAAGAACAGCGTCGCGATCGCCTCCAACGAGTCCTTCTCCGGCTGGACCCGCACGTTCACCGACCCCCGGCTCTGCGCCGCGATCGTTGACCGGCTGACCTTCAACGGCACGATCGTCGAAACCGGCAACGACTCCTACAGGCTCTCCCGAACCGCCGCGAAACAGCCCGCCACCAGCGCATCCTGATCGGCACGCCGCTGGACCGACCACGAAAGACTGAACCCGGCACACAAGTGGGGCCACTTCAAGCCGCCCTGGTGGAGCCACTTCAAACCGTCACACCAACCGCCGGTGGGGCCAGATCAAGCCGCCCTGGTGGAGCCAAATGCAACCGTCATAGCCATCAGCGAGCCGTCGCGGAGACAGGTAATGCTGGCCTGGATGCCTGCGGGAGCGGCGGCTGGCGTCGGCGAGCCGTCGCTGGGGCAGGTAATGCCGGCCCGGATACCCGCGTGAGCGGCGGCCGGCGGTGCCGAGCCGCCACTTGATCAACGGCAGGTACGGCGTTCAAACAGCCGTAGCCCTCTAGGCGACCAGGGCACCCCGGCGGACCTGCAGGATCAGCAACCAGATCAGGTACGCCCCGCCCACCGCCGTGGTCACCACGCCCACCGGCAGTGACACCGGCGACAGCAGCAGCTGCGCGACCAGATCCGAACCGAGCAGCAGCACCGCCCCGGTCAGCGCCGACGGCAACAGCGGGATGCCTGGGCGCCCGGCCAGCCGCCGCCCGATCTGCGGGGCGGCCAAAGCCACGAACACGATCGGCCCCGCCACCGCAGTAACCGTCGCCGTCGCGCACACCCCGGCCACCACCATCAACAAACGGAGCCGCCGCAGATGCACCCCTGACGCCAACGCCAGGTCGTCGCCGAGGGAAGCCTGATGCACCGCCGGCGTGATCACCGCGATCAGCACGGCCAGCACCGCCAGCACGATCAACGGCAGGATCAGCTCTTCCCAGTCCATCCCGTTGAGCGTCCCCGCGCTCCACCCCGTCGCCGCGATCGCCACATCCAGTTCGGCACGCAGCACGATCCACGAGTTCGTCGCGACCAGCATCGCGTTGGCCGCGATGCCGATGACGATCAGCCGCATCCCGTCCAACCCGGACTTCGACGCCAGCAGGTAGACGACTGCCGCCGCGAGCAGCCCACCGATCACCGAGCTGAGCTGCAGAGTCGCCGCCCCACCGCCGAGCACGGTGATCGCGATCAGTGCCCCCGTGTAGGCCCCCGAGTCCAACCCGATCACATCCGGGCTGCCCAGCGAGTTGCGGGTCAAATTCTGGAACAGCCCGCCGGCCACCCCGAGCGCCGCCCCGAACGCCAGCGCCGCGACCACCCGCGGCAGCCGCCATTCCAGAACCACCACCGACAGGTCACCGCTGCCGGTCAGCGCGGCCAGCACCTGAGACGGCGCGTCCCACGAACTGCCGTGGCTGAGCCCTACGAACCCCAGCACCGCAGCCACCGCGAGCATGACGATCCGGAACTTCACAGCGACCTCGCCCCGTAGCGGCGAACCGCCCAGATCAGCACCGGCGCACCGATGAACGCGGTGACGATCGCCACCGGCACCTCACCGGTCGGCAGCAGCACCCGCGACATCACATCTGCCAGCACCAGCAGCACCGGCCCGAACACCAGCGAGAACCCGATCAGCCACGGCGTCGACCCACCCGCGAACCGTCGCGCCAGATGCGGAATCATCAGCCCGACGAAGGCGATCGGCCCGGCGATCGCCGTCGCGGCCCCAGCCAGCACTGTCACCAGAATCAAAACCGCAGTCCGGGTACGCGCGACATGCGCCCCCAACGCCTGAGCCGTGTCCTCACCCAGCGTCACCACACCAAGCGGCCGGGCCACCACCAGCGACCCCGCCAACGCCAGAAGCAGCACAACCGTCGGCAACGTCTGCGAACTCCCGGTCACCCCGGCCAGCGCTCCGACCGACCAGAACCGGTACTCGTCCAGCACATCCGGCCAGATCAGCCGCATCCCGAGCGACACCCCCGACAGCACCGCGCTGAGCGCGACCCCGGCAAGGACCAGCCGCAGCGGCGACGAGCGGCCCACCGCGTACACCAGAATCGCTGCCGCCGCGCAGCCGGCGACGGACAGCACCAACTGCATGGCCGGGCTGTCTGCCAGGCCGAACAGCACGCCCAGGTTGATCGCGAACCCGGCGCCCGCGGTCACGCCGAGCAGTCCGGGCTCCGCGAGCGGGTTGCGGGTCATGGTCTGCACGAGGGCGCCGGCCACGCCGAGGGCGGCGCCGATGACAAGACCGAGCAGCGTACGCGGAAGCCGCAGATCCCGGATGACAAGGTGGTCGTCGGTGCCCGCGAACGCGGTGAACGCCCGCCAGATCTCGGCGGGCGCTACCGTCCGGGTCCCCACACTCACCCCGGCCACCGCGGCGACCAGCAGCAGAACCAGGGCCCCGATGAGGATCGGAAGCTTGTCAGTGGTGGTCGTCGTCGTGGTCCGCAACGCCGTGCTTCCAGTAACCGGTCACGTGATGGTCGAACCGGCCGCGGCCCCAGGCCCGCACCGGCTTCAGTGAGCCCGCCTCACCCGCGGCGAACAGGAACGTGTCGTCCGGCGCCGCCACCGCGGTGATTGCGCCCAGCTCGTCGTGGACGACCTTCACCCGCTCGCGTTCGGCGAGGGGATAGGCCCGTTCGTCACCGGCCACGACCACGGTCGCGCTGACGTCGGCGGGCGACTCGTCCAGCCAGCGGCCCACCGCGGGCAGCGCCGTGGCGTCGACCGCGAACAGATAGTGCGCGTATGTGTGGGCGAACGTCTTCGCCCCCGGCGGTCCGGCGATCGTCACCTGCTCACCGACCTGCGCCTGCTTCACCCAGGTCGAGGCGAGCCCGCCCTCATGCACCACGAAGTCCAGGTCGACTTCCAGGGCGTCCGCGTCGTAGCGGCGGATCGTGTAACTGCGCGTCGGCGGGAACGGGCGCGGCCAGTCCAGCATCTGGCGGTCGTTCGGCATCGGGTCTCGGCGTACCCCATCCGGTCCTGGAAAGACGATTTTGACGTGGTCGTCGCACTGGTAGGTGTGGAAGCCGGCCAGGCCGGCGCCGCTCAGCGTGAGGCGCCGCATGGCCGGCGTGACCTCGGTGATCGCGCTGATCGCCACCGTGCGCACCCCGATCGGGTATGGAACGCGGGCCAGCCCCCGCCCGCCGCGCTGATGCGCGGCGACGCGGGGACCGGGGTCGCTGCGGTCGACGCTCACTTGGCCAGCAGCGGCGCGAGCGCCTGGTCGACGGCGTCGAGAGTCTTCATCGCCGACGGGTAGGTGGCCGCCTCGGTGAAGGTGAACCCGTAGACCTGGCCGGCCTTGACCGCGGGCAGGTTCTTCCACAGCGGCGAGTTCAGCACCGCCTGCACCTCGGGGCCCGGCTTGCCGTCCGGCTCCAGCGTGTAGGTGATCACGTCGGCCTCGGCGAAGCTGGCCGGGAGTTCCTCCATCGACGGGTACTCGCTGACGGCCGCGCTGCCCGGGCCCTTCACCTTGACCTCGCCGTAGTAGGTGACGCCCAGGTCCTCCGCGATGTTGGTGCCCCACGAGCCGGAGAACTCGCGCTGGAAGGTGCCCTTCGCGGCCTCCCCGTACGCGCCGAGGTGCCCGAACTTCAGCCCGGACAGCGCCGTCGCGTACTTCGTCTTCAGCTCCGCGGCCTTCTCGTCGTACGCCTTCTTGCCCGCCTCGAACGTGCTGGTCCGCCCGGCCGCGTCGGACTGCTTCTGCGACAGCGTGCGCCACGCGTTCGGCAGCGTCGGGCCGATCGCCACCACCGGCGCGATCGACTCGAGGCGCTTGACGTCGACGTCGGCGAGCACCGGCTTCGGCACGCCGATGACGATCAGGTCGGGCTTGGCCGCCGCGATCGCCTCGTAGTTCGTCTCCGCCGCCGTCTCGCCGGCGATCTTCGTCAGCTTCTCGTAGGTGGCCAGATCCTCCGGCGTCATCATCTTCAGGCCGCGCTCCCACGTGGAGATGCCGACCAGGGCGGCGTCCGCCTCGATCAGCGCGGGAACCGCGTACCCGGTGGCCACGACCCGCTTCGGGTCGGCCGGGATGGTGATGTCTCCGTTGTCCGCCGAGAATGTCCGCGTGGCCGCGGCGGCGCCGGCCTCGTCACCGCCGTCGCTGCCGCAGCCGGCGAGCAGGGTGAGGGCGACGGCCGTCGCGCCGAGGAGTCGCAAACGCATTTCAGTGTTCCTTACCGGGGTGGTGACGTGCCTGACCGGTAGGTAAGGCTAGCCTTACCTCTGCAGGTCACATGTCGCGGGGAGGACAACCGATGTCGCTGAGAGGACACGTCCACACCGTCGCCGGCGACCCCGCGGTATGCGACGAATACGGCTACCGCCTGGGCCGCCCCGACGGCATTCTCGTCCTGCACTACCGCTTCGACGAGCCGGTCGACTTCACCGAACGCCGCCAGGACCTGCTGCACCAGATCTACTGGGCGCCGGCCGGCATGCTCGCCGTCCGGCACGGCAACCAGACCGGGTTCATCGGGCCCACCGAAGTGTTCTGGGCGCACCGGGCCGTCACCCACGAGATCCGCGCGGACGGTGGTGTCCTCTATCGAGTGTGCCTGCGCGAGATCCCCGCCGGCCTGGTGGGTCTCGCCGCCGGCGCCGCAACCATCACTCCGGAGGCCGCCGAGCAGATCCAGCGGCTGGCCGGCCCGGGCTGCGATGAGACGGAAGCGGCGGACTCACGCGTACGCATCATGGCTGGTCTCGCCGCGACCGCCGCGACAGTCAGTCTTGGCGCCGGCGGCGGCTATGCCGCCACCGTCGCGCGCGCCCTCACCCGGGACCCGGCCGACCCGACCAGCCTGGGCGAATGGGCCGACCGCCTGCACGTCAGCACCAAGACCCTGCAGCGCGACTTCGAGCGCGAATACGGCATGGCCTACACCCGATGGCGTACGGTGCTCAGGCTCAAAGCGTCCCGCGTGCTGCTCGACAGGCACCCGGTCACGGAGGTCGCCCACCTGGTCGGCTACGCCAGCCCGTCGGCGTTCGTCGCGGCGTTCGCCCGCGAATACGGCTGCACTCCCGGCCGCCACGCCACCCGCCGCGCCCCGATATGCCACCCGGGCTGAGGTGGACGGCCGCCGCCTTGCTGCCGGCCGGCGTCGCGCTGTGCTGGCTCGGCCTCTCCGTGGTGGCGTCGGTAGGGACGCTCACTCATCCCACGGGGCCAGGGCGACGTCCGTGGCCTTCTCGATCGCGGCCTGGACGGCGGCCGGGTCGTCGGGATTGTCGGAGTCGTCGAGCAGGACCTGCAGGGCGCTGGTGATCGCGCCGACGAAAGCGCCGGTCAGAGCGGCGGCGCTGATCTCGTCGAGCCGGTCCGGGTAGGCCGCGGCCAGGTGCCGGGCGATCTGCCGTTGGGCGTCGAACTGGATCTGCAGCGCCCGGCCCCGGACCGCGGGCACGGTGCGGATCAACCGCAGGCGGAGAGCGGCGAGGCGGCCGGTCAGGTCGGTGCTGTCGGCGCCCACGGTGCGTAGGGCCCGCAGCAGCACCTGCGCCGGTCCGTCCTCGGGTGCCCGGGCGGCGATGGCGTCGACGGTCGCCTGCACCCGCAGGTCGCTCTCGGGGAACAGCAGCTCCTCCTTGCTGGCGAAGTAGCTGAAGAAGGTGCGGGTGCCGATCTCGGCGGCGGCGGCGATGTCCGCGACGGTGGTCTGCTCGTAGCCGTCGCGCTCGAACAGCTCTATCGCGGCGTCGACGAGGGCTTGGCGGGTGCGGGCCCGCTTGCGGTCGCGGAGGGTCACGCGAGGACCGTACCGCATCGGATGCCTTTCTGCACTCATTGCATTTCTGCACTCAGTGCGGATAGCGTGGATGGCATGACGACAGTGCTGATCTCCGGCGCCGGCGTAGCCGGTGCCACCTTGGCCTACTGGCTGGCGCGCCACGGATTCCGGCCGACCGTGGTCGAGCGTGCGGAAGGCCTGCGGTCCAGCGGAAACCCGGTCGACGTACGCGGTCCCGCCATGCCGGTCGCCGAAGCGATGGGCATCGTGCCGCAGCTGCGGGCGGCGGCCACGCAGGCGACCGCGATGCGCCTGGTGGATGCGGCCGGCCGGCAGATCACCCGGATCCGGATGCCCGCCGACGTCGAACTTCCTCGCGCGGACCTGGCCGCGATCCTGCACGACGCGGCAAGCGAGAAGGCCGAGTTCATCTTCGACGACACCATCACTGCGCTGCACCAGGACGACGGCGGTGTGGACCTCACCTTCCAGCGGACCGCTCCGCGCCGGTTCGACCTGGTGATCGGCGCCGACGGCCTGCACTCCATCGTGCGGCGGCTGGTGTTCGGCCCGGAGCAGGACTTCATCCGGCACCTCGGGCTCTACGTCGCCACCCTGCCCCTCGGCGAACCGTCCGACCCGCCGTCGGACGTGCTGCTCTACAACACGCCCGGCCGCCTCACCTCGATCCACCCCGCGCGCGGCAACGCCCTGGCCGCGTTCATCTTCCGCGGCCCGGCCATGCCCGACCTGAACTACCGCGACATTGCCCGGCACCGCCAGATCGTCACCTCGGCCTACGCCGGCGCCGGCTGGCGGGTGCCGGAGCTGCTCGCCCGACTCGACCGCAGCGACGACTTCTACTTCGACGCAGTCAGCAAAGTCGACCTGCCGACCTGGTCCCGCGGCCGCGTGACCCTGCTCGGCGACGCGGCTTCCTGCGTCTCACTGCTCGGCGACGGCTCCAGCCTCGCCATCACCGCCGCGCACACTCTCGCCTCCGCCTTGGCCACGCATGCCGATCACACCGACGCGTTCCGCCGCTACGAAGCCCAGCACCGCACCCTGGTCAGGCCGAAGCAGCGCTACGCCGGCCGCGCGGCCGCCCTGCTCGTCCCCAGCACCCGGCTCGGCCTCGGTGTCCGCAATCTCGCCGCCCGGTTCCTGCCGTAACCGCATCTGCGGCGACGCGCGATCGTCGCACTACGCGCGTTGGACCGTCCCCCGGGCGGGTGCGGGACGGGCGTACCGTCGAGGGGTATCGATCTGTTCGGACGGTCCAATGGGGGTACGGGTGGCGACCGAAGATCCGCAGACGCAATCCATCGTTGTGCTTGAACCGGGGGAGGTGGCGGCTGCGCTCGAGTTGGCGCGGGCGCGCGGCGTGGAGGCTGATGAGGTTCCGCGGCTCGGCATCGAGCCGGTGCTGACCGTGACGTTGCTGCTGTCCGGGACGACGATTGCGGTCGCGGCCGTGCTGCATGTGCTGGATCAGCGCAAAGGCGGGCAGGTCGTGGATCTGCGGCCGGGCGCGCCCAAGCAGTTCTACCGGACGCCGGACGTGGTCTACGGGACGGTCGTGATCGTCTCCACCGACGGGCAGGCCAGCGTCGAGGTGCGCGAGCCGGAAGGGCTGTTCGGCAAGGTCATCGCAACCCTGCCGGAGCTGGTGTCGGGTGGTGGCGGCAGCGCGGCCGAGGTGGCGCAGAGCGTCGCCGAGACGTTCGGGCCGGACGTCACGGTCCGCGAGCAGCAGCGATGAGCGGCCAGGATCTGCGCGGATTCTCCTCGAGCTGCTGCGGAAGCAGATCATCCAGGCTTACCCGGGCGCCGGGCGGCCCGCTGATCCGCAGGCGATTCGTGACCGCGCGCAGCGGCTGCTGGAGGAGAGCTTCTCGGCGGAGCAGCTGGCGGAAGGCGAGGTGCAGGGCTGGATGGAGAACGCGGTTCAGGCCGCCATGAACAACCCGTACCCGTTCGACTCGGAGTTGCGCACCATCCAGGGCAACATCGAGCGCGCCATGCGGAGCATGATCGACGGGCCGGTGGATCTGGACGCGCTGCGGCCCACGATCGGCGTGCTGCCGTCCGGGCAGCTCAACGCGGTGAGCATGCTGGCGCCCGGGCGGGTACCCGGCTATCTGGTGGTGTTCGAGGACCAGATGCCCAGCTTCGCGTACCAATTCTGCAAGCTGATGACGTGGGCCCTTCCCCGCGGTGAGGACGCCGGGAACGGGCAGGTGACGCTGCAGATGAGCCCGGAGCTGGTGGCCGGGCGCATCGCGGAGGAGCCGCGCATCGCCGAGTGGTTCACCAACCTCGTCGTCGCCTACGCCCGGACCGGTCAGGTCGCCGGCACCCCGGGCAACGAGACGGCCATGCCACCGGGCTACTTCAAGATGGCGGGGCGGCTGGCCTCCGCGCTGGAGCACTTCATCGTCGGGCACGAGCACGCCCACATCCTGATGGGACATCTGGAGAAGGCCGGGACTCGCAAGGGCGTGCTGCCGGTCGCCGACGTCGAGACGCTGGCCTACTCGTGGCAGCAGGAGCTGGACGCTGACATGCTCGGCGCGGCCTTCGCCATCAACGCGGGCATCCAGTACGACGAGGGCACCATGACCGACGGCTTCTGGGGCATCACGATCTTCTTCGACGCCATGGAGGTGATGGACCGGGCCGTCGCGCTGCTGCAGACCGGCGACGAGCAGGCCCGGCAGCTCGGCTCGCACCCGCCGTCGTATCTGCGCAAGCAGCGGCTCCGCGAGTTCCTGCCGAAGATGGGCGGCGACGATGCGGCCGGGCAGGCTCAGGTCAGCACGGCGTTGGGCGTGACCGGCGTACAGGAAAAGATCACTGACCTGTTGTGGGAACGAGCCCGGCCGCGGCTGGAACAGCTCCGCAAGGCCGGCGTCGCGCCTGCCCCGATCTGGCGCAGCATCCCGAAAGAGGCAGGTTAGACCCTTCGCGCGAGCCAGCTACCAGGGCCACTCGGCCAGCAGGCTCTCGGCTGATTCTCCTGGCCAGACCACGAACAAGCTGTCCGCGGAGTCGTCGAACACCAGCTGCGGCCCGGCTGTCGACGCCAGCGCGCTGGCCGCGGTCAGCACGGCCACGGGAACCGGCTTGCGGAACGACACCGCCTCCACCGAGGCCTCGACCATGCTGAGTCGGACTTCGCCGAGGTCGAGGCCGCCCGCGCTGTAGCACGTACCCGGATCCGGACACTCCTCCAGCGGCTCCGCCGTACCGATGAGGTCGAACCATGCCGTTCCGTGGCAGCCCGCCGCCCGGAAAGCGGCAAGCACATCGCGCACCGACGGCAACGGCCGCGAGGCGGGCATCTGTTCAGGCACGCCGCGCGAGAAGCTCGCCGAAGCGGCCCACTCCAGGGTCTCGGCGCCGGTGGACCCGGACAGCGGGACCGCATGCATCCACCAGCTCACCGCCCGGATCCTCCCTCAACCTTCCCGGCAGCGATAGGTCACTTCCGTGCCCGCATGGACCGGCGACGGTTCGAGGATGTTGACGGTGGCGGTCTCGGTGGTCGTGCCGACGCCGCTGAACGTCCATTTCAACGTGAGAGCGACAGTGCGCTGACCGCTGCCGACCTGCTCGGTGAGCACAGCGCCCGGCGGCGCGTCCGAGCGGAACCACTGATAGCGGATCACACCGCTCCGGCCGTTCGTGCCCACGGTCGCGACCACATCGACGGTGACATCACAGCGGTCCCCGGCCGGCTGGGGCACGGCCACCGCGACGGTCTCCACCTCGAGCGGGCGCAGCCGCTGCCACAGATACAGCCCGACCACCACGACCAGCGCGAGGGTCAGCAGGCCGGAGACCACCGACACCAGCCGCCGCCACACCGGACGCCGGGCCGAAGCAGGCGCCGGCCAGCCGGGGGCAGCCACCGGGGCCGCCGGCACGCCGGGCCCGAAGCGCAGCTCTTCACCAGCTCGCAGGGTCGGCGCCGGCACGTTCTGGGGCACGGTCGGAGAAGCCGGGGGTACGCGTACGGTCGGCGCCGCCCCCGGCAGACGCGCGGTCTGATCGAGGTTGACAGTGCTGTCCGGATCGCTGAGGTAAACGGTGGGGTCGGCGCGATTGATCGTCGCCCACGGATCGGCGGGCGGCGGCATGCCCCGGTCGCCGCGGGGTTCCTCCGGCCGGGTCACGTCGACACCTGCCTTTGTGCAGCCAGCACCGCGTGCTCCTAACCGGGAGTGCAGATGTTGTCGAGGGACACGTACGCCGGTGACGCCGACCGGCCCGAATTACCGGCGGCGTCGACGGCGACGACGGAGACCGGAATGCGGGTGGCCGTCTTCGGCATCGGCAGCGGGCCGAGCGTTCCCTGGAAGCGACCCCTTCCGACCGACTGCATGGAGCCGGTCTTGGTGGCGCCGCTCAGGGTGTAACGGAAGGTGACCTTCAGCGCCGCCGCGCCGCTCTCGTCGTCGGTGACGGTGGCCGAGATGGTGCTCGTGCGGACGCCGTACTGGCAGTTCTCCGCCTCCAGCCTGGGCTGGCTCGCGGTGACGGCCCCGACCGTGGGCGCGGTGGTGTCAGGCGGAGGCGTCGGCGAGGCCGGGGGCGTGGTGGTCTCGGGCTCGTCGGTGGGTTCGTCGGTGGGCGAGGCGGTGGGCGAGGCGGGCGGGGACTGAGCCGGGGTAGTGGTGCCGGGATCCGGCTGCACTGTCGTCGGGGCCTGCTGCACCGGGTCGCTGGAGGTCCCCGGCGAGGCCGACGGCGCCGGCGAGGTCGCTGGGGGAGCCGCGCTGGACGGCCCGGCCACCGCGGGAGCGACGGCAGTGGTGTTCGCCTCGCTTCCCGCGAGAGCCGAGGATTCGTCGGCGGCGACGTAGCGGTATCCCACCCCGCCGAGCAGCAGCGCCGCGGCGAGGACACCGCTGGCCAGCGCGGCCTGCTTGCGGCCACGGCGGCTGCCACCGGGTGTGGCGCTGCCGAGCGCCGTCGCGGCGAGGCTGGTGGCGCCCGAGTCGCCGTCCGGGAACGGCCACAGCGCGGCAAGCAGCGCAGCCCGGCGTGCCAGGTCGCCCAGCCCGCGGTCCTCCCACTCCGGACCGTACGCCGCACCGGCCACCCGCTCGAGGATGTCGAGGAACGCCAGGGCGTGCGGCGGCCGGTCGGCGGGCTGTTTCGCCAAGCCGTACCGAAGCAGGTCGTGCACCGGCACCGGCGCCGGATCCGTCGGGATCGGCGCGTTGGCGTGCTGGTCGTGCAGGGCGAACAGATTCGCCCCGTCGTACGGCGGCCGGCCGGTGAGGCACTCGAAAAAGGTGGCCGTGGCGGCGTAGATGTCGCACGCAGGCGTCGCCGGGGCACCCGTCCACTGCTCCGGCGCCATGTATCGAGGCGTGCCGGACACGACCGTGTCGGCGCCCTGCCCCACCGGCACAGCGATGCCGAAGTCGGCGAGCTTGCTCTGCCCTTCCCCGGTCACCAGCACGTTCTCCGGCTTGTAGTCACGGTGCACGACTCCATGAGCGTGCGCCGCACCCAGCCCGGCAAGGGACCCCTTCAGCACGCAGAGCGCCGCCTCCGGGGTGGTCGGCCCGTGCTCGCGCAGCATCTGCCGCAGCGACACCCCGTTGACCAGCTCCATCACGATCGCCGCGCCGTCGGCCGACTCGACGTACTCATACAGCCGCGACACGTGCGGGTCGTCGATCTCGCCGAGGAGTTGCGCCTCTTTCCGGAAGGCGAGCCGGAACGCAGCGTCGTCGCCGATGACATGCGTCAGATACTTGATCGCGACCGGTGTGCCGGTCTGGTCGTGGGTGGCGAGCACGACACTGCCCGACGCGCCGGCGCCGAGCTGACGAACAGGCGTGTAGCCGGACAGCTGCCAGCCGCTCATTCGGGAAACCCACCGTCTATGGGGCGGACGTCTGCCTCCGCCGCGTCGACCATTTTGGTCACCGGCCCACTATCGGTCATCCGCGCAACGGCTGCTTTCCCCGACCGGACGGTCGACGCGAACGCCCTGCATGCCGATTATTCAGGGGTGGTGCGCGTAATGGTGACTGCTCCCCGTCCTGAAGGACGGGGCTTCGCCTAAACCTTGACGGGTTCGGGCTGAGACGCCAGCCCGCGTCTCAATACGTTGATCGCGCCGACGATGTCGGCGTGGTCGGTGTAGCCGCAGCCCTGGCAGGTGAACTCGGCTTGGGTGCGGCGGTTCTGCTTCGCGGCGTGCCCGCACTCGGGGCAGGTCTGGGAGGTGTGAGCGGCTTTCACGGCAATCGTGGTCCGTCCGGCGCTTTCAGCCTTGGCGGTCAGGATTCGCAGGAACGCAGCCCAGCCCGCGTCCAGAATGCTCTTGTTCAGCCCGGACTTCTGGGCCACGTTGGTACCCGGCTGCGTCACTGTCCCGGACGCCGAGCGGGTCATGTTATCTACCCGCAGCTTCTCGTGGGCGATCACATCGTGTTCCCGCACCAGCTGGAGCGCGGTCTTGTGATGGAAATCGGCGCGCTGCCGGCGGATCCTGGTGTGGATCGCCGCGACCTTCGCCCGGGCCTTCGCCCGGTTATGGGAACCCCGCGTCTTGCGGGACAGGGCCTGCTGCGCGGCGGCCAGCTCACCGGCCATCGTCTTGACGAACCGGGGGTTCGGCTCGTGCCGGCCGTCGCTGGTGGTCAGAAACGATACGACACCCATGTCGATCCCGGCCTTGCTGCCGGTCTGCGGCAGTGTCAGGGCGGGCACGTCGTCGCACGACAGCACCACGTACAGGCGCTTGCCCGCACGTTTGAGCGTGATCGTCTTGACCCGGCCCTCGACCTTGCGATGCGCGCGGACTTTGACGTGCCCGATGCCTTGCAGATAGACCCGTACGTGATCGCTGTCCGGGGTGGAGTTCCACCGGCACGCGTCACCGTCTTTCGGCCACTGCACCGAATCGAACCGGCCGCGACCTTTGAACCGCGGATAGCCCGGCGCCTGCCCGGCTTTCACCCGGCGGAAGAAACCGTCGAACGCCTTGCTCAACCGCCGCAACGTCGCCTGCTGGCTGGAGAACGACCATCGGCCTTGTCCCTGCAGGTCGGCGCGGCGGATCTCCTTGAGCTGCCCGGACTGCTGCCCGTAGCGGATCGTCACGCCCGCCTTGCGATAAGCGGTCCGCCGTTCCTCCAGGGCCGCGTTATACAAGATCCGGTGGTCCTCGATGCAGGCGAGAGCCCGCTGCACCTGGCCCGAAGTGGGACGCAACAGGAACACGTATGCACGCCGCGCCACCTCGCCCACTCCCTTCCTGAGACGATCCCGGGCTTGAACCTAGCGGCCGGGTACGACAACGGCCCCTGGCATGCCCGGCGAGGATTCACCACCGCCCTGAAGGACGGCGTACCCTCCTCGCATGCCGATGGCGACCGATGCGGGACATGCCGGTCGCGCCAATGAGGATTTCGCCGGCGCTGTGCCGGCCGGTCTGGTCCTGGTCGACGGCGCGGGTGGGATCGCGGGCGCTGAGGCAGTCTGCCGGCACGGGGTGCGCTGGTACGCCACCCGCCTCGGCGGCGCGCTGCTGGGCGCCCTGGCCGACGACCGGAGTCTGCGTGACGTGCTCGCCGAGAGCATCGAGCGGGTCACCGGCGAACACCGTGGCACCTGCGACACGGCCAGCCCGATCAGCCCGTACGCGGCGGTGGCGATGCTCCGGTTCACCGAAGGGTTCGTCGAGCACCTGGTCCTGGGCGATGCCGTGGCGGTCATCGGAAGGGCAGGGGCTGAGCCGTTGGTCGCCCACGACCCGCGCGAGGTGGTGATCGCCCGATCCGTCGAAGCCCGGATGAGAAGCCATCCGGAGGATCGGCGGCGGCTGCTGGGGGAGTTGCGGGCCCTGCGCAACAGCCCCGGTGGCTACTGGGTCGCCAAGGACGATCCGCGGGCCGCGGACGAGGCGATCACCGGCGGCTGCCCGACCGGCGACGTGACCACGACCGCGCTGCTCAGCAACGGCGCGAGCCGGATCGTGGACACCTTCGGGCTCACCGACTGGGCGGGACTGCTGCACCTGCTGGACACCGAAGGACCCGCTGAGATCATCCGCAGGGTCCGCGAGGCCGAGGCCCGCGACGGCGTCGCCACCGACGATGCGACGATCATCTGCCGCTGAGCAATCCTCAGGCCAGCAGGTTCTCGCGCATCTCCTTGCCCGGGTTGATGGCGCCGACCGGCCGCGTGCCACTCGGGTCCAGGACTGTGATGCTGTTGTTGCGGCGCATCAGTTCGCGGACCGGGTTCGGCAGCGGCGGCGGGTTGCCCATCGCCGCCCGCAGGTCACGCGCGGTGGTGATCAGGCGCATGGCCAGCGTCGCCGCGTCGACGTCCACGCGGACCCGGCCGAACTCCCAGCCCGCGATCGTCAGATCCAGGATCTCGAAGAGGTGCGCGAGCAGCTGCTCCGGATCGGTGACCCGGACCACCTGCCGGGCCTCACCGCCGCCCAGCACCGACGCCGCCGCGCTGACGTGGACGTACGGATGCAGAGCGCACGGCAGCGCGAACAGCGGCCACTGCAGGTGGGTGCCGGCCGACTGCCACAGCGGCCGGTAGTTCGTCCGGTCGGTGGCCAGCCGCAGGTTCGCGGCCTGGTGATACATCTGCGCATACGCCGAGTCGGCGAACTCGCGCAGGACGACCACGGCCACCGGCAGGTCCTCGGCGAGCAGCTTGGCCACCGCCTCGGCCTGGTCGGCGAACGAGGCCTGGTTCTGGGCGCCGAAGTTCTGCCGGACCTCGGCGAGCAGGGCCTGCTGGCGGGCGGGGTCGTGCTCGACCGGTCGTTTGGCGGATCCGAACCGCAACCACCGCATGGAACGCCTCGCTTCAGAGAGGGCGGAGCAGACAAGAGAACCCGGCAATGCTAAGCGACCTTGTGCCGCGACGTGCGGACCGGCAGTATTCACACTGCTAGTGCAAAATGATCGCCGTCTATCGGGAGGGTCGATGGAGATTACCCGCCGAAGGTTGCTTGCATTGATATCCGGGGCCGCGCTCGCCGTGACCGGCCTTGCCGTACCGGCCGCCGCCGCTGCGCCGGAGCAGAGCAAGCCGAGCAGGGCGAGCGTGCGGCCGGTCGTCTTCATCCACGGCAGCGCCGGATCCGCGATGCAATTCCGTACGCAGGCCAAGCGCCTGGCCGGCAACGGCTACCCGATCGATCTGGTCGAGGCGCACGAGTACGACTCACCCAACATCGCCACGATCATCGCCGCGGTCTACGCCGACCTCGACGCCCGGATCGACCGCCTGCTCGCTGCCGCCGGCACCGAGCAGGTCGATCTGCTCGCGCACTCGCTCGGCACGTTCGTCACCCAGGGCTATCTGAACAGTTCACCCGCACGTGCGGCCCGGGTCGCCAACTACGTCAACCTCGACGGCCGTCCCGCGGCGGCTCTGCCCGGCGGTGTGCGTACCCTCGCGATCTGGGGTGAAGGCGACCCCGCGCGGGCGGTGGCCGGCGCGACCAATGTGTACTTCCCGGACCAGTCGCACACCCAGACGGTCTCCTCGACGGAGTCGTTCCAGGAGATCTTCCGGTTCCTGCAGGGGCGCGAGCCGCGTACCACCAAGATCGTGCCGCAAGCGCATGCCCAGGTCTCCGGCCGTGCCGTGCTGTTCCCCAGCAATGCCGGCGTGGGCGAAGCCGCGGTCGAGCTGTATCCGGTCAGCCCGCTCACCGGACGCCGCCTGACGAACCGCCCGGTCCGCGTGCAGACGGTGAAACCGGACGGATCGTTCGGGCCGGTGCCGGTGCTGCCGTTCGCGCGCTACGAGTTCGCCCTGGTCCGAACCGGGCAGGCCACCCACCACTTCTACTTCGAGCCGTTCGTGCGCTCGGACTCGTTCGTGCGGCTGGTCACCAGCCGGCCGGGGGAGGGCATCGGCGCGCTGGTCGACACCAGCGACCGGCACACCGCCCTGACCTTCCAGCGGCAGAAGGAATGGTGGGGCGCCGAGGGTGACGAACTCTGGGTCAACGGCACCAACATCCTGAACGGTGCGAACGCGCCGCGCGCGAAGCGGGTCATCGGAGTGTTCGCGTTCGACGACGGCAGTGACGGCGTGACCGACCTCACGGCGCCGTTGCCGGAGTTCTTCGCCGTAACCTTCATGACCGGAATGGACGTGTTCATCCCCGCCGCGCAGCAGCGTCCGGGCACCGTGCAGATCCTGGCAAGACAGCGTGGTGGCGGTTTCAGTGCAATGCCGGTGCCGAACTGGAAGTCCAGCGAGCATCGGGTGTCCATCGAGATCAACGATCATTGACAGCCGTGACGCCGGGCGCGAAAAATGCGCCCGGTGTCCTACACAACGACCCCGCCGCGACCGTCATACACAGCATGGTGAAGCTCGGTGTGCGGGTGGCTTCGGTGGCGCTGCTGGTGGCCGGCGCGGCCGCCGGGGTGTATCTCGGTGCGGCCCGCGACGTTCCGCAGCAGAACGTGACGGCGACGGCGATCGACGACGCTCTGCTCAAGGAACGGCACAACCGGCACATCGCCGCCCGGGCGTCGCGGACCGCGGCCGAGGGCCAGGCCGCCGCGAAAGCCGCCGCCCAGGTGAAGGTCGCGTCCGGCCAGGCCCGAGCGCTGGAGCAGAAACGCAAGCAGCTCGTGGCCGAGAAGAAGGCCGAGGAAGAGCGGGACGTGCCGTACACCGGCAAGATCCCGGAGTCGTGCGCCGAGTTCAAGGGCAACCGCGCCACCGGCTGCGCCCTGATGATCGACAAGGGCTTCGCGATCGCCGAGTTCGGCTGCCTCGAAGAGCTGTGGGATCACGAGAGCGGCTGGAACCACCGGGCCGAGAACCCGAACTCCGGCGCCTACGGCATCCCGCAGGCGTACCCCGGCAACAAGATGGCCTCCGCCGGCGCCGACTGGCGGACCAACGCGGCCACCCAGATCAAGTGGGGCCTCGGCTACATCAAGGGCCGCTACGACTCGCCGTGCGGCGCCTGGTCGCACTGGCAGGACAACCACTCCTATTAACAGCAAACTGCCAGTTTCTTCCGCCGGTTTCCGGCAATCCGTAACCGCATGATCGGTGAGGAGATCTGCCCGGCGGAGCCCTGGCAGGTACGCGAGACACGCCTGGACCCCGACCTGCTCGCCCAGACCGAATCGATCTTCGCGCTGTCCAACGGCTACCTCGGCCTGCGCGGCAACCTCGACGAGGGCGAGCCGCACGCCATCTCCGGCACTTACCTCAACTCCTACTTCGAACAGCGCCCGCTGCCCTACCCGGAGGGCGGCTTCGGCTACCCGCAGCACGGTCAGACCGTCGTCAACGTCACCGACGGCAAACTCTTCCGGCTCACCGTCGACGACGAGCAGTTCAACATCGGCGGCGGCGTCCTGCACGCCCACGAGCGCACCCTCGACCTGCGCGCCGGACTGCTGCGCCGCGACGTCGAATGGGAGTCGCCGGCCGGCCGCACGGTCCGGATCCGCAGCCGGCGCCTCGTCTCGTTCACCCAGCGGGCCGTCGCCGCCGTCTCCTACGAGGTCGAGGCCGTCGGCCACCAGGTGCGCATCACCCTGCAATCGGGCCTGGAGGCCGGCGAGGAGCAGGTCAAGGTCTCCGACGACCCGCGGGTCGCGGCCGCCCTGGAACATCCCGTGGAGGCGGTCGAGCAGGACACCGAGCAGCACGGGGCGGTGCTGCTGCACCGTACCCGCAACAGCCGCCTGCTGATGGCCGCCGGCATGGACCACCTGGTCGAAGCACCCGGCGACTACCAGGAGGAGACCGACGTGCGCGCCGATTGGGCGCGCACGACCGTGGTCACCGTTCTGCAGCCCGGCGAGCGGTTGCGCATCATCAAATTCCTGGGGTACGGGTGGAGCACCTCCCGCTCCACCGAAGCGCTGCGCGACCACATCGCCGCGGCGCTGACCGGCGCCCGCTACACCGGCTGGGACGGCCTGCTCCGCGAGCAGCGCGAATACCTCGACGACTTCTGGGACGCCGCCGACGTGGAGATCGACGGCGATCCGCAGTTGCAACAGGCCGTCCGGTTCGGGCTGTTCCACGTGTTGCAGGCCGGCGCGCGCACCGAACGGCGGGCAATCCCCGGCAAGGGCCTGACCGGTCCCGGCTACGACGGGCACGCGTTCTGGGACACCGAGGGTTATGTTCTGCCGCTGCTGACGTACGTCTGCCCGCAAGCCGCCGCCGACGCGCTGCGCTGGCGGCACTCGATCCTCAGCGACGCCCGCGACCGGGCCCGCACCCTCGGCCTGGACGGCGCCGCGTTCCCATGGCGCACGATCAGCGGCGACGAATGCTCCGCCTACTGGCCGGCCGGCACCGCCGCGCTGCACCTGAACGCCGTGATCGCCCGCGCCGTCGACCGGTTCCGGCTGGTCACCGGCGACAGCAGCCTGGAAGCCGAGTGCGGCCTGGAGATCCTGGTGGAGACCGCCCGGCTGTGGGTGTCGCACGGCCACCACGACGCCGACGGCGTCTGGCACATCGACGGCGTCACCGGCCCCGACGAGTACAGCGCCGTCGCCGACGACAACGTCTTCACCAACCTGATGGCCGCCAAGAACCTGCGGGCCGCCGCTGACGCCTGCGCCCGGCACCCCGACATCGCGAAGAGCCTCGGCGTGCGCCCCGACGAACCGGACCTCTGGCGGGCCTGCGCCCACGCCGTCCACATCCCCTACGACGAGCGGTTGGGCGTGCACCCGCAGTCTGAAGGCTTCACCCGCTACGCCGCCTGGGACTTCTCCGCCACCGACCCGGACAGGACGCTGCAGGAACAGGCCACCTACTTCCAGCTCTACCGCCGGCAGGTGGCCAAGCAGGCCGACCTGGTGCTGGCCATGCACTGGTGCCCGGAGACCTTCACCGAGGAGCAGAAGGCCCGCAACGTCGACTACTACGAGCGGATCACCGTCCGCGACTCGTCCCTGTCGGCCTGCACCCAGGCGGTGATGTGCGCCGAGGTCGGCCACCTGGAACTCGCCCACGACTACGCGTGGGAAGCGGCCATGGTGGACCTGCGCGACCTGCACGACAACACCCGCGACGGCCTGCACATCGCGTCGCTGGCCGGCGGCTGGACGGCGATCGTCGAGGGATTCGGCGGCCTGCGGGAACGCGACGAGGTGCTCGCCCTGGCACCCCGGCTGCCGGGCGGCATCGACCGGCTGCGGTTCCGGGTCCGGCACAGCGGCGTGCGCCTGCTGGTCGAGGCAGACCACGAGACGGTACGCGTGAGCCTGCGCGACGGCGACGCCAGACTGCCGATCGTCCTCTACGACGAGCCGGCCGAGGTGACCGCCCACGAACCGGTCGAACGCCCGGTCGCGAAGATCGAGCCGCTGCTGCCACCACCGCAGCAGGCACCCGGCTACGCACCCGCCCGCCAGGGCAAATAGTCTGCTGATCATGAACGACGAGGTCGAGTTCCACGCGGACCGTACGCAGGAGTTGTTCGTCCCCGCCGTGGTCCCGGCCGTGCCGCCGCAGCACGGCGGCGCCGAGGTGGTCGAGGCCGCCGCGTACCGGGGCGCCACGAAGTTCGAACGCGAGGTCGTCGAGAAGCTCGCGGCCGCCGCGGCCCGCTCGGTGCCCGGCGTGGTCGAGCTCGGCGGCGACGTGGCCCGCTTCTTCAACGCCGTGCTCGACAAGGTCGGCCTGGACAAGGTCGGCGACGCCACCCGCGGCGTGACAGCCAAGGTGGACGGCCTGGACGTGGAGATCACCGTGGTGCTGGTGCTGGCCGCCGGAGAGGTCGCCGCGCAGGTCACCGCCGAGGTCCGCCGCAAGGTCATCGAGGCGGTCGAGCACTACGGGCTGCACGTGAGCAACGTGGACGTCGAGGTCGACGACATCCGGCTGTAGGGGGAGAGCTCCCCTCCACCGGGGAGGCTCTGGCGATCGGCTTCACCGAGGGCGTGGCGCTGCGGGCGCCGCGCCGTCCCTCGTCCCCGTGATAAGGCCGACGCGCCGTACCTCCCCGATGGACATCGAGGAACCACACATCAATGTCAACTGATGAGGTTCCGGTACGCTACGTGCGCGTCGGATCAGTTGACAGCGATGGAAGCATACGCATGATCGCCGGATTCCTGTCAACTGACTGTGCACTTGGTTGACAGAGGGAGGGCGACGGTGAGCACCACATCAGGCGGTCGTCCGCTCACGAGCATGCAGGACCGGCTCAACTACCTGTTCGAGACCGTCCGGCCGGTGGGCAAACCCCGCTACTCGGTTCGCGAGGTGGCCGAGGCCATCAAACGCGACCAGAGCTTCGAGATCTCCGCGGCGTACATCAACTACATCTGCACCGGCGAACGGGAGAACCCCGGCGTGCAGCAGGTCCGCGCGCTCGCCCGGTTCTTCGGGGTGCCGGCCGCCTTCCTGCTCGGCGACGGCGACCCGGGTGCCGTCGCCCGTGAGCTCGAGCAGCTGCGCGCGGTCGTGCAGTTCAAGGAGAAACTGCAGGCCGCTGACGATGCCATGAACGATCCTGGCGTACGCGTCATCGCCTTGAAAGCCCGTGGCCTGTCGCCGTCGCACCTCAAACTGGTCTCCACCATGCTCGACCAGGTCCGCGAGATAGAGGGCCTGCCGTAGGCATGCGCGCCCGCGAGATCCGCCGCCACGAACAGCTCCTGCGCCGGCTGGACATCACCATCCCGGTGCCGTTCGACGCGCGCGCCTTCAGCGAGAACATCGCTGACAAACGCGGCCGGCCCATCCACATCCTGCCGATGGACACCAGCGACGCCACCGCACCCTGCGGCCTGTGGCTGGCCACCGGCAAAGCCGACTACATCGTCGTCGACAACCGCGCCCCCGCCGTGCTGCGCGAACACATCCTGCTGCACGAACTCGCCCACCTGCTCTGCGACCACCGCGGCCGGCTGCGCCTGGACGCCGCCGACCTCAGCTTCGACTTCCTCGACCCGGCCATGGTCGAACGCGTCCTCGGCCGCACCACCAGCTACCCCGACGACCAGGAACGCGAAGCCGAAGGCGTGGCCAGCGTGATCAGCCGCTTCGCCGCCAGCCGCTCCCCGGTGCCCCGGCCCCGTGACCCCGGCGACGTGCGCACCGCCGCTCTCGACCGGGTCAGCTCCGCCCTGGCCGCCGACCGGAGCTGGAAGAAGTGAGCGACTACACCCCGCTGCTCGCCGGCGCGGTCGCGTTCGCCGCCCTCATCCCGAAGACCACCCAGCTGCTGCGGGATCCGCGCAACCCCGGCCTGCGCGCCACCTGCGGTGTGCTGGCCAGCCTCGGTGTCGCCCAGGTCATCTCGTGCAAGCCCGTCTACCACGCGATCGGGCAGCTCAGCGGGGTCCCGAACCTCGGCCGCTATGTCATCCACCTGTGCGCGCTGATCGCCGCGGCCGCCGTACAGTCGCTGTTCCTGCACCTGGGCGACCCGGCAACCGCCCGGCGCCGGGCCGCCCACCGCTGGCTGCTGCTCGCCGTCGTCGCCGCCGTGATGGGCGCCGTCTTCCTGATCGCCGATTTCGCGGTGGAGGACGCGGAGCACTTCGCCGATCGGTACGCGGGCGCGCCCTGGATGCGCGAATACATGATCAGCTTCCTGGCGTATCTGGCGCTGGCCATGGTCGACATCATGCGGATGTCCCTTCGCTACTCCCGGCAGCTGCCCGCATCAGCCCTGCGCGCCGGGTTGCGCCTGCTCAGCACCGGCGCTCTGGTCGGGCTGATCTACGTCGTACACAAAGGCTTCTTCATCCTGGTGGTCTCCCTCGGCGGCGCCGTGCCGTGGTCGGAACGTCCGGTCTCGCGCGCCCTGATCGGCCTCGGCATCACCCTGGTCAGCGTCGGTCTGGTCCTCCCCACGATCGTCCGCACCGCCGGTGCCCTGCGCCAATGGCCCGGTCAGTACCGCCGTTACCGCGCCATGTATCCGCTGTGGCGGGCCTTGCACGACCTCGACAGCGGCGCCACCCTGCATCCGCCACGCCGTCGCCCGCCTCTGACCACCCTCGGCGTCGAAACCTACCGCCGGGTCATCGAGATCCTCGACGGCCTACGCAGCCACGACGGCTACCTGGACCCATCGGCCGGCGCCTCAGCCGCCGCCGCAGCCATCGCCGCAGGCCAGACCCCCGCATCAGCCCGGGCCGCCGGGGACGCCGCCAGCATCGCAGCAATGCTCAACTACTTGACGGGTACGCCGCCCGAGCGCCGCCGCCCCCCAACTTCCTCAGCCGGCCTCCCGCTCCTCGACGACTCCGACCTGGACGCCAGCGTCCAACACTTGGCGGCTGTCTCCCGCCTGCTTCCTGCCGCCTTGGCCCGCGCTGAGCAGGCCACCCCGGCCCGCGCCCAGCGGCAGACCCCCGACGACGACCCGCTCGCCCCGGCCCACCCCGCCCCATGACAACCTGCGCGCTCTCACCACCGGCCATTGGCGGTCTCACCCACTCCCGCCGCCGGCCCAGCGATCCGCCGGCCTCGCCCGCCGCCCTGCTCCCCGCCTCGCCCTCGCCCCGCTTCGTCCCCGCCGCCCACTGAAATTTGCCCGCCGCCCCCGCCAGCCTGGAATCCCATGACGACGCAGTCCTCTGAAACCCGCCCCGCCGACCGCCTCGCCCGGCTCCTCACCGAAATCCTCTCGCCCGCCGTGCTGGTAGCCACCGTCCTGATCGCCGTTGCCTGGCACGCTGCCGACACCGCACTGACCGCACTGTTCTGGGGCGTCATAGCGGCCGCCGCAGCCAGCTTCCTGCCGATCGCCTACATCCTTCACGGCGTCCGCCGAGGCGCCTGGACCGACCGCCACGTAGGCGTCCGCTCCCAGCGCACCCTGCCCCTGCTGGTATGCCTGGGCTCCACCGCCTCCGGCACGCTGGCCCTCTACGCCGCCGGCGCCCCTCGCGACCTGCTGGCCCTCATCGCCTGCATGGCCGCCGCCCTGGTGGTAGCCACCCCGATCACCCTGCTGGCCCGCTGGAAGATCTCCATCCACGCCCTGGTAGCGGCCGGCGTAGCAGTGACCTTCACCGTCGTCTTCGGTCCATGGCTGAGCTTCACCTGGCCCCTGGCCGCCGCCGTAGGCTGGTCCCGCATCCGCCTGGGAGACCACACCCCAGCCCAGGTCCTGGCCGGCGCCCTCGTAGGCGCCTGCGCCACAGGTTTGCTCTACCCCGAACTACGCTGACGATCATGACTGGACGCGGCGCGTCCACTCAGTTAACGTACGGTGAACGCCGTTGCGAGTTCTTCCCCCGTGGAATTCGCAGCGGCGTTGCTATTTCCACTACACGATGCGCGGCATGCATTACCGCGCTCACTTCCCGCCCGCGGGGAGTCACCGCAGTTGGGCCAACCCCGGCAACGGCCCCTGATCGCCGAGGTGACGGCCCGCCACCTTGGCACAGTCAGCCCACGCCACGCACACAGGAAATCGGCGGGATCACCCCAATAATCGCACGCGTCTCCGATCCCGGCGGTCCCCGTTTCCAGCTGCCGTCCCGCCGACACCACCGCACACGGCGACGATAAAATGCGGAAAACAATATGGCGTTTTTGATTGTCTGCACCTCGACCATCGCGCAGTAATTGCTGCGGACGGTGGCGTTCCCGGCAAGGTTGAGTAAAACAAAAACCACCATCCTGCAGCGACCCAAGTATCCAAGAAATGCCACAGTGAGTAGAACCGGGCCGGACCTGCCCTGGGAGGCCGACCGTGGCGGTCGAGCTGTGGAAGCGCCCGTTGCCTCACCGCGGCTTGTCGGTGCAGGGTTGGCTGCGTTTTTAGAGGCGATGGCGGCGCAGGGCGAGCCAGTCGCGTTTTGGTAGTTGGCAGCTGCGTTTTCTGTAGGTGATGGCTGCGGGCCAGGCTGGGGCGGTCGCGTTTCAGCAGTTGGCGGCTGCGCTTTGGAGGGAACGGCCTGATGCGCAGGGTGGGACTGCCGCGCTTTGGGAGATGACGGCTGCAGCGCGCGGCAGGGCGGCTTGGGTCCAGCAGGTGACGGCTGCGCGGGAAGAGGTAGTGGCTGCGGCGAGGTGTTTGCTCGTCGCGCGGCTGGAACCGGCGGTGGTGGCACGGTGGGGTGCGGAGGAAGGCTTTCGAGGGTGGGCGCCGGGGCAGCAGCGGATCGACTTTGTCGGAGGCGGCGGAGCTTTTCGGCGTGGCGGCGCTGTAGGCCCCATGCGCGATGCCGCTCATGCTCACGACGGAACTCGTCGCGGGCGGGTGAATGGTTTCTAGAAGCGGTTCTGTCGCGCATCGCCGCAATTTCTGCCCTGCCGAACAATGACGCCTGCCTCATGCATTAATTTTCCCGCTCCGCCGCTCTGAAGTGTAAGTAGAGGATCATGCCAACCTTCATTTTCTGGGCGCCGCTGGTCGCCATTAGTGGTTCAAAGGAAAAACCCTGGGGAAGGGCAGCGCCGAACAACTGATGGACGACGCGGCGGACCGGCAGTGCGGCATCGTGATGTGGGTGGGCATTGCGCGCTGCAGTATGGGTGGGCATTGCGCGATCGGTGCTGGGTGGGTAGCGCGCGCTGACTGGGTGCCACGGGCACGATGGCTTTCGGGTCCGCGCCGACGATCGTGGTGAACGCGTGGAGCAGGCAGGGCCGCCGAGCGGGAACGCGGCAGTGAGCATGGGGGTCGGCGATCATGTCACCATGTCGCCCGATCAGCGTTCCTCGATCACCACGCGCCGAGCGAGTGGTCGGCGGCGTTTGGCCAGGTGCCTCGGGTTCCGGGCGGGGGAGGTCGACGACCGTACCGTTGCTGGGCTTTTGGCTTATCACGCATTGATTGAGATTCGGTCTGCTGCCAGGAAGCCTGGTCGGCAACCGGGGAGGCCGGCCGGCGAGGCTCTTGAGTTGATCTCTTTCCTGGCTGATCTGGCGCACAACCTGCCACTCAACGCCGCGCCGAAAGAGCGCCCGGGGCACCTCACTCGCCGCGAGCGGGCGATGCAGGAACGGCCGATGAGCTGGACCTGGAACACCGCCGGGGACGAGGGCCGGCAGTGGATGCTGAGGCACATCGCCGCCGCGGACTATCAGTGGACGCCGCCGCCTCCGCTGCCAGCACCGCGCAAGGATGTCGCCGACTGGGACCTGCGGCGGCGGCTTCAAGTGCTGGCCGGCTGGCCGGTTCGCACGCCGCCAGGACGAAAGCCTCTGCCCAGGCAGGCCCGAGTCCTGAAGGCGCTGGATCGCGACCGAATGTACGCCCTGTTCGAGGAAGCCGGCCGCCGAAGGCTCGGGCTGGGTGGCGGTAGCCCCGAGCTGCGAGCCCATCTGGATCCCGGGGCCACGCACTATCTGTTCCCCGATCCGGCGGACTACTACTGGCCGGGCGACGACCGGCCATGGTGGCAGTGCCGGGTGCTGCTGCGGATGGTCGACGGCGAGCGGATCACCACCTCGCTGGCAGTGCTCCCGGAAACCTTCATCACGCTGCCGTCGAATGTCCCGCGGATGCGGCAACGCCGGCTCGCGCTGGAAGCTCGGATGCTGGAACGCGACTACTACCTCTGGGCGCGGGACCACAAGGACGGGGCCGCCGCATAGCCGCGACGGCCCCATCAGCTCACTTGTGCGTCAGGTTGAGCTTCTTCACCCCGGAAGCCGGGATGCCGACCTTGGTAGCAGTGCTGATGTCGGTCGCGCCGGCGTGCCACGTCTTGCCGTCGGTCCCGTCGTACAGATCCCAGAGGATCTTCACCTGCTGAGGGCCGATCAGCGACATTTCGTACGACGTCACGGCGTTGCCGTCGTCGTAGCCGTGGAAGACGCCGACCGGGTCGCCGGTGGCCGCGTTGTGCGCGATCAGCCGTACCTCCGGGGATCCCGGCTTGATGGTGCCGCGCAGCGTCGATCCCTTCGCCAGCTTGATGTCATAGGTGCTGCTGCCGCCCGCGGTGACCGGGATCTTGACGGCCTGGAAGCGGTTTCCCGCGTTCCCGGACCACTGATCGGGGTGGGTGTTGCTGCCCGAGAAGTTCAGCGGCCAGGCGTACGGCCCGAGCCCGCTGATCACGTAGCGACCGGAGGCGTCCGTGTTGACCCCGTCCCACTCGTGGAGCGAGCGGGCATGGTGGTGAACGCCGACACCCTTCAGCGGCGTGCCGTCGGCTCCGGTCACCACGCCGGTGATCGTGCCGGGCGGGTCGAGCAGCACGGTCGGCGTCTTCGCCGTCCTGCCCGGCTTGACGACGATCCGGGCCGCCTGCTTCTGGTCGCCCGTGCCGCCCGACTTGCCCAGCCACTGGTGACCGTAGGCGCGCGGGGCGATCACGAAGACCTCGTACGTCCCGGGCGCGACCGGCCGGTCGAGCTTCCCGGCGCCGTCGGCGGCCGTGCAGCCCTGGCTGAAGTTCCCCGGGCGCCCGATCGCCCGGATGAGGTAGCACGTGCGGTCGACCGGCTGCCCGGAAGCCCGGTCGGTGGCGTTGACCGCGATCTGACCACCGAAGACCAGCGGCACCGTAACCGTGGTGACCTCGTTGGCGGTCAGGGTGGCGGACAGACTCCGCTCGGCGAGGTAGTAGTCGGAGCCGCTCGGCACCACGTTGAAGCGGGCCTGGCCGGCCGACAGTCCGGTGACCGAGACAGCGTCGCCCGCGTCACTGCAGACCGCCTCCTCGAGGTCCCACGCCTCCACGCAGAAAGCGCCCACCGGCGCCCCGGTGACCGAGTCGACGGCCTTGACGAGCAGCGTCGTCTCCTGCGGCAGCGAACCGTTCACTGTGGTGGTCGTGCCGGCGGCCACGGTGGCCGTGTCCGGCAGGTGGTGAAGGCCGTTCCACTCGAACGCCACCTGATACTCGCCGGGCAGTGCTTCGCCGATGGAGTAGAAGCCGTTCTCGTCAGTGGTGGCGCCGACGATCGGCACGCCGTCCCGTCGCAGGGTGACCCATGCTCCGGGCACGGGACTGCCGTCCGCCTTGGTGATGTGGCCGTTCACGGCGCCGGGTGCCAGCAGCTGGTCGTCGACCCGTACGGTCTCGCCCTCGGCGACCGCGAAGATGTTCGCCGTGTCAGCGGTGACTCGCTGATGTGCCCACTGGGTGTGCGCGTTCCATTGGAACGAGACCCGGTAGGAGCCGGGCGAGACGCTGGCCGAGTAGGCGCCGCTCTCGTCGGTCTGCAGGTAGTTGGCACTCCCGTCGACGTTCTCGACGATCACGAAGACCGCGGCCGCCGGCTGGCCGGATGCATCGGTGACAGTGCCGGCGATGGCGGTGCCTTCGGCGGCGGCCGCGGGGGCGGTCAGCGCACCGGCGGCCAGGACACCGGACAGGATGGCGAGCCCGACCCGGGCTCGGAGTGATCTGCGCAAGGAATTGTCCTCAAGTCGGGGGCAGGAACGCATCGCACAAAGTAGACGATCATGCCGTGCGGCAGGGGGCACCCTCGTTAGGCTGCGGAGATGGTGCGGGATGAGCTGCTGCGACTACGGGCGAGCACGGAAGCCGAGGCGGCGATCCTGGCCCGCGATCTGGAAGCGCTGTTCGTGGCGTCGCGGGATTCCAATGCGGATGACGAACACGACCCGGAGGGCGCCACCATCGGTTTCGAGCGCGCCCAGCTGACCGCGCTGCTGGCCGCCGCACGGGAGCGGATCGCCGAGGTCGACGACGCGCTGCGCCGGGTCGACGCGGCCACCTACGGCATCTGCGAACGATGTGGACAGCCGATCGCCGAGGAGCGGCTCGTTGCGCGGCCGTTCGCCCGCTGCTGTGTGACGTGCGCCTGAGTCGCCCAACAGATCTGATGGGGGTCGATGCGGCGGCGTACTGTGCAGGCATGGCTACGGTCAGGGTGAATGGGGTCACCCTGTGCTATGAGGAGTACGGGGCGGGGCCGCCGATCCTGGGGATTCACGGGACCGGGAGTTCGGCGCGGCTGTGGGAGGGCGCGGTTCCGGAGCTGTCGGCGCGGGGGCGGCTGATTCTCTACGACCGGCGCGGCGGCGGGCGCAGCGAACGCGGGGCCGGGTCCGGGCGGACCGGGGTCGGGCAGCATGCCGATGATGCGTACGCGCTGCTGCGTGAACTGGATGCGCTGCCGGCCGTGATGGTGGGCCGCAGCTACGGCGGTGAGGTGGCGCTGGAACTGGCCCGGCGCTGCCCGTCGGTGGCGACCGCGCTGATCCTGCTGGAACCGGCCATCCCCGCGCTGTCGGCGTCGATGCGGCTGTGGTGGCGGGCGGTGACCGGCCGGATCAATCACATCGCCCGGGCGGACGGGCCGGGTGTCGCGGCCGAGTGTTTCGCCCGGGAGATGCTGGGCGACGACGGCTGGAAGGAACTGCCGGCCGAGATCCACGAGCTGTTCCGCAGCAACGGGCCGGCCGTGCTCGCCGAGATCAACGGTGACTGGACGGTCCCGGATGCCGCGAGTCTGGCCGGGCTGACCCTGCCCACGCTGCTGATCTCGGCGGATGACTCGCCGGCGGCGTTCCGGGCGGCCGACCGCGCGCTGGCCGAGATCCTGCCGCGGGTCCGCCACGAGCGGGTGCCCGGCGGCCACCTGGTCGACCCGGCAGGACCGGCGGTGCTGGCGTTCCTGGACGACGTCTTGACGACGACGACATCCTGAAGACGACCTACCGGTGACGCCATAGCTGACGCAGCAGCAGATGCAGGGCCGCACGGCGGGCCCGGGGCGCCGGCACCGCCGGGCGGGCCCGGGCGACCGAGAAGAAATCGGATCGGCGCGACAGCGGGCGTGGGCGGTCGGTGACCGGCTGCAGGTGGGGGATGTTCTTGGCGCAATGGATGTACGCCTCCTCGACCTCGACGACCACCCACTGCTCGACACGGCGTCCCGGTGTGGCAGCGACGTCCGGCAGCGCGGAGGCCAGCGACGCCCGGCCGTTGACGTGCAGGCCGATCACCTCGTCGAGGAAGTCGACGAAGAGCAGACCGGCGTGCGGGTTCTCCAGGATGTTGCCGCGGCTGGCCAGCACGCCGTTGCCGCGGTACTCCGGCCAGGCCAGCCGGTGGGCGTCCAGGACGGTGACGAAACCGGGCGGCCCGGAACGCAACGTGCTGTCGCAGGCGCCGTTCCCGTCGCTGGTGGCCAGGAACATCATCCGCTGGCGGCCGATGAACTCGCGCATCGGCTCGTTCAGGTGGTCCAGCATCTGCCGGCGGTAGAAGCGTTCGGCGCGCGGGCGGGTGCCGAGGGTTTCCTGGAGCATGCGCTCGCCCTGGGAGGTGGTCAACGGGAGTCCTTTCCGGCCGGGTCCCACAGGTTCGCCCGTTATGACTGAGTGCCCGTCGCACACGGTGTGCGGCGGCACCCGGCGGGGGCGGCGACGCTGATCAGCGTCGACCGATGCCGTGACCGACCGCCGGGGAAGGGCGATGGCTGACCTGACGAACGTGCTCAAGGAGAGCTGGAGCCTGGTCGAGGACCGCAGCGACCGGGTAGTGGAGCATTTCTACGCGCGGCTGTTCCTGGCCTACCCGCATCTGCGCGAGATGTTCCCGGTGCAGATGCAGGTGCAACGCGACCGGCTGCTGGCCGCGATCGTCGCGGCCGTGCGGATGTGTGACGACCCGGTACGCCTCGACGAGCACCTGCGCTCCCTCGGGCGGGACCACCGCAAGTACGACGTGCGGCCGGAACACTACGCCCAGGTCAAGGTGTGTCTGCTCGACGCGATCCGGACCCACGCCGGCGAGCGGTGGAACGACGTCTACGAGCAGGTCTGGAGCGACGTCTACGACCTGATGGCGGAGAAGATGATCGCGGGCGCGGCCGAGGACGACGAGCCGCCGTACTGGGATGCGCAGGTGCTCAGCCACGAGCGGCGCGGCGCCGACATCGCGGTGTTCACCTGCCGGCCGCGGCAGCCGTTCACGTTCCGCGCCGGGCAGTACGTCAGCCTGGAGTGCGCGTACAAGCCGCGGATGTGGCGCACCTATTCGATCGCGAACAGTCCGCAGCCGGACGGCACCCTGGAGTTCCACGTGCGGGCGGCCGAGGCCGGGTGGGTGTCCAGCGCGCTGGTGCGCCGGCTGCGCGCCGGGGACACGGTACGCCTGGCCGCTCCGATGGGCTCGATGACGCTGGACACCGCGTCGCGCCGCGACGTCGTGCTGGTCACCGGCGGCACCGGGCTGGCCCCGGCGAAGGCGCTGCTCGGTGAGCTGGTGAAGTACAACCGGACCCGCTGGGTGCACCTGTTCCGCGGCGAGCGGCGCAGCGACGGCTTCTACGACCAGGAGAACCTGGACCGGATCGCCGAACGGTACCCGTGGCTGAGCATCGTGCGGGCGGTCAGCGACGAGCCGGGCTTCCGGGGGGAGCAGGGCAAGATCCACGACGTGCTGTCCCGGCACGGCCCGTGGCGCGACCACGACTTCTACGTCTCCGGGGCCGCGCCGATGGTGCGGGCCACCCTGAGCCGGCTCGCCGAGATGAGCATCCCGTCCACCCGCATCCGGTACGACGCGTTCACCGACAGCTGAGCGGCAGCCCTGCTCAAGCCCGGCGGCCGCGCTGCGGCCCGGCATGGCAGTTGCTCGCGTCCCGCAAGCGGCGGTGAGTCGCATACGCGTACCCGGAATGGTTGTGGCAGCCTTTGACCTCGGGGGTTTGGGAGGCGGGATGCGCAGGATCGTCGCGGCCCTGGCCGCGGTGTTGTGGCTGCTGGGCGGGTGCGGCTGGCCGCGCGACACCGGGCAGACGCTGGCCGACGTGCGTGGCGGGGTGCTGCGGGTGGGTGTCGCGGAGAACGAGCCGTGGACCCGGACCACCGATTCCGGTGAGCCGGCCGGGGCCGAGGTTGCGCTGGTCAAGCGGCTGGCGCAGCGGTTGGAGGCGCGTGTCGAATGGTATCCGGGCTCGGAGTCCGCGCTGATGCCGGCGCTGAAGGACCGGGTCCTCGATCTGGTGATCGGCGGGCTGGACGCGAAGTCGCCGTGGATCGAGCAGGCGTCGCTGACCAGGCCTTATGTCACGATGCGCACGCTGGTGGCGGCACCGGCCGGCACCACGGTCCCGGACGACCTCGCCGGGGTACGCGTGGCCGTGCAGGCCGGCACCGCCGAGGTGGCCGTGATGACGGCCGAGGACGCGCAGGTCGTCGCCGTTCCCGAGATAACCGGCAAGGAGGGTTTACCGGTGGTGGTCGGCGAGTGGCGCGTCGCTGAGCTCGGGTTACGCGAGACCGGCCATGAGACCGGCTCGGCCGACCACGTGTGGGCGGTGCCGCCGGGGGAGAACGGCTGGCAGGTCGAGGTCGAGCGGTTCCTGCTCTCGTTGCGGCACGAGGACGTGACCGCGCTGCTGGCGGAGGCGGAGAAGTGAAGCCCTACGACCGGTTCGAGCTGCCGCCGGACAAGGCCGCCCTGCACCGCAAAGCTGTCCGCCTGGAGTGGTGGACGATCGTGTTCTTCCTGGTCGCGGTCGGTCTGCTCGCGGTGACGCTGGGGCAGTCGCAGGCGATGAAGGCGGCCTGGATCGAGGACATGCTCGGCCTGGTCCCGCCCGCCGCGTTCCTGATCGCCGCCCGCTACCGCGACCGGCGGCCCACCGAACGGTTCCCGTACGGCTACCACCGCTCGGTCAGCGTCGCGTTCCTGGCCGGCTCGGTCGCGCTGCTCGGCCTCGGCGCCTACGTCGTCTACGACTCGGCGATGCGGCTGCTCGCCCGGGAACGCGCGCCGATCGGGCTGGTCGAGGTGTTCGGGCAGACGTTCTGGCTGGGCTGGCTGATGATCGCGGTGCTGTTCGCCACCATGGTCCCGGCGATCCTGCTCGGCCGGATCAAGCAGCGCATCGCGCGGGACCTCCACGACAAGGTGCTGTTCGCCGACGCCGAGATGAACCGGGCCGACTGGCTGACCGCCGGCGCGGCCATCCTCGGCGTGCTCGGCATCGGTGCCGGGCTGTGGTGGGCGGACGCTGTCGCGGCGCTGGTCATCGGCGGTGACATCGTGCGCGACGGTGTGCGCACGACCCGCGGGGCGGTGGCCGACCTGATGGACGACCGGCCGCGGGTGGTGGACGGCAGCCGGCCGCATCCGCTGCCGGACCAGCTGCTCGCCGCGGTCCGCGACCACGACTGGATCGCCGACGCCTGGCTGCGGCTGCGCGACGAGGGGCACGTGTTCGTCGGGGAGTTGCTGGTGGTGCCGCGGCCGGACACCGACTGCCTGGTGCAGCGGCTGGCCACCCTCGAGGAGTTCGTCCGCTCCTTCGACTGGCGGATGCACGACCTGGTGATCGCGCCGGTGGCTCACATCGAGCGCTGACGGCACCGGCGATTTCGCCGATTCGCGAGGGCAATACATCGACGACTGTCTCTGTGATGAGACGACTTCTCGTGCTTCTGCTGATCGTCACCGCCGGGCTGTCCGTCGCGAGTCCGGCTCAGGCCGCGCCGGGCGGCTCCGGCCCCTATGCCGCCGACTACGAGACCACCATCCGCCTCTACAACCACACCATCTACCGCCCCGACACGCTCCCGGCCGGGCTGCTGCCGATCGTCGTCTGGGGCAACGGCGCCTGCCGCGCCGACGGCACCTGGTTCGAGAACATCCTCAAGGAGTTCGCCTCGCACGGCTTCCTGGTGATCGCCAACGGCCGGCCCGGCGGCACCGGCAGCACCGACGCCGACATGCTCATCGACGCCATCGACTGGGCGATCGCCGAGAACACGCGGCTCGCTTCCCGTTACCGCGGCAAGATCGACACCACCAAGGTGGCGGTG
Source organism: Actinoplanes sp. NBC_00393 (assembly GCF_036053395.1). Taxonomy (NCBI): domain Bacteria; kingdom Bacillati; phylum Actinomycetota; class Actinomycetes; order Micromonosporales; family Micromonosporaceae; genus Actinoplanes; species Actinoplanes sp. NBC_00393. The sequence continues at coordinate 5,726,939 of NZ_CP107942.1, read as the reverse complement.
ATGGGACAGTCCTGCGGCGGTCTGGAAGCCGTCGAAGCCAGCGCCGACAGCCGCGTCGACACCTCGGTGTTCTGGAACAGCGGCCTGCTCAGCGACCGCAACAACGCCCAGCTCACCCGGCTGCACGCCCCGGTCGCCTACTTCACCGGCGGGCCGGACGACATCGCGTACCCCAACGCTGTCGACGACTACGGCCGCCTGCCCGCCGGACTGCCCGCCTTCCTCGGGCACCTGCCGGTCGGTCACTACGGCACGTTCGCCGAGACCAACGGCGGCGAGTACGGCCGAGTCGGCTCCGCCTGGCTGAGGTGGCAGCTCAAGGGCGACCAGAGCGCCCGTGCCCTCTTCACCGGCCCGAACTGCGGATTGTGCTCCGGCACCCGCTGGACGGTCACCAGCAAGAACCTGGCCTGATCAACTTCGGGGGCGGCTCGCCGATTAGGCGGGCCGCCGTCGGGAAATGTTCATCATGAAGGCCAACCGACACGGGAGGGCGACCGGTGAACTGGCTGGAATTCGCGATACTGCACGCGGACGATACCTGCACCGTCGAGGTCGCGGCGGTCAAGGGCACCCGAGGGTACGCGCCACCCGTACCGGTCGGCCCCTGCATGGTCGCCGACGGCATCGTCTTCTGCCCGCCCGACACGGTCGCCCCGCCCGGCTCGCTGATCACCCTGCCCGACGGCGGCACCGCCCGCGTCGCCGACGTGCACTACCTGGACCCTCAGGGCACCCGCCTGCCCGAACACCTGCAGCTCGACCTCAGTCGTCGTGCAGCAGGAACGCCGGCCGCTGCTCCCGCCACTCGGGCACGGACATGCCGTTCAGTGCGGCGATCAGTCTCTTCTCCTCGTAGATGAAGTGCGTCTGCAGCACCGCCGACAACGCCTCCAGCTCCGCGCGCACCGCGGCCTCCGCCGCCGGATCCGGCTGCTCCGGCAGTCCGTCGAGCAGCTTGCGCAGATTCCCGAGCAGCCACTCGATTTGATTGTGATCAGTCCGCAGCTCGGTGAGCACCGGCCGTAACTCGGGGAACTCCTCGGCGATCGCCGGGAACGCGCCACGGTCCTCGCCGGTGTGATGCCGGGTCAGCGCGGAACAGAACGCCAGGCAGTGCGCCCGCAGATCAGTGGCCGGCAGCCCTCGCCCGGCGAAATAGCCGTCCAGGCCGTTGGCCAGATCGTCCAGCAGATCCCGCAGCCAGACGTGCACCTCGATCAACTGATGACCGAACGCGGTCAGGCGTCGGTGTGCTTCATGTTCGGCGCTTTTCATCGGTACGAGTATCGGACAGTCCTTCGCTACCGCGCGACCACCTGCAACACCGGGTCGCCCGGCGGCCGCCGGGCTTGAGCAGATGGTCGATCAACCCTCACCGACCGACCGAACCGTGTAATCATCGCTTATCGGTCGCAAACGGGAGGTAACCCTCAAGTGGACAGATCTGCGAAACGCCGTACCCCGCTGTGGGCCCGGCTCAGCATCGCCGCCGGCTGCCTCCTGCTGGCTCCCGTCGCCGTGCCCGCGGCGGTCGTGCTGGCCTCGCCGACGGCCGCCGTCGCCGGCCCGCTGAACTTCCTGCTGGTCGGCATCGACCCGCGCGGATCGCACACCATCCCGCTCGCCGACACCATCCTGGTGGCGCACATCCCCGCGGACCGGCACACCACCTACCTCTTCTCCCTGCCCCGCGACCTGGTCGTGCAGATCCCCGCCTTCGCCCCCACCGGCACCCCCGCCCAAACCGCCAAAATCAACGCCGCGATGGCCCTGGGCAGCCCGGTCGCAGGCGGCAACCCCAGCCCCGCCCAGGGCTACACACTGCTCTCCCGGACCGTCCGCAACGTCACCGGAATCCCGAAGTTCGACGCCGGCGCCATCATCAACTTCGGCGGCTTCCAGAAGGTCGTCGCCGCGATGGGCGGCGTCAAACTGGCCATCGACCAGGACGTCCCCTCCGAACACCGCAAGCCGGACGGCACCCCACGCGACCGCCTGCCCTCGTGCCAGGCCGGCCAGAAATGCCTGCGCCCGTACACCGGCCCGCAGATGCTGTATCCCAAGAGCGACAAACCGATGCGCCTCAACGCCTGGCAGTCCCTGGACTTCGTCCGCCAGCGCTACGGCCTACCCCGCGGCGACTACGACCGCCAGCGCCACCAGCGCCAGTTCCTCACCGCGGTGACCCGCAAGATCCGCAGCAACCCCGCGAAGCTGCTCCCGGTGATGGCCGCCGCCGGCGATTCCCTCACGGTGGTCGGCGGAGGCCATTCCGTAGCCGAATGGCTGCGACAGCTGAAGAACCTGAGCATCAAGGACCTGACCACCCTGGACCTGCCCGGCGCCCCATTGTTCGAGGCCGGCACCTACCGAGGCGAACAGTTCCCCGCCGAGGTGCAGACTTTTTTCACCGCCGTAGCCGAAGACCGGGTGGCCCCGTTCCTCCTGGCCAACCCCAACCTCGTCCAGGTCGACCGCTGACGCCCTCGCCGCCGCCCGCAGTGGTGATCGACATCCGCGCCCGCCTGGTCTTTCCTCAGCCCACCCGCGGACCTCTTCCAAGATCAAGCCAACCCGCCGGCCGCCCGGCTGGCGCTCAAGCATCTAATTGCGGCCGCATTCGATGCATGAGTGCCAGCCGAGGGGCGCCGGCTGGCCGCCACGCATGTAATTGCGGCCTCATTCCATGCGTGAGTGCCAGCTGAGCCCGGCCGTCCGGCTGTGAGGCACCTGATCAAAGCCGCACTCGGTGCGTCAGCGCCAGCCGAGGTCCGCCGGCCCAGCTGAGGCCCGTCAGCGCCAGCCGAGGTCCGCCGGCCCAGCCGAGGCCCGTCGGCCCAGCCGAGGCCCGCCGGCCCAGCTGAGATCCGCCGGCTGGCCATCGGCCCGTCAGCTGGCCCTCACGCACCCAACCTCGGCCTGATCCCATGCTGCGGCCACCTTGATCAGATTCGGGCTGACGCAGAGCGTTGCATCCCGCTCGCCGAAAGCGCGCTGGCCGTCAGCCGGACGAATTGGCTGACGGCCAGCGCTGCTTCGGGCGGCGGGATACGACCGTGTGGGTCAGCCCGGCAGGTGGCTGACGCTCAGTGCTGCTTCCGCGGCCGGGATACGACGGTGGGTGTCAGCCGGGGGAACTGGCTGACGGCCAGGGCTGTTTCGGGTGGCGGGATACGACGGTGGGCGTCAGCCGAGGGGGTTCAGGCGTCGAGGATCAGCTTGGGGCAGCTGGGGGCGGCCCGGGAGACGCAGAGCATCAGGGACTGGTTGGCTCGCTGTTCAGCGGGGGTCAGGATCGAGTCGCGGTGGTCGGCCTCGCCGGACAGGATTCGGGTTTCGCAGGTGCCGCAGGTGCCCTCTTTGCACGATGACAAAGCGGTGATGCCCTGCTCCTCAGCGGCCTGCAGGATGGACCGGCCGGGCGGCACCGTGACGGTCACCCCCGACGCCGCGAACTCGACCTCGAAAGCGACGTCAGCCCTCGGCGCGATGCGTTTGGGTGCGAAACGTTCGGTGTGCAGTGTGCCTTCCGGCCAGTGCGACAGCGCTTCTTCGAGGGCGGTCAGCAACGGTTCCGGGCCGCAGGCGTAGACCAGCGTGTCCGGGCTGACGGAAGCGAAGATGCCGGCCAGATCCAGGAGCCCGTGTTCGTCGTGCGGGGTGAGGACGACCCGGGAACCGTATTGGGCCAGCTCCTCGCAGAACGCCATCGACGAACGGCTCCGGCCGCCGTAGTGCAGCGTCCACTCGGCTCCGGCAGCCGTCGCCGCCGCGAGCATCGGCAGGATCGGCGTGATCCCGATGCCACCGGCGACGAAGACGTAGCGCGGCGACGGCACCAGCGCGAAATTGTTGCGTGGCCAGCCCGCCCGAACCACGTCGCCGACAGCGAAGGAATGGATGCCGGCGGAACCACCGCGACCGTTCGGCTCGCGCAGCACACCGAGTCGCCATTGCGCGGAGGAAGCCGGCGACGACGACAGCGAATACTGCCGCACCACGACACCGTCGCTGACCGGGATCCGTACGTCGACGTGCGCCCCCGGCTCCCAAGGCGGCAGCGCATCGCCGTCGGGGTGCGCGAAATGCAACGCCACGACGTCGCCGGCCGGCTCGGAACGGGCGGTGACGACCAGATCCATCCCCCGTTTGACCCGCTTCTTGGACCGCTCGATGTCCGCGAGATCCCAGGTCACCGGCAGGTTGGCCCGCACCGGCAGCAACGCCATCCGGATAAAGTCCAGCGGGAACCCCGGCACCGGCCGGACCGACGGCAGCCGCTCGAACAGCACCTTCAGCCCGGTCGCACCCTGCACCCGCGCCAGAGCCTGCCCCAGGCACGTGTGCCGCCCCGCCGTGAACGCGAGGTGGTCCGCCGGGTCAGGCCGGTGAATATCGAACTCGAACGGCCGCTCGTAATGCGAAGGATCGGTGTTGGCACTGGCCAGCGACACCCAGATCATGTCCCCGGCCGCAACGGAGACGCCGCCGATCTCCATGTCCCGGGTCGCCTGACGCGAGGCGAACGGCGAAGACGGCCGCCGCCGGATCGTCTCCTCGAACACATTGGCCCACAGCGCCGGATCATCCAGCGCCTCCGCGATGTACTGCGGCTTGTCCGCGAGAAACAGCACGGCGTTCGTCATCGCCTGGGCAGTGGTGTCCGCCCCGGCGAGGGCGAATTCGCACACCTTCAGCGCGATCTGCGCGACGGAGAGCGTACGCTCAGCCGCCATTTCAGAAATGAAATCGTCGCCCGGGTTCTCCCTGCGCTCGGCGACCACTTTCGACAGTTCGGCGAAGGACGAGGAGAACACCTCCCACACCTCGTCGATGATCTCCGGCGGCATCTGCTCCTGCGCCGACGACAGCACCCGCCCGGTCGCGTTGCGCAGCCGCCGCATCATCGGGTCGTGCTCGTAGCCGAGACCGAGATGCGCGCAGAGCGTCTGGGTCGTGAGCTCGAGGCAGTACTCCTCCATCAGGTTCGCCGAGCCCTGCTGCTCCAGTTTGTCGATGATGCGGTGCGCCCGCTCCTCGATCTGCGGCCGCAACTGTTCCATCCGGGCCACGGTGAAACCGCGCAGGGCCACGCCGCGGTGAACCGTGTGACCGTCCGGGTCCATCCCGACGATCATCTCGGACATCAGGCCGGGCGGGACGATGTGCTGGTACTTCTCCGGCACCGGGATGCTCGCGGTGTTGCCGGCGGAGGAGAACTCGGTCCAGTCGCCGAGCACCTTGAGCACGTCCTCGCGGCGGGTGACGATCCAGGCGTTCAGCCACGGGTACCAGAAGACCGGGTGCTCGTCGCGTACCTTCGCGAAGTGCATCGACGGGTCGGTGTAGTAGTCGTCGCTCATGGCGTCGAAGCCGTGCGCGACCGGGCATCGTTTCAGGTCGGTCATAACGGTCCTTACCGAGCGGCGGCGACGGCCATGGTGGAGAGCTTCTGGAAGCGGGCGACGTTCTCGCTCTCCTCCATCACGCCGGCCGAGAGGAAGACGAAGGTCAGGTCGCGCTCCGGGTCGACCCAGAACAGCGAGGAGCCGGCGCCGTAGTTGCCGTGGGTGCGCGGCGAGGTGAACGGGCCGAAGAAGCTCGGCGCGGTGCCCGTCCCGGAAAGGGAGAAGCCGAGTCCGAAGTTGCCCTTCGGGATCTCCCAGCCGCGGGCCTGCGCCATCGCCGCGTACAGATCGTTGGGCATGTCCCCGGTCTGCAGCGTGGTGGCCTGGTCCATCACCGCGGGCGCCACCAGCCGCGGCCCGTTGCCGCGGACCATCTCGGCGAACGCGAACACGTCCGCCACGGTCGACACGGCACCGACCCACGGCATCTCGGCGTCCTCGGTGATGTGCTCGTTGAGGCACTCGATGTCCGAGGGCTGCAGGAAGCCACCCTCCGGCAGGTAGGCCTTCAGCGGCACGGCCCGCCCGGCCAGCCGGGCCGGCAGCCCGAACGCGGTGTCGGCCATGCCCACCGGGTCGAAGAGCAGGTCCCGCGCCAGGTCCCGGAAATTCTTGGCACCGTACGCACGACGCACCATCTCACCCATCAACGCGTGATTGATCGCCGGCGCGTAGTTGAGATTGGTACCCGGCTCGAACAGCACGTCCACACTCGCGAGCGCCGCGACAACGTCAGCCAGCACGCCGAAGCGGTCCGGGCCCAGCCCCGGGTTCGGCGTCGGCGGCATCCCCGAGCGGTGGGTCAGCAGGTGGACCAGGTTGATCCGGTCCTTGCGCAGCATGTGGAACGGGTCGGTGCCGAGGAACTCCGGGATCAGGTCGACGACCCGGGTCGACAGCGCCAGCCTGCCCTCGCTGACGGCCCGCAGCGCGAGCACGTTGGTGAAGCCCTTGGTCAGCGACAGGACCCGGAAGACGTCGTCCCGGCGCAGCGACCGGTTGGTGGCGCGTTCGGCCCAGCCGGTGGTCAGGTCGAGGACGATCTCGCCGTGGCGGGCGAGGATCACGTTCGCCCCGTCGTACGCCCCGCGCTCGATGTCCCGGTTGATCTCGTCGGCGAGGCGCTGGACGGCTGCCCGGTCGATGCTCATGCCATCACCAGCCCGCCGGACGGGGAGATGGTCTGCCCGGTGAGGTAGGCGGCGTCCGGACCGGCCAGGAAGAGCACCTGCCGGGCGACCTCGGCTGGGTCGGCGGCCCGCCGGATCGGCTGCATCCCGATCAGGAACTGCCGGAACTCCTCGTCGGTCTGCCGGAACAGCGGGGTGTCCACGGCGCCCGGCGCGAGGGCGTTGACGGTGATGCCGAACGGGGCGAGCTCGGTGGCCGCCTCGCGGGTGAGGCCGAGGACCGCTGCCTTGGACGCGGGGTAGTACGGCGGCATGACGACGCCGATCAGCGCCGCGGCGGAGGAGAAGTTGACGATCGAGCCGCCCTGGTTGGCCTTGAGCAGCGGAACCGCGGCCCGCATCGCGTAGAAGGTGCCGTACAGGTTGATCCGCAGCACCCGGTCGAAGTCGTCGTCGCTGGTGTGCTCGATGAACTCCGAGTGGTGCTGCTCGCCGCGCTTCATGGCTTCGAAGACCTTGAGGTTCTCGGCGTTGAGGGCCTCGTTGGCGGCCCGGCCGGGAGCGTTCACCCCGGCCGCGTTGACCAGCACGTCGAGCCGGCCGTGGTCGGCGCCGACGCGGGCGAAGGCCTCGTCGACGGCGGCGCTGTCGGCGATGTCGAAGGCCAGCGGGACGGCCCGGGGCAGGTCGTCGAAGGCCGTCTTGAGCGCGTCGGCCGAGATGTCGGCGCCGTAGACGTGGGCGCCCTCGTCGTGGAAGGCGCGGGCCACCGCGTGACCCATGCCCGATGCCGCTCCGGTCACGAAGACGACCTTGTCCGCGAAACGCATGGGGTTGCTCCTCTGAAATCGGGGTGTGACGACGGTCGCACACTCACAAGACATGTGTCTAGTGAGTGTGCGGCCGAATTCCACTCAGTTTCGGGTCGGTTTCAGGACCAGACCGGCCACGACCGCGACCAGTGCGGCGACCGCAGCGATCACGAAGGCGTGGTCGAACAGCGCGGCCTGCGGCAGCGGTGGGAGCCCTGGGATCGGCGAGCCGTCCGGCAGCAGCGCCGGGCCGGTGTACGAGTTCTGCAGCGCCGCGAAGATCGCCGCGCCCAGCGACGACGCCGCCAGGGCCATGGAGACGTACAGCGACGCGGTGCCGGCGCCCTTGCCCTCCTTGGCCTCCACGGCGATCACCGAGACCGCGGTCGACAGCACGGTGGTGTAGCCGAACCCGTAGATCAGGATCGCGGCGAGCATGGTCGCGACGTGCGCGTGGTCGACCCGCAGGATCGCGAACGCGACCGCCATCAGCAGGCCGCCGAGGACCAGGCCGGTCCGGGCCGAGGTACGCCGCAGCAGGCCGGGGATCACCTTGGCCGCGACCAGGCCGGCCGCGGTCATCGGCAGGAACACGAAGGAGGCCTGCAGGGCGGTGTACCCGAAGCCGGGACCGATCTGCAGCGGGCCGGTCGGCAGCGGCAGCGTGCCGGGGATCTGCAGCAACGCCATGGCGGCGTTGAACAGCAGCATGCCGCAGACCCCCAAGGTCAGGAAGGCCGCGTACGCCGGAGTCAGATTGCGCCCGGCCAGCTCCCGCACGTCCAGCAGCGGGTGCGTGGCCCGGGCCTCGACCAGCAGCGACAGGGCGATGACAGCCAGGCCGCCGAGTATGCAGGCCAGCGTCCGCCAGTCGCCAAGACCCCAGGCGGTGGACTGCGAGATGCCGACGCACAGCAGCGTCAGGCCGATGCCGAGCAGCACCACCCCGGCGACCTCGATGCGCGGGCGGCCGGCGGCGTGCCGCTCGAGCGCGTCCGAGTCGCTGCCCCATGCGAGGAACGCCAGCAGGCTGACCAGCGTCAGCGCCGCACCCAGCCAGAACGCGTGCCGGAACGTGCCGCCCGCCTCGACGATGATCCCGCCGAGGAAGAACCCGCAGAAGACGCCGATCGCCTGGCCGCCCGCGATGATCGCGATCGCCTTGCGCTTGTCGGTGCCGGTCAGCCGGTCGTTCATGATGCCGATGCACAGCGCCTGGCCGGCCATCATGCCGGTCAGCGCGCGGCCGATCAGCAGGACCAGGAAGTTCGGCGCGAGCGCGGAGATCACGAAGCCGGCGATGATGCCGGCCACGCTGTAGATCATCAGCCGGCGGTGACCGTAGCGGTCGCCGGCCTTGGCGAGCAGGGCGATCGTGGCGGCGCCGAAGATCGTGGTGCTCATCAGCGCCCAGGTGGTCTGGGCGGGCGACAGGGTGAGTTCCTGGCTCATCGAGCCGTAGAGCGGGATCGCCACCATCGTGCCGATCTCGTTGAGCATCTGCAGTGCGGAGAAGGTCAGGGCCATCAGGAGGCCGGAGCGGCGCCACGGCACCGTTCGCGGCACGGAAGGACTGAGGGTCTGCGACATCGTCGTCCTCGCAGGGTCTGAGGCGCGGCGCGGTGGAGCCGCGCTGTGAGCGGGGCCACAGCGTGCCTCAGAAGTCACTCAGTTGACAAGTGTCTAGCGAAAGTTGGTCTCCCGTGAGGCGATGCTGGGCGAACCCGACAGTGCGGATGCCAGCGCCTCGGCGATCTCGGCGACGACGGCGTCGAAGAAGTCCGGCCGGTCCCGCACGACGGTGAAGTGGAAGGCGCGGTCGATCGTCATGACCAGCGCGACCAGCCGGGCCTCGGCGCGCTCCCGGCTCAGCCCGCCGGTGACGAGCCGGTCGATCACGCCGGGGATGCCGTCGGCCAGCCGCCGGTAGAACGAGAACCACTCGTCGGCGACGGCCTGCTCGTTCGCGAGGGCCTGCTCCATCGAGGTGAACTCCATGCGGTAGCGGCGCCACAGTTGCGCGTGGCCGCGCAGCCACGACTCGGCCGCTGCCGGGGTCGGGTCGATCGTGCCGAGCCGCTGGAAGTCGGCGACGATGTCCGGCTCGACGTTGCGCATCAGCTCGACGACGATCTCCGCCTTCGACCGGAAGTGCAGGTAGAACGTCGCCCGCGAGACCCCGGCCTCTTTCGCGATCATCTCGGCGGTCGTCGTCGCGTACCCCTGGGTCACCAGCAGGCCGCGTGCGGCCTGGACCAGGGCGACACGCGTGCGTCGCTTCTGCTCGATACGGGAAACGGAGGTGGTCGGCCGCGGCATGGTTGCAGGGTACGTGGGGCGCCGCCGGCATCGGTTTCGAGCAGGGCGGGCCACCCGCTCGCCGGGCCGTTGCTCGAGCGCTCATCAAGTAACTGGTCCAACCAGTTGACGGGTTGCTGTGATGGCGGGCACACTGCCGGGCATGACGTTCGAACCACTGTCGCGCGAGTCCGTGTCGGACCAGGTGTTCGGCCGGCTGCGGGATGCTGTCGTCGCCGGGCGGTACGCCGCCGGTGACCCGCTGCCGAGCGAGCGCGAACTGGCCACCACCTTCGGCGTCAACCGGCACGCGATCCGTGAGGCGCTGCGCCGGCTGCAGCAGCTCGGCCTGGTCCGGGTCAGCCAGGGCGGCGCCACCCGGGTGCAGGACTGGCGGGCCACCGCCGGCCTCGACCTGGCCATGACCCTCGCCGCCGCCGGGGACGTGCTGCCCGTCGCCACCCTCAACCGCGACGTGCTGGAGATGCGCGCCTGCATCGGCGCCGACGCGGCCCGGCTCTGCGCCGAACGCGCCGAGCCACCGGCCCGGCAGGCGATTGCCGAAGCTGTGGAGGCGTACGCGGCAGCTGTCCCCGACCTGGCCCGGATGGCCACGGCCGACCTGGCCCTGTGGCGGCGGATCGTCGAGGGCTCCGGCAACATCGCCTACCTGCTGGCGTTCAACAGCCTCACCGCCGGAGCACTCGCCGTCGGGCACATGCCGCCGCACCGGCGTACCGCTGAACTGCTCGATGTCGCCGCGCACCGCCGGCTGTCCGAACTGATCACCGCCGGCGACGCGGCCGGCGCTGAAGGCGTGGCCCGCGCCCTGCTCACCGCCGCGGTGCCCGCCGAGACCCGAACGCCACGCCCCTGATCCCGTCCTCCCGCCGCAGCCGGAACCGCGGCAGGAGGAACGACCGCAAAGCCAGCGTGACGCTGCTCCGGCGTCGCGCTGATCACCCCTGCCCGCCGAACCGATGGGACCCCTCGCCCATGATTCCCGCCGTCCTCTACGCCGTCCCGGCGTTCCTGCTGCTGATCGTCATGGAGTTCCTGTCGTTCCGGTTCCTGCCGGACGACGAGGAGCGCGGCTACGAAGCCCGCGACACCGCCACCAGCCTGTCCATGGGCATCGGCAGCCAGGTCATCGGCGTGCCGTGGAAGCTGTTCACCGCGGTGCTCTTCGCCGGCCTCTACGTGCTCAGCCCGCTCAAGCTCGACCCGACCGACTGGTGGGTGTGGGTGCTGCTGTTCTTCGCCGACGACTTCGCCTACTACTGGTTCCACCGGCTGCACCACGAGGTCCGTGTCTTCTGGGCCGGGCACGTCGTGCACCACTCCAGCCAGTTCTTCAACTTCTCCACGGCGCTGCGGCAGAGCTGGACGCCGATGACCGCGCTGCCGTTCTGGCTGGGCCTGGCCGCGCTCGGCTTCCCGCCGTGGATGATCTTCCTGCAGCAGTCGATCAGTCTGGCGTACCAGTTCTTCCTGCACACCGAGCGCATCGACAAACTGCCCCGGCCGATCGAATGGTTCTGGAACACCCCGTCGCACCACCGGGTGCACCACGGCGCCAACGACCCGTACCTGGACCGCAACTACGGTGGCATCCTGATCATCTGGGACCGGATGTTCGGCAGCTTCGAACCCGAGGGCGAACGGGTCCGGTACGGGCTGACCACCAACATCGAGACCTACAACCCGCTGAAGGTGGCCACCCACGAGTACGCGGCGATCTGGCGTGACCTGCGGTCCACCTCGAACTGGCGGCACCGCGCCGGCTACCTGTTCGGCCGTCCCGGCTGGCAGCCCGCCTCGTGAACCTGCCACTGAAGCTGTTCGCCGCCGCCGCGACGGTCGAGATCGTCGCGGTGGCCGCGGACTGGACCGCCCTGCAGTGGGTCGCCAAGCCGCTGCTCGCCCCGTTGCTCATCTGGCACCTGCTGCGGCACGGGCGCCCGGACGTGGTGGTCGTCGCGTTCGTCTTCGCCACCGCCGGGGACATCGCACTGCTCGTGCCGGGGGACACCGCGTTCCTGATCGGGATGCTGTTCTTCCTCGGCACGCAGATCAGCCTGATCGTCGCGTTCCTGCGCCGGGCCCGGCCGCTGTGGTGGGCCTTCGCCGGGTACGGGCTGCTGTGGGCGGTCGCGAATCTGGTGCTGGGGGAGAGGTTGGGCGCTCTGCGCGTACCCATCGCGATTTACAGCCTGGCCTTGACCGCGATGGCTGCGGCAGCGGCTGGGGTCTCCCGGCGGGTCGCGCTGGGCGGGCTGCTCTTCCTGGTCTCCGACCTGCTGATCGGCCTGGGCGCCGCAGGCATGCGGCCGCCGGCGCACGGCGTGCTGGTGATGACCACGTACGCCGCCGCGCTCTTCCTGATCGCCACCGGCTGGACCCGCGCGGCTTTGACAGTGTGGGGAGGCCGGGTGGGACCGCACCCTGGCCTCCCCAGCACTGTGGGGGAGTAGTGCTCCTAGAAGGCGCCCGTGTAGAGCAACCGGTTCGGTGAGCCGGAACCGGGGCTGGTCACGACGCCCGTGGTCGCGTTGCCGACGATCGCGGCGTGCACCTGGGCGGGGGTGGCGCCGGTGTTGCCGGCCAGGTACAGCGCGGCGGCGCCGGCCACGTGCGGGGCGGCCATCGAGGTGCCGCTGATCGTGTTGGTGGCGGTGTTGCTGGTCGACCAGGCCGACGTGATGCTGATGCCGGGCGCGAACACGTCGACGCAGGTGCCGCGGTTGGCCCAGGACGGCTTGGCGTCGCTGCTGTTGGTGGCCGACACGGTCAGCGCCGTCGCGACGCGCGCCGGGGACTGCGTGCAGGCGTCCAGGGCGAACAGGCCGAACAGGCCGTTGCCGGCCGCGATCGCGTAGCTGACGCCGGAGGAGATCGACGCGCGGACCGCGTTGTCCAGGGCAGTGTCGGCGCCGCCACCGAGGCTCATGTTGGCGACGGCCGGCTTCACGGCGTTGGCGGTGACCCACTCGATGCCGGCGACGACCTGCGCGGTCGTGCCGCTGCCCTCACAGTTCAGCACCCGCACCGCGTGCAGCTGCACGCCCTTGGCCACGCCGTGCGCGGTGCCGCCGACAGTTCCGGCGACGTGCGTACCGTGGCCGTTGCAGTCGTCGGCCGTGCCCCCGTCGATGGCGTCGAATCCGCTGCTGGCGCGCCCACCGAAGTCGTTGTGACTGGTCCGGATGCCGGTGTCGATGATGTAGGCGTGCACGTTGGACGCGGTCGTGCTGTAGGTGTAGGCCTGGTTGAGCGGGCGGTTGCGCTGGTCGATCCGGTCCAGGCCGTAGGACGGCGGGTTGGTCTGCGTGTCGGAGATCCGGTGGATCACGTTGGGCTGCACGAACGCGACGTCCGGGTCGGCGGCCACCTGCCGCGCCTTGCGCGCCGACATGGTCGCCGCGAAACCGTTGAAGACCTTGGCGTACGTGTGAGCCACCGCCGCCTTGTGCTCGGCGGCGACGGCGCGGGCGACCTTGCCGGACTTCAGGACGACGACGTAGCTGTCCGGCACGACCTCGGCGCCGGGAACTGCGAGAACGTCTGCTTCGGCGGGCGCCGCCTGGGCGCCGGTGGCCACTCCGAACACCGACAGCACGATGGCGCCGACTGCAGCGGCGCCACGACGGATGGCTGTATTCACCTGAACCTCCCCACGTTGGGTGGTCACGCAACCACGCCACGTGACGCTAGCAGGTGAATTGAAGCCTGTGAATCAGTCTCGGCTTATCGAATGGTGGGAACCTCCAGCGGAGTCTCCAGCAGGTGCAGTGGGGCGGCGCGCACGCCGGCGGCGTCGAGGGCGTCCCAGTACGCGGCTGCGGCCAGGGCTTCGACCGGGCCGCTGAGCAGCGGCAATCCCGGGGTGACGGCGTGCAGCAGGGACTCGAGCCGGCAGGACGCGATCGTGTCGGGCAGTCCGGCTCGCGCTGGGGCCGGCAGGCCCGCGGCGACGGCGCGGGTGGTGGGGCCGCAGTCCAGCAGGCCGCCGCCGATGATCAGTACGTCGTGAAGGTCGCGCATCCGGGCCAGCGCCCGGGTGGTGTCGAAACAGTGCGGGAACGAATCGTCGACCACGATCGTGCCGGGCCGCAGCCGGCCGATGTCGAGAGTGCCGGGGCCGCCGCTGGTGGCGGCCACGATGACATCGGCGCGGTACACCGCATCGGGGGCCACCTGAACCGCATCGCTGTCGCCGGGTCCGCTCGTGGTCGTGGCGATCTCGATCGGGCCGGGGAAGCCGGCGGCTTCGAGCTCGCGCGCCAAGTCCGCCAGCCGGGCGGCGGCGGCCGGCAGGTCGCACAGGACCAGGCCGGCCGGTGGCTGCTCGGCGCGGGCCAGCAGCAGGCTCAGCGACGAGGTGCCGATCGAGCCGGCGCCGACCACCGCGAGGACGCTGCCGGACAGCTTGCGGTCCTGCGCGGCGAGCGCGGCGAACGTGGTGCGCACGACTGACGCCGCGGTGACGGCATGGCCGGTGGTGATCCGGGCCCGGGAGCGGAGGTGGCTGACCACCGCGGTTCCGTAGCCGGTGTGAGCGGGGATCATGCCGGCCAGCGACACCGTGCGGGCGCCGTGGGCAGCGGCGAGGTCCACGGCAGCGGCAGCGTCGATGGCGAGGCCGGACCGGGTGAGTTCGTCGGCGAAGCGGGGCAGGCTGACGAAGCCGGACCTGCCGAGGCGGGTCGTCACGGTCTCCAGCAACCGTGGCCGGCCGCCGGGGAACAAGGCCGCGCGGATGGTTTCGCGGTCGAGGGTGGGGAGCGCGGCGCGTACCTCGTCGGGGAGGTCTCCGGCCAGGGCCGCGAGTTGCGCTGGAGCCGGTAGGTAACCGACCAGCGCAGCATCCAGCAGTTCGGCCGCTGCCGACGCCGGCGCAGCAGTGGCGTGGTCGCGTGGTTCGCTTGCTGCTGGCGGCGCGGTGATCGCCTCGTTGCGGCGCGGTCGGTTTGCGGCCGATTCGAGGTCGGCGTGCAGCTCCGTGGCGAGCTGTTCCAGCTGGTCCTGCGGGAGGTTGCCGCGCAGGGTGAGGCGCAGGCCGCCGGATGATGGACGGACCGCCAGCAGGACGTCGGTGCCCGGTGGGACGGCCAGTTCCGTCTCGGTGTCGTCCCAGGTCAGGCTCAGGGTCTCAGCCTCGACCGGGCCGAGGGCGGCGAAGTCGAGGTAGGTGAAGAAGTGCTGCCAGCCTTCCGGGGCGGTGAAGACGGTGCTGCGGGCCTCGACCACCGCGTCGGCCATTCTGTGGAGGTCGGCGGCGTGGTCGGTGGGCGGGCCGGGGCGAACGGCGACTGCGGTCGCGCACGGCCCGAAGAGCCGGGCCAGGTCCAGCAAGGCATGATCACGGCCGGTCACCGCAACCCCGATGGTCGGGTCCGGGCGGCCGAGCCTCCGGCCGAGGCAGCGATGGTAGGCAGTGAGCACCGGTACAAACGGCGTCACACCGGCTTCGGTGGCGATTTTCCGCAGGCGGGCCGCGGTCGCCGCGTCCACAGTGAAGCCCGTCGCGCTCGGCGTCCCCACCGCGAACCCGCCGCCGGCCGACCGATCGCGCGCCACCGATACGGGCGTGCGGCGGCCGAGCAGCGCAACGTAGTCACGGAACGTCGAGCGCAGCGGAGTCAGGGCCTGCGGGCCGCGGTCGTAGACGGCCAGGAGTTCCCTGGTCAGCAGCGCGACGCTGTAACCGTCACCGATCAGATGGTGGGCGTGTAGGAGCAGTACGTGCTCGTCGGGGCCGGACCGCAGCAGCCGCAACCGCAGCAGCGGCCACTGAGCCGGATCGAATCGGATCGCCCGCTCGGCGGCCATCTCGTCGGCGAGCGACGCCGGATCCGGGTCGTAGGCGACGATCAGCCGGGTGCCGACCGGGAGTTCCTGCTGCATGGGCGGCCGGAAGACGGTCCGCAGCATCGGATGCCGGTCGACGAGCACGTCGACTGCCCGCTGGAAGCGATCCAGGTCGAGCGGCCCGTGCAGGCGCGGCGCGGCCAACCAGGTCGACGGCGTGCCGATCGCGTCGGCCAGCAGGAAACCGCGCTGGCTGAGAGTGAGCGGAAAGGCGCCGGTTGCGGCCGGGGGCGCTGCGGCCGGGGTCGGGTGCGCGGCGTCGATGGCGGCTGCCAGGGCGGCGAGCGTGCGGTGCCGGTAGATGACAGTCGGCCGGGGCAGGGACGGCAGCTCCCCCTCCAACGCCGCGAACATCTCCAGCACGCCGATCGAGTCGCCGCCCAGCGCGAAATAGTCGTCCTCGCGGCTGGGCTCGGGAACGCCCAGCTGGTGCGACCAGACCCGGGCGAGCAGGCGTTCGGTCGCGGTGGCCGGAGGAGCGGCGGGTTCGCGGGCGGCCACGGCCGCCGGCGTCAGCAGGGCGCGGTCGATCTTGCCGGTTGCGGTGAGCGGCAGCGCGGCCAGCACCGAGATGCGGGCCGGCACCAGGTAGGGCGGCAGCAACCCTTCGAGGTACGCGCGAAGCTCGCCCCCCGAAGTCTCCCCGCGCGGCTGCACCCAGGCGAGGAGGCGGCTGCCGTCCACCCGCACGGCGGCGCTGTCGACGGCCGGGTGGCGGCGCAGCACCGCCTCCACCTCGCCCGGCTCGATCCGGTAGCCGTGGAGTTTCACCTGGTCGTCGACGCGGCCACGGAACCAGAGCAGGCCGTCGGCGTCCTGGACGGCGCGGTCTCCGCTGCGGTACCAGCGTGCGCCGTGCCGCTGCACGAACGCCGTCGACGGGTCGTCCAGGTAGCCGGCCGCCACCCCGGCCCCACCGATGTACAGCTCGCCGACCTCGCCGGGCGCGCACACCCGGCCGTCGTCGCCGACCACTTCGACCAGCGCGCCGCCGACCGGGCGGCCGATCGGCAGATGGGTGACGTCGTCGGCGGGCCGTTCGCTGATCACGTGGAAGGTGGCGTTGATCGTCGTCTCGGTCGGGCCGTACAGATTGGTGATCCGCTGACCCGGCCCGAACAGGTCGAACCACCGCCGAACGTGCACCGGCGACAACTCCTCACCACCCACGTGCACCCAGCGCAACGCCAGGTCGGGGCGCTGCCTCTCGGCCGCGCCGAGGAGCCGTTCCCACAGGGTCGGCACCGAACTCCACACCGTCACCCGGTCACGTTCGACGCGTTTCAGCAGTTCAGCCGGGTCGCGGACGGTGTCCCGGTCCCAGGCGACCACGGTCGCTCCGACGAGCAGGGGCGCCAGCAACTGCCGCACGGACGCGTCGAAACAGATCGACGCGGTCTGCGCGAGCCGGTCGCTGCTGCGATAGCCGAACGCCGCCAGCGACCAGTCCAGATAATTGACCATCGCCCGGTGCGTCACCGGAACACCCTTGGGGCGGCCGGTCGAGCCGGAGGTGAAGATGACGTACGCGGTGTCGTCCGCCCGGGTCGTCACCGGCGGCGGCTGGCCGTGCGGGGACGTGCGGCCGTCGACCAGCGTGAAGCCGCCGAGCGCCCGGGCCGCGTCGCGGGTGGTGGCGTCGCAGACCACGACGGTCGCGCCGGTGCGGTTGAGCTGGTCGGCCAGCCGCGCCGATGGGTGGGCGGCGTCCAACGGCACCCACGCGGCACCGGCTTTGAGGATCGCGACGACGCCGATGACGGTTTCCGCACCCGGCCCGGTGAGCAGCCCGATCTTGCACGCGCCGGTCGCCGCCAGCCGGGCGGCGAGGCGATCCGAGGCAAGATCAAGGTCAAGATAACTGAGGGGTACGCCTTCCGTGAGCACCGCGATTGCCGAGGGTGTGCGGTGGCATTGCGCCCGGATCCGTTCGACGATCGGCGCGGCCTCGGCGGCCTCAGACGGCAGCCCGGCGGCATCGGCAGGCGGTTCGGCACGTTCGGTGGGCGCGTCGGCGGCGCCGGCCAGGGCGGACAGTTCGGCGAGGTGTTCGGTGGCGAAGCGTTCGATCGTCGCGGCGTGGAACAGGGCGGTCGGATAGTTCCACGAGAAGTGCAGGGTGCCTTCAGCCTCGAAGCAGACCAGGCCCAGTCGGGTCGCGGCGGAGGCCGTTCCGGCGTACGTCGCTGCGATTTGATGCGTGGCCGGCGCCGCGGTGGGGAAGCGGGCGTAGCTGAAGCTCGCGGGGCTCGCGGTGCGGGGCCCGGCGGTGCTCGCGGCCAGCATGCGGGCGATGTCGACGGTGGAGACCGAGCCGTGCTGCTCAGCCGTCAGCCAGGCCTGGCGGAGCCGGTCGGCGAGGGCGGTGGCGGGTTCATCGGGGGAGACGTCGGCGAGCACCGGCAGGGTGTCGGCGAACGGGCCGACCATCCGATCTATTCCGGTCAGCCGGGCGTCGCGGCCGGCCCGGGCCACCGCGACCGGCACAGTGGACTGCCCGCTCCAGCGGGCCAGGCACCGCACGTAGCCGGCGAGCAGCAGATGGAAGAGCGACACCCCCGCGGTGCGGGCTTGAGCGGTGAGGCGCGCGGTGAGTTCCGGGTCGAGACTTCTGTGGTGTACGGCGAACGGCGCCTTCGGTTCGGCGTCCGGTTCACCATCGAACGGCAACGCGAGGCCGGGGTAGGTCGCCAGAGTCGATCGCCAGAATTCCAGGTCGTCACCGGTCGGCGGAGTCCGGGTGGCCTCGTGGTCCGCGAACGTGGCGTGGGGCGGTGGCGGCGGCTCGGCTCCCGCGTACAGCGTCCACAACTCGTCGCCGAGGACCGCGAGGCTGAAGCCGTCGGCTGCGGCGTGATGCGCGACCAGGATCAGATGGGCGAGGTCGGGGTTCGCGACGGCGAGCACTGCGCGGATCGGGGCTTCGCGGGTCAGGTCGAAGGTGCGGTTGCGCAGTTCGGCCTCGAGTTCTGTCACTGGCCGGGCCACATCGGTCACGGCGAACCACGTGGGCTGCCCGGGGCCGGCTGCGGCGAACCGTTGCGACTGCGGGCCGAACCGGACGCGCAGCATCGGATGGCGTCGTTCCAGTTCGGCGAAGGCGAGGCCGAGCCGGGTGGCGTCGATCGGGCCGGTCAGTGTCTGCCGGACGTAGGCGTAGGCCGGAACCTCCGGATAGAGCCGGCCGGTGGTGTGGAACGCGAGCTGTACCGGGCTGAGCGCGAACTCCGGCGCCCCGGCCAGATGGCGGGCCAGTTCGCCGAGGGTGCGGTGTTCGAAGAACAGGGTCGTCGACAGGGTTCGTCCGAGGCGGGTTTCCAGGGCTTTGACCAGGTCGACGGCGGTGAGCGAGTCGAGGCCGAGGGCGAGGAACGGTTCGTCCAGCCCGATCGTCTCCGGCTCCCGGTTCAGCGGTCCGGCGAGCAGCTCCCGGACGATCGTCACCAACCCGTCGAAGCCGGCCCCGGGCGGCTCGCCGCGTCCGCTGACCGTCGCCGTGCCGGCAGGCGTCGTACTGGGACCGGGGGCGCTGCTTCCTGCCGGTGTGTTCGCGTGGGCGGTGACCAGCACCTGGGCGGTGTCCAGGGCGGCGGCTGCCCACAGGACGTCCGGCACCTGCTCCAGCGGCAGGGCGCGGGGGGTCGCCGGCAGGTGGGCTTCGGCCAGACCACCGCCGGTCAGCGGGGGCAGGTTCACGGCGACGAAGCGGTGGCCGGCGGATCGTTCGGCGGCGGCGAACGCGTCGAGGTAGGCGTTTCCGGCCACGTAGTCGCCGACGGCGCCGGCCAGGCCGGGGATCACCGAGGAGATGGAGGACAGGGCCACGAACAGGGGCCGGTGTGGGCGGACAGCTTCGGCGAGCAGGGTGGTGCCCTGCACCTTGGCGGCGAGGCCGTCGAGGATCTCGGCCGGGGTTTTGGCTCGCAGGCTGCCGGGACGCACGATGCCCGCGGCCTGGATCACCACGTCGAAGCGGTGGTCGGCGACCAAGGCAGTCACGTCCGCCGGAGTGGAGATGTCCGCTACCTGGTAGGTGGCTGTGGCGCCGAGCTCGCGGAGTTCGGTGAGCAGGGCGGTGGGTTCGGGGGAGCGGCCGGCCAGCAGCAGACGGGGGTTTCCGCGGCGGGCCAGGTGGCGGGCGATGGTGGCACCGGCCGCTCCGGCGCCGCCGACGAGCAGGTAGTGGCCGTTCGGGGGCAGGTCGAGCGGGGTGGCGGCCGGGGCGGGGACGAACTCGCGGGTCAGCCGTCGGCCGTTGCGCCAGGTGACGATCTCGGCGGGGCCGGGCGACGGGGGTGCGGCTGATTCCTGTTCGACGGCGGTGCGGCGGGCCTCGTCCGAGGCGGTGGACGAGAGGTCGATTACGCGTACCCCGAGGTTGGGGTTCTCGTCGGCCAGGGCCATCGCGAAGCCGGACCAGACTGCGTGGCCGGGACGGGGATGTTCGGCGTAGAGGTCGGTGGTGACGAGCAGCAGGTGGCCGGTGCGGGGTGTGGTCGTCAGCGCGGTCGCGGCGGAATGCGGATCGCCCGCGGTGAGCACGGTTACCGGGCCGGTGGTGGGGGTTGCGGGGAGCGGGGCGTCGACCCAGCGGGGGACCGAGAGGGCCGGGTCGGTGATCCAGTGGCGGCGGCGCTGGAACGGGTAGGTGGGCACGGGGACCCGGCGGGTGCCGGCGTCGAGGTGGGTGCGGTCGAGGGGTACGCCGCGACGCCACAGGTCGCCGGCGGTGTCCAGGAGTTCGCGGGTGGTGCGGCCGGCTGGACGTACCGATGCGGATTTGATCAGCGGGACCAGCGCGACGCCGGCGCCCAGCTCGACGAAAGTGTCGTAGCCGGCGGCGCGCAAGCGGTCGGCGGCCGCTGCGAAGCGGACCAGCTGCACGGCGTGGGCCGTCAGGTAGGCGGTGTCGAAGGGGGCGTCCCAATCGGCGGTGACCGTGCTCAGCAGGGGAATGTTCGCAGGTCGCACGGTGGGTGCCGGCAGCGCTGCGGCGACCGGGGCCATCGCGGGGGAGTGGAAGGCGTGCGAGACGGCCAGCGGGAGAGTGGCGATGCCGCGGGTGGTCAGTCGGGCGGTGGCGTCGTTGATCGCCTCGGGTGGGCCGGACAGGACCACGCGGTTGGGGGCGTTGTGGGCGGCGATGACTACGCCGGATTTCAGTACGCCGGCCAGGGTCTCGGGGGCGGCGGCTACCGCGATCATCGCGCCCGGTTCGGCGTGGGTGGTGGTCAGGCGGCCCCGTTCGGCGGCCAGACGGACGGCTTCGACGGGGGTGAGCATTCCGGCGGTCACTGCGGCGGCGAACTCGCCGATGCTGTGGCCGGTCACGGCGTTCGGGCGTACCCCGAAGGCCTGCAATTGGGCGGCCTGTGCCGCCGCGAAAGCGACCACCAAAGGTTGGGTGACTTCAGTGCGGGCCAGGTCTTCCGCGGGGATGTCCGGGTTGATGCACCAGTCGACGAGGGTGCGGCCGGCGATCGGGCCCACCGCTGCCGAGACTTCGTCGAGGGTGGTGCGGAAGACGGGGGCGGTTGCGTAGAGTTCCGCGCCCTGGCCGGGGGTTTGGGTGCCCTGGCCGCTGAAGAGGAACGCTACGCGGGGCGCCCGGCCGATCGGCGGGCCGGGAGTTACCGTGGCCAGTTGCGCGGCGAGGTCACCGTCGGTGGTGAGCGCAATCCGGTGCGGGCCGTCGTCGCGATTCGTGGAGGCGGTGGCGCAGACGTCGGCTTCGCGCAGGTCGGGATGGTCGCGCAGGTAGTCGGCGAGGTCTTCGGCGGCGGCCCGGAGTGCGGCGGCCGAGCGGGCCGACAGGGTGAGCAGATGCGGGCTCGACGTGCCGATTCGTGGTGGGACTGCGTGCATCGGCGCGGCTGCCAGGATGGCATGGGCGTTGGTGCCGCCGAAACCGAAGCTGTTGATGCCGGCCACCAGCGGGCCGGTCCATTGCCGGCGCTCGGTGACCACTTCGAAGCCCGCACCCGCCAGGTCGAAGCGTGGCGTCGGGCGGTTGTGGTGCAGCGACGGCGGTAGTTCGCGGTGCTGCAGGGCCAGGATCACCTTCACCAGGCCCGGCATGCCCGCCGCGTTGAGCAGGTGACCGATATTGGTCTTCACCGAGCCGAGCAGCCGCATCCGGCCGTCCGGCAGCGGCGGGAAAGCGTGCGCCAGCGAGCGGGCCTCGATCGGATCGCCGACCGCTGTGCCGGTGCCGTGGGCCTCCAGGTAGGACACCTCGGCCGGATCAACTCCGCATTCCCGGTAGGCCTCGGTGATCACTTCCTGCTGTACCAGCGGGTTCGGTGCCATCAGGCTCAGTGAGCGGCCATCGTTGTTGACGGCTGTACCGCGGAGCACGGCCAGCACCGCGTCGCCGCCCGCATCCGGCAGGCGGGTCAGCACCAGCGCGGCGCCGCCCTCGCCCGGCACGAAACCGTCGGCGTCCGCGTCGAAGGCCCGGCAGCGGCCGGTGGGGGAGAGCGCCTGCGCGGCGGCCAGGAGATGGTGGCCGGTGGCGGTGAGGTTCAGGTTGACGCCGCCCACCACGGCGATGTCGCAGTCGCCGGCGGCCAGGCTGCGCCGGGCCAGATGCAGCGCCACCAGCGCAGAGGAGCAGGCGGTGTCGATCGCGAGGGCGGGTCCGTGCAGATCGAGCAGGTGCGCGACGCGGGCAGCGGTGAGATTGCGCAGCGTCCCGGTGAGCGCGAAGGGATTGCCGGTGCCGGCCCAGGCTGGTGGGTCGCCGGCGCTGGTTTCGGCTATCAGCGATGGGTAGCCGCTCTCGCCGACGGCAGCGAACACGCCGATTCGTCGGTTGCGGCGGCGTGGGCCCGCGTAGCCGGCGCGTTCGAGGGCTTCGTGGGCCAACTCCAGGAAGATCCGGGCGTGCGGGTCGAGGTAGCGGGCCTCGGCGTCCCCGATTCCGAAATATCCGGCATCGAATCGGCTCGGATCAGCCAGGAAAGCGCCATGGCCTCCGCCGATCCAGCGGGTCACCGGGCCGACGCTGTCGCGGCCGGCCAGCAGGTTGTCCCAGAACTGCTCGGGCGTATCGGCGTCCGGGAACCGGCAGGCCATGCCGACGATCGCGATCTCCGCGGCCGGATCGGTCCGCGCGGCGGCTCGCGCGGGGTGGGTGGCCGGGCCCGAGTCAAGGGTCAGCAGCCGGTCGGCCAATGCGGCGACGGTCGCGCAATCACGCAACAGAACCGGATCGAGGGTACGCCCGAACGCGTCCTCCAACCCCGCCAGCACTTCCATCGCCGCCAGCGAAGACCCGCCGATCGCCAGGAACCGGTCGTCGGGCCCGATCCGCTCCACCGGAACGCCGAGCACGCGAGCCCAGACCGCCCGGACCACCTGCTCGGTCTCCACCCGGGTCCGCGGCGGTGTGCTCTGCGGCGGCGCGGCCTTGACGTGCGCCGACCGTGCGTAGGCCTCCGGAATCGGCGGCGCCTCGGCCGCGATGCGCTCCCGCAAGGTCTCGCGGCGCAGCTTTCCGCTGGTGGTGCGCTCGAACGTGCCGTTCGGGACCACGCGCACCTCGACGCCGTCGTAGCCGAGGGCCTCCGCGAGCCGCCCGCGAACGCGGTCAGCCACTGACGGGTCGGCACGCACTGCTGGCGCCGCCAGGAAGGCCACGACGCGTTCCCGGCCGCCGGCTGCATCGGTCACGCCTACCACTGCGACCGGGCCGGGGCCGAGGCCCGGCGTTCCGGCCGCTACCTCTTCCAGGTCTGAGGCGTGGAAGTTGCGGCCGTGCACGAACAGGACGTCCTTGTGCCGCCCGGTGACGCAGAGCCGACCGGATCTCAGGAACCCGACATCGCCCGTCTGCAGCCAGCCGTCCGCCAGCGCTGAGTCGCCGCCGTGATAGCCGCGGCTGACGTTCGGGCCGCGCACCTGGATGTGACCGACGAGGCCTTCCTCCAGGACCAGGCCGGCGTCGTCGGTCACCCGGATCGCGCAGCCCGGCACCGGAAAGCCGACGTCCATGAACTCCACGGCCGGCGCACCCGGGCCGGCGTCCACCGCCACCCCGCGCGCCAGGGCCGCCCGGCTCAACCGGTGTGGGCGGGCCAGTTCGCCCATCGGCGGGCAGGCTACGGCGACGGTAGCTTCGGCTAGCCCGTACACCGGCTGCAGTGCTCCAGGATCGAGCTTCGCCCGGCGCAACTTTCCGGTGAAGGCCCGCCAAACGGTGGGGGAGATCGGTTCCGCGCCGACCATGACCAGCCGCACGCTGCTCAGATCCAGCTTGTCGAGGATCACGTCCGGCACGCGGCGGTTGACCAGGGCGAGCGCGAAGTTCGCCGCCGACAGGATGGTGGCGCGATGCTCGGCCGCGACCTGCAGCCAGTGCGCGGGGCGTTTCGCGAATGCGAGCGGGCTGATCCGCACCTGCTTGCACCGCAGGTGCATCGGCGTCAGGTGGGTGCCGATCAAGCCCATGTCGTGGAAGTACGGCATCCAGGTGACGACCACGTCGTCCGGGCCGCCGGCGCATGCCTGGGCGGCCTGTTCGACGTTCGCCGCCAGGTTGCCGTGGGTCAGTTCGACGCCCTTCGGCGTACCGGTGCTGCCGGAAGAGAACTGCAGGAGCGCCAGGTCGTCCGGACTGACCGGCACCGGCTCAGCGAGCGGCAACGCTGAACGCAGCTCGGCCGCCGAGAAGGCCGGCGGCCGGCCGAGCAGGCGCCGCACCGCTTCGATCCGGGCCGGCTCCGGGGGCAGCGGCACCGGGACCACGCCGGCGACCACCGCACCCCAGAACAGCGACAGGAACTCCGCGCTGTCCTCGGTGACCAGCAGCATCGGATCGCCCTGGGACAAGCCCGCGGCCCGCAGCCCGCCGCCGATCCGCAACGCGTCCGCGTACAGCTGCGCGTAGCTGGTGAACCGCTCTCCGTCGACGTGTGCGACGCCCTGCTCCGGCGCCTCGGTCGCGGCCCGGACCAGCACATCGGTCAGCGTCATGATCAACAGCCTATCGAGGCGGACCAAGCCCGCTCCTCCTCAAGCCGAACGCCTGCGCGCCGATAGAGACGTGACCCGAATCTGCGGAGGTAGTTCATGCCCAAGTCGTTGCGCCGCCGCGGCGCGCTGCTCACCGCCACCAGCGCGGCCGTCGTCGCCGCGATCGTGACGCTGCTCGTGCTCAACTCGGGGCCGGCCGCGGCCACCTGGCAGAGCTTCTCCGGCACGCCCACCTGCGACTGTGTCGTGCAGGACACCAAGAACAACACGTACCGGGCGGTGTTCGGCTACGTCAACACCAGCAAGACGCCCGGCAAGATCGACGCCGGGTCGAACAACAAGCTGGAGTTCAGCGGCAGCGGCAAGACCGACGGGTCGGTCACCACCCGCTTCGAGCCGGGCACCCACAAGGCCAGCTTCTCCACCGGCTGGATCGCCAAGGACACCAAGGTCACCTGGACGGTCGGCGGCAAGACCGTCACCGCCACCTGGAACAAGCCCACGTGCGGCCGCGACGTCAGCCTCCCGGCCGGCGGCAACGGTTCCGGCCCGATCGTGGCGCTGCTGTTCGCGGGCCTGATCGGCGGTGGAGTCTTCTTCTGGCGCAAGCGCCGCAACGCGGTCCAGTCGTGATGCGCAGCGTCCTGGCGATCGGGGCCCACCCCGACGACATCGAACTCGGCTGCGGCGGCGCCCTCGCCGCCCACCGCGCCGCGGGCGACCCGGTGACCATGCTCGTCATCACCGGCGGGCAGAACGGTCCGGGCAGCACCGCCGGCCGGCGCGCGGAGGCCGAGGCCGCCGCCCGCAACCTCGACTGCCTGCTGCAGTGGGGTCGGTTGGTGGACTGCGCGGTCACCGCCGACGCGCCGACGATCGCGCTGATCGAGAAGGCGATCCGCGACGTCGACGCTGACGTCATCTATGTGCACGCGCCCGACGACTCGCACCAGGACCACCGGGCGGTCACCGCGGCGACCCTGTCGGCGGCCCGGCACGGCCGGCGGATCCTGCACTACCGCAGCCCGTCCACCACCCGTTTCGAACCGACCGTGTTCGTCGACATCTCGGCCCACCTGGACCGCAAGATCGACGCCCTGTCCTGCCACCGCAGCCAGGTCGAGAACTCGGCGATGGTCGACCCGGAGGTGGTCGCCGCCTCGGCCCGGCACTTCGGCGCCCAGGCCCGGGTCCGCTACGCCGAGGCGTTCATGCCGGCCCGCTTCGTGTGGGACCTGGCCCCCGTGATGGAGATGCCCATGTTGACCGAGATGGCCGCCTTCCCGGCGCAGGTCCCGGCATGACAGGCCGGGGGCGCCACCGCCGTGGGGCGTCCCCGGCGCACTCCAGAAAGAACTTCCGCAAAGGCCTGCTCGGGCACGCCCTGCTGGTCGCGGCCGCGTTCGCGCTGTTCGGCGTGGACGCCACGCTCGGCTGGTGCGCCACCGTGCTCAACGTCGTCTTCCTGGTCTTCTTCTTCCGGCACCTCGCGTTCGCCGTCGCCGCCGCCCGCTGGGCCGAGAAGGATCTGGACGCGCCCCTGGTCGGCGTCGAGGACTTCACCCCCTCGGTCGCCGTCCTGGTCGCCTGCAAGGACGAGGAACTCGTCGTCGACGGCATGGTCTCCGCCCTGCTGTCCCTCGACTACCCGGCCGACAGGCTCACCGTCGTGGTCGTCGACGACGCCTCCACCGACGGCACCGGCGCCATCCTCGACCGCTGGGCCGCGGCCAACCCGCGCCTGCGCGTCCTGCACCGCGAGCCCGGCGCCGGCGGCGGCAAGTCCGGCGCCCTCAACGACGCCCTCGCACTGGTCGACTCCGAGATCGCGGTGATCTTCGACGCCGACCACCAGCCCGAGGCCAGCGTGCTGCGCCGGCTGGTCCGGCACTTCCGCGAGCCCAAGGTCGGCGCCGTCATGGGCCGCTGCGTGGTCCGCAACGGCATCGAGTCCAGCCTCGCGTCCACGATTTTCATCGACTACCTGTCCGGTTACCTGGTCAACGAGTACGGCCGGCAGGCCCTGTTCGAGCTGCCCGCCTACGGTGGCGCCAACTGCGCGGTACGCACCGACCTGATCCGCGCCCTCGGCGGCTGGAACGTCGACACCGTCACCGAGGACACCGACCTCACCCTGCGGCTGCTCCTCGGCGGGCGGCGGGTCCGCTACGACCCGTCGGCCGTCGACTTCGAGGAGGCGGTGCTGTCGTCCAGCCGGTTCTGGCGGCAGCGCTACCGGTGGGCGCGGGGACACCAGAAGTGCCTGCGTGACTATTGGCGCCCGATTCTGCGTACCCGGCATCTCTCGCCCATGGAAAAGCTCGAGACCATGCTTTTCCTCTGGGTGTACCACGTGCCCGTACTCTGCGGTCTCGGTCTGATTTTGATCGTTCTCCGGGCCTTCGGCATCGGAGATGCCTCGGCCTTCGAGATGCTGTCGTTGTCCGCGCTGCTGTTCGCCGGGCCGTTCACCGAGCTCGCGGTCGGCCTCGTGCTCGGCCGCGTCGAACGCCGTGCCGTCTGGATGCTGGTCGGCTTCATCCCGGCCTTCGGGATGTCGATCCTGACCGCCACGAAGGCCTACTTCGACGGCATGTGGGGCACCACCTACAGCTGGTCCAAGACCGCGCGCTCCGGCGCCACCAGCACGGTCGCCCCCGAACTGGTGGCCGCGCGATGAGCCTCGTGACCAGCCGGCTGGAGCGGACCCTGATCCGGCGGGCGAGCCGCCGGACGATCACCACCGCGACGGTACGCCGCAGACAGCTCGTCCTGCTCGAGATGCTCCTGGCCGTAGCCGGTTGCGTCGGCGGGTACACGCTGCTCATCGAGTGGGCCCGCCGCTTCGAGGTCTCGCTCGCCGCGTCGATCATCGACGCGCTCGGGGTGGACCGCATCTCGGCCGCCCTCGGCGACTCGTTCATCGTCTTCGGCCCCGGCTTCGAACCCGTGGTCGCCGAGATGACCGGCTCCTGCTCCATCCTCACCAGCGTCCTCGCGCTGGCCGCCCTCGCCCTGGTCGCACTGCGCGAACGCCCGCAGGTCATCGTCGGATTCGCCGTCGCCGGCCTGTTCGTCCTCGCCGCCAACCAGGTCCGGCTGCTCCTGTCGCTGCTCGCCGGCCGCTACTTCGCGATCGACGCGCTGATCTTCTTCCACGACTGGGTCGGCGCCGTCATCAACTTCGCCTACACCCTGATCGGACTGCTCATCATGATCGGACTGACCATGTACGACTCTCAGCGGGCCGAGCAGGACCACACCGGCCGGCACACCGCCGACCGTCCGGAAGCGTGGGGGCGGCCCGGGCTCGGGCACCGCGTACCGGTCGAAGCCGCACCGGAGACCGGGCGCGCCAACGTCGCGGCGATCCTGCACCGCAGGATCCTGCCCAAGGCCGTCTCCAACCGGCTGGCCCGCCGCCGTGAGCAGCGGCGCGTCGACTACCGGGTCGGGCACGAGAGCGCCGGGCGCCGCGCGGTCATCGTCCGCGAACTCGCCGCCAAGGGCCTCGGCGTGCACACCGCCACCCTGCTCGCGGTCGCCACCCACGAGACCGACCCGCTGGTGCTCGACTCCCTGGCCACGGCCGTCGCCGCCCGGCAGTGGGAGCCGGTCGCGGGGCAGGATGTCATCGCGCTGCGCCTGTGGGCCCGGGCCTGGCTGATGCGCGCGCCCCGGCAGCACGACGGGGGCACGCCCACCGGGCGGCTCATCGCGGTCACCGGCGCGGGCGGGCCGGCCGGCGTTGCCGTGATCAAGGCCCTGCAGGCGAACGGCGACCATGTGCTGGCTCTCGATGCCAACCCCGATGCGGTCGGGCTTCGGCTGGCCGGTCGCGCGGCGGTGCTGCCCCGGGCCGACCAGCCGGGGTACGCCGAAGCGCTGCTCACCACCCTCGACGAACACCGGCCGGCCGCGCTGATCTGCACGGTCGCGGAGGAGTACGCGGCGCTCACCCCGCTGACCGGGACCCTCGAGCGGCTCGGCGTACGCACCTGGCTGCCCGACCTGAACTCCGCCGACGCCTGCCTCGACAAGGTCGCCTTCGCGGCCGCGTTGTACCAGGCCGGCGTACCGCACCCGGCCACCGCCTGGAACGCCGCCACCGCCGAGATGATCCCCGGCCCGTGGGTGGTCAAACCGGCCCGCGGCCGCGGCAGCCGCGACGTCATGTTTGTCGACGATCCCCGCGAACTCGCCCACGCCTTCGCCGTCGTCCCCGGCGCCATCGCCCAGACCCGGCTCGGCGGGCGTGAATTCACCGCCGACGCGCTGGTCGACCGGGACGGGACGCTCGCCGTCTGCGTACCGCGGTGGCGCGACGAGACCCGCGGCGGGATCTCCACCCGGGGCACCACCTTCGCCTCCGACGCCGTCACCCAGGTCGTCGCCGCGACGCTGCGCGCGGTCGGCCACACCGGGCCGGCCAACGTGCAGGGGTTCGTGGCCGACAACGGCGCGGTGACGGTCGTTGAAGTGAACCCGCGCTTCTCCGGGGGACTGCCACTCACCCTGGCGGCCGGGGCGAACGTCGTCACCGCGTACCTCGAAGGGATCCTGAACCCGGGCGCGCCGCTGCCCGGCCTGACCTACCAGCCCGGCGTTCGCATGGCCCGGCACTTCGCCGAGGTCTACTACGACGCCGACGGCGCCCCGATCACCGACCCGCTCGGAGCTGCTCGATGAAACACATCCTGGTTCCCTTCGGCACCCGCCCCGAAGTGATCAAGCTGGCGCCGGTCGTGCGCGCGTTGCGCGCCGCCGGGCACACGGTCACGGCCGTGGACACCGGACAGCACGCCGATGCGGCGATGAGCGGGGATGTGCAGCTCGATCTGGGTCTCCTTCCCGATGTACGCCTGACGCTGCCGAACGGCCCAGGCCGGCTCGGTGCGCTGCTCACCGGCGCTGCGCAGGTCCTTGCGGGCGTGCCGGCGGATGTCGTGCTCGCGCTCGGCGACACCCACACTGTCCCGGCCTACGCGCTCGCCGCGCGGGGTGCCGGCATTCCGTTCGCCCATCTGGAAGCGGGGCTGCGCAGCTTCAACCCGCGCAGTCTCGAAGAGGTCAACCGGCGGGTCGCGGCGGCTACCGCGCAGCTGCACTTCGCGCCTACCGCGCGGGCTGCTGCCTTCCTGGCTTCTGAGGGCGTGCCGGCGTCGCGGGTCTTCGTCGTCGGCAACCCGGTGATCGATGCTCTGCGTGACCGGGGAGTCGTGCCGGTTGCGCCGTCATCCCGTAACGGGGTCCTCGTCACTGCTCACCGTGCTTCCAACGTGGATGATCCGGCTCGGCTGGCTGATCTGGTCGAGGTCATCGCTCAGCTGGCTTCGCTCGGCCCGGTCCGGTTCCCGATCCACCCGCGGACCCGGGCGCGTCTGCTCGCTGAAGGCCTCTACGACAAGCTCGCGGCCCTCCCCGGCGTGACCTGCGAGGATCCGCTGCCCTACGACGAGTTGTTGCAGGCCCTGGCCCACGCGCGCGTGGTGGTCACCGACTCCGGTGGGCTGCAGGAGGAGGCCGCCTACCTGGGCGTGCCGGTCGTCGTGCTGCGGCGGTCGACGCCGCGCTGGGAAGGCGTCGAAGCCGGAACCGCGATCCTCACCGGCATCAGCAGCGACGCGGTGGACGCCGCGCGGCGGCTCAGCGAGCCGGGGACGCTTGCCCGGATCGCGGCCCTGCCCTGCCCCTACGGCGACGGCGACACCGGGCCGCGGGTGGCTGCGCTGCTGGCATCTCCCGAGGTGGATCCGCTGCTCGCGCTGGACGAGCCGGACTACACCGATGGCACCCGGCCGTGGGTCGCCGCATGAACGCCGACACTGCCTCGCCGTCCGCCCTGGGCCCGGCATCCGTTGCAGACTCTGCCTTGCCGTCCGTCGCGGGGTCGCTTTCTGTTACGGGCACGGCCTCGGCCTCGGCCTTGCCGTCCGCCGCGCGCCTCGCCTCGTCGTCTGCCGCGCGCCTCGCTTCGCCGTCTGCCGCGCGCCTCGCTTCGCCGTCTGCCGCGCGCCTCGCTTCGCCGTCTGCCGCGGCTGAGTGCTTCTCGCTGCGGGCGGCCTTCGGCAGTGGTGCGGCCGCCTGCACCTCGCAGTGCCCGTCCGTCGCCGGCGGCATGCCGGCCTGCGCCTGAGGAGCGCCGCTCATGACCACCCCCACCTGGACCGGTCCCGCACCCGCAGGCATCGTCATCGACCTCGACGACACCCTGTTCCCGCAGGCCAGCTACCTCTACGGTGCCTCCCGCGCGGTAGGCCGCGCCGGCGCCACCCACGGCCTCGACCCGATCCGGCTCGCCCACGCGGTCCGCCGCCAACTGGTAGCCGGCTCCGACCGCGGCGGCACCATCGACCGCGCCCTGGCCGCCTACGGCCTCCCCACCGACGAAGCCGCCGAACTGGTCCCCACCCTCGTAGCCGCTTTCACCGGCTACCGCCCCCGCCGGCTCCCGCTCTACCCCGGCGCCGCCGACGCCTTGGCCGCGCTCGCCGCCCACTACCCGATCGCCTGCCTCACCGACGGCAACCCGCTCATCCAGCGCGCCAAACTGGCCGCAACGGGCCTGACCAACGCGTTCATCACCATCGTCATCACCGACGAACTCGGCGGCCGCGCAGCCCGCAAACCCCACCCCGGCGGCCTGCGGCACGCCGCCACCACCCTCGGCATCGACCCGGCCGAGCTGGTGGTGATCGGCGACCGCCCGGGCAAGGACATGGCCGTGGCGGTCGCGCTGGGTGCCCGCTCCATCCGGGTCCAGACCGGGGAGTACGCCCAAAGCCCCGACGAACCCCACGCCACAGTCATCGTCCCCGACCTGACCACAGCAGCCGGCCTCCTCATCCCCGCTTGACCCCCGACCTCGCCGGTCCGGCAGCGCCCTCCGGCCGCTGTTGATCGCGGGAGCCGCGCTCCTGGTCAGTCGGCTGCCGCGCGGGCGGAATCGGCGCGGTCGCCGCCCCATTCGTCTGGACGGCGGAACGAATCAGGGCCGGCGCGGTGTGATCGTTCGGTGTGTGGAGGTCTGCTGACACCGTGCGCACGCGATATCGAGAGGGGTCGCGGCCTACCTCTCCCACCCGGTGACTGCTCGGCGATCACCGGCACGAGCGGCGGCCGGCTGGCCGGTGGCGTCGGCATCCCGGCGGGGTCTGCTGGTTGATCGGCAGGGCGAAAGGGCTCGGGGTAGCCGTAAGACACAGCCGGGCGAGTGTTTTCCGGGCATTTCGTCCTTCGGCTGGGAGTTGTGCACCCTTCCGGCCGGTGGACGCAGCCGCAGCATCCAGCTGGCCGCCGCGAAGCCGGTCTGGGGACCACCCAGCTGGGAGTTACGGCTTCCGGGCTGGACCGCGGCCGTTGCTGCCGGCGGACCTCGACCCCGAACCTGTCAGCCGATGTCGTGTTCCTCCAGACCTCGCATGATCAGCGCCCGCATCGACCCGAACCCGTAGTGATCCGCGTCGGAGGACAGGTCTGCCACCTCGCGGAGCACGGGTTCCACGTCGATGCCCAGCTCGCGGGCCCGGTTGCACAGCGACCAGATCGTCATCAGCTCGTCGCGGGGATCGGCGCCCTGGTCCATCGCGGAGACGTGTACGAGCCGGCGGCGGAACTCCGCCGCCGACTTCCATTCCCGGGGCAGATGGGCAGCCCAGCGGAAGGACCGGTAGGTCCGGAAGATGTCCCGGACCTGCTCGCGCACCGGGGGACCGCCCGCTTCGTACGCGTCCAGCAGCGCCGCCAACGCGGCAGCTGCCCCGGCCGCCACCCCGGCCTCCTCGACCGGCGGCGGCGCCTGCCGGTGTCTCGTCACCCAGTCCGGGTCGCTCAGGTCGACCGGGCGCTGGGCGATGTCACGCAGCAACTCGTCGATGACTGCGACATCCGCGCGGACCGCGGCGAGATGTCCTTCGGGCGGGTTGCCGTTCGTCGTCATGGTATGGAGAACAACATTCTGCAAGTGCCGGGCGCGACCCTCTACTACGAGATCCGCGGCGCCGGGCCGCTCGTGGTGCTGGTCGGCGCGCCGATGAACGCGACGTCCTTCGCGGGACTGGCCGAGCTGCTCGCCGCCGATCACACCGTGCTCACCACCGACCCTCGGGGCATCAACCGCAGCTCGGTCGACGACCGGGAGCGGGACTCGACCCCGGAACTGCGCGCCGATGACCTCAGCCGGCTCCTGCGCCACCTCGACGCCGGGCCGGCCGCGGTGATGGGCTCCAGCGGTGGCGCGGTCACCGCCCTCGCCCTCGTCCAGGCCCATCCCGAGCTGGTCCACACCGTCGTCGCCCACGAGCCGCCGCTGGCCGAACTGCTCGACGACCGCGATCACGTCCGCGCGCAGACCGCCGATTACATAGCCACCTACCTCGCCGGGGACGTGGTCGGCGCCTGGACGAAGTTCTTCGGGCAGGCGAGCATCAGCATCCCCGACGAGGTCGTGAAGCAGATGTTCAGCGGGGAACGCGACCCGCAGGACGTCGCCGATGAGCATTTCTGGTTTGCTCACGAACTGCGCGCATCCGCCCAGTGGATCCCTGACATCGACCTGTTGCGCGACGCGTCCACCCGCATCGTCGTCGGCGTCGGCGCGGAATCCACCGGGCAGATCTGTGACCGCACGTCGGCAGCGCTGGCGGCCCGCCTCGGCGTTGAACGGATCACGTTCCCCGGCGACCACATCGGCTTCGTCGACGACCCGGAACGATTCGCCGGCCGGCTCCGGGACGTCCTCTACTGAAAATCTCTGACCTTCAACTTCGCCATGCGTACGGTCCCGTCCGGCTGGGCGTGATGCCAGACGATTCCCTCGTAGTGCGGGTGCGTCAGCAGCCACTCCCGCAGGCCGTCGAAGTCGCGGGGCACGTCGAAATGCTCGGCTTCGGCGTGGGGGACGAGCTCGTGTGCGCGTACCCCCTCGGGGTTGCCGTTGATCTTGGGTCCGATGAGTTCGTAGGTGCCCGGCTTGCGCTGCGTGCCGTCGGCGACGGCCTCGGCGTGGCAGGCCGCGTAGGACGACTGCGCGACCGGCTCCCAGCCGACCGTCTTGCCGGTCACCTCATCCGTCATCACCGGCTGGTAGCCCGGCGGCCGCGTCCGGTCCGGCCGCACCTCGCGCCGCGCCCACCAGACGCCGTCGTCGTCGAGCATCACGCAGGTGCCGTCGTATTTCCGCGTCGGCGTTCCCTTGCCGTCGAGCACCCACTGGCAGACCGGGTTGACCTCGGGAAGGGTCCGCTTCCGGTTGTCCGGGTCGCGGAGGAACACCGTCGGGATCTTGTTCATGCGGCCATGCTGCCACGCGGACAAAACGGATATCGGCCCGCCGCGGCGAGCGTCCCGATCGGCGTCTGCAACGATGCGGCCATGATCGAGATCGGGCACATCGTCGCTGAGTCGTGGGTCGCGCCGGAACACTTCCACGCCCGCTGGTGCGACGTGGAGACCCACACGGAATGGGCGCCCGGCATGGAGTATCTCCGCCTGGCCGAACCGCTGGCCATCGGCGCCCGCGGAGTGATGAAGGCCAAGGACGGCCCGGAATGCCCGTTCATCGTCTCCGACCTGGTGCCCGGGCTGGCCTACCAGGACACCCTGGTCCTCGACGGCGCCGAGCTCACCGTCCGCCACGAATCCCACCCCCACGGCACCGGCAGCCGCCTCGAACTGCACGCCCGCATGGACGGCCCGAAGGCCGCCGAACGCGCCGCCGAAATGGCCGGTCTGGACCGGGTCCTGGCCTCCGACCTCGCCGGACTGGTCGCCCTGGTCGAGCGCAACGCCACCCGGCCCAGCTGACACCGGGCCGCTGACCAGCGGGTGCTTGCTCTCGGCCGATCGAGACCGCAGGGTGGTGGGAATGAGCGACATCCGGATCGGCCTGGCCCTGGGTGGTGGCGCGGTGCGCGGCGCCGCCCACATCGGCGTACTCGACGTGCTCGACCGCGCCGGCCTGGAACCCGCCGTGATCACCGGGACCAGCGCCGGCGCCCTGGTCGGCGCGCTCTACGCCTCGGGCAAGACCCCGTCGGAGATCGCCAAGCTGGCGCAGACCCTGCGCTGGGCCCGGTTGATCCGCCCCGCTCGGACCCGCAAGGCCCTGTTCGAGACCGCCAAGCTGGCCGCCTTCCTGGACCACGCGGTCGGCGGCCTGCAATTCGACCAGCTGGAACGGCCCTTCGCCGCGGTAGCCTGCGACCTCACCACCGGCAGCGAGGTCGTGATGCGCGACGGCTCAGTGGGCAGCGCGGTCCTGGCCAGCGCCGCCATCCCCGGTGTCTTCCCGCCGGTCGACCGGGACGGCCATCTGCTCGTGGACGGCGGCCTGGTCAACATGGTTCCGGCCCGGCTCGCCCGCGAACTCGGCGCCGACATCGTCGTAGCCGTCGACGTCTCGGGCCCGCTCCCGCGCCGCCCGCCGACGACCCTGCTGCACATCATGGTCGCGGTCAGCACGCTGCAGCCCGGCGGCACCGACACGCTCGCTGAGGACGCCGACCTGGTCCTGTGCCCCGAGGTCGACGAATACGCGTTCTGGGAGCTCTCCCGCATCCCCGAGTTCGAGGAGGCCGGCCGCGCCGCCGCCGAGAAGGCCCTGCCGCTCCTGCAGGCGCTGAAGACCGCGGCCGCTGCGCGCCGCGAGTGGCAACAGGGATAGCCGGCCATTCCGGGGTACGCCCGGCGCAGCCGCCGCCGAAGCAGCGCTGGCGGTCAGCCGCTTTGGTTCGGCTGTCGCGGGCTGCTGCTTCCGCGGCGCCGAAGCAGCGCTGGCGGTCAGCCGCTTCGGTCCGGCTGTCGCGGGCTGCTGCTTCCGCGCCGTTGAAGCAACGCTCACGGTCAGCCGGTGTGCTTGGCGGCGGCGGAGACGGCAGTGGGGGTCAGCTGGACCACCTGCTTCAGCCCGGCGGGCGCGCATCGGCCTTGAGCGGCACCCCGATCGCGTCGAACGGCGGAACTGCGACGGTTTCGGCGGGGAGTCGATGCTCGTACTCCGAAAGGTCTTAACCCACTGCGATCCAGACATCGTCCAGCAGGCCGTGGTACTGGTCGTTGTCGCCGTAGGCGCTCTTGCCGCCGATGCTCAGCGGCCGCCCGTTGCTGATGGACAGCCCGGCCGGCACCACCGCGCTGCCCTGCGTGACGCCGTCGATGAGGACGGACAGGCTGGTGCCGGCGCGGCGGCATTCCAGGGTGTGCCAGCGGTCGTCGGCGACGCTGAGTTTGGCGAGGGCCAGGTGGATGGCCTTGCCGGCGACCAGCGCGCAGCTCGGGTGGCCGGAGCGGCCGTCGATCTGGAGTTTGTACTGGCTGCCTTCGGCGGAGAAGCCCTTCTGCAGGAGGTTCTGGCCTTTGCTGGTGCGGTTCGGAGCGAGGCGGATGGCGGCGCCGTAGCGAAACGGGCGGGCGCCGGGGTTGAGGGCGGGGGTGCCTGCAGCGCGCAGGACCATGCGGGGGCACGGGCGGCCGCGTTTGCAGCGCGGTGGGAAGCGGACGGCCTGGCCGCCGGCGTGTGATTCGCGGATGACGGTGGCCTGGCCGCCGGTGACCGGGGTCAGGGTGTGGCCGTGCCCGCTGATGTCGGACCAGGCGGCGTTGCCGGCGCCGTCGAAGTTGAAGCGGGCCACCGTGGTGACCGGCGGTCCAGGCTTCCAGACAGCGCGGCCGGTGGGTGTGGCGAACGTGCCGGTGAGCAGGAGGATGAGCAGCCCCGGGACGACGAGACGGCGGAGCGGGAAGTGCTTCACGAAAAAGACAACGCGGGCCGTGGCAGTTTCGCCACGGCCCGCGCTGATGTCGGATCAGTCCGCCGGGTGGTGGCTGTCGCCGCCGTCGGTGGTGGTGAAGGTGCCCTCCGGGCCGGCCGGGGCCGGCAGCCTGATCGGCTTGCCGGGAACCTTCTTACCCGGCACGCCGTTCACCGACTCGGTCGAGAAGGCGAAGGTGAGCTGGGCGAACGCGATCAGGTCGCTGTTGACCTCGAGCGCGTGCTTGTCGAGGTTGTCGATGTCGTCGCAGGCGATGTGGTAGCACTGGTCGAACGACTCGCCGGCCGTGCCGCCCCAGATGGCCTGCTGCTCCTCGGTCTTGACGACTTCGGCGCCGGTGAAGAGGCCACCCGACGGGATGCCTGCCTCGATGAACGCCTGGTAGTCGCTGCGACCGGAGAACTCGGCGTCGTCGTACGGCTCGCCCTTCCAGGTGTAGTACGACTCGTAGAGATCCTCGATGGCGGTCGAGCCCGGCGGAACCGGAACCGGCGCCGGGAACGTCGACTGGTCAGCGTCGTAGACCATGAAGATGTAGTTCGGCGAGCCGACCATGTCGTAGTTCAGGTAGAGCGCGATCCGGTCCTTCTCCGCCTGGGTGAGCTCGTTGACGTACGCCGTCGAGCCGATCAGACCGAGCTCCTCGGCGCCCCACCAGGCGAACCGCACGGTGTTCTGCGGCTTGACCTTGGCCATCTGCAGCGCGGTCTCGAGGATCGCGGCCGAACCGGAGCCGTTGTCGTTGATGCCCGGGCCCTCGGTCTCGCTGTCCAGGTGCGCGCCGGCCATGACCACGTTGTTGCGGTTCCTGCCGGGCAGTTCAGCGATCACGTTGACGTCGGTACGCGTCTCGGACGGCAGGATCCGCACGTGCGCGGTCGAGCCGGCCTGGGCGAGTGCGACACCGTTGGCGAAGCTGGCGCCGACGACCGGGATGGTGATCGGCGGGTTCTCGCCGAGGGTGCCGACGATCAGGCCCTCACGGGTCGGGTCGTTGCCCTGGTTCATGATGATCACGGCTTCGGCGCCGGCCGCCTGCGCGTTCTGCGCCTTCACGATGAAGGTGCAGGAGTTGTCGGGCGGGCCACCGCGCTGGATCAGGGCGATGTCGTTCGGCCCGCTGAAGTCCAGGCCGGCGAAGTCGGCGGCCTCGCAGCCGCTGGTGCTGGCGCGGTCACCCACGAGGTTCAGGTCGACCGGGACGACCGGGCCGGTCACGTCACCGGACGGGCTGTTGGTGAACGGGCCGGTCTCGTACTCCGCGTTCACCGGGGTGAGCTGCTGCAGCAGCGCCGGGAACACGAACTGGAACTCGAACGGGTCCAGAGTGACCCGGTAACCGGCCTTCTTCAGCTTGCCGGCGACGTACTTCACGCTGTTCGCGTACCCCTCGGTACCGGCGTGCCGGGTCCCCGGGTACGACGCGTCGTCGTTCCTGTCGGCGATCTTCTGGAACGCCTCGAGGTGGTCCATGACGCCGCCGAGCGACACACATTTGAGCAGCTCGGCGTAGGTGTCGTTGGCCTGCTTGCCGCACGAGTTGCCGTGACCACCACCGGCGGACGCCGTGGTGGCCGGCGCGAGCACCAGCACCGTGGCGGTCGCCGCGGCGGCCAGTAAACGGAGTTTCATCCTCGAATCCCCCTAGGTCCACATCGGAACACCGATCAACCTATGCGATGGTGAGCATCAATGCACCGGATGATCGGGCGAGGCCCCCCGACGATCGAACGTCGGCGATATGGTGACGCGATGCGACTCGCTCGTTTACTCGCCGCGACGATTTCCGCCGTAGTTGCCGCCACCGCGGCCACGGCGGCGTCCGCCGCCCCGGCTCCGCCCGCGGGCACCCAGCCGATCTACGACTACGCCTCCGCCATCCGCGAGCAGGTGTGGGTCCAGACCACGGTCGACAGCGACGCCGACGGCGCGCCGGACCGGGTCGCCGTGCGCATCATCCGTCCCGACACCGACCGCAGAGTCCCGGTGATCTTCCAGCCGAGCCCGTACTACGCGGGCCTCAACGACGTCCCGAACCACGATGACATCGACCGGGACGGCGCGAGCGCCCTGCGCGCCGACGTGGGCGCCAACCGCGCCGACACCATCACCTTCGCCGGCTACCTGGACAACTACTTCGTGCTCCGCGGGTACGCCGTGGTCTTCGCCGACAGCCTCGGCACCGGCGGTTCGACCGGCTGCCCCACCTCCGGCGGGCGTAACGAGACCCTCGGCATGAAGGCGGTCGTCGACTGGGTCAACGGGCGCGCCAAAGCCTTCGACGAGAGCGGCGCGCCGGTCAAGGCCGCCTGGTCCACCGGGCGCACCGGCATGATCGGCGTCTCCTACAACGGCACTCTGCCGAACGCGGTCGCCGCCACCGGCGTCCGCGGCCTGGAGACGATCGTCTCGATCGCCGCGATCTCCAGCTGGTACGACTACTACCGCGCCAACGGCGGTGTGGTGGCGCCCGGCGGCTTCCAGGGCGAGGACACCGACGTGCTGGCCAAGGCCGTCCTGACCAGGCAGAATCCCGAGGTCTGCGCGGATGTCATGGCCGCGCTGGAACGCGATCAGGACCGGGAGACCGGCGACTACAGCCGGTTCTGGGCCGAGCGCGACTACCTGCGCGACGCCGACAAGGTGCGGGCCAGCGTCCTGCTGGTGCACGGGCTGCACGACTTCAACGTGCGGACCGGGCAGGCCGGCCAGTGGTGGGACGAGCTCGCCGCCAACCGGGTGCCCCGCAAGATCTGGCTGCACCAGGCCGGGCACACCGACCCGTTCAACATCCGGCGTGAGCAGTGGCTGAACACCCTGCACCGGTGGTTCGACCAGTGGCTCTACAAGATCGACACCGGGATTCTGCGGGAGCCGATCGCGGATGTGGAGGTCGCGCCGAACCAGTGGCAGACCGCGCGCAACTGGCCGCTTCCGGACAGCCGGGCCACGACGGTGCCGTTCGCGAAGCCGGGTGCGGCCCGGCAGACGTTCGTGGACAACACCGCGCGTACCGCCGAGGATCTGGCTGCCAACGAGACGGCTGCGGACCCCAACCGGCTCGTCTATCTGACGCCGCCGCTGACCAAGCAGACCCGGCTGTCGGGGACGCCCGAGGTCACGGTCCGCGCCGATCTGACCGGTGACTCGCCGTACCTGACGGCGCTGCTGGTCGATTACGGCGAGGCGGAGCGTTTCGCGGGCGTCCGCACCCTGCCGGTCCAGGACTGCATCGGGCCGGGCATCGAGGGCGATCCGGGCTGCTTCAACCGCCGGGAGTACATCACCGCGACGACGCCCTACGAGATCGTCACCCGCGGGTGGATCGACGTGCGCAACCGGGTCTCGCCGGCCGTCACCAAGCCGATCCAGCCGGGCAAGCCCTACACCTTCCGCTGGAACCTGCAGACCACCGACCACGTGTTCGCACCCGGTCACCGCATCGGCGTCGTGCTGATCTCGACCGATCGTGATCACACACTGCGCTATCCCTCCGGGACCGTGGTCGGCGTTCAGCCGGGCGCTTCCGGCATCAAGGTGCGGCTCAGCTGAAACAACGATATTTGGTACGGGTATGAGCTGCTCCGCCGCATCGTGACCGTTCCGCCGTGACGGCGCGGCCACGTGCCTGGGTCCCGGCCGCAACGCGGCCGCCGGGCTCAGGCACGTGGTTCGGCGCGGGGTCGCTCAGAGCTTGCCGGCGCCGGCTCCGGCCTGGACCAGCGCCGGCACGTTCGCCGCCGGGTCCAGGGTGTAGGCGTAGTACGTGCGCGGCTCGGCCACGGCGCCGCCGGCCTGGCACGGGCCGGAGGCGGTGAACACGTTGGTGCGCTGCACCAGGCGGCCCGGCCCGCTGTCGGCGTATCCGCTGGTGGAGTAGCACGGGTAGGGCACCGATGTGAAGGCGTTGCCCTCCACCACCACGCCGGCGTTCATCGTGGAGGCCACGCCGTACAGCTCGTTGCCGTCGAACCAGTTGTTGTAGACGTGCACCGGCTCACCGAACCGGACCCGCGGATGCCGCTGCCGGGACCCGTCGAACCAGTTGTGGTGGATCGTCACCTTCAAATGACCGACGTCGGTGCCGGATGCCCCGTCGGAGTGCCCGATCAGCATGCTCTTGTCGGTGCCGGCGAAGTGGTTCCACGAGATGGTCACGTAGTCGGCGCCGCGCACCACGTCGATCGAGCCGTCGACCGGCCGGACGAAGGTGTTGTGGTCGATCCAGATGTGATGCGACTGCTGACCGACATTGATCGCATCGTCCTCGGCGTCGGCGAAGGTCAGGTTCCGGACGATCACGTTGTAGGACCGGTAGAAGTCGAGCCCGCCGCCGGAGATCGTCGGATTCGAGCCGATCCCGATGATCGTCTTGTTCGGGCGTACCCCCTGCTTGCTGGTGATCTCGATGGTCCCGCTGACCTGGATGATCATCGGCCCGACGGTGTCGATCGCGTCCAGCAACTCATCGGTGGTGTCGACGGTGACGGTCGGCCCGCCCACGCCGCCGGTGGTCGTGGTGAGGCCGAGCGCGGCGACCGAGGCGAAGCCGTCCGGCGTCGAGGGTGCGGCCGCGGCCGGCGAGGCGATGACCAGGGAACCGGCGACCAGGGCGGCCGCGAGAAGGGCGCGCATCAGATCCTCCCCGCGCCGGCGCCGGCCTGGACCAGCGCGGGCACGTCGGCCGTCGGATCCAGCGTGTAGGAGTAGTAGGTCCGCGGCTCGGCCACCGTGCCGCCGGCCTCGCACGGGCCCGAGTTGACGAACACGTTGGCCCGCTGCACGAGCCGCCCCGGGTTGCTCTCCGCATAGCCGCCGACCGAGTGACAGGGGAACGCGACGTTCTCGAAGTAGTTGCCCTCGGCGACCACACCCGCGTTCTCGGTCGACGCGATCCCGTAGAGCCCGATGTCGTCGTAGTAGTTGTTGTACACGTGCACCGGCTCACCGAACCGGACTCGCGGATGCCGCTGGTTGGAGCCTTCGAACCAGTTGTGGTGGTAGGTCACCTTCAGATAGCCGACGTCCTCGCGGTAGTTGTCCGAGTGGCCGAGCAGCATGGTCTTGTCGGTGCCACGGAAACGGTTCCAGGACACCGTGACGTTGGTCGACTTGCGCTTGATGTC
The DNA here is from genome assembly GCF_036053395.1 of Actinoplanes sp. NBC_00393. Classification (NCBI taxonomy): domain Bacteria; kingdom Bacillati; phylum Actinomycetota; class Actinomycetes; order Micromonosporales; family Micromonosporaceae; genus Actinoplanes; species Actinoplanes sp. NBC_00393. The sequence continues at coordinate 5,685,544 of NZ_CP107942.1, read as the reverse complement.
GAGCGAGCCGTCGTACCCCGGCAGGAACTCGTTGTGGTCGATCCACACGTGGTGGGCGCTGTTGGTGACGCTGATCGAGTCGTCCGAGGCGTTGCTGAACCGGATGTTCCGGATGATCACGTTGTTGCCGGGCCGGGTGGTGGTGCCCAGCTGCAGCCCGCCCCCGGTGATCTCGGCGTTGGCGCCGACCCCGAGGATGCTCTTGTTCGCGACGACGGTGATCATGCCGCCCGCGGAGATCCGGCCGGACACCAGGATCGTGTACGGGGTGTTCGCCCCCGCGTACCGGGCCAGGTCGGCGGAGGTGGTGACGGTGACCGTCGGCCCGGCCACGCCCCCGGTGGTCCCGGTCGCGAAACCGTCGGCGGCGGCAGCCGGCGCCGCCGCGGTCAGAGTGCCCGCGACCAGGGCGGCCGCGATGAAGGCGTGCATCAGATTCTCCCTACACCGGCACCCGCCGGCACGATGGTGGGTGCGGGGCGGCCGAGCGCCGCCCCGCACGGAATCAGCCGGAGATGTGGCCCGCGCCGGCCTGCCCGGTCACGGTTGCCTTCACCTGGGCACAGGGCTGGAGGGTGTACGCGTAGGACACCGCGCCCACGCTTCCGCCGGTCTCGCCGGTGCCCGAGTTGACGAAGCAGTTGCTCCGGGCCACCAGCCGGCCGTCGCCGGACGAGCCCTCACCGAGGTGGAACGGGTCCTCGACGTTCTCGAACGAGTTGCCCTCGACGATCACGCCGGCGTTCTCCGTCGACGCGACGCCGTAGTTGCCGGTGTCGTTGTAGTGGTTGTTGTAGACGTGCACCCCGTCGCCGAACCGCACGCGCGGATTGCGCTGCTCGGTGCCGTCGAACCAGTTGTGGTGGTAGGACACCTTCAACCGGCCGATGTCCTGCGCGCCGTTGTCGTCGTCGTGCCCGAGCAGCATGTTCTTGTCGGTGCCGTCCGCGTGGTTCCAGGAGATCGTCACGTACGACGAGCCGCGCTTGACGTCCACGCCACCGTCCGAGCCGGTGGTCCAGGTGTTGTGGTCGATCCAGACGTGGTGGCTGAACATCTGCACGTTGATCGCGTCGTCCGGCCAGCCGCGGAAGTTCAGGTTGCGGACGATGACGTTGTGCACGGCGTTCGCCGGCGGCGCGGTGATGTCGTCGTCGATCGGCAGGCCGATGTTGAGCCCGCCACCGGTGAGCCCCGAGCCGCTGCCCACGCCGATGATCGTCTTGTCGCTGGTCACGTCGTGCATCGGCCCGGGCAGCGTCAGCATGCCCTGCACCCGAACCGTCAGCGGGCCCGGCTGGGCGATGGCTGACAGGAAGGCCGAGGCGCTCGTCACCGTCACGGTCGCGCCGCCGGTGCCGCCGGACGTGCCGTTCTGACCCCAGGCGTTCACCGAGGCCCAGCCGTCCGCGACGTTCGGCTGCGCCGGCGGCTCCGAGGTGGGCGGGTTCGAGCTCGGCGGGGTCACCACGCCCGTCGTCACCTCGACGTCGTCGAAGTTGGCGCTGGTGTAGAACGTCGCCACACCGACCCGGCCACCGGCCCACCGGGTGTCGGCGGCCTCGGTGAGCAGCGTGCCGTTGACGTAACCGCGCAGCGCCGTCCCGGCGACCTCCAGCCGCAGCGTGTACCAGGTGCCGGCCGACACGGTCACCGAGGCGGTGTCCAGGGTGGTCGACGACCCGTTGTCGAGGCGCTTGAGCTCCACGGTGTTGTTCGACCGCAGCGCCAGGTAGTAGTAGCTGGTGCTGCTCTGCACCCGGGCCAGCACCGCGGCGAACCGGTTGCTGCCGCTGAACGCGGTCGGCTTCACCCGCGCCTGCACGGCGTAGTCGGTCCAGCTCGCCGTACCGGTCAGGGCCCGGGCATCGCTGCTGGTGCCGCCCTGGCGGTAGACCCGCGAGCCGTCCGTGGCGACCGACCAGCTGCCCCCGTTGGTGGTCCAGCCGGTGGCGTTGCCGTCCTCGAAGTCGTCGCTGAGCAGCGTCGCCGCCTGCGCTCCGGTGGCGGCGAAGGCGACCAGCAGCAGGGCCGCGATCAGGACGGACCAGATTCCTGTACGTCGTGACATCAGAACACCCCTGCCCCCGCTGTGACGATGGACTTGACCTGGTTCGGGTCGTCGAGCGGGTAGCTGTAGTAGGCCGACGCCTCCTGCACGGTCCCGCTGCAGTCCGGCGCCCCCGATTCGCCCGCGAACACGTTGTTGCGGGCCACGCAGCGGCCGGCCGGACCGGCGTACGTGTTGGTGACCGGCTCCTCGACGTCGGAGAAGTAGTTGCCCTCGACCAGGCAGCCGGCGTTGTTCTGGCAGGCCACCCCGGTGTCGGTGTTGTAGACGAAGTAGTTGTTCCAGACGTGCACCGGCTCGCCGAACCGGACCCGTGGGTTGCGCTGCGGCGTGCGGTCGAACCAGTTGTGGTGGTAGCTCACCTTGAGCCGCCCGGTGTCCTGCGCGCCGTTGTTGTCGTCGTGGCCGAGCAGCATGTTCTTCGTGTGGTGATGGGTGTGGTTCCACGACACGGTCACGTACGACGAGCCGCGCTTCACGTCGATCAGCCCGTCGTAGCCCTGGGCCAGATCGTTGTGGTCGATCCAGACGTGGTGGCTGAACATCTGCACGTTGATCGAGTCGTCGCTGGCGTTGCGGAACGTCAGATTCTGGATGATCACGTTGTGCACCGCGTCGGCCGGCGGCGTCGTCACCGACGAGACCGGCAGCCCGATGTTGAAGCCGCCACCGGTGATCCCGGCGGTCGAGCCGACTCCGATGATCGACTTGTCGCTGGTCACGTCGTACATGCCGGCGGGCAGGGTGATCGTGCCGTTGACGCAGATGGTGAGCGGCCCCGGCGTCGCGATCGCGGCCTGCAGTTCGGCGGCCGTGTCCACCGCGACCGTGGGCCCGCCGGCGCCGCCGGTCGTGTTGTTCTGGCCCCAGGCGTTCACCGTCGCGAAGCCGATGGGTGCGCCGGTGACCCGGCAGTCACCGGGCGGGGGAGGAGTGGTCGGGCTCGGGCTGGGCCCGGGACCCGGGGCGGTGGTGTCGACGACCACGTCGTCGTAGGAGGCGCTCGCGTACCCGGTGACCAGGCCGATCCGGCCCGCGCCGTACGCACTGTCGGTGGCCTGGAGGATCTGCGCGCCATCGACGTACCCGGTCAGTGTGTTGCCTTGCGCGCGCAGCGCCAGGGTCCGCCACGTGCCGGCCGTGCCCCCGACCGCGGCCGTGCCCAGCGCCGTGGCCGTGCCGCCGGAGACGCGCTGCAGCTGAGCCGTGCCGCTGCCGGTCAGGACCAGCGCGTAGTACTGGCTCGTCGACTGCGCGCGGGCCGCGATGCCGGCCGTGCGGGCAGCCGTGGCGTACGTGATCGGCCGCACCCGGGCCTGCACGGTGTAATCGGTCCAGGCCGTGCTGCCGGCCAGGGCGCGGGCATTCGCGCTGGTGCTGGACTGGCGGTAGGCGGGCGAGCCGTCGGTGACCACCGACCAGGTGCCGCCGTTACGCGACCAGCCGTCGGCGTTGCCGTCGTCGAAGTCGTCGCCGAACAGGGTCTCGGCGTAGGCCGGGCCGCTGATCACCGCGCCGGCGGTCAGTGCCGCGGTGGCCACCGCGGCGGCGGTGGCGATCCATCGGAGTCGTCTCATCGGGATTCCTTGCGTGGGGGTTGGGCCTGAGGGATCGAGGCATGCCGGATCGCCGCCGGTCGGAGGTGACGGCGTTCGGCGGAATCGAGGGGAGAAAGGCGCGTTAACACGCGTGAAACCTTGGCCCGACCATAAATTTGGGTATCGGAGAGCGTCAATGCTTTTTGTTTGCAGGAATGTTGCAGTGATCATTGGCCGCCGTTGACAACTGGCGATGGGCGTCGTAAGTTGCGGCGGAAAGCGCATTCCTCCATGTCGGACGCTTGCGGGGCCGACGCTGCAGGCTTTCCGGCCGGCGGCTGGTCACCGCGCGCGGTCGATCACCCGCGGCCGGCGGAATTGCCGGAATCGACGGGCCGAGCGGACCGGGAATGCCGCCCGGCGAAATGATCGACGTGGCTTTCTGGGCTGCGCTCGCAATCATTCCTGAGCGCCTGCTCCTCATCGATCGAAAGCGGCCGGGGCAGGCGGAGGCCCGGAAGGTGGCGTGCCAAAGGCGGATGTCCGAAGGCGGAGGCCGGCCACGCGGGCGCCCGGACGGCGGGGGTTGAGCATCGCAGCCCGTCGGCCCGTCGGCCCGTCGGCCCGTCGGCCCGTCGGCCCGTCGGCCCGTCAGCCCGTCAGTGCAAGATCTGACACCTAAGGGTCTCCCGGATTCCTGCCGTCCGTCAGAAACCCGGAGGCGATCTCTCGCCCGGGTGGGCCACTCTGAAGCCAGGACCCACCCATTGATCGGAGTTGATCGTCATGCGAAGCCAGATGCTAGCCGCCCGAGCCTCCGCCCTGTTCGCCAGCGACCTGTCCAGCAACTGCCGCCTCACCGATTCCAAGATCGACGCGGCCATGGTCGACGCCGCCATCGCGCAGGCCGTGCGCGCCTGTGGTGGCACACGCGGATGCGTGGCCGCGATGGCCGCCGCCTACGGCGACTGCCCGGAGACCGCGGCACCCCGGATGCGCTGGGCAAGGAGTGTGGTGATGACCGTCTACGGGTCTCGCCGTCCCGAACCGGAGCGGGAGTTGATCGCGGCTTAGCGTGCCGGGACTCAGGCCAGCGTCCCGGCCCGCCGGCCGAACACCGTGCCCGCGGTCAACCCCGTGCCACCCGGATAGTTGCCGCTGAACAGCCCACCCAGCATCTCCCCGCACACATACAGCCCGGGCAGCACAGAGTCGTCCGCAGTCAGCACCCGCCCGTGCTCATCAGCCCGCAACCCACCGAACGTGAACGTGATCCCGCAGGTCACCGGGAACGCGTAGAACGGCGGCGTCCGAACCGGCAGCGCCCAATTGCTCTTCGGCGGCGACGTCCGGGACGCCCGCCCGTCCTTCACCGACGGGTCGAACGCCACCGACTCGTCGATCCCGGCGTTGAACTCCTCGACCGTCCGCACCAGCGCCGCCTCCGGGACACCGATCGCGGAGGCCAGCGCCGGCAGGGACGACGCGGTCGCCACCGTCGTGCCCGGCGCGTCGTACTCCTCGGTCCGCAGCATCGGCCGGATCTCCGCGTCGAAGATCTGGAACGCCATCCCCTGCGGCTGCCGGAGAATCTCCCCGCCATACTTCGCATACGTGTAATTCCGGAAGTCGGCCCCCTCGTCGAGGAACCGCCGGCCCTCCAGATTCACCACGATGCCGAGCGGATAACTCTGCCGGGTCAACCGGTTCGTCAGCTCCCGGTCACCCGACGCCGCAGCGCCCGCATCCCACGCCACGGCATGGCACGACGACCAGTCCCCGCCGCGCGCCGCACCCGCGGCCAGCGCCGCGCGCAGCATGTCGCCGGTGTTCAACGGCGTGCCCCGGACCAGCGCCCGCTCCCAGCCCGCGCCGAGATGCTCGCGCCGCCACTGCGGGTTCGCCTCGAAGCCGCCGGCCGCCAGCACCACCGACTCCGCCTCGGTGACCCCGGCCCCGCCGTCCTCGTCGGTCCAGTGGACGCCGGTCACCCGACCGTTCTCGACCATCAGGTCACCGCAGCGATGCCCGTACCGGATCTCGATCCCGGCGGCCCGCGCCGCGCTGGTGTGCTGCTCGACCAGGCCTTTCCCGCCGCCGGTGCTGCCGATCGCGAGACCACCCCAGAAGACGTGCCGGCCTTCGCTGTCCGGATACGACTGTCGCTCGTACATCAGCCGGAAGCGCAACCCCAGGCCGTGCAGCCACCGCAGCGCCGGACCGCTCTCCGCCGCCAGGGCCGCGGCCAACCCCGCATCGGCACGGCCGCCGGTCACGGCATGCAGGTCTTCCAGGAAAACCTCTTCCGGGTACGCCGGAAGAACCGTCTCCGCCAACCGGGGATCAGGATCGAGAAGTCCCACGACGTCGTCCAGCCCTTGGTGCGCGATCCGGAACGCCCCGGCCGTGTAGAAACTGTTGCCGCCCGCCTCGTCCGGCCGGCCCTTCTCCAGCAGCACCACGCTGCGCCCCCGGGCCGCGGCCGCCTGCGCCGCACTGAACCCGGCGTTACCTCCACCGACCACCACGACGTGCGCCATCTGCCCTCCGGGTCAACAATTCGAAGGTAAGCCGATATCGACCCGGCCGCATGGGAAGCGGGGTGGCGCGATGCGTTGGCGACCGGCCGCGGTGGTCCCCTGGGTGGTGGCGGCGGTGTCCACCCTGCTGCTGATCATCACGACGCCGTGGGGCGAGAGTGGCAGCACCGACTTCCTCGACGGCCGCCAGTTACGGCTGATGGCGCCGGCCGCGCCCGGCGGCGGCTGGGACCAGACCTCCCGCGAGATGCAGTCCGCGCTGCGTGACCTCACCGGCCGCACCGAGGTCTACAACGTCGCCGGCGCCGGCGGAACGATCGGGCTGAGCCAGTTCGCCCGGTACCAGGGCGACCCCACCCAGCTCATGGTGATGGGCCTGATCATGGTCGGGGCGATCGAGAGCAACGACTCCCCGGTCGACCTGGACAGCACCACGCCGATCGCCCGGCTCACCACCGACTACGAGGTGGTGGTCGTCCCCGCCGACTCCGATGTGCAGAACCTCGCCGACCTGGTCGCCCGGATGAAAGCCGACCTCGGCGCGGTCTCGTTCGCCGGCGGCTCGGCGGGCGGCGTCGAACAGATCCTGGCCGGCCTGATCGCCGACGCCATCGGCGCCGACCCGGGCGGCGTCAACTACGTGGCCCACTCCGGCGGCGGCGAGGCGCTGTCCACGCTGCTCTCCGGCCGGGCCACCGCCGGCGTCTCCGGCGTGTCCGAGTTGGAGGGCCAGATCGAAGCCGGCACGGTACGCCCGATCGCCGTCTCCAGCGCCGACCGGCTGCCCGCCCTGCCCGACGTGCCCACCCTGACGGAGGCCGGCGTCGACGTGGAACTGGCCAACTGGCGCGGCGTGGTCGCCCCGGCCGGCATCAGCGCCGCCGACGAACAGGCACTGGAAGACCTGGTGGTCGACATGACCCGCACCGAAGCCTGGAAGGAAACCCTGCAGCGGCGCGGCTGGGGCGATGCCACACTGGCCGGCCCCGAGTTCGAGACCTACCTGCAGACCGAACGCGAGACCGTGACCGACGTCCTGGTCAAAATGGGCATCGCATGACAACCGCCGACCCGGACCGCCGTCCGCCCACCGCTGACCCCCTTTCCAGCGCTGAGGCGGCCGAGGCCGACGCGGCGACCGTGGAGGAGCGCGAGCGGTCGCAGGCTCGGGCGACGATGCTGCTCGGGCTGCTCATGATCGTTGCAGCCATCGTGGTGCTCGTCGATGCCGCCAACCTGCGGGAGTCCGACGACGCGCTGGGGCCCGCGGCCGCGCCGACCCTGATCGGGATCCTGCTCGGACTCCTCGGCGGGGCACTCGCGGCGCAGGGGGCGCGCTCACTTCGTACGCCGCCCGGTTTTGCTCTGGATGCTCGGCGCCTGCGGCGCCTTGCCTTGATGGTGGTGCTGCTGGTCGCGTTTGCCCTGCTTTTACCCCTTCTTGGGTACGTGGTGAGCTCCGCCGGCCTGTTCACCGGCGCTGCCCTGCTGCTCGGGGCGCCCCATCCCGCACGGGTGGCCGCCTACGGGTGGACCCTCGCCGCGGTCGCGTTCCTGATCTTCGACCGGCTGATCGGTCTCAGCCTGCCCACCGGGCCGTGGGGGTTCTGAGATGGAGCACCTACTGACCGGCTTCGCCGACGCGCTGACCCCGGCCAACCTGTTCTGGGCCCTGATCGGCGTCACGATCGGCACCGCCGTCGGCGTGCTGCCCGGCATCGGCCCGGCGCTCACCGTGGCCCTGCTGCTGCCGATCACTTTCCGCCTCGAACCGGCCGCCGCCCTGATCATGTTCGCCGGCATCTATTACGGCGGCATGTACGGCGGCTCCACCACCTCGATCCTGCTGAACACGCCCGGCGAGAGCGCGTCGGTGGCGACCGCGCTGGAAGGCAACCGGATGGCCCGCGCCGGCCGGGCCGCGGCCGCGCTCGCCACCGCCGCGATCGGCAGCTTCGTCGCCGGCACCATCGGCACCATCGCGCTGACCTTCGCCGCCCCGGTCGTCGCCGACTTCGCGATCGGGTTCGGCCCACCCGAGTACGTCGCGCTGATGGCCGTCGCCTTCGTGACGGTCAGCGCGCTGCTCGGCCCCAGCCTGCTCAAAGGCGCCGCCAGCCTGGTCATCGGCGCCGCCGTCGGGCTGGTCGGCATCGACACCCTGACCGGTCAGTCGCGGCTGGCGTTCGGGATCCCGTCCCTGCTCGACGGCATCGACGTGGTGATCGTCGTGGTCGCCCTGTTCGCGCTCGGCGAGACCTTCGCCCACGTCGTCGCCGGCACCGGCGCCAGCCGCGTCGAACCGTTACGCGGCGCCGCCATGCTGTCCCGCGAGGACTTCCGGCGCTCCTGGCCGGCCTGGCTGCGCGGCACCGCCCTCGGCTTCCCGATCGGCAGCCTCCCGGCGGGCGGCGCCGACGTGCCCACGTTCCTGAGCTACGGCCTGGAGAAACGGCTCTCCAAACACCGGCACGAATTCGGCCACGGCGCCATCGAAGGCGTCGCCGGCCCGGAATCCGCCAACAACGCCGCAGCCGCCGGCGTCCTGGTGCCGCTGCTGACCATCGGCCTGCCGACGTCGGCGACCGCCGCGGTCATCCTGACTGCCTTCCAGTCATACGGCCTGCAGCCCGGACCGCAGCTCTTCACCGAATCCGGCGACCTGGTGTGGGCGCTGATCGCCAGCCTCTACATCGGCAACGTCATGCTGCTCATCCTCAACCTGCCGCTGGCCCGCATCTGGGCGCGATTGCTGATGATCCCCGCCTACGGCATCTACGCCGGGGTGCTGCTGTTCGCCTGCCTCGGCACGTACGCCGCCGGCGGCACCACCGCCGACCTGCTGATCCTGACGGTGCTGGGCCTGGTCGGCCTGCTCATGCGCCAGGCGGATGTGCCGGTCGCCCCGGCGGTGGTCGGCCTGATCCTGGCACCGCTGTTCGAGCAGCAGTTGCGCCGGGCGCTGGCCCTCTCCGAGGGTGACTGGTCGGTGCTGGTCTCGACGCCGCTCACGATCTTCCTGTGGTTCGTGGTCGTGGTCGCGCTGATCGTTCCGGGGGTTGTGGCCCTCTATCGCTGGCGGCACACCGAGCCGGTGCCGGCCGACCGCTCACCCGCCGGCGACCCGCGCTGATCATCCGGCCCGCGCTGATCATCCGGCCCGCGCTGATCATCCGGCCCGCGCTGATCACCCGACCCGCGCTGATCACCCGGCCGGCCTGGGTTTCCCGGCGGGCGAAGGCATGAGAGATGCCGGGGCGGGCATCACGATCGCATGGCGGTGATCCTCATGACCGGCGCTTCCGGGGCCCTCGGCACCATACTGCGCGAACGCCTCACCCAGCACACCCTGCGCCTGACCGACCTCCATCCCGCCGACGGGGTCGAAGCCCTCGACGTCACCGACGGCGACGCGGTCGAACGCGCCGCCCGGGGTGTCGACGCGATCGTGCATCTCGGCGGCCTCGCCGACGAGAGCCCGTTCGACGACGTGCTCGAGGTCAACGTCCGCGGCACCGAACGGGTGTTGCAGGCCGCGTACCGGCTCGGCATTCCACGGGTGGTGCTCGCCTCCAGCAACCACGCCGCCGGCCTGCACGAACGCACCGAAGCCGACCTTCCCGACGACGTGCCACCCCGGCCGGACACCTACTACGGCTGGAGCAAAGCGGCCCTGGAGACCCTCGGCCGGCTCTACCACGATCGCCACGGCCTGCACGTCATCTGCCTGCGGATCGGCGCCTGCCACGACCACCCGCGGAACCCGCGCGACCTGTCGGTATGGCTCTCCCCGGACGACCTCGCGCGCCTGGTGGAGGCGGCGCTGACGGCAACCGGATGGCGCCTGGTCTGGGGCGTCTCCGCCAACTCCCGCCGCTGGTGGTCCACCGCCGGCGGCGAGGCGATCGGCTACCACCCACACGACGACGCCGAGAAGTGGGCCGCCGACCTCAGCGAACCCGACCCCACCGCCCCGGAGCACCGCACCGTCGGCGGCACCATGGCAACCGGCCCCCTCGGCCCCGGCTAGCTGACCCGCACTGCTGCTTCGGCGGCCGGGATACGACGGTGGCGGTCAGCCGAGGGGGCTCGGCTGACGCGCACTGCTGCTTCAGCGCGCGGGAAACGACGCTGACGGTCAGCTGGGTTAGACCGGGGCGGGCTGGTCGGCGGCTATGCGCAGGGCCTCGACGAGGCTGCGGTAGAGGGCGTCGGTGGCGTACAGGGAGGCGTGGGTGCCCTGGGCTCGGATCCGGCCGTCGTCCATCACGATGATGCGGTCGGCGTCCAAGACCGTGGAGAGACGGTGCGCGATCGTCACCACCGCCCCCGAGGAGGCTCGGGAGCGGATGCAGTCCTGCACAGCGGCCTCGGTCAGGCCGTCCACCTGCGCGGTTGCCTCATCCAGCAGGAGCACCTCGGGGGTACGCAGCAGCGCCCGGGCCAGCGCGATCCGCTGACGCTGGCCGCCGGACACGTCGGTGGAGCTCAGGGAGGTGTCCAGGCCGTCCGGCAGTTCGTTGATCTTGTCGTCGAGCTGGACCGAGCGCAGGACGGCGAGCAGTTCCTCGTCGGTGGCGTCGGGGTGGGTGAAGCGCAGGTTGTCGCCGATCGTGCCGGGGACCACCGGGGTCTCCTGCTCGACGTACGCCAAGCGGGACCGCACCTCGTCGTGCGACCACGTCGCGTAGGGCCGGCCGTCCAGCAGGATCTGGCCGCCGTCCGGCTCGAGGAAGCGCAGCAGCAGCGAGAAAAGGGTCGTTTTGCCGGCGCCGGACGGTCCGACCACCGCGGTGTGCCCGCGCCGCGGGATCTCCAGGTCGATGCCGCGGACCGCGGGTGGGGCGTCCGGCCCGTACCGCGCGGTCACGTCCTGCAGGACCAGCACCGGGCCGTCGAGGTCGGGGGCGCCGCCGGGCCGGCTCTGCTCGTGCGGCTCCAGCGCGATGGTGGACAGCTCGTTGATCCGCCCGGCCGCGGCGATGCCCGACTGCAGCGCCGTCATGTTCTGCGTCAGCTCGCTGATCGGCCCCATCAGCTGGAACACGTAGAGCAGGAACGCGACCAGGCTCGACACCTCCAGCAGGCCGAGGTGCGCGCGCCAGGCGCCGACCGCCAGGATCAGGATCACGGCCAGGTTGATGCCGGACCACGAGATCGTCCACACCGTGGCCGCGACCTTGGCGGCGCGCACGCTGTGTGCCGCGGCGTCCCGCGCGGTTCCGATGATCTGCTCACTCTGGCGAGTCTCGGCGCGGCTGGCCTTCACCGTACGAATAGCGCGCAGCGAACCCTCCAGACTGGCGCCGAGTTTCCCGATCGAGTCCTGTGCCGCGGTCTGCGCGGTGCTGATCTTCGGCAGCAGCATCGCCATCACCGCGCTGACCAGGACGACCGAGATCAGGGTGCAGCCCAGCAGGGTCAGGTCGAGCACGGCCATCAGGATCAGCGTGCCGATCAGCCCGACCCCGGCGTTGATCAGGCCGACCAGGCTGCCCGACGCCTCGTGCATCAGCTGGGTGTCGGAGGTGACCCGGGTGACCAGCTCGCCGGTGGGCCGGCGTTGCAGGTCACCGACGCGCGCCCGGAAATAGCGGCTGATGATCGACGTACGCGCATCCAGCACGATCTGCTCGGCCAGCGTGCCCATCAGGATCCACTGCCACAGGGTGATGGCCGCACCGATCACGACGAGGCCGAGCAGCACCCCGATCGGCCCGGCCAGGTCCACCCCGTCACTGAAGGAGTCGAGCACCCATTTGGTGACCATCGGGGTGGCCAGCCCGGCGGCGTTGGCGACCAGGCCTAGGGCCAGCCCGATGGCCATGGTGCGGCGGTGCGGTCGGAGAACGCCCAGCAGAGTCTTCAATCTCGTGGCATCCGGCATACCCGCAATGGAACACTGCTGTTCCAAAATGGGCAACTGTTATTCTGTGCCAGTGAGCACCGTCCCCACCGGCAGCCGCGCGCGCACCCGGCAGGCCATCCTCGACGCCGCCATCGAGGTCCTCGCCCGCAACCCGGCCGCCTCGCTCGGCGACGTCGCTGCCGCCGCCGACGTGGGCCGCACCACGCTGCACCGCTACTTCCCGGAGCGCAGCGATCTGCTCACCGCCCTGCGCGCAGAGGCGATCGACCGCGTCGACCAGGCCCGCATCCGCGCCCGCATCACCGAGGACAGCGGCGCCGCTGCCGTCTACCGGCTCTGCGAGGAATATTTTGATCTCGGCGACGTGCTGTCGCTGCTCTTCCGGGAGCAGATCGCGCTGGACGACGAGGGCCCAGGCGCCTGCGACGACTGGTTCGAGGAGGTCGTGTTGCGGGGCAGGGCCGACGGCAGCATCGACCCGGAGCTGCCGCCGATCTGGGTGCAGAGCCTGATCTGGGCGCAGCTTTATCTCGGCTGGAGCTTCCTCGCCGAGAGCAACTCCTCCCGCCACGAGATCCTGCGGCTCGTGCTCCGCTGCGTCGCCGGGGCCATCCGTCCTCAGCGCTGACCCCTGCAGAGCCCGGCGGCCGCACCACAACCCGACTGCCGCGCTGCGGCCCGGCGCCTGTGTTGCGGCCCGGCATCCGTGTTGCCGCCGGCGCTCGCGTTGCGGCCTGGCATCCGCGATGCGGCTCGAAACCAGCGCTGCTCAGCTACCGCGCTGAGGTCCGGGACCAGCGCTGTTCGGCGGCTGCGCCGAGGCCCGGGACCAGGGCTGCAGCTCGGCACCCGCGCTGCTCTGCGGCCGCGCGGGTTCGGCACCAAGGGTTGCGGCTCGGCGCCAGGGCTGCAGCTCGGCACCCGCGCTGCTCTGCGGCCGCGCGGGCTCGGCACCAAGGGTTGCGCCTCGGCGCCAGGGCTGCAGCTCGGCACCCGCGCTGCTCCGCGGCCGCGCGGGTTCGGCACCAAGGGCTGCGGCTCGGCACCAACGCTGCGGCTTGGAGCGGCAGCATCTCCTGCGCAACCACCTACATGGGCCCGGCGGCCGCGCTGGGGCCCGGAGTGGCAGCGAGATCGCGGCTCTGTCGTACGCCGAAAGGTCTTTCCCTTCAGAACCAGCGCAAGTTGACCGCGTTGGCGATGGCCTGCATGCCCTGGCTGTCCGGGTGCAAATGGTCGCCGGAGTCGTATTTGTCCAGGAAGCGGGTGGGGGAGGCCGGGTCGTGGGTGGCGCGATCTTGGTCGAGGACGGCGTCGCAGCCGCTGCGGCCGGAGCGGATGAAGGCGTTGATCTCGGTGCGGCCCTGTTCGCCGCGTTGGGTCCAGTAGCCGGCGCCGCGGAACGGGGTGAGCGTCGAGCAGATCACCTTGATGCCGGCGTCGTGGCCGCGGTCGACGAGGTCGCGCAGTTCGTCCTTGAGCCGGGCGGGGGAGGCGCCGTGGCCGAGGTCGTTGATCGCGTCGTCCGAGATGATCACCCAGCGGACGCCGGGCTGCTGCAGGACGTCGCGGTCGAAGCGTTTGGCGGCGCTCTCGCCGCTGCGGTCCGAGGTGAACCGGTTGCCGCTGATGCCGGTGTTGAGCACGCCGACGGTGCGGCCGGACGCCCGCAACCGGTCGGAGAGCAGGTCGGGCCAGCGGCGGTTGGCGTTGAAGGACGAGGCGACGCCGTCGGTGATCGAGGCGCCGAAGGTGACCACCGAGCCGGTCGCCTTCGCATTCTGCACGTCGACGCCGGCCAGGAAGAAGTAGCTCTTGACGGTTTTCGCCCCGCGCAGGTCCGCGGACGACGCCTGGTCGCCGGACGCGATGTAGTTGTGCCGGCCGGCGAACCCGTGGCGGGTGCTCGTGCCGGTGTTCTTCGGCAGGTACACACTCACCGCGAGGTCGCTGTCGGCCGGCACCGCGAAGGCGACCGGGTCGCTGACCGCCGACTCGCCGGCCGGGATCGTCACCGAGGTCTTGCCGCCGAACGTCACCGGCTGATCGGTGGCCGGGTCGATCGCACTGTCCGTCAACCGCCGGGCCAGGTGCACGCTGCTCACCGTGAGGGGGCGAGCCCCGTACGCGTTGGACAGCCGCACCCGGGCGCTGGTCCCGCCGATGCTGGTGTGCACGATCTGGCGCAGCGTCTGCCGTGCGAAGGCCCGGCCGCGAGGCTGGACGGCCACCGCCCAGGTGCCGACCCACGGCAGTGGCTCCTCGACCGACTCGAGGACCTTGACCTCGGGCGCCTTGACCTCGGTCACCGCGGTCGGCGCGGCTGACGGAACCACGGCGGCGCTGGACGGGGCCTGGTCCGGGTCGTCCTCGCGGCCGAGAGCCACATACAGCCCCGCGGCGGCGCCCATCGCCACCGTGGCCGTGACAGCCGTCCTGGCCCACTTCATCCGCGCATCCCCCGACTCTCCCCGTAGAGCAGGCCGAATCTTGACACTTCAAGTTGTGTAGCGGCTGTTCAAGGGGGTGTGCGCTGGGTCTCAATCCGGTGACGGGCGGGTTACGGGGCGACGCGGGCTGCGGCTGACGCCATGCCGAGCCAGGTGTGCGGATTGCCGGCCCAGCACCAGCCGAGCTTCGGCGCCTGCTGGCTGATCCACAGGGCCGGAACCCGCCGGTCGGTGGACCGGGAGCCGCCGAGCGAGAAGCATTTGTTCTTCTCCAGCAGCTCGGGGAAGTGGGTGATCAGCGCGATGCCCTCCTCGATGGTGAGCGGGGTGCGGCCGCGGTCGGCGATGGTCGCCATCGCGTCGTTCGGCACGACGCCGCAGAACTCCTCGCCCCGCTCAGCGCCGAGCAGGAGATAGGCGTCGTGACCGGGCATGGCGGTGGCCGGGGTGGCGACGAACCGCTCCAGCGAGCCCGGCTCGAACGAACCGTCCACGAAGCCGGGCTTCTTCTTCCCGGCCAGGGTGGTGCGCGGCATCATCTCCTCGACCGGCACCAGCGTCCTGGTGACGACCAGCAGAAACGCCGTGTCGCCGGCGAGCTCGCGCAGCGGCTCGAGCTTGTCCTCGACCTGCGCCGGATAGCCCAGGTCGATCAGATTGCGAACTTGGCGGTCGAACTCGGGGTTTGACATCGGTTCCTCTCGTCGCGAGTGCGTCAGCGGGTGATCCGGGCCAGCGCGCCGAACTCCAGAGCGGTCCACAACGCCCCGTCCGGGCCCACCGCGATCCCGTGCGGCTCGGATTTCGGCGTCGGCAGGTCGTAGCCGGTCACCGTGCCGTCCGCCGCGATCCGGGCGACCCGGTTGGCGCCCCACTCGGTGAACCACGGCGTCCCGTCGCCGTCGACCACGACGGCGTGCGGGCGCGCCGCCCGGTTGGGCAGCGGAAACTCCTCGATCGCGCCGTCCGGCGTGATTCGCCCGATCTGGCCGGCCCCGATCTCCACGAACCACACGGCGCCGTCCGGCCCGGCGGCGATCCCGACCGGCGCGGCGCCCTCGGTCGGCAGCGGATGCACGGCGATGGCCCCGTCGGTCCCGATCCGGCCGATCGCGTTGCCCTGGTTGAGGGCGAACCACAGGCCGCCGTCCCCGCCGGCCGTGATCGCCGACGCGAACGCGCCGCTCACCGGCAGGTCGAACTCGGTGACCTTGCCGTCGGTGGTGATCCGCCCGACCCGGTCGGCGGCGGTCATCGTGAACCACAGGGCACCGTCCGGCCCCGCGGTGATCCCGAACGGCCCGCACTCCGGGGTGGGCAGCTCGAACTCGGTGACCTCGCCGTCGACGGTGATCCGCCCGATGCGATGCCCCTGATATTCGGTGAACCACAGAGCGCCGTCCGGCCCCGCGGTGATGATCGTCGGCCCGCTCTGCGGACTGACGGGATAGGTGACCGGCTCCTGACCGGGCATCAGCCGGCCGATCCGCCCGCTGTGCACGAGGGTGAACCAGAGAGCGCCGTCAGGTCCGGTGGTCAGCGCGTAGGGACCGCGGTCTACGGAGAACTCTTCAACTGTCACCGTTCGAATTTAGGTCGAACCTAAAAATATGTCAAGCCTAATTTTCCGCTATAGTAGCGGCGTGATCGACCGACCGTCCGGGCTGCGGGAGCGCAAGAAGCAGCAGACCCGCGAGCACATCTCCCACCAGGCCACCCGCTTGTTCTTGGAGCGCGGCTTCGACAACGTGACGATCGCCGAGGTGGCGGCGGCCGCGCAGGTCGCCAAGATGACGGTCACCAACTACTTCCCGCGCAAGGAGGATCTTGCGCTCGATCTGCAGGGCCCGTTCATCCACGGGCCGGCCGACGCGGTCCGCGACCGGCTGCCCGGCGAGTCCGCCCTGGCTGCGCTGCGCCGCTCGCTGCTGGGCGCTCTCGCCGCGCACGATCCGGTGATCGGTTTCTCCGGCCCGGGGTTCGCCCGCATGATCACCGCGAGTCCGGCGCTGACGGCCCGGCTGCGCGAGTTCCACGACGAACGGGAACGGTCGCTGGCAGAGGCTCTGGCAGAGATCACCGGGAGGTCCGCCGGAGACCTCCGGCCGCGCGTCGCGGCCGCCCAGATGGGCGGCGTCCTGCGCCTGCTTTTTGAGGAAACCCTGCGGCGTACGCTCGACAGCCGCCCCGATCACGAGATCGCGGAGGCGGTGACCGCCCTGGCCGGGGAGGCTTTCGCCCTGCTGGAGCCGGGTCTGGCCGACTACGCCGTCCGGTGAGCAGAACGGCTGTGCTGTTCGGTGAGCAAAGAGCCGGTGCCGCGGGCAGGCGAGCCCACGGCACCGGCAGGAGTGATGCTTCAGCTCGCGGCGCAGGCGATCGGCGACGGAGCGTTGTTGGTGGTTCCCCGGGAGGCGGTGAACCCGAAGCTGGCCTCGCCACCCGCGGCGAGCTTGCCGTTGTAGGCGGCGTTGCGGGCGGTGACCGTCTCACCCGAGCTGGTCACACTGGCGTTCCAGCTGTTGGTGAAGCGCTGGCCGTTGGGCCAGGTCCAGGTGACGGTCCAGCCGTTGATCGCGGCCGCGCCGGCCTTCACGGTCACGGTGCCCTGGAAGCCGCCCGGCCACGAGTTGTTCACCGTGTAGGTCGCGGTGCACCCGCCGGTGCCCGGGTTGCTGGGCGACGGAGACGGTGAGGACGGGTTGCTGGGCGACGGAGACGGTGAGGACGGGTTGCTGGGCGACGCCGAAGACGAGGGCGACGGCGAGGACGTGCCGCCGAAGACCGTCGCCTCCCGCGAGGTCGCCTTGATGCCGTTGGCGCCGTTGAAGATCCGCTGGCCCCAGGTGGTCAGCTGCGCCGCGTTGAAGCCGGTGACCATGTCGAGGTACTCGACGCCGCCACCGTTGCCCGACCACGACCAGCCGAGGTACCCGATGCCGCGCTGCTGCGCGGTGGCGAAGATGGTGTCCTCGTCGGGGTTGCCGTCGGAGTGGTCGAAACCGAACTCGCCGACCACGATCGGCAGGTTCGCGGTCTGGAACCGGCCCAGGTAGTCGGTGATCTCCGCGGCGGTGTCGAACACGCCGTACATGTGGATCGAGAAGACGGTGTTCTTCTGCGGGTCGGCGGCGAACACCGAGGCGGCGTTGTCGCGCATGATGAACTGCCAGTCCTGGCCCCAGTTCGGCGCGTCCACCATGATCTGGTGCTGGAAGCCGGCGGAACGCAGCCGGGTGATCGCCGACTTGGTGTCGGCGGTCCAGTTCGACGCGGTCGAGCCGTTGCCGTACGGCTCGTTGCCGATGTTCAGGATGACGAAGTTCTCCTGGCCGTCGAGCGCGCTCTTGATCGAGATCCAGTAGTCGACGGCCTGCGCCAGGGTCGCGGCGCCGGACTGCTCGCCGTACCCGGTGGTGTCGTGGACCTCGAGGACGCAGATCAACCGGTTCGCCTTGCACTGGCTGATCACGGTGGAGACGTTGGCGGCGCTGTCCGGTCCCCAGCGCTGCCCGCTGCCGAGCACGACCCGGACGGTGTTGGCGCCGAGCGCCTTGATGTCGGCGAGGGCCTGGGGAGTGCGGTCCTGGTACCAGGTGTGCGCGTGGTTGACCCCGCGCATCACGAAGGTGTTGCCGTTGGCGTCGAGGATGCGGGTGCCGGAGACGGTGAAACCTGCGGCAGCCTGAGCCGGCTGAGCCATCGTGAGCGCCGCGGCGCCGGCGGTCAGGACGGCCGCGAGGCCGCCCCACCATTTCGATTTCATGGCTTCCTCCCTGTCCGCCGGGTGCGGTGGCGGACGGTCGTGGGGGTGCTCCCGGGGGACGGGATGCTGGGAGCGCTCCCACGATGCGCTGAAGGTTTCATGATTGTCAATGGTTGGTGTGAATCATGTCCCGGAGAATCTAAAATGAGTTAACTAAGGGGTCAAGAGCCTGGGCCAGCAACTCGTGCCCGCGATCGGTGGGGTGCACCCCGTCGGCGGCGATCGCGGCGGCGCCTTCGCGAGCCGCGGCCGCGGTCAGGATCTGCTGCGCCGGCAGGAACGCCGCACCGAACTCGGTGGCCAGCTCGCGTACCGTCGCTCGCTTCTCGCCCAGATCCTCGGCCTCCCAGCGCTGCTGCTCCTCGGTCACCGGCAGCACGAACGGCTCGATGAGAATCAGCCTCACTCCGGGCTGCAGTCGGCTGAGTGAACCGCGGAGATTGGCGGCGAACTCCGCGGCGGTGGTGACCTGCCCGGCGCCGTCGTAGCGCCGCCACACGTCGTTGATCCCGATCAGCACCGACAGCACGTCGGGGGAGTGCGCCAGGACGTCGCGGTCCCAGCGGGCGGCCAGGTCGGCGGAGAGATCCCCGCCGATCCCGGTGTTGACGATCCGGGCTCCGGGCACGGTCAGGCGGCGCACGTAGCCGTACCCGAGATGGTCCGGATCTTCCCGGCGACCGCAGTCGGTGATGCTGTCGCCGGTGCAGAGCACCGTGATCGGCTTCGATTGATCAGGCATTGATGACTCTCCACGTCTCGTGCCGGGCCGCGAAGTGGCGTACTGAGCGACGACCGGAAACCTGCTCTTGACAGAGCAAACTTAAGCGACTTAATAATGGCCCGTCGAAGGTGATCCGCGCCGCACCTGTGCGGCGCGGCTGAACCGCTTCACTCGCCGCCCCCGGTGGCGATCCGAACGAGGGATTCGCTGATGTATGACCTCTTCAAAGGCCGTCGCCGGGCCATCGCGGTGGCCGCCGCGGTCGCGCTCGCGCTGACCGGCTGTTCCGACTCTTCCGGTGATAACAAATCAGGCACGAACGGTGCGAACAGCACGGTAACCGTCTTCAACGGTGCGACCGGCACGATCGTCGAGAACTGGAACCCGTTCAGCCCGACGTTCCTGCAGCCCACCCAGGGGCTCATCTACGAGCCGCTCTACTACTTCAACTTCGCCAGTGAGGCGGAGCCGGCGCCGATGCTCGCCACCGGCCACTCCTGGAGCCCGGACGGCAAGCAGCTGACGATCACCACCCGCGAAGGCGTGAAGTGGTCCGACGGCCAGCCGTTCACCGCCAAGGACGTCGCCTTCACCTTCGACCTGATCAACAAGACGAAGTCGATCAACGCGACCGGTCTGAAGCTGACCTCGGTCGAGGCCAAAGACGACAAGACCGTGGTCCTGACCTTCCCGGTCACCTCGTACACCGAGGAAGCGTCCATCGTCGGCAACACCGCGATCATCCCGGAGCACATCTGGGGCAAGATCGACGACCCGGCGAAGACGATCAACCAGAACCCGGTCGGCACCGGTCCGTACAAGCTCAAGCAGTTCACCGCGCAGAGCTACGTGATGGAGAAGAACCCGGGCTACTGGCAGCCGGACAAGCCGCAGATCCAGAACGTCCGGTACATCTCCCTGGCCACCGCCGACGCCGCCAGCGCCGCGCTGACCGCCGGTCAGGTCGACTGGATGAGCTCCTTCCTGCCCGGCCTCGACCAGCTGATCGCCAGCAACAAGAACCTGACGTACGTCAACACCCCGGCGATGACCACGTCGATCTTCACCTGCGCCAACGCCGACCTCGGCTGCACCGGCCCGCAGACCGACGTCGCCGTGCGCCAGGCCATCTACCACGCGCTCAACCGCGACCAGCTCAACAAGCTGGCCGGTGGCGGCTTCGCGAAGACTGCCTCCCCGACGATGCTGCCGCCCGAGCGGGACAAGAAGTGGATCGCCGACCCGGCGAACCTCACCATCCCGGGCGCCCCGGACGTGGCCAAGGCGAACCAGATCCTGGACGCGGCCGGCTGGGTCAAGGGCAGCGACGGCATCCGGGCCAAGGGCGGCGAGAAGCTGTCCCTGACCATCCAGACCGTCACCGGCTGGAGTGACTACATCTCGCTCAACGACGCGATGTCGCAGCAGCTCAAAGAGGTCGGCATCGAGCTCAAGCCGAGCCAGTTGTCCTGGAACGAGTGGAACAACAACCAGGTGCAGGGCAAGTACCAGCTGTCGCTGGACTCGATCGGCCTGGGCGCGTCCACCAACCCGTTCGCGACCTACAGCCTGAAGTACGTCACCAAGACCACCGCCAAGGTCGGTGAGGCGGCCGGCACCAGCGGCAACTACTCCCGCTACAGCAACGCGACGGTGGACAAGGCCATCGAGGCGGCGTCGGCCACCAACGACGAGAACGCGCAGAAGGCCGAGTACGCCAAGATCCAGACCGAGATCGTCCGGGACCTGCCGTACATCCCGATCTACCTCAACTCGATGCTCACCGAGTTCAGCACCGCCAACGCCACCGGCTGGCCCACCGACGACAACAAGTTCGCGCTGCCCGCGACCTGGAAGGCGTGGGACAACGGCATCGTGCTGTCGAACCTGAAGCCGGCGGCGAAGTAACCCATGTACCTGCTCCGGAAGGTCGGGTTCTACCTGGCCGCCCTCTGGGCCGCGCTCACGGTCAACTTCTTCATCCCGCGACTCATGCCGGGCGACCCGGTCGAGATCATGATCTCGAAACTCGGCCAGAAGGGGCCGGTCAGCCCGGAAACCCGGGCGTCGATCGAGGCGATGCTCGGCACCGACTCCAGCCAGCCGCTCTGGGGCCAGTACCTGGACTACCTGTCCGGGCTGGCCACCGGGGACCTGGGTGTGTCGGTGACGTTCTTCCCCGCCTCGGTCATCGACATCATCGGGCAGACGCTGCCCTGGACCATCGGCCTGATCGGACTGGCCACGATCATCTCGTTCCTGGCCGGCGTGGGTCTCGGCACCCTCGCCGGCTGGAAACGGGGCTCCTGGCTGGACAACCTCATCCCGGTCACGACGATGTTCCAGTCGGTGCCGTACTTCTGGCTCGCTCTGATCCTGCTCTTCCTGTTCGGCAGCATCTGGCCGCTGTTCCCGCTCAACGGTGGGTACGACGTCTACAACGTCACGCCCGGCTGGAACGCCGCGTTCATCGGCTCGGTCATCTACTACGGCACGCTGCCCGCGCTGACCATCATCATCAGCTCGGTCGGCGGCTGGATGCTCGGCATGCGCAACATGATGGTCTCCACGCTCTCCGAGGACTACATGGTCACCGCGGAGGCGAAGGGCCTGCGCAGCGGCCGGATCATGCGGCGGTACGCAGCCCGCAACGCCGTCCTGCCGTCCATCTCCGGCTTCGCCATCTCGCTCGGCTTCGTGGTCGCCGGCTCGATCGTCACCGAGGCGGTCTTCTCCTACCCGGGCATCGGTTCGGCGCTGCTGCAGGCCGTCGGCGGCAACGACTACGCCCTCATGCAGGGCATCTTCCTGATCATCACGCTGTCGGTACTGGGCGCGAACCTGCTGGTCGACCTCCTGTACTCGGTCATCGACCCGCGCACCCGGGCGCGGAGCTGAGAGGAGCCGACCATGACTCTGGCAACCCAGGCCGCCGAAGCGGTGTCGGCGGACACCCCGGTCCCAGGCCGCAGACGCCGCATCGCACTGCCGCCGATGACCGGCAAGCTTCTCGCCGGCCTGATCATCGGCGGGGCCATCGTGCTCTTCGGACTGATCGGGCCGCTGTTGGTCCAGGACCCCTCGACGGTGAGCGACATCGGCCTGGCCGGGCCCAGCAGCGAACACCTGCTCGGTACGACCCAGACCGGACAGGACGTTCTGGCGCAGCTGGCGTACGCGACCCGCGGCTCCCTGCTCGTCGGCCTGATCGTCGGCGTGCTGACCCTGATCCTGTCCAGTTTCTTCGGCATCGTCGGCGCCTACGCCGGCGGCTGGGTCGACGAGTCGTTCTCGCTGTTCACCAACATCATGCTGGTCATCCCCGGCCTGCCCGTGGTGATCGTGATCAGCGCGTACGTCCCCGACAAGAGCATCCTGCTCGTCTCGGTGGTGCTGGCCATCACCAGCTGGGCCGGCTCGGCCCGGGTGCTGCGCGGCTCCACCCTGAGCCTGCGCAGCCGCGACTACGTGCTGGCCTGCCGGGTCGCGGGGGAGAAGCGCTGGCGGATCCTGTTCGTCGAGATCCTGCCCAACCTGGTGCCGCTGCTCGCCTCCCAGGTGGTCTTCGCGGTCATCTTCGCGATCCTCGGCGAGGCCGGCCTGTCCTACCTCGGCCTCGGCGCCAGCGGCTCGTTCACCTGGGGCACCATGCTTTACTACGCGCAGAACGGCCTGGCCCTGCGGCTCGGCGCCTGGTGGTGGTTCGTGCCGCCGGGCCTGATGCTGGCCCTGTTCGGCGCCGCCCTGTCGCTGATCAACTTCTCGATCGACGAGATCATCAACCCGAAGCTGCGCAACCAGACCCGGGCCGCCCGTCGCGGCTGGCGGATGTCTCGCGAGCAGCTGCGCAAGGCCAAGGAGTCGACGCTGTGAGCCACCCTGTGCTGACTGTCGAGAACTTCAGCGTCGACTACCTGGTCAGCCCGGTGGTGCACGCCGTCAAGAACGTATCGTTCGAGCTCAAGCGCGGTGAGGTGCTCGGCCTGGCCGGAGAGAGCGGCTGCGGTAAGAGCACGCTGGCGTACGGAATCGTCCGCCTGCTCAAGCCGCCCGCGATGATCTCCAGCGGGCACGCGGTGTTCCACTCCCGCGAGGGCTACGACATCGACTGGGGAGACCTGTCGCCGGAGGACCTGCGGGCCGCCCGCTGGGACAAGATCTCCATGGTCTTCCAGGGCGCGATGAACTCGCTCAACCCGGTGATCTCGATCCGCGACCAGTTCGAGGACATCTTCGAGACCCACCGGCCGGAGCTGTCCCGGCGCGATCGCCGGCAGCGCTGCGGTGACCTGCTGGAACGTGTCGGGGTGGACCGGGCGCGGCTCAACGCCTACCCGCACGAGCTGTCCGGCGGCATGCGGCAGCGCGTCATGATCGCGATGGCGATGGCCCTCGAGCCGCAGATCATGATCATGGACGAGCCGACCACCGCTTTGGATGTCGTCGTGCAGCGGGAGATTCTGCGGGAGATCACCCGGCTGCGGGACGAACTCGGCTTCGCGGTCATCTTCATCACCCATGACCTGCCGCTGCTGCTGGAGATCAGCGATCGGATCGCGGTGATGCGGTCGGGCGAGATCGTCGAGTTGGGGGATGCCGTGGACCTTTACACCAACCCGAAGCACGAGTACACCCGGCAGTTGCTGGCGTCGTTCCCCAGCCTCACCGGGGATCGTGGCTCGTTCGTCCGCGGGGCGATGGACGACCGGCTGCTCGCCCTGGACGCGGTCTCCGTCACCTCCGGCACCTCCGGCACCTCCGTCACCTCCGGCACCTCTGTCGCCTCCGTCGCCGAGGAGGCGTCATGACCACGCTGGAAGTGCGCAACCTGGTCAAGGAGTACCGGCTGCGCGACGGTTTCCGCACCAGCAAGCTGCGCGCCGTCAACGACGTCAGCTTCACCCTCGACCACGGCCGGACCGTGGCGCTGGTCGGGCAGAGCGGCAGCGGCAAGTCCACCATCGCCAAACTGCTGCTCCAGCTGGAACAGCCGTCCTCCGGTGAGATCCTGCTCGACGGGAAACCGGTCGCCCGCCGGGGTGCCGGGCTCGCGCAGTACCGCCGTACCGTGCAGATGGTCTTCCAGGACCCGTTCGCGTCGCTCAACCCGTTCCACACCGTCGAACACCATCTGGCCCGGCCGATCCGGCTGCACCACCCGAAGATGACCGACGCCGAGGTGCACAAGCGGGTCCTGCATCTGCTGGAACGCGTACGCCTCACCCCGGCCGAAACCGTCGCCCAGCGCCGCCCGCACGAACTCTCCGGCGGCCAGCGCCAGCGGGTCGCGATCGCCCGCGCCCTGGCCCCGGAACCCGGCGTGCTGATCGCCGACGAACCGGTCTCCATGCTGGACGTCTCGATCCGCCTGGGCGTACTCAACCTGCTCGCCACCCTGCAGCGCGAGGAGGACCTGGGCGTCCTCTACATCACCCACGACCTGGCCACCGCCCGGCACTTTTCCGACGAGATCCTGGTGATGTACAAGGGCGAGATCGTCGAACGCGGCCCCGCCGACGACGTGATCCTCAACCCGCAGCACTCGTACACGAAAACCCTCGCCGACGCCGCCCCCAACCCGGAGCGCCGCCTCGGCGAACTGCGCCGCTGACCCAGCCCGCCCGAGACGCGCCGGCCCTCGCGCGTCTCGGGCGCCCGCCTTTTACTTACGCCTTTTGCTTACGCCGCCGCGTGCCCGGCGTGCCTTGCTTACGCCGCCGCGTGTCCGGCGTGCCTTTGCTTACGCCCGCTGTGTGTCCGGCGTGCCTTGCTTACGCCGCCGGTTCCAGCTGCCGGCGCCGCGTCTCCCGCAGCCCGGCCACCACCGAGCCGAACAGCGCGAAGCCCGACCCCACCCCGGCGATCAGCGCGACGACGGCCGCCGAGGCACCCATCGCGTACGCAAGGAAGCCGCCCAGCCCCAGCCCGGTCATCACCGCGCCCAGCCAGTGGTACATCGGCATCTGCCAGGCCCACGCCAGCGCGAAGAAGTGCGTCCCCACCACCACAGCGATCCAGGCCACCGAGACGTCCGGCGCCTCCAGCACCTCGTTGATCACCGCAAGCCCGCCGAAGAGCGCCACAACCTCCGCCGCGACGATCAGCCAGTACCTCTTGTCCGAAAACCCGCCCCGCGCCGGCACAGCTGGTTCCCGTCGCGGGCTGCGCACCGTGGCAATCAGCGCGATGATCAGCAGCGCGGCGACGGCCGCCCCCACGCTCTGGATGATCAGCGGCCAGGGCTCCGGCAGCCCACCACTGTTGACCATCACGAACACCGTGCCGAAAGAGATGGCGATCAGCGAGCCGATCACCAGACCATCTGGTCGTCGTCCATTCCCCGTCATGAAGCCGATTTTATTGACCGCCATGAAACCAGGTGGTCCCGCTTTTCGGGGGTACGAGCAAGAGCCGTCCCCGACCCAGCTACCCAGTCCCTCACTACCGCGCGATCCAGGCGGCCCCTCCCGGCCCCACCGCGACCGCCGGGCCCATGAAGGCCGCCGAGCCCATAACCGCCGAGCACATAAGGGCCGAGCCCATGAAGGCCGAGCCCATGATGGCCACCGAGCCTATGGAAACCGCTCGGCAACCCCTTCCGCGCCGCTACGTCCACCGCAGCTGTACCCACCCGCAGCAGGTATGCCGGTCCCGCAGCAGGTATGCCGGTCCCGCCAAGCCCCACACCAGCGGTGTGTCCCCGTGCCGGTGGTCGCTGATCTTGCTCAGCTGGCCCGCAGGGCCGTTTCCAGCACGTTGAAACAGCCCTGACGCCCAGCCGAGCTCCCGCAGCCGCCGTGCCCGTGGCGATCTTGGGCGATTTGCCACACTCGGGTGTGGTTGCGCGCCCAAGATCGACAACCCCCTCACCAGCCGGCGGTGAGGAACGGAATGACGCCCGCTTCCGGCACCCGAGGGCCAGCCCGGTCTCGCCGGCTGGCACTGACGCATGGAATAGCGCCGTATTAGATGCTTGAGTGCCAGCTGAGCTCTGCCGGCTGGCGGTGACGCATGGAATGGCGGCCGTATTAGGTGCTTGAGTGCCAGCTGAGCTCTGCCGGCTGGCGGTGACGCATGGAATGGCGGCCGTATTAGGTGCTTGAGTGCCAGCTGAGCCCTGCCGGCTGGCGGTGACGCATGGAATGGCGGCCGTATTAGGTGCTTGAGTGCCAGCTGAGCCCTGCCGGCTGGCGGTGACGCATGGAATGGCGGCCGTATTAGGTGCTTGAGTGCCAGCTGACCTCTGCCGGCTGGCGGTGATGCATGGAATGGCGGGCGGGTTTGGTGCCTCGGCGTCAGCCGAGCCGGGGTCGAGCCGGGCCGAGCCGAGCCGGGCCGAGCCGAGCCAGGCCGGGGCGAGCCGGGGTCGAGCCGGGCCGAGCCGGGCCGAGCCGGGCCGAGCCGAGCCGGGGCGGGCCGGGCCAAGCCGGGCCGAGCCGAGCCGGGCTGGGCCGGGTCGGGCCGAGCCGGGTCAGCGGCGCAGGTGGGACTGGAGCACCAGGGCGGCCGCGCCCGTAGCGGAAGCTGTGGCGGCAGCCAGCGAGACGGTCACCGTCACGGAGCGGCGCCACGTGCGGTTGTCCGCAGCCGACACCCGGCGCATGATGGCCGGGCCGTAGACGAACGACGCCGCCGCGAAGCCCGGCCCGGTCAGCACCACCAGGTCGATGTCCAGCAGGTTGACCACCGACTCAGCGGCCGCGGCCACATACCGGGCCGAGTCCTCCAGCAGGGCCAGGCACCGGGGAGCACCCCCGCGGGCCGCACGGGCCACCGCGGCGAAGTCGGCGGCGACGCTGCGCGGTGCGGCCGGGTCCAGACCCGCCTCCGCAACCGCTGCCGGGTCCGAGCGGGCCGCCGACACCACAGTTCGCGGCCCAGCCAGGATCTCCAGGCATCCCCGGCTGCCGCACCAGCATTCCGGCCCGTCCACCTGCACGCAGACATGCCCGAACTCCCCGGCCGCGCCATGCCCACCGCGCATCGCCCGGCCTTCGACCACGATGCCGGAGCCGATGCCGCTGCCCATGTACAGGGCCGCGAACGCCTGCTCCGGCCCCACCCGGGCCACCCAGTACTCGCCGACCGCGGCAGCCGTAGCGTCGTTTTCCACCAGCACCGGCCACCCGGTCGCTTCGGCCAGGCGTTCGCCGAGTTCTTCGCTGTCCCAGCCGCGCAGGTGCGGCGGGGCGTCGTCGAAGCGGGCCATGTTGCCGCGCGGCCCCGGCCAGACCACGCCGACGCCGAGGCAGCGGGCCCGGTCGACGCCGGAGCCGGCGAGCAGGGTGCCGATCTCGGCGGTCAGCTGGGGGAGCAGGTCACCGGCCGGCGCCGGGCGCGCCAGGCGGGAGATGACGCCGCCGGTCTGGCCGGTGAGCACGTACGTGGTGACGTCCCGGTCCAGGTAGACGCCGACTGCGAGCCGGGCTGCCGGGTCGAGGCGCAGCAGCGTACGCGGTTTGCCGCCGGTCGGGGTGCGGCCGGTTTCGACGACCAGTCCTTCTTCGAGCAGACGGCGTACGGTCATCGACACGGCCGCCTCGGTGAGCCCAGTCATCGCCGCCAGTTCGACCCGGCTCAGCGGCTCGGAGGCGCGGATCGCGTCGAGGATGCTCTCCCGGGCGGCTGGGCGGCGCCCCCGGCCCGGCCGGGCGTCACCGACCGTTTCTCTCACTCAGGTCACCACCTTGGGGCGAGACAGCCGTGGCGCGCACGAGCAGGACGCGATCGGGGTACAGCACCGGGAGCCGCAGCCCGGACGTGCCGAGCGCGCGCCCGGTCAGACGGACGCCGTGCGGCGTGCACCAGGGTAACGCAGCGCCCCAGGCTGCGGCGTTGCCGTCCGGCGCGTCGCCGGGTGGCTGTGGGCGCACGTGGTAGACCCGGTCCGGATCGAGCCCCGGCAGGGCGACCGTGCCCGGGGGATAGGCGTCGCTCGTGGCGGTGGCGGTCAGCGCGAAGATCGCGTCCGATGCGCCGACCACCCCGGTGACCGAGTACGCGGGGTCGGCCACGTCGCCGTGCACCAGCGTGCCGGTGTGCAGCAGCCCGCGCAGCTCCTTGTAGAGGGCCACCCACTCGGCGAGGCGTTCGCGGTCGGCGGACGAGGCGGCCGTCAGATCCCACTCGACGCCGAAATGTCCGAACAGAGCCGAGCCGGCCCGCATGTCCAGCGGCAGCGACCGGTGGGTGGTGTGCGAGACCGGCGCGCCCACGTGGGAGCCGATCAGTTCCAGTGGCACCAGCAGAGACGTCCACCGCTGCAGTGGCACCCGCTCGTGCGCGTCGATGCAGTCCGACGCCCAGATCCGGTCGGTACGCGCGAGAATCTCCAGATCGACCCGCCCACCGCCGGACGAGCACGACTCGATCTCCACGCCTGGATGCAGCGCCCGCAGCTCGTCGAGGAGCCGGTAGACAGCGTGTGTCTGGTCGTGCACCCCGGCCCGCCCGGTCGCCGTATGTCCCGCGTCGACCAGGTCCCGGTTGTGATCCCATTTCAGGTACGCGATGTCGTACTCGGTGAGCAGCGCGTCAAGGCGGTCGCGCACGTACTCGTACGCCGATGGATTGCCCAGATCGAGCACCTGCTGAGCCCGCGCCGTCGGGGGGAGCCGGTCCCCGGCGGCCATCATCCAGTCCGGATGGGCGCGCGCCAGCTCCGAATCCGGATTGATCATCTCGGGTTCCACCCAGAGCCCGAACTCCATGCCCAGATCGCGGACCACGCTGATCAGCGGTCCCAGACCGTCCGGCCAGACATCGGGGGAGACGAACCAGTCGCCGAGACCGGACGTGTCGTCGCGGCGCGAGCCGAACCAGCCGTCGTCCAGCACGAACCGCTCGGCGCCCACGGATGCGGCCGCCTTCGCCAGTTCGGTGAGTCGGCCCAGGTCGTGGTCGAAATAGACCGCTTCCCAGGTGTTGACCACGACCGGCCGCGGCCTGTGCGGATGCGACGGCCGCGAGCGCAGGTAGCTGTGGAAGCGCCCGGACAGATCGTCGAGCCCCGCCGCGCCGAACGAGCCGTAGAGCCACGGCGTCGTGTACGACTCGCCCTCGCCGAGCCCGACCTCGCCGGGCAGCAGCAGCTCACCGCCGCCGAGCGCGGAATGCCCGTGATAGTTGCGTTCGGCCACGGTCCGCGCCCCGCCGGAGAACGCGGTGTGCAGGCCCCAGACCCGGCCCTGCCGGTTGGCGAACCCGGCCGTCCCGGCGCACAGCACGTAGGCGGAGTCGTAGCCGGTGCGGCCGGTCCGGTTCTCCCGCACCCGCAGGCCGTGCGTGAACGCGGTCCGCTGCGGCGAGCGTTCCCGCAGGTGGTGGCCGGTGAAGTCGAGCAACTCGGTGGTCTCGGCGGGCACCGGCAGGAACAGCAGCAGATGCTCCAGCCAGTAGGTGCCCGGCGCGGTGCTGGTCAGCCGCGCCCGGGTGCGCAGCACCCCGCTGGGGTGCAGTTCGAGATCGATCGCCAGGTCCAGCTGGGCAGCCTGGTCACGGGCCTTGATCAGTACGCCGTGAGCGCTCGTTTCCACCCCGGTGCGAGTGAAGGCGCTCGACCACGACTTCCCGTCCCGGTGCCCGGCCAGACCCGGATGTCCCAGCCATCCGGCGGACTGCTCGGGCAGGATCGAGATGCGGACAGCGCCGTCGGCGGAGAACCCGATCGGCTGTGGGGCGGCGGCCAGCGCGAGGTCACTGAGCTGCTCGGACGTGACGTCGCCGAGCGCCTCGCCCCAGTGCACGATCGCGGGGAGCGAGCTGCCGCGGCAGTCCAGCACCACACTCACTCCGGCGGCGGTCAAGTGCACCAGATCGGCCATCGTTCCTCCGGGCTCACCAGCGTTGACGGACTTCGTTCAGTAGCTTAAGAATGTGGGAGCCCCGGCGCGGCGGCAACCCCTCAATGACATGACAGGGAGCACTCCGACATGCTCAAGACCGACCTTCATGCGGGCTGGACCGTCCGTGCAGTCGGCGGCCCGGTCCCGCCGGAGATCGCTGCCTCCGCGCTGCCCGCCGCGGTCCCCGGCACCGTCCACACCGACCTGCTCACGGCCGGGCTGATCCCGGATCCGTACCTGGACGACAACGAGGCCTCGCTCGTCTGGTTCCACCGCAGCGCCTGGCTCTACGAGACCACCCTGACCACCGGCCCGGCCGCCCCGGGCGAGCGCGTCGACCTGGTCTTCGACGGCCTCGACACGGTGGCCACGATCGAACTCGACGGCACCGAGCTGGGCCGCACGTTCAACATGCACCGGGGCTACCGGTTCGACGTGACCGGCGCCGCCGACGGCACCGGGCGGCCGTTGACGGTCCGGTTCGACTCCGCCCTCGAGTACGCCGAGCAGGTGCAGAAGCAGATCGGCGAGCGCCCCCGGCCGTACCCGCACCCGTTCAACGCGGTCCGCAAGATGGCCTGCTCGTTCGGCTGGGACTGGGGCCCCGACCTGCAGACCGCCGGCATCTGGAAGCCGGTCCGCCTGGAGCGCTGGCACACCGCCCGGCTGGCCTCGGTCCGCCCGCTCGCCACCGGCTCCCGCCTGACCGTGCACGTCTCGGTCGAGCGCCTGTCGGATTCGCCGCTGACCGTCGAGGTGACCGCCGGCGAGCAGACCACCCGCGTGCCCGTCACCGGTGACGGCGCCACGATCGAGCTCGACGTGCCCGGCGCCCCGCTCTGGTGGCCGGTCGGCTACGGCGACCAGCCGCTGGTCCCGGTGAGCGTGACCCTGCTGGCCGGCGAGGAGAAGCTGGACGAGCACCACACCCGGGTCGGCTTCCGCGACGTGCACCTCGACGAGAGCCCCGACGAGCACGGCAGCAGGTTCACGCTGAGCGTCAACGGCAAGGAGATCTTCGTACTCGGCCTGAACTGGATCCCCGAGGACCACCTGCTCACCCGGATCACCCGCGCCGACCTGGAGGCCGCCGTCGACCGGGCTGTCCTGGGCAACGCGAACCTGCTGCGCATCTGGGGCGGCGGCATCTGGGAGAGCGACGACTTCTACGACGTGTGCGACGAGAAGGGTGTGCTGGTCTGGCAGGACTTCCCGCTGGCCTGCGCCGCGTACGCCGAGGAGGAGCCGATCCGCTCCGAGATCCTCGCCGAGGCCCGGGAGAACATCACCCGGCTCGCCCCGCATCCGTCGCTGATCCTGTGGAACGGCGGCAACGAGAACATCTGGGGTCACGAGGACTGGCACTGGAAGGAAGCCCTGCAGGGCGCCACCTGGGGTGCCCGCTACTACTACGAGGACTTCCCGGCCCTGCTCGCCGAGCTCGACCCGACCCGGCCGTACCACCCGGGCAGCCCGTCCAGCCCCGGCCACGACCCGGCCGACGTGCACCCCAACGACCAGCGGTACGGCACCCGGCACGAGTGGGAGGCGTGGAACCGGGAGGACTACACGTTCCACGACAACTTCGTGCCGCGGTTCTGTTCCGAGTTCGGCTGGCAGGCGCCGCCGGCCTGGTCCACCCTGGTCAGCTCGCTGGCGCCGGGCAACCTGAGCAAGGAGTCGCCGGCGTTCCTGCTGCACCAGAAGGCGGAGGACGGCAACGGCAAGCTGGACCGCGGGCTGGCCCACCACATGCCGGTGCCCGACGACTTCGTGGCGTGGCACTGGGCCACCCAGCTCAACCAGGCGCGGGCCACCTCGTACGCGATCGATCATCTGCGTGCCCACGCACCGCGCACCATGGGCAGCATCCTCTGGCAGCTCAACGACTGCTGGCCGGTCACCTCCTGGGCCGTCGTCGACGGCGCCGGCCGCTACAAGCCCGCCTGGTATGCCCTGCGCCGCGCGTACGCCCCCCGCGTGCTCACCTTCCAGAAGCAGCAACTCGCCGTAATCAACGACACTGACGACGCGTGGCAGGGCACCGTCACGCTGCGCCGGGTCCGCTTCGACGGCACCGAGCTGGCCGCCGTCACCGCCGACCTGGACGTCCCGGCCCGCTCGGTCGCCCGGCTCGACCTGGACCCGAGCCTGCTCGCCGCCGCCGAACCCGACCGCGAGGTGCTGGTCGCCGACGCCGACGGCCTGCGCGCCACCCACCTGTTCGCCGAGGACTTCGGCCTGCACTACGACCCGGCCGCGGTACGGGCCCACACGGTTGCCGTGGAAGGCGGATACTCGATCACCGTGACCGCCGCATCGTTCGCCCGGGACGTCGCCGTGCTCGCCGACCGGGTCGCCCCCGACGCCGTCGTCGACGACATGCTCGTCGACCTGCTGCCCGGGGAGACCCACACGTTCACCGTCACCACGGCCACCGTCGTGGACGGCGAGGTGTTCTCGGCCCCGGAGGTGCTGCGCTCCGCGAACTCGCTCGCACTCCCGGCGAAGGTGGGCTGACGGATGACCGACCCGGGTGGCCTGATCGGGCTGGTGCTCACCGGCAGCGCCGCCCGGGTCGGCGTCGAGCCGTTCTTCATGGAGTTGATCGCCGGCATGGAGGAGGCGCTCGCTCCGCACGGCGCTACCGTCCTGCTCCTGGTGGTCCCCGACCTGGAGGCCGAACTGGCCACCTACCGTCGCTGGGCCTCCGACCACACGGTCCGGGCCGTCGTCGTGGTCAACTTGGTCCACGACGACACCCGCCCCGCCCACCTGGCCGCCCTGGGCCTGCCCGCGGTCCTGGCCGGCCGCGCCGACGCCCCCGCGTTCCCGCGCGTGGTCACCGACGACGCCGGGGCGATGACCACGGCCGTGGAGATGCTCGCCTCGCTCGGGCACCGGGTGATCGGCCGGGTCAGCGGCCCCGCCGACCTGGTCCACACCGCCGAACGGTCCGCCGCCATGCACACCGCCGCCGCCCAGCACGGCGTCCACGTGCGCATCGTCGAGGGCGACTACGGCCCCGAGTCCGGCGTCCGCGGGGTTCAGGAACTGCTCGCCGCTTCGCCGCCGCCCACCGCCGTGGTCTTCGACAACGACGTGATGGCCGTCGCCGCAGAGCAGGAACTCATCCGCACCGGCGTTCCCGTCCCCGACCAGCTGAGCCTGCTGGTCTACGACGACTCGCCGCTGTGCGAGCTCGCCGTGCCGCCGCTGTCCGCCCTGAGCATCGACGTCCACGACCACGGCCTGACCCTGGCCCGCGCGCTGCTCGACGCCCTCGGCGGCGCCGCACCCAGCGAGCATCCCGGCCCGCCCATCCGGGTCCTGCGCCGCGAGAGCACCGCCCCCGCCCCCGTGTAAGACCCAGCTGACGCTCACCGTCGCTTGCCGGGCTGCGAAGCAGCCTTGGCGGTCAGCCGTAGGTCCCGGCTGACGCTCACTGTTGCTTGCCGGGCTGCGAGGCAGCCTTGGCGGTCAGCCGTACGTGCGGGCTGACGCTCACTGTTGCTTGCCGGGCTCGAGGCAGCCCTGGCGGTCAGCCGTACGTGCGGGCTGACGTTTAGCGTTGCTTGCCGGGCTGCGAAGCAGCCCTGGCGGTCAGCCGGGGACGTGGGTAAGCCCGGCGGGCGCGCTGGGGCCGGGACCACGCAGCCGGTCGCGGCGTAGTCGGGGACGGTGAAAATTCGGCGGGGCGGTCGAGAAGGCGTACCCCGCATGGTTTTGATCTTGAAAGCTGGGCCACTCGGCGCGGATTGGCTCGCGGCTGGGAGGCCGCCGATGTGCCAGGGTGGGCGCATGACCTCCCTCCGCGAACGCTTCCGCGCGCTGCACGAGTCCGGCACGTTCCTGCTGCCCAACCCCTGGGACGTCGGCTCCGGCCGGCTGCTGGAGTCCCTCGGGTTCGTCGCGCTGGCCACCACCTCGTCCGGGCTCGCCGCCAGCCTCGGCAAGCTGGACCAGCAGGTCACCCGGGACGAGCTGGTCGCGCACGTGGCCGCGCTCACCGCTGCCGTGGGCGTGCCGGTGAACGTGGACGCCGAGCGGCTCTTCTCGGCGACCACCGACGGGATCATCGAGAGCATCGACCTGCTCGCCGAGGCGGGCGCGTCCGGCATCTCGATCGAGGACTACGACCCGGCCGAGGACTGCATCGAAACCGTCGCGGCCGGCGCCGAGCGGGTGGCCGCGGCGGCCGAGGCGTGCGCGCGGCACGGCATCGTGCTGACCGCGCGCGCCGAGAACCACCTGTACGGGCGGGCCGACCTGGACGACACGATCACCCGGCTGCTCGCGTACCGGGAGGCCGGCGCGGACGTGCTCTACGCGCCCGGCCTGCGCGAGCGCGACGACATCGCGCGGCTGGTCGACGCCGTGAAGGTGCCGGTGAACGTGCTGGCGGTCGGCGGCGGGCCGAGCGTGCCGGAGCTGGCCGAGCTGGGCGTCCGGCGGGTCTCCACGGGCGGGGCCCTGGCCTGGGCGGCGTACGGCGCGGCCCGGGACGCGGCCCGCGAGCTTCTCGACGCCGGCACCACGACGTTCCGGGCCCGCTCACTCACCGGCGAGGAGGCCGAAGCCGCTTTCGGAGCGTGATCTTCCTCCGCTGGATCTTGACAGCGGCCACCTCGCAGGTCCAGGGTGAACGACTCCTGACCTGCGGATTCGGAGGCCGATCATGGAACTGCACCCGGACGACCACAACACGCTGAGTAACGGCGCCTCGGTCCTGGAGCGGTGGCGGCGCAGCGAGCACGCCGCCGAGGTGGCCGCCGAGCTGATGCGCCTCACCGGCGGCTCGGTCCCGATGAGCGACCTGCTGTGGCTCGGCGCCGAGTCCCTGCTGCCCCGGCAGTGGGACGGCGGCCGCGCGGCCGAACCGGTCGAGGCCGCCGTCCAGGTGTACAACCGGTGGCTCCGCCTGGAGCAGCGCCGCATCGAGCGGCGCAGGCAGGCAGGCGGAGCCTCGGCCTGACCGGTCAGGACAGCAGCGGCTTCAGCGGCCACGACGGCACGCTGCGCAGCTGGGTGGTCGCCGCGTCGCCGCGCCGGTAGAGGCGGCCGCCGAGCCGGAACCACACGACCTCGCCGTCGCGGTCGCGGACGAAGTTGGCCCGCTGCGCCGGAATGGTCCCGTCCGGGTTCGGCAGGACCACGTAGTCCTTGCGGTAGAACGCCAGCCGCGCCACCTCGGCGCCCCCGGCCCGCACGCTGAGCTGACCGGCGTCCGGCACCATCTCGAACTGCGAGGTGACCAGCTCCCCTTCGAAACCGATCTGCTGGCCGGTGTAAACCCCCTGGTAGGCGGCGAGTTGCGCGGCGGGCAGCGCGCGCGGCACCGCGGGCAGGTTGTGCAGCCCGGTGAACCGCTGCAACGCCCAGTCGCCGATGAACAGGTCCTCCAGCAGCACCGGCCCGGTGACCGAGTTGGTCAGCACGGTCAGCGCGAAGTCCCGCGACGGCACCATCAGGAAACCGGAGTGCTGCCCGTCCCAGTCGCCGCCGTGCTGCACCACCTTCGTCCCCTCCCGGGTCGGGCGCAGCTGCCAGGTCACGCCCATCCCGTCGAGCTCCACCAGCAGGGTGCCGCCGGGCCCCGGGTTCGACTGCATGGCGTGCAGCGAGCGCCGGCTCAGCAACGGCCGGCCGCTGCCCAGGTGGAAGCGGGCCCAGCGCAGCTGGTCCCGGGCGCTGGAGATCAGCCCGCCGGCCGGATTGATGGCACGCGGCATGGCCCACAACGCCGGGTCCGGCACGAGCTCGGTCCCGGCCTCATTCGGACCATGGGGTACGGCCCACCGCGCGCCCGGAATCTCGTCGAGGGAGAACGCGCTGTGCCGCAGCCCGAGCGGCCCGGTCACCAACTGGCGGATCGCCCGCTCGTAGGTCTGCCCGGTGGCCACCTCGATCAGCCGCCCGGCCACCGAGATCGCCGCGTTGTTGTAGTTGAACACCTTGCCCGGCGGGTTCAGCTGCGGAACGCCGGACATCGCCGCCACGTAGCGCGCGAGGGCGCCGTCGTCGCTGCCGGTGTCGAGGAAGAAGTCGCCGAGCCAGCCGGCGCTGTGGTTGAGCAGCTGCCGCACGGTGGCGCGGGCCGAGGCGGCCGGGTCGGCGGTGCGGAAGTCCGGCAGGTAGCTGCGCACGGTCCGGTCCAGGTCGAGTCTGCCGCGCTCGACGAGGCGCATCACCGCCGTACCGGTGAAGGGTTTGGTCGTGGAGGCCACCCGGAACACCGTGTCGGCATCGACCGGCTGCGGGTCGTCGAGGCTGGTCACGCCGAAACCGCGCAGGTAGTCGACGCCCCGGTAGCGCAGCCCGTACGCCACTCCCGGCACCTGATAGGCCGCCATCGCCTGCTGGATCTTCTCGTCCAGCTCGCGCACCGCCGCGGGCACCTTGGCGCCGGCGGCGCTCGCCGCCGTGGGCGCCAGGACCGTGGCCACCGCGGTGCCCGCGGTGGCGCCCAGCAACGTCCGGCGGGTGATCGGCTCGGACATCGGTTACCCCCTGTCTCCAGCGCCCGATTGGCGCAGCCGCGACTCACTCTATAAACCGCCGTCACTTTCCGGCCCGGCTGTCGCATTCGTGCCCGTCACCGGCTCAACAGCCGAAAGTGCGGTAGGTGCGATTCACCACACTCAACGTCGGCGAACCGCGGCCGAAGGGACGGATAGGAGTCCCGGAGGTGATGTACCGGATGGTTCCGGAACAGGTCGGCGCTTGGGTGCTGACCGAACTTCCCCGTCTCAACCAGGCGATCCTCGACGATCACGCCCCACCGGGCCTGCTCCTCAGCGAGCTCGAGGAACACGTGCTGAGCCACCTCCCGGAGGTCGCCCAGCTCACTCCGGCCCAGGCCCAGCGGCTCGTCGTGCTGCTCGGGTTCGTGGGCGCCTCGGTGGCCCGGCATTATCAGGAGCACACGCCGGGCGGCATCGAGCATCCGGAGCACGCGTTCGAGCCGCTGACCGTCGGCGGAGCGCAGATCCCGTTCCGGGCGTACTTCACCGCCCTCGCCGAGCACACCGGCACCGGTCACTACGACCGGGACAGCTACTCCTCGCTGGTGCGCTGGAACGTCGGCACCGTGCGGGTCCGCCTCGACGACGAGGTGATCGCCGAACTGCCCGGCGTCTTCGACGACGGCCGGATCCGCAGCTACACCGGCACGGTCGGCGAGGAGCGCTTCTTCCTGCTGGTCAAGCAGGGTGAGGCGGTCGAGCTGGCGGTCAACGACCTGCTCTGCCCGCTCACCCGGGACCGGGCCAGCCTGATCGGCGAGGACGCCCGGCACCGGGTACGCGCGGCGACGGTCCTGCTGGCGACCCTGCGCAGGCTGATGGTCGATTTCGCCGCCCTGCCGGCCGAGGAGACCATGCCGCCGGAGATGTTCATGGACGTGTTCCGGCAGTTCGCCGCGCACTGGACATCCGACGACATCCCGCCCAGCGGCGCCCTCGACCCGGAGGCGCTGAAACGCGACTTCCTGCTCGGGCTGAACCTGCCCGACTACGACCAGCAGGCCCGGCGCCTGTTCCCGGCGCTGCTCGAACACGAACGCGCCGACCTCGACGAGCTGATGAGCGGCCCGACCCTGCCGCAGCGGCTGCTCGCCGAGATCGGCGCCGACGAACACGGTCTGCGCCTGTCCGACGACGGCGACCTGCGCCGGCTGGTCGCACACCACCCGGCCCTGATCGACTGGTACCGGCTGCTCAACATGCACGCCCGGGCGTCCGGCGCGCACCTCATGCTAAGCAAGAAGTTCCTGTTCAAGCCGCAGCGGCAGCGCGACGACGAGGGCCTCGGCGACCGGCTGCTGGTGTCGAACCGGGCCGGCACCACCGGCATGACCGAGACGTTCCTGGAGCGGGTGACCCGGGCCCGCCAGGACCACACCCTCGCCCCACTGCGCCCGGTGCTGATCGCCGAAAGCCCGGACAACGGCTCCGCCGCAGCGGTACGGTCCGGTCGGGGAGCGGCCGGACCGGTCGTCGTGGAGTTGGCCGGCTGAGTGGACCGGGGGTGGGGTGAAACCTCGAACCGGCGCCGTGCGGCGCCCCGAACCCAACGGCTGGCCGCTGCCCCAGATCGGCCGCGACCAGCTGATGGCGCTGATCGACCACACCTCCGCGGTCATCTACATGCGCGACGCAGACGGGCGCTACATGCTCGTCAACCGGGAGTACGAGCGCCGGTTCGGCCTGCGCCGCGAGGACATCGTCGGGCTCACCGACCACGACCTGTTCCCGGTCGAGGTGGCGGACGCGTTCCGGACCAACGACCGGCAGGCGCTGGCCGGCGGCGTGCCGATCCAGATGGAGGAGGACGACGGGGCCAACACCTACCTCACCGTCAAGTTCCCGCTGATCGACGAGGCCGGTACGGCCTACGCCGTGGCCGGCATCTCCACCGACATCACCGAGCGCAGCCGGGCCGTGGCCGCCCTGCGCGACAGCGAGGAACGGTTCCGCCTGCTCGCCGAGCACGCCCAGGACATCATCTTCCGGTACCGGCTGGAACCCACACCGGCGATGGAATACCTCAGCCGGGCCGTCGACTCGATCACCGGGCACACCGCCGAGGAGTTCTACGCCGAACCGCAGCTGATCTTCCACTGCGTCGACCCGGCGGACCGGCCGATCTTCGAGCAGTTCTGGCGCAACCCCCATCCCGGCACCCTCACCGTCCGCCTGCACCGCGGTGGCGGTGGCGACGAGGTCTGGATCGAGCAGCGGGCCAGCACGGTCACCGACGACACCGGCCGGGTGATCGCCGTCGAGGGCATCATGCGCGACGTCACCGAACGGCTCGCCGCCGAACGCGAACGCGCCGAGCTCGAACAGCAGCTGCGCCAGGCGGAACGGCTCGACTCGCTCGGCCAGCTCGCCGGCGGCATCGCGCACGACTTCAACAACATCCTCGCGGTCATCTCCGGGTACGCCGACATGCTCGCCGAGGAACTCGGCGAGGAGCACCCGAGCACGCCGGACGCGGCCGGGATCAAGCAGGCCGCGGCCCGGGGTGCGGCGCTCACCCGGCAGCTGCTGATCTTCAGCCGGTCGGAGCCGTCCCAGCCGGAGATGCTCGACCTCAACGCGGTTGCTGTCGACATGCAGCGGCTGCTCGCGCGTACCCTCGGCGAGGACATCGAGCTCGGCACAGTGCTCGCCCCGGGCCTGCCGCCGGTCGTGATGGACCGCAGCAAGTTCGAGCAGGTGCTGATGAACGCGGTCCTCAACGCCCGGGCCGCGATGCCCTCCGGCGGGAAGCTGACGATCACGACGGCCCTCGAGCACGACGGCGGCGGAGAAGACCTGGTCTGTCTCTCGGTCACCGACACCGGGGTCGGGATGCCACCGGAGGTGCTCGCCCGCGCCTTCGAGCCGTTCTTCACCACCCGTGGCCGGGGCAGCGGCACCGGGCTGGGACTGGCCACCGCGTACGGGGTGGTCACCGACGCCGGCGGCACCATCAGCCTGGAGTCCGAGCAAGGCCATGGCACCACCCTCCGGGTA
Source organism: Actinoplanes sp. NBC_00393 (assembly GCF_036053395.1). Lineage (NCBI taxonomy): Bacteria > Bacillati > Actinomycetota > Actinomycetes > Micromonosporales > Micromonosporaceae > Actinoplanes > Actinoplanes sp. NBC_00393. The sequence goes on along the minus strand of NZ_CP107942.1, from coordinate 5,646,221 downwards.
CGCCTACCCGCCGGCACCGCCTCCACCCGGGCGGTCTCCCCGGCCGCCCCGACCGCGCCGGTGCTCGCCGGGGCCGGCTGGCGCGTCCTGGTCGTCGAGGACGAGGAAGCCGTCCGCGACATCGTCTGCCGGCTGCTCGGCAAGGCGGGCTACCAGGTGCACTCGGCGCCGCACCCGGCCGAGGCCATCCGGCTCTGCCGGGAGGAACAGATCGGGTACGACGTACTCCTCACCGATGTCATCATGCCCGGCATGTCCGGCACCCAGCTTGCCGCCGAGCTGCGCCGGGATCGCCCCGATCTGCCGGTGCTGTTCATGTCCGGCTACACCAGCGGCCCGGCCCCCGGCGGCCAGGAGCTGCCCGCCGACGCGCCGCTGATCCGCAAGCCGTTCGAGACGCAGACGCTGCTGAACGAGGTCCACCGCCTCGTCGCCCTGCGTGCTGATTGACGACGCTGGATCCCTGGCCTACGGTGCTTCAGGAAAGCCCTTTCCTGCTGCTGAAGTGAGTTCCCCAATGCGTAGGCGTACCTTCCTGCACATCTCCACCAGCATCAGCGCCGTAACCGCCACCGGCCTCCTCGGCGCCCGCCCCGCACTAGCCGCCCCACGCCCCGACGTGACCATCTCCCCCGATGGCCCCGGCCTGCAGGCCGCGATCGACGCCGTCCCCGCCGGCCAGCCTTTCGTGATCGGCCTGCGCCCCGGCGTTTACCGCGGCCAGGTGATCATCCCGGCCGACAAGCCGCACCTCGAACTCCGCGGCCTCGGCCGCCGCCCCGAAGACGTCCTGATCGCCGACGACCGCGCCAACGGCACCCTCAAACCCGACGGCACGCCGTGGGGCACCTCCGGCAGCGCCTCGGTGACCATCGACAGCCCCGACCTGCGCGCCGTCAACCTGACCTTCGCCAACCTCTTCGACGAGGCCGCGAACCCCGCCATCACCAACCGCCAGGCCGTAGCGGTGCTCACCCGAGCCGACCGCCTCGTATTCGACCGCGTCCGCTTCCTCGGCAACCAGGACACCCTCTACGTCAACAGCCGAGCCGCAGGCGTGATCGCCCGGGCCTATTTCCGCGACTGCTACATCGAGGGCGACGTCGACTTCATCTTCGGCCGCGCCACGGCCGTCTTCGACCGCAGCCGCATCCACTCCCTCAACCGAGCCACCACCCCCGCCGGCTACGTGACGGCCCCCAGCACCGACCTGACCAACCCGCACGGCTTCCTCTTCACCCGCTGCCGCTTCACCTCGGACGCCCCCACCGGAAGTGTCTTCCTGGGCCGCCCCTGGCACCCCAGCAACGACCCCAACGCCGTAGGCCAGACCATCATCCGCAACTCCTGGCTCGGCGCCCACATCCCCGCCACTGCTTGGTCCGACTTCGGCACCTGGCCGTGGCGCTCCACCGCCCGCTTCGCCGAACACCACAACTACGGCCCCGGCGCCCTCCCCTCCGCCGACCGCCCCCAACTGACCCCCGCCGAAGCCGCCCTGCAAACCCCCACGGCCTTCCTGCAGGGCACCGACGCCTGGGCTCCGCATCTCTGCTGACCGCAAGCCTCCGGCACTCCGTGCCGATCTGCGCCGGTTGACGCTCATCGGCAAGCCTCCGGGCCCGACTTGCCTGCCTGCGCCGGGCGACGCTCATCGCATCGCCTCGATCGCGGCTACGGAGATGCCGCAGCGGCGCGCGTCCGGGTCCGCCTCAACCGGGGACACGCCGTCGGGCCCGGCGGCGATCAGCGCGTCCAGCATCTTGGAGTCGAGGCGCGCAACGCGGCGGTACCGGTCGACGACGGCTACGCACTCGGATGCAGCACCCGGCTCCGGACTGTTTCCCTGCTGTCGGCCGGCGCCGGCCGGGGCACCGCCGCCGGCCGGGGCGGTGGACAACACACCGAACAGTGCGATCAACGCGGCCAGGATCTGTGCCGCACCGGCGACGAACCCGGCCCGGAGCTCCGCACTCATTGATCATCACCGCCCATGGCCTGGAGCCGGTCACGCGTCTCCTTCGCCCACTGTTGGTCCGCCTTGGCCTTCGCCGATTGGTTCTCGAGCCTCTCGACTTCAGCCCGCGCGTCGATGACCTCTGCGGCAGCGCGGTCCTTCAGCACGTTCTGCCGCCTCTTTTCAATGTCGTCCACGGCCGCATCGTTCGACTGCTGGGAAAGGCGTTTCTCCTCCTTCTCGGCCTCCGACACCCGCCTCCTCGCGTCGGGCAGCTCATCCTCGACGGCCTCTTGTCGCGCCATCGCCCGAGCCTGCATCGCGACGAAAAACTGCTGTACGTCGGAAATCGGCACGTCGCGAACCGTTGCGACGCCCCCGAAGCCTTTCGGCGGCCGGGCGGCCCGCTCGGTGGGGCAGCCCTCGGCGAGCGGAGGCGATGGTCCGTTCTGCTTCTCCGCGGCTCCAGGCTCCGCGCCGGTGTTACGCCGGGCCGTTTCAGCCCGATCGGGCTCGGGCTTCACCGGCGGTGACGGCCGGCCGGCCGCCGACAGGTACGCGAGTATCACGTAGACAACCGTCGCGAGACCCGCTGATATCCCGATGAGCACCCACCACCGCCGGGGCGCACCGGTGACCACCAGAAGGGCGGCGGCCGTCACAGCTAAGGCTGTACCCAGGACCGCCATCGTCCAGAGCGCCACGGTCTGGGCGCGAGTCGGCCGGCGTGCGGAATCCGGCGCTTTCTCGTCTGTCATGCGGTCTGCCCTCGATCTCCGGGGGCTTGGACCGCTGTCCGCGATCCATCCGTCGCACACCCCGGCTCGACAACCGACGCTCTATCCCAGTCGCCACGCGTCGGGCAAGCGGACTGTCCCTGATCCGCCCAGGGCCGGCCGGGTCAGCCGGCTCGGGAGGGGCGGTTGGTGTTGACGACGCGGCCGAAGAGGCGGCGGGCCTGTTCGGCTCGTAGGGCTATGAAGACGCCGGTTGCCGTCACCAGCACCTCGTCCGGGGCGTCGGCTGCCGCGATGTGGCCGGTTGCGGTGACCCGGCGGCCGTCGATCTCCTGGACGGAAGCGGTCAGCTGCAACGGCGTCAGCAACGGGACGGGCTTGCGGTACGAAGTGTCCAGCCGGACCGTCATGCCGGGGTTCCCGGAGAGGCCGGCCGCATAGCCCAGCATCTGGTCGAGCAACATCGCGCTCACCCCGCCGTGCGCATAGGTCGGCGGCCCCTCGAACGCCATGCCCAGCGTGCACGTCCCCACGGCGGAGCCGTCCACCGCGGTGATGTGCAGCGGCGGAGCCAGGGCGCTGCCGCTGCCGGTCACCGGGTTGTACATGCGCACGCCGGAGAGCAGATCGTCGGCCTTGGACAGTACGTCGCGGGTGCGCACCCGTTCGCCCAGTGGCGCGGCGGCCTGGCGGATGCGTTCGGCGGCACGGCGGAGTTCTTCGGTCGGGGCCTCGGTGGTCGTCGCGTACTCCACCAGCTCGCGTAGCGCGTCGCCCAGCTCGGTGATCGCCTCTCGGCGGCGTAGCAGGCCGTCCACGGCCTGCAGCCGGCGGGCCGTGGCTGGAGCGTGTTCTCCCGCCGCATCGTTCGCGCTGTCGGTCACGGAATGCCCCTCCCATGCAGTCCTGAACAGCATCAGGTGAGCACCGCCCCCACGCCGAGAGCTAGTGAATCATCTCACACTGCTATAACCTGTTCTAGTTATTGCGGGCCGGTGAACGACACGCGGAGGTCGCCGTGGAGTACGACGCGGTCGTGATAGGCGCCGGCGCCGCCGGTATGACTGCCGCACTGGCGACCGCCCACAGCGGACTCAGCACGGTGGTCGTCGAGAAGGCCCCGGTGTACGGCGGTTCCACCGCACGTTCCGGCGCCGGCATCTGGGTTCCGAACAACGAGGTCCTCCTGGCCGCCGGGGTGCCGGACACGTTCAGCAAGGCGGACGCGTACCTGGCTGCGGTTGTCGGCCCTGAGGTGCCGGTGGCGCGCCGGCATGCGTTCCTGACCGGCGGACCTCGCGCCATCTCGTTCCTGCTGCGCTGCTCGCCGTTGCGTTTCTCCTGGATGCAGGGCTATCCGGACTACTATCCGGAGCTGCCTGGCGGGATGCCGGACGGCCGCTCGATCGAGCCGCAGGCGCTGGACGCCAACATTCTCGGCGCCGAGTACGCCAACCTTAACCCGTCCTACGTCCCGACCCCGCCCGGCACCGTGGTGTACGACGTGGACTACAAGTGGCTGTCCCTGATCGCCCGCCACCCGCGCGGCGTCGCCACCGCCACCGAGATCGTCTGGCGTTACCTGCAGTTGTCCGCGCAGGGGCAGAAACCGATCAGCATGGGCCAGGCCCTGGCCGGCGGGTTGCGGGCCGGGCTGCTCGCCGCCGACGTGCCGGTCCTGCTGAACACCCCGCTGCTGGACCTGCACGTGGAGAACGGCCGGGTGGCCGGGGTGGTGGTCCGGCGCGACGGCCAGGAAACGCTGATCCGGGCGCGGCGCAAAGTGATCATCGGCAGCGGCGGCTTCGAGCACAACGAGCGGATGCGCAAGCAATTCCAGGAGGCTCCGATCGGTACGGCGTGGACGGTCGGCGCCGCAAGCAACACCGGGGACGGCATCGAGGCGGGGGAGCGGGCCGGCGCCGCACTGGGGTTGATGGACGACGCGTGGTGGGGCCCGATGATCCCGCTGCCGGAGGGCCCGTGGTTCTGCCTGTCCGAGCGCACGCTGCCCGGCACGATCTTCGTCAACCAGGCCGGGAAGCGGTTCGTCAACGAGGCCGCCCCGTACAGCGACGTCGTCCACGTGATGTACCAGAAGGACCACATCCCGTGCTGGATGATCACCGACCAGGACTACCGCAACCGGTACCTGTTCAAGGACCTGGCGCCGCTGCTGCCCTACCCGGACGCCTGGTACGCCAGTGGCGCGCTGGTCAAGGACTGGACCATCGGCGGGCTGGCCGCGAAGATCGGCGTGCCGGCGGCCGCGCTGCGCGCCACGATCGAGCGGTCGAACGCGCAGGCCCGGGCCGGGCGCGACGCCGACTTCCATCGCGGCGACAGCAGCTACGACGAGTATTTCGCCGACCCCACCAACCAGCCCAGCCCGTGTCTCGCGCCGATCTGGCTGCCGCCGTTCTACGCCTTCAAGATCGTGCCGGGTGACCTGGGCACCAAGGGCGGCCTGGTCACCGACGCGCGGGCCCGGGTCCTGCGCCCGGACGGCTCGGCGATCCCGGGCCTGTACGCGGCCGGCAACGCGAGCGCCGCGGTGATGGGACACAGCTACGCCGGTGCCGGTTCGACGCTCGGCCCCGCGATGACCTTCGGCTACGTGGCCGGAATGGATCTTGCAAGCCCGTAACGTTCAAGGAGGAACAGCGATGCCCAAGGTCAGCGTCACGACTGTCACCACGGCCGACCCGGAAAGGGTGTACCAGGTTCTGGCCGACCCGTCCCGGACCCCCGAGTGGAACGACATGCACCAGGGCTTCACCGGCGACGTGCCGGCCACCCTCACCGAGGGCACCACGTACAAGCAGAAGGTCAAGCTGATGGGCATGCCCGCCGAGATGGCCTGGAAGGTCGTCGCCGCGGACGCCGGGAAGGTGCTCGAGCAGGCCGGCGACGGCCCGATGGGCGTGAAGTCGAAGAACCGCTTCCTGCTCGAACCGGCCGAGGCGGGCACCCAGATCACCTACGACATGGAGTTCGCCGGGCCGGCCCTGAACGGCCCGATGGCCGCCATGCTGGAGAAGCAGGCGGCCCCCGCGGCGAAGCAGGCCCTGGAGAAGCTGAAGGGCCTAGTGGAGTAGCAGCCGGGTCGCCAGCTCCAGGTGGTTGACCACGTCGTTCGCCGAGGCCCGGCGGGTCACCCAGGCCACCAGGTTGGACAGCCAGACATCGCCGATCACCCGCGCCTTGGCCCGGTCGTCCGCGGTCGGCTCGCCGTCGTGGATGGCGCGGGTGACCATCTCCTCCATGAGGCGGGCCACCGCGTTCACCTCGGCGCTGGCGGACGGGTCGGCGAACATGAAGGCCCGGGTCATCGCCTCGGCGAGCAGCGGATCGCGCTGCAGGGCCCGGGTCATCCGGCCGAGCACGTAGATGGTCCGCTCATACGGCGTGTCGCCGGGGATCGGCTTACGGTCCAGCTTGTCCTGGATCGCCTCGAGCTCCAGGCTGAGCGCCGACACCAGCAGGTGGATCTTCGAGGGGAAATAGCGGTACAGCGTGCCGAGGGCGACCTCGGCCTTCTCCGCGACCGTGCGCATCTGCACCGCGTCGTAGCCGCCCTTGGACGCCAGCGCCAGAGTGGCCTCAAGAATTCGTCGCCGTCGATCTCGCTGGGCGGCCGATCCCTGCTCGGCCTCCGCGCCGGGGAGAGCGCCCCGGTTGGTACTCGTTCTCGCTGTCGCCATGGTTGCCCTTTCGCCTCTGAATCAAGCCTAGCAACGGCGCGTTGCTTCCCCGAGTCACCCATCGGTGGCGCGTTGAAACTGAAACGTGTTCTAATCGCTGCATGGATTTCCGGCCGGACGAGGCGCAGCAGGCGATCATCAGCCTGGCCGGCGAGATTCTGGACGCGAATCCGGGCGCGCCGGAGAAGGCGTGGGCGGACCTCGACCGGGCCGGCCTGCTCACCCTCGCGGTGCCCAGCCGCCTCGGGGGCGCCGGCCTCGGCGTCCTGGAGACCGCCCTTCTGCTCACCGAGATCGGCCGCCGCGCGCTCGACGTCCCGGCGCTGCCGGCTCTGGCCCTCGGCGTGCTGCCGGTCGCCCGCTGGGGCACGCCGCAGCAGCAGGACGAGCTGCTCACCGACGGCCGCACCCTCACCGCGGCCATTGCCGAGCCCGGCGATCCCCTGCCGACCGCGCCGCGCACGATCGCCGACGCCGATCAGCGGATCACCGGCACCAAGACCGGCGTAACCACTGCCGACCACATTCTGGTGACGGTCGGCGGCCCGGCCGTCATGGTCGTCGACGCGACCGCGCCCGGCGTCACATTCGACGGCCACATCCTGCGGCTCGACCAGGCACAGGGCCGCCCTCTGGGCGACCACAAATGCCATCAAGACCTGCATCGGTACGCCCTGGCCGGCGCCTGTGCACTCGGCGACGGCGCACTCGCCGGGGCGTTGGCACTGACCGCCGAGCATGTTCGCACCCGCCACCAGTTCGGCCGCCCCCTCGCCACCTTCCAGGCGGTCGCCCAGCAGATCGCCGACGTCTACATCGCCAGCCGGACGCTGCACCTGGCCGCGCTGACAGCGGCCTGGCACCTGGACGCGGCAGAGAAGGCCGGCGCGGCAGAGAAGGCCGGCGCGGCAGAGGGCGGGGCGGCAGAGGGCGGGGCGGGGAGGCCGGCTGCCGGAGGGCACGCCGAGGGAGAGGTGCGGAGCCTGGACGACCTGGCCGATGACGACCTGCACATCGCTGCCCAGTGGCTCACCGCTGAAGCGCCGCCCGCGGTGCGGACCTGTCACCACCTGCACGGCGGCCTGGGACTGGCCATCGACTACCCGCTGCACCGGCACACCGCGCTGATCCGGGACCTGGTCCGCTTCCTGGGCGGCAGCGAGTACCGGCTGCAGACCTTGGGGGAGCGCGGTGTTCATCGACCTGAATGAGGAGCAGCGGGAGCTGCGGGACGAGCTTCGCGCGTACCTCCGAGAGGTTTTGACCCCGGCGCAACGCGCCGTGCTCTTGCGGGAGCGGCATGGGCGCGCGCACCGCGACCTGGTGGCCCGCCTGGGCCGCGACGGCTGGCTGGGGCTCGGGTTTCCGCAACGGTACGGCGGACGCGGCCTCGGTCCCGCCGAGCAGCAGATCTTCGTGAACGAGGCGGCCCGCGCCGACGTGCCGCTGCCCGCTGTCACGTTGCAGACCGTCGCGCCGACCCTGCTCGCGCACGGCACCGACGAGCAGAAGGACTTCTTCCTGCCGCGGATCCTCGCCGGCGAGCTGCATTTCGCGATCGGCTACACCGAACCGGAGGCCGGCACCGACCTGGCCGCGCTGCGTACCCGGGCCGTCCGGCAGGGCGACGAGTACGTGGTCAACGGGCAGAAGACGTTCACCACGGGCGCGCACGACGCGGACTACCTGTGGCTGGCCTGCCGCACCGACCCGGACGCGCACCGGCACCGCGGACTGTCGATCCTGATCGTGGACACCGGCGATCCGGGGTACTCGTGGACGCCGATCATCACCTGCGACGGCGCCCATCACGTCAACGCGACCTATCTCAGCGACGTGCGGGTGCCGGTCAGCCGCCGGGTGGGTGCGGAGAACGGCGGCTGGCGACTGCTCACCGCGCAGCTCAACCACGAGCGGGTCATGCTGGGCCCGGCCGGGCGGATCGGGGTCCTGTTCGATCGGGTGCGCGATTGGGCGTACGCATCAGGGGTCGAAAATCGTGCCGAGGTCCGCCGCGCGCTGGCCCGGACCCACGCCGCGCTCCGCGTCAACGAGCTGCTCAACTGGCAGGTCGCCGGCGCCGAGCCGGGCCCGGCCGACGCCTCCGCCACCAAGGTCTTCTCCTCGGAACGGCTGCTGCGGCTGGGCAGCGAGCTCGAGGAGCTCGTGGACCGCTTCGGTGATCCCGGCGATCCGGACACCGCGGCGCTGCGCGAGTGGCTGGATCTGCAGGCCAAGCGCAATCTGGTGCTGACCTTCGGCGGCGGGGTGAACGAGATCCAGCGGGAGATCATCGCAAGCGCGGGCCTCGGCCTGCCCCGAGTGCCCAGGTAGGTCTGATGGTCACGGAGACCGTGCAGCAGTTGATGGCGGCCGGCGAGACGGCGTCGCGGGCCGGGCGTGATCCGGTGAACCTGCCGATGATCCGCAGCTGGCTGGAGGCGATGGGCGATGCGAATCCGGTCTATGAGCGGGACGGGGTCGCGCCGCCGGCGATGATCCAGGTGTGGACGATGCGTGGCCTGAGCCCGTCGGGTGACGAGCAGGATCCGCTGCACGTGATGTCCGAGATGTTGGACTCGGACGGCTTTTCCGCGGTGGTCGCGACCGATTCGGAGCAGAACTATCACCGCTACCTGCGGATCGGTGAGGAGGTGCGGGTTCGCAGCCGGCTGGAGTCGGTGACCGGGCCGAAGCGAACCGCGCTCGGGAAAGGCTATTTCGTCACCACACTCAGTACCTGGTTCGTGGGGGATGAAGCGGTGGCGGACATGCGATTTCGGATCCTCCGCTACAAGCCGCTCCCGCAAGTTCGGGACAAATCGGTCGGAACAAAGCCGGTGATCACCGCGGACACCGCCTTCTTCTGGGACGGCGTGCAGGCCGGTGAGCTGCGCATTCAGCGCTGCGGCGAGTGTCGCGCGCTGCGCCACCCGCCGGGCCCGGCCTGTCCGGCGTGCGGCGCGATGAAGCCCGAGTACGCCGTCGCGGCCGGCACCGGGCGCGTCCACAGCTTCGTGGTGCATCACCATCCGCCGATCCCCGGCCGCCGGGCGCCGTACGTGATCGCCCTGATCGACCTGACCGAGGGCGTCCGGATGGTCGGCGAGTTCCGCGGCCGCCGCCCGGCGATCGGCGACCCGGTGCGGGTCTTCTTCGACGACGGCCTGCCGGTCTGGCGGCCCGACCGGCCCACGCTGCCGGTCTGGGAGCTGCCGGTCACGCCCACGCTGATCATCAGCACCGCCCTGGCGACCCGCGACTTCCAGAACGTGCACCACGACCGCGACGCCGCGGTCCGGCTCGGCAGCAGGGACATCTTCGTGAACATCCTGACCACCACCGGGCTGGTCCAGCGCTACGTCACCGACTGGGCCGGGCCGGACGCGGTCGTGCACTCCATCGCGATCCGGCTCGGCGCGCCCTGCCACGCCTACGACACGCTGACCTTCACCGGGCAGGTCGTCGGGGACGGCGAGGTCGAGGTCGTCGGGCGTACCGCTACCGGCGTGCACGTCACCGGAACAGTTCGGGTGACGGCATGATCAGCCGGACCGCCGCGATCGCCGGCATCGGGGCCACCGAGTTCTCCAAGGACTCCGGCCGCAGCGAGTTGCGCCTGGCCACCGAGGCCGTCCGGGCTGCCCTCGACGACGCCGGCCTGCGGCCGGGCGACGTCTCCGGCCTGGTCACCTTCACCATGGACAGCAACGCGGAGATCGCGGTGGCGCGCGAGCTGGGCATGGGGGAGCTGAGCTTTCTGAGCCGGATCGCGTACGGCGGAGGCGCCGCCTGTGCAGTCGTGCAGCAGGCCGTCCTCGCCGTCACGGCCGGGCTCGCCGACGTCGTGGTCTGCTACCGCGCCCTCAACGAGCGGTCCGGCCGCCGGTTCGGGCAGGCGATCGCCTCCCCAGACGTCGACTCCAGCTGGCACCACCCGATGGGCCTGGCCACCCCGGCCGCGATGGTCGCCATGGTCGCGCAGCGCTACCTGCACGACTACGGCGCCTCGCCCGACGACTTCGGCCGGGTCACGGTCGCCGCTCGCCGACATGCCGCGACGAACCCGTACGCCTGGTTCCACGGCCGGCCGATCACCCTCGACGACCATCGGGTCTCGCGCTGGATCGCCGAGCCGCTGCGGCTGCTCGACTGCTGCCAGGAGAGCGACGGCGCGGTCGCCCTGGTCGTCACCTCGGCCGAGCGGGCCCGCGACCTTCCCCGCCCGCCCGCGGTGATCGCCGCTGCGGCGCAGGGCAGCGGACCCGGCCAGTACGTGATGACCAGCTACTACCGCGACGACGTGGCGGCGCTGCCGGAGATGGGTGTGGTGTCCCGGCAGCTCTGGGGGCAGTCCGGATTCCGGCCCGACGACGTGCGGACCGCGGTGCTGTACGACCACTTCACCCCGTACGTGCTGATGCAGCTCGAGGAACTCGGCTTCTGCGGACGTGGCGAAGCCCGGCACCTGATCGCCGACGGGGGGATCGAGCTCGACGGGCGGCTGCCGGTGAACCCGAACGGCGGGCAGCTGGGGGAGGCGTACATCCACGGCATGAACGGCATCGCCGAGGCGGTCCGGCAGGTGCGCGGCACCGCGGTCAACCAGATCCCCGGCGACGGACCGGTTCTGGTCACCGCGGGTACCGGTGTGCCTACCAGCGGTTTGATTCTCACTGCGGCCTGACCGTTCGGACGGACAGTCTCATCCGTCCGTTCCGGTATCGGGTGACGTGGCGCGGGCGGATCTTTCATATGCTGTGCCGCGATGCGGCCCGGAAGGGGCGGCCGCCGGTGCTACGGGGAATACAGCCTTGTCGAAACGAGCCGTTCTGTTCACGTCCGTCCCGCTGCTCGCGCTCGCGCTGCTCACCGGGTGCACGTCCGACGACGATCCGAAGATCGAGGACGGCGTGGCGGTCGACGAGGCGAGCACGCTCGCCGCGGCCGGCGACCGGATCGAGTGGCAGAAGCTGGTCGAGCCCTGCGCCGAGGGTGAGCTGGTCGTCGTGCAGGCGGTGGCGCAGGCCGACATGACCGGCGACGGCAAGCCGGACGCCGCGGTGGCCCGGGCCTGCGAGGGCACCGACCAGTACGGCGCGTCCACCGTCGAGGTCTTCGACGGCGCCTCGGCGGCGGCCCAGCCGAAGCGGCTCGGCACCCTGCTGGCCGACGTGAAGCCCGACAAGCCGTACGTGGACTCGGTCGCGTTCAGCGAGGGCGCCCTGCTGATCAAGGCGAACGGCGTCGACGAGGCCAGCAACGCGACGTGCCCCGAGGTGGTCTTCACGTACCGCTACAAGTTCAGCGGTGGCGCGTTCCAGCAGGAGAAGCGCGAGACCGCTCCGGACGAGACCTGCGGCCCGGAGTAAACCCTGGGGGTCGCCCATGCCTGAGATCGAGTTGTCCGCCGGCGTCCTGGAGTACGACGACGCCGGCGCGGCCGGCCCGGTGGTCGTCCTGTTGAACGGACTGTTGATCGGCCGATCCGTGTGGCGCTCGGTGGTCGCGGACCTCGCCGTCGACCACCGCTGCCTCGTCCTGGAGCTGCCGCTCGGCGCCCACCGGCGGCCGATGCGCGACGACGCCGATCTGAGCGGGCGCGGGCTGGCCGGCCTGCTCGCCCTGGCGCTGCAGCAGATGCGGATCCGGCCGATCCGGCGTTCCCCGCTGAACTTCGGGCTGATGTCGAAACGGCCGGTGCCGGACACCGTGATGGACGCCTGGCTGCGCCCCGCCATCAGCTCCGCCCGCATCCGGCGTGACGTACTCACCTACCTGCGCGCCACCCGCAAGGGCGAGTATCTGGAGGCGGCCGCGAGCCTGCCCGGCTTCACCGGGCCGGCCCTGGTGGTCTGGGCGCCCGAGGACCGCCTGATGCGGCCCGACCACGGCCGGCGGCTCGTCCAGCAGTTGCCGGACGGCCGCCTGGCCGAGGTCACCGACTCGTACACCCTGATCCCGGAGGATCAGCCGCAGCGGTGCGCCGAGCTGATCCGTGCCTTCATCGCGGAGACCAGTCGCTGACGACCGGCAGGGCAGCCTCGATCAGATCGGCGGCGCGGGCGGCGCCTCCGTTCGTACGCAACTCGGTCTTGATCTCCGCGCTGCGTGCGGCCACCGCGGCATCGGTGGTGAGCTGCAGCAGGGCCTCGCGCAGCTCCTCCGCGGTCACGGTGGCCGAGTCCACCACCCGGCCGACGCCCAGGGCGGCGAGTTGCTCGGCGTTGGCGAACTGGTCGGCCGCCTGCGGTGCCGCGATCATCGGTACGCCGCAGTACAGCCCCTCGCTGCTGCCGCCCATCCCGGCGTGGGTCAGGAAGGCGTCCGCCTGCTCGAGGATCGCCAACTGCGGCACCCACGGGTGGACCTCGACACTGTCCGGCACGATCCCGAGCTCGGCGACCTCGACGTGGCTGCCGATCTGCAGGACCGTGTGCCAGCCGGGCAGCGAACCGAAGGCGGCGATGCAGCGCCGGTAGAAGTCGGCGTGCCGGGTGAACGCGGAACCGAGCGAGACGAGCAGCACCTTCTCCGCACCGGCCGGGCGGTCCCACGAACCCTGCGCGGACCGGTCGCCGAGGATCGGACCGACGAAGTCGTAGACCTCGTCGTCCACCCGGTCCGCGTTCATCTGCAGGGCGCGGGGGATGAGCGCCAGGCTGCGATCCGGCCGGCCCATGAAAGCGGGGCCGTCGGTGACCGACGAGCCGGCCTCGGTCAGCCAGTCGGTGAAGCGCCGGTAGTAGTCGGCGCCGCGGGGATCGGCCTGCATGGCCTCGATCATCGGGGCCATGTCCTGCTCGTAGCCGTCCCACGCGACGAAGGTGGGGGAGAGCTGGATGGCCGGCACCCCCCACTGCTCGGCCAGAATCCGGGCCGGCGCGCCGGCGATGTCGTAGAGGAACAGGTCGGGGCGGTCGTCCTCATAGGCCGCCCGCAACTGCGGAAGCATGGCGATCGCGTCGTCGAGGAAGAGCGTGAGCTGGTCGATCTGGTCGGCGTCGGTGCCGAGGTCGTTGGCGAGCAGGGTCGACTCGTACGGCTTCAGCTCGGCGCCGGCGCTCTGCACTGTCTCGGCGAACGAGGCGTCGTTCGCATAGGTCACCCGGTGGCCGCGGGCGACGAGCGTGCGCACGATCTCCAGGCTGGGGTTGACGTGGCCGTGGGCAGGGATGCTGACGATGGCGATGTGCGGCATGGGAAGCACCGTAGCACGAAACGAGACGCAACGTCTCGTCTTATTTGAGGTATGCTCGGCGCCGTGACCGCCCCCCGCCGCAACGAGCGCTCCCGCCGCGCCATCCTGACCGCCGCCCTCGAGCTGCTCACCGAGACCGGCTACCCCGACCTGACCATCGAGGCCATCGCGGCCCGCGCCGGCGTCGGCAAGCAGACGATCTACCGCTGGTGGCGCAGCAAGGGCATGGTCATCCTCGAAGCCCTGGTGGACGCCGCCGGCGACGCCGACCTCACCCTGCCGGACACCGGTGACCTGCACGCCGACCTGCGCACCGTCATCCGGGCCACGGTCGCCGAGTTCGCCGACCCGAAACTGTCCGCCACCACCCGGGCCATCACCATCGAGACCCTCGCCGACGAGTCGCTCGCCGAGCAGGTCCGCGACCAGCTGCTGCGCCCCCAGCTCGCCGCGGTGCGCGACCGGCTGCGCGCCGGGCAGGCCGCCGGGCAGGCCCGCGCCGACCTCGACCTCGACCTGGCGGTCGAGCTGCTCTTCGGCCCGATCTACCACCGCTGGCTGCTGCGCAACGGGCCGCTGACTGATCAGTACGCCGACGAGCTCGTCGACCTCACGATGACCGCGATTGCCGGGTGAGCCGTGTCTACGCGACGGGTGCCTCACCGCGTTCTCCTGATGTGACGTTCGAGGAGTATGCGTACGCCCGCGGCCCGGCCCTGATCCGGCTCGCGCGGCTGCTCTGCGGCGACGACCACCGGGCCGAGGACCTCGTGCAGGACGTGCTGGCCCGGGCGTACGCCCGCTGGAGCCGGATCGCCCGCACCGAGCGCCCCGACCTGTACGTACGCCGGATGCTGATCAACGCCCACCACTCCTGGTGGCGACGGCTCAGCAACCGGGAGACCTCGGTCGCCGAGATCACCGACCAGCCGGTCCCGGCCGACACAGCCGCCGAACTCGCCGACCGCGACGAACTGTGGCGGCAGGTCCGCGCCCTGCCCGCCCGGCAGCGCACGGTGATCGTGCTGCGCTACTACGAGGACCTCGACGACGCCCACGTCGGCGCCGACCCCGACCCCACCCCGATCGTGGCGGCCGCCCGCCGCCGCGGCCGCCGCCGCGCGCCCGGACCTGGTCGGCACCGACCCGTGGACCCTGCACTTCACCGCGGACGACCTCGTCGCCGGCGCCGACCAGGTCGAATGGAAGGCGGGCGGCGGCTTCGATAGCGTCGAGTACTGGGGCGCCGCCGGGCGCGGCCGTCTCCTGCTGGCCCACGACGCGGACAACAGCGACCCGATCAAACAGGCCCTCACTGGACGTTTTAATAGTATTTGGCGAGGTATTGACGGATTGAAAATACGGAGTCATGGTCGCAGCCTGGCCGATACACCCGAATCAACCCTTTCGAGCTGACTCTGATATGAGTAGATCTGCGGCCTTTAATACCTCGATCGTGTTTGATTAGTTTTCCGCCGGGAATCGACGGACCCGGCGTCCCCGCCGCCCGTCGGTACCACAGTATCCCCAGGTCATGACCGAACGACGCGCGTATCCGTCCGACCTGTCCGACGCCCGCTGGGCCCTGATCGAGCCCCGCCTGACCGCCTGGCGCCAGAACCGCACTGACGCCCGCACCGCACTGGGGATCAAGGGTCGCACCCCCACCCACGACCTGCGCGAAATCTTCAACGCGATCCTCTACGTCAACCGCACCGCCAATCGCCTGGCGCTACCTGCCGCACGACTTTCCTCCACACGCGACGGTCTACGGCTACTTCGCCTTATGGAGCAAGGAAGGGATCTTCACCGAACTCAACTATCGACTCACCGGACTCGTCCGCGACCACCACGGCCGCACCGTCGAACCGACCGCAGCGATCATGGACACCCAAAGCGTGAAGACATCCACCAACGTGCCCACCGAAACCCAGGGCATCGACGCCGGCAAGAAGATCGTCGGCCGCAAACGCGGCGTCATCACCGACACCCTCGGCCTGCTGCTCGCCGTCATCGTCACCGCCGCCAGCGTCAGCGACAACACGATCGGCAACGACCTGCTCGACCGGGCCACCGCCGCACACCCCGCCCTGACCAAGACGTGGGTCGATGCCGGATTCAAGGTCAAAACCGTCGAGCACGGCGCCGCCCTCGGCGTCGACGTCGAGATCGTCACCAAGGATCCGCAGGTCAAAGGGTTCAACGTCGTCAAACGCCGCTGGGTCATCGAACGCACCATCGGCTGGCTCATGCAACACCGCCGACTCGTGCGCGACTACGAAGCTCTGCCCAGCAACTCCGCCAGCATGATCACCATCGCCATGATCGACAACCTCGCCCGACGGCTCACCGACGAAACCACACCAACCTGGCGAGACCCGCAAATCACATAACACCGCAAAATACGTTAATCAGACGTCCTCTCAGTTCGACCGCCCCGATCGGATACCGGTCCGAGCCGGCCGCGGTCGTGATCGGCGACCGTCCCAGCACCGCCCGGTCCGAGCCGAACGAGAACGGCCTCGACCTGTGGGTCCTGCGCTGGCAGCCGCACGACGGGCTGTGGGCGCGCCTCGAGGTCTACGCGAACGGCCGGGACGCGGCGATCGCCGTTACCACCCGGATCCGGTACGACGGCGCCCGCCGCTGCGCGGTCCCGTTCCGCCTTCCCGAACTGCCCGCCGGGTCACGGATCCTGAGCTGCACGGTCCAGCTCGGCGCGGTCGGCGACACCTTCGCCGACGCGACACTCGTGATCAATGACGACACGCAGCGGTGGATGAGCATCCGGGCGCAGCCCACCGAGGACGACGGGCCCGCCGAGGTGCGACTCCAGGGCGCCAGCGGCGAGATCCTGGAGAAGCATGTCGAGCCGTTCGCCGTGGAGGCCCGCCTGTCCGGGTTGGGACGCGCGAAGGGCTACACCGAGGCCGAGGGACGGGCCGTCCTGGACGGGGTCCGGCCGGTCGGCGACCTCGACGAGATCAGCGGCTGGTGACACCGAGACGAGCGGCGCGGGTGATCAGGTAGCGCTGCTGCGGCAGGCTGTCGGTGCCGGCGGCGGCCGAGCGGTAGAGCCCGGCCGCCCGGTCCCGGTCGCCGGCCATCTCGTACAGGTGGGCGCGGACCGCGTCCACCCGGAACGCGGGAACCCCGGCCAGGCCGTCGAGCAGCCGCAGACCCTCCGCCGGGCCGTCCACCATGGCCACCGCCACCGCCCGGTTCACCGTCACCACCGGGTTGCCGGTCATCTTCTCCAGCACCCCGTACAGGGCGGCGATCTGCGGCCAATCGGTCTGCTCGGCGGTCGGGGCCCGGGCGTGCAGCGCGGCGATCGCGGCCTGCAACTGGTACTCGCCGACCGTCCCCCGGGCGAACGCGGCGTCCAGCAGCGTGGTGCCCTCGGCGATCAGCGCGCGGTCCCAGCGTGACCGGTCCTGCTCGTCGAGCGGGATCAGCTCCCCGCCGGCACCCGTGCGCGCGTCCCGGCGGGCGTCGGTCAGCAGCATCAACGCGAGCAGGCCGGCGGTCTCACCGTCCTGCGGGAGCATCCGGGTGAGCCGGATGGCCTCGGCGCTCAGTTCGATCCGGTGCAGGGCCGGGCCGGTGCTCACCGCGTACCCCTCATTGAAGATCAGGTAAAGCACATGCCGGACCGACCGCAGCCGGTCCGGCCGCTCGGCCGGATCCGGCATCCGCAGCGGCACGCCGGACGCCTTGATCCGCTGCTTGGCCCGGCTGATCCGCTGCGCCATGGTCGCCTCCGGCACCAGGAACGCGCCCGCGATCTCGGCCGTCGTCAGACCGCCCACCGCCCGCAGCGTCAGCGGAATCGCAGACGCCGGCGTCAGCGACGGATGGCAGCAGAGAAACAGCAGGGTCAGCGTGTCGTCCTGCTCGCGGGCCTCACCCGGCACCTCGCGCGCCGCCGCGAGCACCTCGCGGCGGCGGCGCGCCTGCTCACTGCGAAAGGCATCCAGCAACTTGCGCGATGCGGTCCGCATCAGCCAGCCTCTGGGATTTTCCGGTACGCCGTCGCGCGCCCAATGTTCCGCAGCAGCAATGAGCGCCTCCTGGGTGGCATCCTCAGCCGCCGCAAAATCCCCGAACCGCCTCGCCAGCCCCGCCACCACTTGCGGCGCCGTCTCCCGCAGCACGCTGTTGATCGCCGTGCTCAAACTCCCAACCTCCCATTCCCGCGCCGCACTCAAGCCCGACCTCCCGCTTCCTCGCGGCGCTCAAGCGCCGACTTCCGCTTTCTTACGGCGCCAAGAACCGGCTTCCCGCTCATCCGGCCCCGCTTCCTTGCGCTGCTCAAACGCCGAGCTCCCGGAAGTCGGCGTCGGTCATTACCCGGCGCACCCCGATCGGCTGCTGCTGCGGCACCCCGCCCGGCCCCGGCACCGCCGAGATCCTCGCCGCGATCTCGATAGCCCGCTCCTCGGACTCCACATCGACCAGCTGATAGCCGGCCAGCATCTCCTTGAACTCAGCAAACGGCCCATCCGTCACCACCGGCGCGGTCAACCCATCCGCGGTGACCTCTTTAGCCTGCTCCGGCCCCGTGAGCGCCTCCTGAGTGACCAGCTCCCCACTTTCCAGAAGCTCCTTCCGCAGCGCCCCGTAGTAATCCATGTGCGCGGCAATGTCCTCCGGCGCCCACTCAGTCATCGGCTTGTCGATAACGCCCGGCCGGTAGTCCACGATCAACAGGTAGCGCATGCTCTTCTCCTCCATCCACGACCCAGCCCGGCGCCGGGTGCTCACCCGGTGAACGGAGCCACGCCACGATCCTCGACATCCCCGTCAAGATTTTCTCCACGCCGCCGAGAACGCCCAACCCCCACCCACCGAACCCCACCTAGCCTTGCCGCCACCAGACCATCCCCTCCCAACCGTTTCAGGGCTTGGCCACGAGCCACCGACCGTGCCAAACCCACCGCCAACGCCAACTCCGCCGAGCCCGCCGAGCCCCGCCGAGCCCGTCGGCCGCGCCGAGCCCCGCTGGCCGCACCGAACTGTCGGCCAGGCAAGTAATGGCTCGCGTTCGGTGCTCTCTCACGCCAACCGGCCCCGCCAAGCCGGCAGCCGGGCACGTATCGGCGCCCTCTTGAACGTGTCTGGTGGGCGGCTCGCATTCGCCGGCCGCCGCTCAGGTGTGGATCCGGGTGGGTGAGACCTGTCTGGTGGGCGGCTCGCATCCGCCGGCCGCCGCTCAGGCGTGGATCCGGGCGGGTGAGACCTGTCTGCTGGGCGGCTCGCATCCGCCGGCCGCCGCTCAGGCGTGGATCCGGGCGGGTGAAGCCTGCCTGGCTGGCGGCTCGCACACACCAGCCGCCAGCCAGACACGCTTCCGCCTCGTCCATTTGGTGTCCCTGCGCCAGCCGGTTGGCCTGGTGCCAGGCCGACTGCGTTGATCTTGGACTGGGGAGGGTATCGGCGCCGAGCATGATCAACTCTGAAAGGGGTGGCCGGCCTCGGAATGGCGGCGGTGATCGGACGGGGCAGGCTGCCCGGCAACGGGGACAGTGATCGGAGAGGGCAGACTGCCGGAAGGGCGAAGGCGGTGATCGGAGAGGGCAGGCTGCCGGAAGGGCGAAGGCGGTGATCGGAGAGGGCAGGCTGCCGGAAGGGCGAAAGCGGTGATCGGAGAGGGCAGGCTGCCGGAAGGGCGAAGGCGGTGATCGGAGAGGGCAGGCTGCCGGAAGGGCGAAGGCGGTGATCGGAGAGGGCAGGCTGCCGGAAGGGCGAAGGCGGTGATCGGAGAAGGCAGGTCGCCGGAATGGCGCGCGGCGAGGGGAGAGGGCAGGCCACCGGCAAGGGCGGCCCGCTGCTGGATCAAGGCGGCAACCGGCTAAGCGTGAGCAGCCGCCACACCGGCCATATCCAGCGCCGCCAGGTAGCCGAAGGTCATTGCCGGCCCCAGGGTGGCCCCGGCTCCCGCGTAGCCGCGGCCCATCACCGAGGCACTGGCGTTGCCGGCCGCATACAGGCCGGCGATCGCGGAGCCATCCGCCCGCAGCACCCGGCCATGCTCGTCTGTGCGCAGCCCACCCTTCGTACCCAGGTCGCCCGGCACCAGCGAGAACGCATAGAACGGCGGCTTGCGTAGCGCCCCCAGGCACGGGTTGGGCCGTTGCCGCGGATCCCCGTAATACCGGTCGTAGGCCGAGGAACCCCGCCCGAAATCCTCGTCCGTCCCGGTGGCCGCGAACTCGTTGAACCGCTCCACCGTGGCCCGCAGTTCCGAGGCCGGCACCGAGATGCGTTCGGCCAGCGCAGGAAGGCTGTCGGCCCGGTGCGCCACCCCAGCATCGAACCAGCGGCGCGGCAGCGGAGTCCGCGGCGCCCGCCCGGCGAACAGGTACCGGTCCCGGTACGACTGATCAGTCACCAGCCACGCCGGCAGATGCGGCCCGGACCCGTCGCGGCCCAGCATGGCGTGCACAGCCTCCACGTACGGTGTCGCCTCGTTGACGAACCGGCGACCGCTGCCGTCGACGATCAGGCTGCCCGGCAGATTGCGTTCGGCCAGGCAGAAGTACGCCCTACCGGTCAACGGCAGCGACGGCCCCCACCAGGCCTCGTCCATCAGGTCCAGCGCCGCCCCCAACCGCTGCCCCGCCTCGATCCCGTCACCGGTGTTGCCCACCGCCCCGACCGTCCACTCGGTACCGATCTGCTGATACTGCCGGCGCATCTCCGGGTTCTGCTCGAAGCCCCCACTGGCCAGCAGCACCCCCCGCCGCGCGGAGATCACCCGGTCTCCGCATCGAATCCCGGCGACCCGGTCCTGCGCGACGACCAGGCCGGTCAGCGCAGTGTCCAGCAGCACCGGAACCCCGGCCGCCCGCAGCCCGGCCCGCAGCCCGCCCGCGAGCGCCTGCCCCATCGTCAGCCGGTGGCGCCCGCGGAGACGGTCCACCGCGGTGACCATGCTGAGCCGGGCCGCGGTCAGCGCCGACCGCGGATGCCGAAGCCCGAGCGACAGCCAGCGGTAGTCGACCGCGGTCACCGCCATCCCGTTGGGCGCGGCCCGGTACGGCGCGGCGAGCGTCGCCAAATCTTCCCCGATCAGCCGGGTGTCCAGCGGTTTCGGCTCGATCGAGCGTCCCCGCGCCACCCCGCCCGGCGCTTCCGGGTGATAGTCCGGATAGCCCGGCACCCACGCGAAATCGAGCGGCGTGTGCGCCCGGACGAAGGCCAGCATCGCGGGCCCTTGCGCCAGGAAGGCCTGCCGCCGGGCCAGTGGCACGTCAGAACCGGCGATGTACGCGAGATGCGTACCGTCATCAGCCGAGCCGGCCCCGAGCACGGCGTTGCCCGGCAGCCAGAGTGCCCCGCCGGAGCGGGCGGTCGACCCGCCGTACGCCGAGGTCTTCTCCACGACCACCGCGCTCAGCCCGTGATGCGCCGCGGTCAGCGCGGCTGTCATCCCGGCGCCGCCGCTGCCGACCACCACAACGTCGAATTCCGTCACTAGAACAGGTTATAGTTATTCCGCTCGCTCTGGCCATGAGCAATCAGAACGATACTGATACGCGTTCCAGAAATGGAGGGCCGGTGTACGACGTCGTGGTGGTGGGTTTCGGCGCGGCCGGCGCGTGCGCGGCGATCGAGGCCGCCGAGGCCGGCGCCGGCGTCCTGGTCCTGGACCGCTTCTCCGGCGGCGGCGCCACCGCGATTTCCGGCGGCATCGTCTACGCCGGCGGCGGCACCGGGCCGCAACGCGCCGCCGGCATCACCGACACCCCACAGCAGATGTACGCCTACCTGCGCCACGAAGTCCGCGACGCCGTCACCCCCGCCACCCTGCGCCGCTTCTGCGACCAGAGTCCCGCCCTGCTCGACTGGCTGATCGAGCACGGCGTCCCGTTCGACGCGCGGCTCTGCCCGTACAAGACGTCCTATCCCACCAACCGCCACTACCTGTACGTGTCCGGCAGCGAGAACCCGCCCATCCCGCGCGGCCACCGCACCCACGCCCGCGGCACCTCCGGCGGCATCCTCTACACCCGCCTGGCCGAGGCGACCCGCCGCGCCGGCGCCGAGATCCACTCCCAGACCCGCGCCCTGCGCCTGCTGACCGGCCCGGACGGCCGGGTGACCGGTGTCGAGGGCCGCACTCTGGCCGGCTCACCGTTCTGGGCGCGCGCCGCCCACCGGCTGCTGCACCGCTGGTCGGTCAAACCCGGTGTCTACCTGCCCAGACTCGGCCGCACCCTGCACCGCGCGGCGACCGCCGTCGAGGACCGTTACAGCCGGCCGATGCGCGTCACCGCCCGTACTGTGATCCTCGCCGCCGGCGGGTTCGTCTTCGACCGGGACATGATGCGCGAGCACGCGCCGGCCTACCGGGGTGGGCTGCGCCTGGGCACGCCCGGCGACGACGGTTCCGGCATCCGGCTCGGCACCGCCGCCGGCGGCGGCACCGGCCACCTCGACCGGCTCACCGTCTGGCGTTTCCTCACGCCGCCTTCGGCGCTGCTCGGCGGCATCCTGGTCGATCAGGCCGGGCGCCGGGTCTGCGACGAATCCCGGTACGGCGCCGCGATCGGCGACGCCGTCCTGCACAGCCCCGGCGGCCGGGCGTGGCTGCTGGTCGACGCCGCCGTGCTGGCCGAGGCCCGCCGCCGGCTCCGCGAGCAGACCCTCTGGTTTCAGCGCCTCCAGACCTGGTGGCTGCTCACCGCCAACCGGATCACCGCACCCACGCCGGCCGAGGTGGCCCGCCGCGCCGGCATCGACCCGGCCGGCCTGGCAGCGGCGCTGGCCGCCTACCAGACAACCGGGCCGGACCCGACAGGCAAAAGCCCCGATTCGGTACGCCCACTCGACCGCCCTCCCTACTCACTGCTGGACGTGTCGATCCGGGCCCGCGGCCTGCCCGCCCCGATGCTCACTCTCGGCGGCCTGACCGTCGACGAGGAGACCGGCGAGGTCCTGCGCCCCGACCGCACCCCGGTCCCCGGCCTCTACGCCGCCGGCCGCACCGCCGTGGGCATCTGCTCCCACAGCTACGTCAGCGGCCTCTCCCTGGCCGACTGCGTCTTCTCCGGCCGCCGGGCCGGCGCACAAGCCGCGGCGTCCGCGCAAGCCAGCGGATCGGAACGGAGTGTTCCGGTCAGTTCGGTCGACTCGGCGGTCACCGGCCGGGACCGCCACGCCGAGAACGAGGGCCGGGATGTGCCCGACCGGGAAGAAGGGCCCGAGCATGCTCACCGACACTGACCGCCGCGATCTCGCCGACCGGCTCCTCGCGGCCGAACGCGACCGTGCGCCCATCCCGCCGCTGATCCACGACCATCCTGGGTTGACCGCGGCGGACGCCTACGCGATCCAGCTGCACAACATCCGGCGCCGGACCGCGCCGATCGTCGGGCACAAGGTCGGCCTCTCCTCCAAGGCGATGCAGGAGATGATGGGGGTCGACGAGCCCGACTACGGGCACCTGCTCGCCGACATGCGGCTGAGCGAGACCGAACCGGTCGACGCCGCCCGCTACTGCTACCCGCGGGTGGAGATCGAGGTCGCCTTCCTGCTCGGCGCCGACCTGCCCGGGCACGACTGCACCGAACAGGACGTCCTGGACGCCACCGAAGCCTTCGCCCCGTCCATCGAGCTGATCGACAGCCGCATCATCGACTGGAAGATCAGCCTCGCCGACACCATCGCCGACAATGCCTCTTCCGCGGGGTTCGTTGTGGGTGCTCAGCGCGTACCCCCCGAGGCTCTTGATCCTCGCGGCATCGCCGCGGTCCTCCATCGCGGCGCCGAGCCGGTCGCGCAAGGCCGGTCCGACGCCGTGCTGGGCAATCCGGTGACCGCGGTGGCCTGGCTGGCGCGGACGGTCGCGGCGTTCGGGGTACGGCTGCGGGCCGGGCATCTGATCCTGCCGGGCGCCTGCGTTCGCGCCGTCGACGTCCGCCCGGGCGATGAGTTCCGTGCTGAGTTCGGCGGACTCGGCGAAGTCCGGCTCAGTTTTGCACCGGAGGACTGACATGCTGACCGCCGCGATCGTCGGGTCCGGGAACATCGGCACGGACCTGCTCTACAAGCTGCTGCGCTCGCCGGTCCTCGAGCCGCGCTGGATGGCCGGCATCGACCCGGACAGCCCGGGCCTGCAGCGCGCCGCACAGCACGGGCTGGTCACCGGGACCGGTGGCGCGGACTGGTTGCTCGCCCAGAACCCGCTGCCGGACCTGGTCTTCGAAGCCTCCTCGGCAGCCGTGCACCGGGTCAACGCGCCGGCCTACCAGGCTGCGGGGATCCGGGCGATCGACCTGACACCGGCTGCGGTGGGGCCGGCCGTGGTGCCGGAGGTGAACCTGGGCGAGCACCGGGACGCGCCGAATCTCAACATGACGACCTGCGGCGGGCAGGCCACGATTCCGATGGTGCACGCGGTGTCGCAGGTGACGCCGGTGAGCTACGCGGAGATCGTGGCGACGGTGGCGTCCCGGTCGGCGGGGCCGGGTACCCGCGCCAACATCGACGAGTTCACCCGGACCACCAGTCGCGGGCTGGAGACGATCGGCGGGGCGGCTCGTGGCAAGGCGATCATCGTGCTGAACCCGGCGGAGCCGCCGCTGATCATGCGGGACACGATCTTCTGCGCGGTCGGTCGTGATGCGGACGTCGATGCGATCACCAAGTCGATCACGTCGCGGGTGGCGGAGATCGCTCGTTACGTGCCGGGCTATCGGTTGCTGGACGAACCGCAGTTCGACCCGGTCGGGGACGTGCAGCGGGTGGCGATCTTCGTCGAGGTCGAAGGCACCGGAGACTATCTACCGAAATTTGCTGGGAATCTGGACATCATGACGGCTGCGGCTACCCGGGTGGGTGAGGAACTTGCGCGAGCTTGACCTGCGGATCACCGACTCGTCGCTGCGCGACGGGTCGCACGCCAAACGACATCAGTTCACCGCTGCCGAGGTCGCTGCGATCGTGGGGGCTCTCGACGCGGCCGGCGTACCCGTGATCGAAGTGACCCACGGCGACGGGCTCGGCGGTTCGTCGTTCACCTACGGCCTGAGCCGTACGCCCGAGCAAGAGCTGATCAGCGTCGCGGTCCGCACCGCCACCCGCGCGAAGATCGCCTTCCTGATGCTGCCGGGCGTCGGTGTCATCGACGACATCCGCGCCGCCGCCGCCAACGGCGCGACCGTCTGCCGGATCGCCACCCACTGCACCGAGGCCGACATCGCCGTGCAGCATTTCGGGCTGGCCCGGGACCTCGGCCTGGAAACCGTCGGCTTCCTGATGATGGCCCACTCCATCACCCCGTCACGCCTGGCCGAACAGGCCAGGATCATGGCCGACGCCGGCTGCCAGTGCGTCTACGTCGTCGACTCGGCCGGCGCGCTCGTCCTCGACCAGGTCAGCGACCGCGTCTCCGCCCTAGTCGCCGCGCTGGGCCCCGACGCGCAGGTGGGCTTCCACGGCCACGAGAACCTCGGCCTGGGCGTAGCCAACTCGATCCTCGCCTACCGCGCCGGCGCCCGCCAGATCGACGGCAGCACCCGCCGCTTCGGCGCCGGCGCCGGCAACACTCCGGTGGAAGCCTTCGTCGGCGTCTGCGACAAGCTCGGCATCCGCACCGGCGTCGACTTCTTCAAAATCGTCGACGCCGCCGAGGAGGTCGTCCGCCCCGCCATGCCCGACGAGTGCAAACTCGACCGCATGGCGCTGATCATGGGGTACGCCGGCGTCTACTCCAGCTTCCTGATGCACGCCTACACGTTGGCCGACCGCTACCAGGTCTCCGGCGCCGAGATCCTGGTGAAAGCGGGCGAACGCCGCCTGGTGGGTGGCCAGGAGGACCAGCTGATCGGCATAGCGCGCGAACTCGCCCTTCGCCCTTCCTGACCCCATCGTCGCGGGCCCGCAGCCTTCCTCGCGCCAGAGCCCTCCTCTCGCCAGCGGCCCGTCCACCACCCCACCACCTGTCGGTCCACCTCGGCACCGTCGACCCCTACTCCGCTGGCCTTGTGCCGCTTCGGCTCCTGTCCACGTCGCCTGCCTTTCTGCCCCCTCAGCCGTCACCGCGTTCCCGGGCCTTACCGCTGGCTCTCTGCTGCGCCGGCTTCTATTCCCTGCCGCCTGCGGCCTGCCGCCTGCGGCCTGCCGCCTGCGGCCTGCCGCCTGCGGCCTGCCGCCTGCGGCCTGCCGCCTGCGGCCTGCTGCGCTCGCGGGCGTGCTTGTTCCTTCGGAGTGCACGCCCTCTTCCGTGCCGCGAAGCCGCGCATCGCGCCCGACCAGAATTGCTCGATACCGCGCTGGTTTGGCATGATCAACTCAATTTAAGCGCTGTCTTTGTCGGTGTGGGTAGGGGATAATATCTGAATGAGGCAGATGCAGTTCTTCACCACGGCTCAGGTGGCCGAAATGCGTGACCGGACAGCATCGCGCCGCTATTCGGCAGCTGCCGAAGAATTCCGCCGCGACCACGCTCGTCATCGCGAGTGGGGACTACGCCGCCGCCACGCCGACCGCCTGCGCCGGGCTCGTGGCGCATCCCGCGGGCTGCGAACGGCACCCCTTTGCAGCGACCCGGCCCGGCCACCCGAAGCTGCCAACCCAGGGCGTGGTCGCACATCGGCCACTGCTGCGACGGCGTCCGTTGCTGCGGCGCCCGCGGCGTCTTCTGAGGTGTCGTCACCTGCAGCGGCTGCTGCTACAGCGGCACCCGCGCCGGTCACTGAGGTAGCGATCCCTTCGGCCGCTCCCGCTCCGGCCGCGCCCGCGCTAACTCCCGCGGCTTCGGCACCTGCGGCGTTTGGTCCCGCGGCGTCGGTGTCTGCGGGGTCGGCACCTGCGGCGTTAGGTCCTACGGTGTCGGCACCTGCGGCGTCAGCTCTCGCGGGGTCAGCACCTACGGCGTTGGGTCCTGCGGCGTTGGCTTCTGCGCCTTCTTCCGCAACGGTGGTTTCTGCTGCGTTGGCTCCCGCGCCGGTCCGTTCTCGCGGGGTCAGCACCTACGGCGTTGGGTCCTGCGGCGTTGGCTTCTGCGCCTTCTTCCGCAACGGCGGTTTCTGCTGCGTTGGTTCCCGCGCCGGTCCGTTCTCGCGGGGTCAGCACCTACGGCGTTGGGTCCTGCGGCGTTGGCTTCTGCGCCTTCTTCCGCAACGGCGGTTTCTGCTGCGTTGGTTCCCGAGCCGGTCTGTGCTGCGTCGGCTCCCGCGGCAAACGCCGGCCGCTCGATGTTGGCCCGGTGCGTCGCCGCCGCCAGCCGGGCAGGGGCGCCAGTCAGGGCCTCTGCCCTGTGCGACCCGCAACGCGCGAGGCCAAAGCGCCCAACTCGTTGGATCGATGTCGATCGGGGCGAAGGGCGCTGCCCGTCGGAATGCGAATCGGCCGGACTGGCGAAGATGAACAAGCCTTCATTTCGCCGGTCAGCCCGTCTTTCGGTGCCATTCATTGCGCGATTATGCCGATTTTTGCGCGGAACTGAAAATGATGCAAAATTGCAGCTGCGGCCCCACTCGATAGGTCGCGGGCCGGTCGATTCTGTGGAAACGGCAACCCGGTCGGTACGCAGGATGGTCAAAATCTCGCCAACAATGAGAACGGAGGCGAAAGTTCGGCGGGAAATACTCCGACGCGGCGGCAACGCATCGGGGTCGGCCGGCAACGGCCGCCGCCCGGCCATCTGGTGTTTCCCGGCGGGCGCGCTGGGGCCCGCCGCTGTGCTTGGGCCGCGCGGTAGTAGGGGACGGGCACGATATGGCGGGACGGGCTCGCTCGTACCCCGAAGGATCTAGTAGTAGGTGACCGCGACCGCGTCCGTGCGCGGGATCGCCTGGCAGGCCAGGATGTAACCGTCGGCGAAGTCCTCTTCCTCGAGGACCTCGTTGTTGACCAGGTCGACCTCGCCGCTGAGCAGGCGGCAGGCGCAGGCGCCGCACTGGCCCTGGCGGCAGGAGTAGGGCGGGTTCAGGCCGGCGTCGATGATCACGTCGAGGAGGCGTTTGCCCGCTTTCCACGGGAGGACGTGGGTTTGGCCGTCCAGGTCGACGGTGGCCACGGCGTCGCGGGTTCCGACGGGTTCGGGCTCGAAGCGTTCCACACGGATGCGCGCGGGGGGCACGCCGGCCAGCTGCAACGCCTTCTCCGCCACGGCGACGAAGGCTTCTGGGCCGCAGACGAAGGCTTGGCGATCGAGGTACGGCGTAAGCAGCCCGGCCAGGGAGTCCGCAGTGGGGATGCCCCGCTCGCTGTCCAGCCAGTGAATCACCGGGAGCAGACCGTCGAGCTCGCGCTGGAAGATCACCGAGGACGGGTCGCGGTTGGCGTAGATCAGGGCCAGGTCGCCGTGGCCGCGGGCCCGCACCGACTTGATGATGCCCATGATCGGGGTGATGCCGGAGCCGCCGGCCAGCAGGAGCAGATCGTCGTCGAGCGAGTCCGGCGTGAACGTGCCGGCCGGCGCGGAGAACTCCAGGACGTCGCCGGCGCGGACGTGGTCGCAGATCCAGTTCGACACGGCACCGTCGCGGACCCGTTTGACCGTGACCTTCGGCGCGGTGTCGGTGAACGGTGAGCTGGCCAGCGAGTAGCAGCGGGCGCCGGCGGGGGTGTGCACGGTGAGGTACTGCCCGGGGCGGTAGTCGAGCGGGGCCCGCAGGACCAGGGAGCAGGCGTCCGGCGTCTCGGCGATCACTTCGGCGATCTCGATGGACGGCATCAGCTCACCTCCAGCCGGCCCTCACGTACCGCGCGGTCGATGCTGTCCCGAAGGTCCGCGCAGGTGGGGACGAGCGCGGTGGGCCGGCCGCCGGCGGCTTCGGCGAGTCGCAGGCAGGCCGGGCCGGCCCATTGCACGCTGGTCTGCAGCGCGCTGCGCTTGCCGGCCTGCACTCGCTGACCGCAGCTGTCGCACCGGAGGTCGGTCAGCATCTCCTCGGCGATGTTCATGAAGCGGCAGCCTGGTTCGCCGCGACTTCGGCCTCCCAGGTCTCGACCGCCCGGGTGGTGTCCACCTCGAACTCGTAGCGCGCCACCATGTCCTCGCTGATGTCCTCGACGTCCACGTAGAACTGCTCGTACCACCGGCGCAGCTGGTAGACCGGTCCGTCCTCGGCGCAGAGCAGCGGGTTGTCGATGCGGGTCTTGTGTTTCCAGATCTCCACGTCCTGCAGGAAGCCGACGCCGATGCTCTGGGAGAACTTGCCCGCCGCCTTCGCCGCCTGCTCGGTGGTCAGCCCCGGCAGCCGTTTGACGATCACGCCCCACTGCAGCACGAACGAGGTCGGCGTGACCGGGTAGTGGCAGTTGATCAGCACCGACTCGACGTCGATGCCGTGCCAGTTGTGGTACAGATAGTCGATCATGTATGACGGCCCGTAGTACGCCGCCTCGGACCGCAGCTCCGCGTCACCGGACTGGCTGGCCGCGACCGGCACGTCTGGCCGCGGCCGGGTGTTCAGGAACTGGGCCGCCACGTGCCCCTCCAGCACGTTCTTGAAGAACGTCGGGAAGGCGAAGTGGATGTAGAAGAAGTGCGCCATGTCGACCACGTTGTCGATGACCTCGCGGCAGTTCGCCCCGTCGATGCGCACCGAGTCCCAGGTCCACTGGCTCCACTCGTCGGAGAACGCGCCCTCGATGCGGGGGATCGTCACGTCGGCGGGCGGTTTGTTGCCCTGCGGATCGTTCCAGACGAAGAGCTGCCGGTTCTCCTCCAGAGTCAGCCAGGATCTGGTCCGGGCTCTCGGGGGTACGCGATGCGCGTACGGAACCGTCTCGCACCGGCCGTCGCCGCGCCACCGCCAGTCGTGGAACGGGCAGGCGACGGTGTCGCCCTTGATCGTCCCCATGGTGAGGTCGCCGCCCATGTGCCGGCAGTACCCGTCGAGGACGTGCAGCTCACCGGCCGAGTCCGCGAAGACGACCAGTTTCGTGCCGAACGCCTCGATGGCGTGCGGTTGACCGTCCCGATACGAGTCCGCGAGGCCGAGGCAGTGCCAGCCGCGGGCGAACCGGGCCGGTGGAGCTCCGGTGTCGATGGTGCGTGGTTGCTCCATGAGCCGCTCCAGACCTGTTCCCGAAGTAGAACGTGTTCTAGTATAGGGACCGTCTGACACCCGGCCAACCCCCGCTGGAGGGATCTCATGGACGCGGTCCTCGCCGGAGTACGCGAGCTGTTACCTGTTCTACGCGAACGAGCGCAGGAGACCGAGGACCGCCGGGTGCTGTCGGCCGAGACCGTCAAGTCGCTCGCCGAGGTCGGCTTCTTCCGGTTGCTGCAGCCCACCCGGTTCGGCGGTCTCGAGGCGCACCCGCTCACCTTCCTCACCGGCGTCCGCGAGATCGCCTCCGCCTGCGGCTCGACCGGCTGGGTGGCCTCGGTCATCGGCGTGCACAACTGGCAGCTCGGCCTCTTCCCCGACCAGGCCCAGCAGGACGTCTGGGGCGACGACACCGGCGTCCGGATGAGCTCGTCCTACGCCCCGACCGGCAAGATCACCGCGGTCGAGGGCGGCTACCGCGTCAACGGCCGCTGGAGCTTCTCCTCCGGGTGCGACCACGCCACCTGGGTGCTGCTCGGCGGCATCATCCCGCCCGGCGAGGACGGGACGCCCGCCGACTTCCGCACCTTCCTGCTGCCGATCAGCGACTACACGATCGAGGACGTCTGGAACACGGTCGGGCTGCGGGGCACCGGCAGCAACGACATCGTGGTCGACAACGCGTTCGTCCCGGAGTACCGGACGCTCAGCTTCAACGACACGGCCCGCTGCATCTGCCCCGGTCAGGAGCAGAATCTCGGACCGCTTTTCAAGATTCCGTACGCGTCGCTCTTCTCCTATGCGATCACGACGCCGATCATCGGCATGGCGACTGGCGCGTACCAGGCGCACGTCGAGTACACCCGCAAGCGCGTCCGGGCGTCTTACGTCGGGGTCAAGGCTGCCGAAGATCCGCATTCGCAGGTCCGCGTGGCGGAGGCGGCCGGCGACATCGACTCCGCCTGGTTGGCCCTGCAGGCCAACATGCGCGAACTGATGGAGCTGGTCACCGCCGGCACGAAGCTTCCGATGCCACTGCGGTTGCGCGTGCGACGGGATCAGGTACGCGGAACCGAGCTCGCCATCCGCGCGGTGGACCGCCTGTTCGAGAACTCCGGTGGGCGGGCGCTCGCGGTCGGCACGCCGATCCAGCGGTTCTGGCGCGATGCCCACTCCGGGCGGGTGCACGCCATCAACGACCCGGAGCGCGCGCTGTCCATGTTCGGTCGCGGTGAGTTCGGGCTGCCGCTCAACGACGCGATGGTGTGACATGGCGCTTTCCTTTGTCCGCGAAGGCCAGGGTCCGTCGGTGGTCCTGCTGCACGGCGGTGGTCCGGGTGC
Organism: Actinoplanes sp. NBC_00393; assembly: GCF_036053395.1. Taxonomy (NCBI): domain Bacteria; kingdom Bacillati; phylum Actinomycetota; class Actinomycetes; order Micromonosporales; family Micromonosporaceae; genus Actinoplanes; species Actinoplanes sp. NBC_00393. The sequence goes on along the minus strand of NZ_CP107942.1, from coordinate 5,615,268 downwards.
GTCGGGGATGAGCAATTTCGGGCGTACGCTGCCCGTGCTCTCCTCGCACTTCGACACGCTCGTCGTGGACCAGCCGGGATACGGCGGCTCGGTCGACGAGCCGATCACCGGGCAGTACTTCACCAGCGCCGCTGCTTCCCTGGCCGCCCTGCTGGACAAACTGGACATCCCGCAGGTCGACCTGGTCGGCAACTCGCTCGGCGGCGGCACAGCTGTCCGGTTCGCGCTTTCGCATCCGCGCCGGGTGCGCCGCCTGCTGCTCATGGGGCCGGGCGGCCTGAGTCTCAACGTCTTCGCGGCCGACCCGACCGAGGGCGTCAAACGGCTCGGCGCCTTCGCCCGCGACCCCAGCCGGGAACGGATCGCCGCCTTCCTGCGCACCCTCGTCTTCAACCCCGCGCTGGTCACCGACGAACTGGTCGAGGAACGCTTCCGGGCGGCCTCGGACCCGGCCGCGCAGCAGGCCATGCGTGCGATGGGCGCGTCGTTCTCGGACCCTGCGACGTACGAGGAAGGCCTGCTCTGGCGCGACGCCCACCGCCTGCGGCACGAGGTCCTGCTGGTCTGGGGACGCGAGGACCGGGTCAACCCCCTCGACGGCGCGCTGGTCGCCCTGAAACTGCTGCGCAACGCCCGGCTGCACGTCTTCGGCGGCTGCGGCCACTGGGCGCACCTGGAGAAGTTCGACGAGTTCAACCGCCTGGCGATCGACTTCCTGTCCCGAAAGGACCCCTCATGAGTCTGATCCGCTCCCTCGGATACCTGCGGGTCGAAGCCACCGACGTCGACGCGTGGCGCGAGTTCGGCGTCAAGGTCCTCGGCATGACGCTGGGTCGCGGACCGTCGGCCGAGGCCGCCTACCTGCGCATGGACGATCTGCCGGCGCGCATCGTCGTGACACCGGGAGCGAAGGACCGGCTCGTCGCCAGCGGCTGGGAGGTCGCTGACCCGGCCTCGCTGGCGCGGCTGGGCGGCGTCCTGGAGGAGGCCGGGCTGGCGGTGAAACCGGCCGACGACCTGGGTGACCGGCGCGTGGACCAGATGATCAGCGTGGACGACCCGTCCGGCAACACGCTCGAGTTCTTCTGCGGCGCCGCCCTGGACACCCGGCCGTCGCTGAGCGCCTACGGCACCCGGTTCGTCACCGGCGACCAGGGGATGGGGCACGTCGTCCTGCCGTCCCGCGACGACGCGGCCAGCCTGCGGTTCTACACCGAGGTCCTCGGCTTCCGGCTGCGCGACTCGATGCGGCTCGTCCCCGAACACATCGGGCTGCCGCCCAGCGACCAGCCGCTGTGGATGCGGTTCCTCGGCTGCGGGCCACGCCACCACAGCGTCGCCCTCGCGCCCATCCCGGCGCCCAGCGGCATGATCCACCTGATGATCGAGACGGCGTCGATCGACGATGTGGGCCGGGCCATCGACCGCTGCGCACGGCACAAGGCCCCGATGATCTCCACGCTGGGCCGGCACGCCAACGACGAGATGATCTCCTTTTACGTACGCACACCGAGCGGCTTCGACATCGAGTACGGCTACGGCGGGCTGACCGTCGACGACCGTACCTGGGTGGCCCGGCAGACCACCGCACACAGCGTCTGGGGCCACCGCTTCTTCGGCGGCGGCGGCGGGCATTGACCTCGTTGGCCTCCACGGTGAACACCCGGCGCTTCCGCCGGGTGTTCGGCCACTTCTGCACCGGCGTCACGGTCATCACGACGGCCGACGCCGACGGCCCGGCCGGTTTCGCCTGCCAGGCCTTCGCGCCGTTGTCGCTGGACCCGCCGCTGGTGCTGTTCTGCCCGCAGGACCTCTCCGACACCTGGCGGCGCATCCGTTCGCGGGGCGTCTTTTGCGTCAACGTCCTCGCCGACGACCAGCGGGACGTCTCCCGCGCGTTCGGCATGCGCGGCGTCGACAAGTTCGCCGGTGTCCCGTGGCACCCGGCGCCCTCCGGCGCGCCGATCCTGGACGGCGCGCTCACCTGGGCCGACTGCCGGGTGGAATCGGTGCATCCCGGCGGCGATCACGCCATCGTGATCGGCCGGGTAACCACACTCGGCGACTGCCGCGACGCCGGGCCGCTGCTGTTCCACAAGGGCCGCTACACCGGCACGGCGGCCGTCTCCCCTCACGAGCCACCCGAGGTCGTGGACACCTTGCTGGCCTGGCCGCGACACACCGATTGGATATAGCCTAGTCGCATGCCAGCTAGTCCCACGACGAGAATCTTGGGTGATCGGTATGCTGCGGGTGGAAGAAGTTCTCTCCGGATGGGCGGACGGCGTGGACGCCGAACAGGTGTGGGACTGGGTGCGGCCACCCGAGGGCGGGTTCACCGCCGATGACCTGGATCGAATCCCTGGGCTGCCGCGGCGCGCTGAGCTCGTCGACGGGGCTCTGATCCTCATGAGCCCGCAGAAGCGCTTCCATATGAAGGCTATTTGGTTCCTCGGGAATGCGCTTTCCGCAGGCGCGCCGCGGGAGATCTTCCGTGTGAGCTGCGAGATGTCGATCGTTATCGGCCCGCGGCAGCGACCGGAGCCGGACGTCCTGGTCGTGCGTGCGGAAGCCGAGATCGACGACGAGGCCACGTGGTATCCGGTGGAGGCGGTCGTGCTGGCGGTGGAGGTCGTATCCCCGGAATCGGAGATTCGTGACCGCGAGCGCAAACCGCAAATCTATGCCGAGGCCGGGATCCCCAACTTCTGGCTCGTGGACCGCCAAGCGGGGAGGATGACCGTGTCGACGTTCGAGCTGGACGCGGAAACCCGCCGGTATGTGGCGACCGGCAGCTTCCAGGACCGACTACAGGTGTCCGAGCCGTTCGAGATCGACATCGACCTCACGGAGATTGACCGGATGTGATTTCGCCGGGCGTCGCGATGGTGTACTACGGTCTGCACCATGATCGAGCAGGTGACGGTCGCTGCGGCTCCGCCGGATCAGCCGGGCGCGTTCGGGCGTACCACGCAGGGTTGGCCCGGCCGGTTGCTTCCGCTGCTGCTCGCCCTCAGCCTGGCCGGCCTCGGCGCCGCCCTCGGCGGCCGCCTGGCCTGGCCCACCACCTCGCCGACCTCTGACGCGGCCGCGCTCGACGCGGCGCGCGCCGCACTGCCGGGCGTGCCCACCCAGGTCACCGACCGCTCAGCGACCGCCTTCCGCTGGGACCCGCCGCTGCTGGACTCGGCGGACGCCGCACTCGTGCCGGTCCTCGGCGGCGACGGCTATCGGTACGGCACGGTCACCCTCGCGGCCGGCCCCGTCAGCGACCCGGCCGCGGTGTTCGAGACGGCCCGGCAGAACCTGACCGCCGCCGGCTGGACCGTGGACGCGGTCGAGGACGACCAGTATCAACGCCGGCTGGCCGCCCACACCGACACGCTGATCCTCTCCCTGGAGATCACCACCACGGTCGGTGACGACGGTCTGCTCGCCGGCCGCTACGACCCGAACCTCGCCGTCTCGGTCGGCCCGCCCCCACCCACCGGCCTCGGCGCCCCGATGCTGGCGGGCGCGCTGGCCGGCGCCCTGCTGGGCGCCCTGCTCGGCCTGCTGCTGGCCCGGCGCCTCACCGGCTTCCCCGCGTGGATCGCCAGCGCTGCGTTGCTGGTCGCCACCCCACTGGCGGTGGCCGAGATGGTGGTCCTGGCGCGATACCTGCTCGGCGCCGAACCGGCCGTCTTCACTTTCGACCTGTTGGCGCCCTGGCACCCGTACTCCTCGATGTACCTGCGCGCGCCGGCCTTGCTGGGCGCCCTCGTGCTGCTCGCGGTGGTCATTCGATCCGCGCGCGGCAGTTCACCCTCCGCGCCGACCAGATAGCCGGCCCTCGCGGAACGCTGCGGCCTCCTCCAAGCCGCAGCGTTCTTGTCCGGCTGACCATGACTGCTGTGTCGCGGGCGTTGAGGCAGCTGTGGTGGTCAGCTCGGGTGGCTGGGCTGATGGTGGGTGCTGTGTGGTGGGCGTTGAGGCAGCCGTGGTGGTCAGCTCGGTGGGTCGGGCTGGCTCTGAGGGCTGTTTGGGGAGGGTTGGAGCAGCACTGAGAGCCAGTTGGGCAAGATCGCCGCGCCGGCACAGGGTCGGGACCGGCTGGGCTTGCGCTTGGTGGGTCAGTCGCAGTGTTCGAAAGGGCTGGCGTATGCGGCTGCGCCGACGGAGCCGCCCCACTTGACGCAGGTTGCGGCGGCTGCGGCGCTGATCGGGCCGGCGTAGTAGGCGAACGAGCCGCTGTCGGTGACCCGGGACTTGCCCTTGACCTCGAGGTAGGCGGCGGTTGCTGTCTTCTTGCCTACCGAGGCGGTCTTCATGGTGACCACGCAGTTCTTGCCGCTGTTGGCGTAGAGCAGGTAGACCCGGCCCTTCACCACGCCGGTGGACGTCTTCAGCACTGCTGAGTCGATCACCTTGTAGCCGCTGCCGCATACCTGGGTCGCGGAGTACGGGTTGGTCGGCTCCGGTTGGGCCGGCGTAGTAGTCGTGGTGGTGGTCGGCTGGGCGGTGGAGGTGTCCGTGGTTCCCGGGGCGGGCGCGGTCGCGGTGGTGCCGGGGTCCGGCGCGGCCGTCGTCGTTGTGTCCGGCTGCGCACCGGCGGCAGGGGACGTGGGGGCTGGGTCGTTCGGTTTGGCCGGCCTGCCGCCCTTCGTCTTTGAGGACTCGGCCGGGCCCGGAAGGTTCTCCCGCGCTTCGACGTCTTGGCCCTGAGCCTCGCCCTCACCGTCGGCCGGTGGCTGCTGGATCTGGGTCTGGCTGCTGGGTTCGGACTGGTTGGCGAGAACGATGCCGGTGCCGCCGAGGGCGAGAACGAGCGCGCCCGCAACGACGGCCAGGACCTTCTTCTGCTTCCGGCCCGCCTGCTGTGCCGGGCCGTCCGCTGTAGCGCTACCTGCGGCCGGCGCACTCGGGACCGCCGCAGATCCGAAGCCCGGCTGGCTGGGCACGGCTGCCCGATATGCCCCGGAGCTGGGCTGCCCAGGCGTGGCCGGCTGATAGGCAGGGGAGTTGCGCTGACCGAAACCAGCGGAGCCGTAAGCGGGGGATCCGGGCTGGCCGGGTGTTGCCGAGCCATAGATTCCGGGCGCGGGCGGCACCGGGGAGGCGCCTCCGAAGACGGAGCCTGCCGACCGGGCCTGTGCCGGACCGGGCTGGGAGTGCGGGGCCGAAGACGGCCGGGAGTGCGGTGCCGAAAATGGCTGGGCGTGCGGCCCCGAAAATGGCTGGGCGTGCGGTGCCGAAAATGGCTGGGCGTGCGGCGCCGAGGACTTCTGGGCCGCTGCACGCGCCGCCTCGGCCAACGCGGCCGCGCTGGCGAACCGCTGGCTCGGCTCTCGGGCGAGAGAGCGCAACACCACAGCTCCCACCGCCGCCGGCAGATCGTCCGGCAGCGTGGGTGGCTGGCCGTGCACCAACTGGGCCAGCACGGCCAAGGGGTTGTCACCCACATACGGCGGGCGCCCCGCGAGGCAGCTGAACGCGACCGCACCCAGGGCGTACACATCGGTGGCGGCCGAGACCGGCTTGCCCTCGGCCTGCTCGGGCGCCATGTAGTGGGCTGAGCCCATCACGACGTTCGTGCTGGTTATGCCGGTGACCCCGATGGACCGCGCAACCCCGAAGTCGACCAGCACGATGGCGCCGTTGCGGCGGACCAGCAGGTTGCTGGGCTTCACGTCTCGGTGGATGATGCCGGCCTCGTGGGCGGCCTGCAGCGCGTCGGCGACCTGGGCCACCAGGGTCATGGTCTCGGGTACGCCGAGGCGGCCGGCCTGCTGGATGCGCTTGGCGAGCGGGGTGCCCTCGACGAACTCCATGACCAGGTAGTCGAGCCGGTCGTTGCCGACGACAGCGTTCTCGCCGTAGTCGTAGACCTGCACGATCCCGGGGTGCCGCAACGCCGCCATCATCCTGGCCTCGGCCCGGAACCGGGTGATGAACTGCTCGTCGGCCATCAGCGCGGGCAGCAGCACCTTGACCGCGATCTCGCGCTGCAGCAGCAGGTCGGAACCGCGCCACACCTCGCCCATGCCCCCGGCCGCGATCCGCTGGGTCAGCTGGTAACGGCCGTTGAGAACGATCCCCGGGGCAAGCACCGGATCATGCTAGTTGGCACGCTTCGATCTGCCTGCCCGCGATCCATCAGGCGAGACCGGCGGCGAACGCGAGGCGCTCCACGTGCTGGGCCGGGGAACCGAAGAGCTGAGCCGATGCGTACGCGCGGCGAAGGTAAAGATGCGCATCATGCTCCCAGGTGATCGCGATCCCGCCGTGTATCTGCACCATCTCGGCGGCCACGACCTGCAGCGTTTCCGAGCAGCAGACCTTCGCCACGGCGGCCGGCCGGTACGCCTGCGGATCACCGGCGACCAGCGCTTCGACAGCGGTCCAGGAGGCCGAGCGAGCGGCTTCCACCCGCACGTGTGCCTCGGCGAGCCGGTGCTGCAGGACCTGGAACGAGCCGATCGGCCGGCCGAACTGGTGGCGCGTCTTGGCGTACTCGAGGGTCAGCTCCAATGCCTGCGCGGCCGCGCCGATCTGCTCCGCGCTGAGTGCCACGCACCCGATGTCCCACAAAGTGGGCTCCGGGTCGTCGCCGAGCCGGCGGGCGGGCACGTCGTCGAGCCGAACCGTGCTCAGCCGCCGGGTCAGATCGAGCGACTCCTCCGGCTGCCGGTGAACCGTCGAGGCGTCCACCTCCCACACCCCACCCCGAGCGATGACGAGGAGGACATCGGCCACCCCGGCATCCAGCACATGCTGAAGCTCGCCGCTCAGCCGGCCACCGGAAGCGGTGAGGGAGGCAGGGGATGGAAGGCCAGCGGAGGTGGGGGGAGAGGAAGGCATGATGGAAGAGGAGAAAGGGTCGAAAGCGACAGCTGCGATCACATCGCCGGTACAGATTGCGGGTAGCAGTCGCTCGCAGGCCTCCAGGTCACCGGAGCGCAGCAGCGCCTGCCCGGCCAGCACCGCACCCAGCATCGGCGAAGGGGTCAGCCGCCGCCCGAGTTCCTCCAGCACCACGTGGGTTTCGAGCAGCCCGGCCCCGGCCCCGCCGTACTCCGGCGGCACCGCCAACCCGGCCACCCCGATCTCTTTGCAGAGCCGCGCCCAGAGCCCGGCGTCATACCCGGCCGGCCCGCCGATCGCCGCCCGCGTCGGATAGGAGGCGAGCAGCCCTCGAACCGCTGAGCGCAGCGCCTCCCGTTCCTCGGTCATGGCTGTGCCTCCTTCGCCAGTTCCGTCATCACCCGGGCCCGATGCTGTGACGGAGTGCCCCAGGCGAGCGTCAGCGCCCGCACCCGGGTCAGCCACCGGCCCAAACCGTGCTCCTGCGTGTAGCCGATCGCGCCGTGCACCTGCAGCGCCGCCCGCGCCGCCCGGTGCGCCGCCTCCCCGCACGCGACCTTCGCCGCCGACACATCAAGGTCTTGAGCAGATGCTGCGGCCGCGTAGAGCAATGGACGCGCGAACTCCAACCCCACAGCCACGTCCGCGAGCCGGTGCTGCACGGCCTGGAACGACCCGATGGGCCGGCCGAACTGGGTGCGCTGTCCCGCGTACGCCACGGATTTCTCCAGGAGAGCCCGCCCCGCGCCCAACAGTTGGGCCGCGCAGACCAGCGCGCCCACGTTCATCGCCTGCGCGATGGCGCCGTCGGCGCCGGAAGCGATCATCCCGGCGGGCGAGACCTCAGCAAGCCGCCGGGTCGCATCGATCGAGGGGTACGCCGCCCCGGCCACTCCCCACCGAACAGTGCCCGACGCCGCGAACAACACCAGGTCAGCCGTCTCCGCGTCGACAGCGAACGGCAACCACGGTGGCGCCGCCATCGTCGCGACCGCCCGCCCGGCCGCGAGCTCCGGCAGCCATTTCCCGGCCACCTCCTCCGAACCGATGCCCGCCAGCAGCACCGGAACCGCCGCGATCGACTCGGTGACCGGCCCCGGCATCGCGTGATGCCCCAGTTCCTCGGCGACCACCACCAGGTCGGCCACCGTCCCGCCGAGCCCACCCCACCGCTCCGGAACCACCAGCCCGGTCACGCCGAGTGAGGCGAGGCCCGGCCACGTCGTGGCGGAATTCAGCAGCGAGTGCACCGCATCGGCGAGATCGGCCTGCTCGGCCGACGGGGCGAGCCTCATCGCGGATCTCTCGGCAGGCCGAGCACCCGCTGCGCGAGGATGTCCCGCTGGATCTCGTTGGTGCCCGCGTAGATCGGCCCGGCCAGCGCGAACAGATATCCCGCGGACCAGGCCGGATCGATCTCGGCGCGCGCCCCGAGCACGTCCAGCGCCGTCTCATGCAGGGCCAGATCCAGTTCGGACCAGAACAGCTTGGTCGCGCTCGGCGGCACGGCCGTGTCCAGCGCGGCGTACGCCTGCATCCGGTACGCCCGGGCGCCGATCCAGGCATCCACCACCCGGTCCCGCAGCGCCGGATCAGGATCGGACACCCAGAGCTCCACCAGCCGCGACGCCGCCGCCGTGAACCGGCCCGGCCCGCGCAGCGACAGCCCCCGCTCGTGCCCGGCGGTGCTCATCGCCACCCGCCACCCGTCCCCGGGCGTGCCGATCACGTCCGCGTCGGGCACGAACACGTCGTCCAGGAAGATCTCCGCGAACCCGGCCGAGCCGTCCAGCTGCCGGATCGGCCGGACCGTCACACCGGCCGCCCGCAGGTCGAACATCAGGTAGGTCAGCCCACGATGCCGGGCCGCCGACGGGTCGCTGCGGAACAGCCCGAACGCCCGGTCCGCGATCACCGCCCGCGAACTCCACGTCTTCTGCCCGGACAGCAGCCAGCCGCCGCCGGTGCGTGCCGCGCGGGATCTGATGGCCGCGAGGTCGCTGCCGGCGTCCGGTTCCGACCAGGCCTGCGCCCACACCTGGTCACCCCGGGCCATCGGCGGCAGCACGCGGGCGCACTGCTCGGGCGTGCCGTGCGCGAGCAGTGTCGGCGCCAGCAGGAACAACCCGTTCTGACCGATTCGGGTCGGTGCTCCGGCCGCGTGGTACTCCTCGTCGAACAGCACGGCGTGCAGCGGGGGAGCGGCCCGTCCGCCGTACTCGACCGGCCACGACACCGCAGCCAGCCCGGCCTCCGCCAGACGCCGCTCCCAAGCGCGACCCGCGGTCTCCTCCGCAAAGGGGACATTCGCGGCCAACCACTCCCGCACCTCGTCACGGAACGCAATCGCCTCCGCGTCGAGGTTCAGGTTCACTGCGCGGCCTTCTTCATGGCGGCGGCATCCATCCCAGCGAGGGAATCCGCGCTGACCTCGGCATTGTGCGCATGCGCGAGGTGGTGCAGCCCGAACACCGCCTCCATGCCGGCGCGCATCCCCATCTGGTCCTCGCACTGGTTGACCGCACGCTTCGTGAGCGCCAGCCCGAACGCCGGCATACCGGCGATCTTCCCGGCCAGGGCGAGGGTCGCGGTCTCCAGGTCCGCTCGCGGCACCACGCGGTTCACCATCCCGATTTCGTACGCCCGACGAGCCCCGAACCGCTCCCCGGTGAACAGAACCTCCTTGGCGATCCGCGGCCCCAGCACCCAGGGATGGGCGAAGTACTCGACCCCCGGGATCCCCATCCGCACCACCGGATCGGCGAAGAACGCGTCCTCGGCGGCCACGATCAGGTCGCACACCCAGGCCAGCATCAGCCCGCCCGCGATGCACGCGCCCTGCACCATGGCGACGGTCGGCTTCGGGATGTCCCGCCACCGACGGCACATCCCGAGGTAGACCTCCATCTCCCGGGCATACCGGCGGTCCGCGCCGTCCCGGTCGGCGTGCGTCCACCACTGCCCGGCCCGGCGGGGGAACTCGGTGTCCGCATCCCGTTCTGGGGTGCCGATGTCGTGCCCGGCGGAGAAGTGCTCGCCCGCCCCGGCGAGCACGATCACCGCCACCTCCGGGTCGTCGACGGCCCGGGCGAACGCGTCGTCCAGCGCGTACGTCATCGCCGAGTTCTGCGCGTTGCGATACCGCGGCCGGTTCATCGTGACCAGCGCGACCGGCCCGCGCCGCTGGTAGAGCACCACGTCGGTCACAGCACCGGCTCCTGGCGCAGCTGGTACTTCACGACCTTGCCGGAGGCGTTGTGCGGCAGCTCGCGGCGCATCACCACGCTGCGCGGCACCTTGTAGCCGGCCAGCCGGGTCCGGCAGTGATTGATCACCTCGATCACCGAGACGCCGACTCCGGGGCGTGGCACCACGTAGGCGCGGCCGACCTCGCCGAGCCGCCTGTCCGGTACGCCCAGCACCGCGGCCTCGGACACGCCTTTCATCTCGGCGAGCACCCGCTCCACCTCGGCCGGGTACACGTTGAAGCCGCCGCAGATGTACATGTCCTTGAGCCGGTCGGTGATCGTCAGATTGCCGTGCTCGTCGAGCCGGCCGACGTCCCCGGTGTGCAGCCACCCGTCGGTGTCGACGGCTTCGGCTGTGGCCTCCGGGTCGTCCAGGTAACCGAGCATCACGTTCGGCCCGCGCAGCAGGACTTCGCCGTCCGACTCGGCGATCCGGATCTCCATGCCGCCGGCCGCCCGCCCGCTGGTGTTCGCCACGGTGTGCACGTCGTCGCCGGGCCGGCACATCGTCGCGACCACGGCCTCGGTCAGCCCGTACGCCGTCAGCACCGTGCTGAATCCCAGCTCCTCGCGGATCCGCTCGATCAGCGCGGCCGGCACGGTCGCCGCACCGGTGACCGCGAGCCGCAGCGACGACAGGTCGTACGCGTCCCGCGCGTGATGGTCGAGCAGTCCGAGATAGAGCGTCGGCGCCCCGGGCAGCACCGTGATCCGCTCGGCGGCGATCACCTCGAGGGCCCGCCGCACGTCGAACACCGGCAGCGGCACCACGGTCGCGCCGCTGCGCAGGCAGGCGAGGATGCCGGCCTTCAGCCCGAAGCTGTGGAAGAACGGGTTGACCACCAGATAGCGGTCCTCGGGGGAGAGCGCGGCGATCTCCGCCCAGGCTTCGGCGGCGCCGAGCGTCTGCCGGTGGGCGCTCATCGCCCCTTTGCTGCGCCCGGTGGTCCCGGACGTGAAGAGGATGTCGCTGACGTCGTCGGGGGAGACCGCGGCCGCGCGGGCCTCGGCATCCTCGGCCGGCACCTCGTCCGCCCGCCCGAGGAAGGCTGCGAAGTCCAGTGTGCCGTCAGCTCCGCCGGCCGCCGGAGCCTGTGTGCCGGGCGGAGCCGGCAGCGTCACGACCAGCGGCGGCAGCGTTTCGCCCGTCGCCCGCAGCGCCGCCAAGCGATCCACGCCGAGGAACGGCTGGGTGATCACCAGGGCCCGCGCCCCGCTCCGGTTGATCACGTCGGCGGCCTCGATCGCGGTGTAGCGCGTGTTGACCGGCACCAGCGTCGCTCCCGCGGAGCTCGCGCCGAGCGCCGCCAGCATCCAGTGCGCGGTGTTCGGCGCCCACACGGCCACCCGGTCGCCCGGGTTGATGCCGGCCGCGATGAACGCCCTGGCCACAGTGCGGACTTCGGCTTGCAGATCGGCGAAGGTCCACCGCCCCACACCCGGCTCCACCAGCGCGTCCGCCGTACCGAACCGCTGCGCCGCCTCCGCCACCGCCGCCGGGATGGTCGATTCCATCCGGGCCTCCTGAGCTGGTTTACCAAGCAAGTGCTTGGTCGGTAGGGTGAGCCTACGCGCGCTCCGGGAGGTGACGCCAGTGCTCTCCGACGACGAGGGTTTCCGGCGGGAGATCAGGGACTGGCTGGCCGCCAACCTCACCGACGAGGTGCGCGGCGCCGGCGGCCCCGGCCGGGAGAACGAGGCCTTCCCGCAACGCCTGGCCTTCGCCCGGCGGCTGGCCGCCGCCGGCTGGACCACGCTGGGATGGCCGGTGGCGCACGGTGGGCGCGGCGCGTCCCTCAACCAGCAAGTGATCTTCCATGAGGAGTACGCGAAAGCCGCCGCCCCCAGCCGTGTCGACCACATCGGCACCACGATGGTCGGCCCCACGCTGATGGACCACGGCACGCCCGAGCAGCAGCGCCGTTTCCTGCCCGCTCTCGCCGCCGTCGACGAGCTGTGGTGCCAGGGCTATTCCGAGCCCGGTGCCGGCTCCGACCTGGCCGGCGTCACCACGAGGGCCCGGCTCGACGGCGACTCCTGGGTGCTCACCGGGCAGAAGGTGTGGACGTCGCTCGCCCACGTCGCCGACTGGTGTTTCGTGCTCGCGCGTACCGAATCGGTCCCGGACGGCGCCCCGCGCCACCGCGGCCTCTCCTACCTGCTGGTGCCCATGCGCCAGCCGGGCGTCACGGTCCACCCGATCCGGCAGCTCACCGGCGACAGCGAGTTCAACGAGGTCTTCTTCGACGAGGCCCGCACCGAGGCCGGCCTGGTCGTCGGCCGCCCCGGCGACGGTTGGAAGGTGGCCATGGCCACCCTCGCCTACGAGCGCGGCGCCGCCACCGTCGGCCAGCAGATCGGCTTCCAGCGCGACCTCGACGACCTGGTGGCGCTGGCCCGGCGCACCGGCGCGACGGCCGACCCGGCCCTGCGGGAGCGGCTGACCCGCGCCTGGATCGACCTCACCGTGCTGCGCTCGCACACCCTGCGCAGCCTGTCCGCGCCGCAGCCGCCACCCGGCAACCCGTCGATCGTCAAGCTGCTCTGGACCCGCTGGCGGCAGGGCCTCGGCGAGCTGGCCATGGACGTCCTCGCCGAGGGCGGCGCCACCGACGACGAGACCGGCCGCTGGCACCGGCACTTCCTGTTCAGCCGGGCCGACACCATCTACGGCGGCTCCAACGAGATCCAGCGCGGCATCGTCGCCGAACGCGTGCTGGGTCTGCCCCGCCAAGGGCGGCGATGATCCCGCAGCCACCCGCCGGCCGGGGCCTGCTGGCCGGCAAGGTCGTGGTGGTCACCGCCGCGGCGGGCGCCGGGATCGGCTCCGCGGTGGCCCGCCGCTGCCTCGCCGAGGGCGCCCGGGTCGTCCTCGGCGACAGTCACGAACGGCGTCTCGGCGACATCCGCGACCGCCTCTCCGACGCCTACCCGGCCCGGGTCTGGGCGATCCCCTGCGACGTCACCGACGAGACCGGCGTCCAGCGGCTGATCGACGGCGCCTGCGACCGGTACGGCCGGCTCGACGTCCTGGTCAACAACGCCGGTCTGGGCGGCGACCGCCCGGTCACCGAGATGACCGACGACGAGTGGGCGCGGGTCCTGGACGTGACCCTGACCGGCACGTTCCGCTGCACCCGGGCGGCCCTGCGCTGCATGATCGCCCAGGGCGGCGGCGGAGCGGTCGTCAACAACGCCTCGGTGCTCGGCTGGCGCGCCCAGGCCGGCCAGGCCCACTACGCGGCCGCGAAGGCCGGCGTCATGGCGTTCACCCGGTGCACCGCCCTGGAGGTCGCGGCACACCGGATCCGGGTCAACGCGGTCGCGCCGAGCCTGGCGGCGCACCCGTTCCTGAGCAAGGTGATCAGCGAGGACGAGCTGGCGGCCCTGGCCGGGCGGGAGGCGTTCGGCCGGGCCGCGCACCCGTGGGAGGTGGCGACCGTGGTGGCGTTCCTGGCCAGCGACTACGCGTCGTACCTCACCGGCGAGGTCATCTCGGTGAGCAGCCAGCACCCGTAGCGTCATTTGACTCAGGGGTTTTCATCTATGTTACGGCCCAGTAGATTGTAACGCGTTCTAGTGTGGGGAGGACGCGATGAAGCGGCGGACAACCGGTGCCACACTCTTCGGGCTGGGCGTGCTCTGCCTGCTCCTGGCGGGCGCGCTGGCCTGGATCATCGTTCCCTCCCAGCGAAAGGTGCCACTCGACCTGGTGCCGCCGGACGTGGTCGTCGCATCGGACAACGCGATGTTCGCCCAGATCCAGACGTCACCGGAGGGCTCGCCGCAGCTCACCGTGCAGACCGGCCCGCTGCACACGACCACCGGCATCAAGCCCGACTTCGAGGCCGCCGCCGATCTCACCGGCGACCTGGAGGGCGACACGTTGATCTGGAACGTGTACCACGCCACCGACCGGTCCGACACCGGTGAGGCGATCAACCGGTCGGAGAGCCGGGTCGCCCTCGACCGGCAGAGCGGCGCGGCGGTCCCGTGGGACGGCCAGTGCCACAACGAGGACCCGGAGCAGAGCACCTGCACGCCCGGCAACGTCGAGTTCGAGGGCCAGCTCTACCTGTTCCCGTTCGGCACGCAGAAGCAGACCTACCTGTACTGGGACTCGGCTCTGCACGAGGCGCTGCCGATGGAGTACCAGGACGAGTTGGAGTACAACGGCCTGCCCACCTACCGGTTCCAGCAGCAGATCCCGCAGCAGGTGATCAGCATGGACCCGCAGGAACTGGCCGCCCTGCTCGGCTACCTCACCCCCGGTTCCACCACCGGCTCGGTCACCTACGTGGCGACCCGCACCCTCTGGGTGGAGCCGAAGACCGGCGCCATCGTCGGCTACCGCGAGCAGCAGCACCGCGAGCTGGTGCCGGCCGTCGGCTCGCCCGTGGTCATCTTCGACGCCGACCTCAGCTACGACGAGGCCACCCTCGCCAAGGTCGGCGAGGAGGCGGCCAACGGCCGGTCGCAGCTGATGCTGCTCGGCGTGTGGGTGCCGCTCATGCTCGCCGTCGCCGGGCTGCTCCTCGCCGTCCTCGGATACCTGATCGCCCGCCGGGACCGGGAGCCACGCCAGACCGCCGCGCAGCACGCGGCCGAGCCCGAGACGACCCGCGCACAGGCCTGAGGTCGCATCGTGGCAGCCGCCGAGTCGCGCCATGTCCTGTTCCTCAACTGGAGAGACACCCGCAACCCCGACGGCGGCGGCTCCGAGGTCTTCGTCGAGCGGGTCGCCGCCGAACTGGTCACGCGCGGCTACCGGGTCACGCTGTTCTGCGCGGCGTACCCGGGGGCGCCGCGCGAGCAGATCCTCACCTCCGGCGTACGCGTGCTCCGGCGCGGCGGATGGCGCACGGTCTACCTGTGGGCGCTGTGGGCGTACCTGACCGGTGGCCTGCGGCCCGACCTGATCGTGGACGTCTGCAACGGGGTGCCGTTCCTGTCGCCGCTCTACGCCTCCTGCCCGACCGTCGTGGTGGTCCACCACGTGCACCGGGAGCAGTGGCCGGTGGTTCTGCCCGGCTGGCGCGGCCGGGTGGGCTGGTGGCTGGAGTCGAGGGTCGCGCCCCGGGTCTACCGGCGGTGCCGCTATGTGACCGTCTCCGAGGCGACGCGGTCGGAGCTGGTCCGGCTCGGCGTCGACCCCGAGCGCATCACGATCGTGCGCAACGGGGTGAACCCGGTCCATGGTGAGGTTGTCGCGCGTACGCCGTACCCAAGTCTTGTGGTTCTGGGAAGGCTGGTCCCGCACAAGCGGGTGGAACATGCCCTGCGTGCCCTCGTGGCGCTGCCCGATGCCCGCCTGGTCGTCGCCGGGCGCGGCTGGTGGGAGCCGGAGCTGCGGCGGCTCGCCGCCGAACTCGGCGTCGCGGACCGCACCGAGTTCACCGGATACGTCAGTGAGCAGTGCAAACACCGGCTGCTCGCCGCGGCCTGGGTGGCGCTGGTGCCGTCCCTGAAGGAAGGCTGGGGGCTGACCATCCTGGAGGCCGGGGCACGCGGCACGCCGACGATCGCCTTCCGGGAAGCCGGCGGGGTGCGCGACGCCATCGTCGACGGCCGCACCGGGCTGCTCGCCGACGACCCCCGCGACTTCGTCGGGCTGACCCGCTGGCTGCTCACCGACGACCGGACGCGCCGGCAGCTGGGTGCGGGCGCCCGTGCGTACGCCCAAGGGTTCACCTGGGCCGAATCGGGCCGCCGCTTCGCCCGCGTGCTGGACGAAGTAGCGGCCCGCCCGCGTCAGCGGGTGCCGTAGAAGTCCGGCGGAACCGCCGGGTCCTCGTTGGACGTGGAGGCCACCTCGGCGGCGCTCGGGTTGAGCGCTGCCATCATCGCGGTGACCCCGATGACCGCGAGCACGACCGCGATGGCCGCGCCCACCACCAGGCTCTTCACCAGTAGCATCGACAAACTCCTCACAGCCGCTCGATGATGCTCGCGGTGGACATGGCGCCACCCGCGCACATCGTGATCAGCGCGGTGCCGCCACCCGACCGCTCCAGCTCGTGCAGTGCGGTGGTGATCAGCCGGGCGCCCGTGCTGCCGACCGGATGGCCCAGCGCGATCGCCCCGCCGTTGACGTTAACCCGGTCCGGGTCCGCGCGATACACCCCGAGCCAGGAAAGAACGACACTTGCGAATGCTTCGTTGATTTCCACGATATCGATGTCGTCGATTTTCATGCCCGCCCGGGCGAGGACCCGCTCGGTGGCGTCGACCGGCCCGTCCAGGTGGTAGTAGGGCTCCGCGCCGACCAGGCACTGCGCCAGGATCCGGGCCCGCGGGCGCAGGCCGAGCCCGGCGGCCCGGTCGGCGTCCATCAGCAACACGGCCGCGGCGCCGTCGGAGATCTGCGACGACGTGCCCGCGGTGTGCCGCCCGTCCGGCAGCACCGGCCGCAGCCCGGACAGGCCCTCCAGCGTGGTGTCGCGCAGGCCCTGGTCGCGTTTGACGCCCGCGACCGAAGTCACCTCCCGGTCGAAGCGGCCCTCCGACCAGGCGCGTGCCGCATTCGCCTGCGAGCGCACCCCGAACCGGTCCAGGTCGGCCCGGCTCAGCCCGCGCCGCTCGGCGATCCGCTCGGCAGCAACGTATTGATTCGGCAGGTCGAGGTCCCACGAGTCGGGGCGGGGGAGGCCGGCCGTGCCCAGGTTGGCCCGCAACGGCACCCGGCTCATCGACTCGACCCCGCAGGCCATCCCGACGCTGATCGCCTCCGCTGCGATCAGCCCGGCGATCAGATGCGTGGCCTGCTGTGCCGAACCGCACTGCGCGTCGACGGTCGCGCACCCCGTCTGATGCGGCAGGCCCGCGTGCAGCCACGCCGTCCGGGTCACGTTGTTGGACTGCTCGCCGCCCTGGGTGACGCAGCCGCCGATGACCTGCTCGACCTGCGCCGGATCCAGCCCGCTGCGGGCGAGCAGCGCCCGCTGGGTGGCGCCGAGCAGCTCGGCCGCGTGCAGACCGGAGAGCCACCCGTCGCGGCGGCCGATCGGAGTGCGGACCGCATCGATGATCACCGGGACGCCCACGCGCACCTCCCTCTTCCAGATAGAACACGTTCTTATAATGAACCTACCATCAGCTTCGAGGGCTGTGTTTGAATCGCTAGAACCTGTTGCTGTAGGAGGAGCCGTGGCTTCGTCGCGCACCCGCATCGACTTCACCGATCCGGACATCTACGTCCACGGCATCCCGCACGACGACTTCGCCGCGGCCCGCCGGGACCATCCGGTCAGCTGGGTGCCGCAGCCCCGCGGCAGCGCGGGCTTCGACGACGAGGGGTACTGGGCGGTCACCAAGCACGCCGACGTGATGGCCGTGTCCCGCGACAGCGAGACCTTCTCCAGCTGGGAGAACACCGCGATCGTCCGGTTCCAGGCGGACATGCCGCGCGACCGGATCGAGATGCAGCGTTACGTGCTGCTCAACATGGACCCGCCGCAGCACACCCAGCACCGGGCCATCGTGTCCCGCGGTTTCACCCCGCGCGCCATCAACAGCCTGCGCAGCGCCCTGCAGGCCCGCGCCGAACGCATCGTCGCTTCGGCGGCCGCGGGCGACACCGGCGATTTCGTCACCGAGATCGCCTGCGAGCTGCCGTTGCAGGCCATCGCCGAACTACTCGGCGTGCCGCAGGAGGATCGCCGCAACGTCTTCGACTGGTCGAACGCGATGATCGGCCAGGACGACCCGGAGTTCCAGGCCGCCGCCGACCCGATCGAACCCGCGATGGCCCTGCTCGGCTACGCCATGCAGCTCGCCGACGAACGCCAGACCTGCCCCCGCGACGACATCGTCACCACACTGGTCAAGGCCGAGATCGACGGCTCCCACCTGTCCACTGACGAGTTCGGCATGTTCGTCCTGATGCTCGCTGTCGCCGGCAACGAGACCACCCGCAACGCCATCTCGCACGGCATGCTCGCCCTGCTGGAGCACCCCGAGCAGTGGGCATTGTTCAAGGAGACCCGCCCGCGCACCGCCGTCGACGAGTTCGTCCGCTGGGGCACGCCGGTCAACTCGTTCCAGCGCACCGCCACCCACGACGTCGAACTCGGCGGCGTACCGATCAGCGCCGGCCAGCGGGTGGCCATGTTCTACGGCTCGGCCAACTATGACGAGGACGTCTTCACGTCGCCGCTGGAGTTCGACATCACCCGCAGCCCCAACCCGCACCTCGGTTTCGGCGGCAGCGGCGCCCACTTCTGCCTGGGCGCCAACCTGGCCCGCCTCGAAATCGACCTGATCTTCAACGCGATAGCCGACCACATGCCCGGCATAACCCTCGCCGGTCCAGCTCAGCGCCTACGCTCCGGCTGGATCAACGGCATCAAGCACCTACCGGTCAAATACCGCTGAGGTACGCCTACACGTCCTCCCTCGTGCGGCCGCGACCACTGCTGCCCTCCCGGCCCCAGCGCCCGCGCCGGGCTCACCCAGCCGGTCACCCACCCGGCCGACGCCGCCCGCCGCTTTGCGGTCGCCGCCCACCCGGCTGACGCCGCCCGCCGCTTCGCGGCCGCGGCCCACCGGGTTGACGCCGCCCGCCGCTTCGCGGCCGCCGCCCACCCGGCTGACGCCGTCCGCCGCTTCGCGGTCGCCGCCCACCCGGCTGACGCCGTCCGCCGCTTCGCGGTCGCCGCCCACCCGGCTGACGCCGTCCGCCGCTTCGCGGCCGCCGTCAGCCGCCCTGCCGGCTATCGCTGGGTGCCGCTTCGCGACGGCTGAGGCAGCGCTGGTGGTCAGCCGCCGACGTCTCGGGTTGCCTGGCCGCCCTCCACGCATGTTTCCCGGCCCGGGAACCCGCCCTGCTGGCGGCTCGCACCGCCCGGCCGCCGGTCAGGCCTGCTTCGCGGGCGGTGAGACGTGTCTGGCTGGCGGCTCGTGCTGGCCGGCCGCCGGTCAGGCCTGTTTCGCGGGCGGTGAGACGTGTGTGGCTGGCGGCTCGTGCTGGCCGGCCGCCGCTCATTGATCGCGCGGCGAGGCGGGACTGTCACGGTTCGGCGGGACTCGTCGCGCGTACCCCTGTGGTGTGGGTTGCCAGGAAGTGGTCCAGGCAGCGTTCGGCATTGGCGGTGATCGTCAGCGACGGGTTGGCCAGGGCGGCGGAGCCAGGCAGCAGGGCGCCGTCCACGCAGTAGAGGTTGGGGTATCCGGCCACCCGGCCGGTGTAGTCGGTGGCCTTGCCCATCACCAGGCCGCCGAGCGGGTGGTAGGTGTTGCGGGAGCCCAGGCCCATGCCGGTGTTGCGGTCGTAGGAGGGCAGGCCGGTGAGCAGACTGCCGCGACTTCCCTCGGTCTGCCACCACAGCCGGCTGACCAGGTCGCGGCCGGCTTTGTCGGACGAGGTGGCCATCTCGGCGTACGGCCAGTGGACCTTGCCGGTGCCGGTGGCGGCGTCGTAGCGGATCTCGCCGCGTTCCGGGGCCAGGCTGGTGATCAGGTGGGCGGTGGTGCCCGGCAGCCAGGACGGGATGGGGGCGGCTTCCCAGGCCATGGCGGCGGGGGCGTACGGGTTGCTGTCGTCGAAGAACCGCACGTTGCCCGGCCCGCCCTGGGCGCTGCCGACGGGTTTGCGCAGGTTCAGCCGGGCCACCAGGAAGTCCCCGTTGTTGCCCCAGCCCTTGCCGATCTCGGTGCTGGTCAGCCGGGGCAGCCGCCCCCGGGCGCGGGAGGTGAGCAGCAGTGACGTGCTGCCCAGCGACCCGGCCGCCAGGAACACGAACTCCGCGGGCAGCACTTTGGACGCCAGCACCGTGCCCCGGTCGTCGATCTGCCGTGCCGCCACCTCGAAGCGTTCCTGGCCGGACACCTCGCGGATCTCGGTGACCTCGTGCAACGGCAGGACCTGGACGTTGCCGGTCGCCTCGGCCCAGGCGAGATAGTTGCGGTCGACGCTGTTCTTGGCGCCGGAGTTGCTGCCGAACGGCCCTTCGCCGATGCTGTGGCATTTGACCACCCGCCCGGCGATCTCGTCGCGGACCACGTCCCAGTCGACGCCGAACGGCACCGGCACCGCGGTACGCCCGAACTCCGCGATGTACTGCAGCCAGGACCGGGCGCCCTCGTAACCGGCCGCGGCCTGGATGTCCGCAGGAAGGGGTGAGACGCCGAGGTTCTGCCGGGCCCGCGGCCAGTAGACGCTGTCGAATTCCGAGTAGGAGAGCTGAGGTGGGTACACCTTCTCCCAGTCGCCCCGGCGCGGCTGCGGGAAGAACATCCCGATCACCAGCGAGCCACCACCGACGCCCGCGCCGCACATCACCTGGATGCCGTCACCGATGTGCTTCTGAATGAGGCCGGCCCGGCGCTCGATGGTCTTGCTGGTGTCCAGGCCCAGCGGCGGCCGGTCACCGAACCACGCGCACCGCCAGTCCGGGTTGCTGATCGTGCAGAACGTGGTGCCGGAACCGTCCACGGTCCAGCGGCGTCCCCGCTCCAGCACCGTCACCACCATGCCGGCCTGGGCCAGCCGGTACGCGGCGACCGCACCACCGAACCCGCTCCCGATGATCACAGCGGTGCGTCCCCGCAGGGCGGGCACCTGTTCGAGGGCCACGGCGCCGACGCTCAGGGCGCCGGCCTGGAGCACGGTACGACGTTTCATGGCTGTCTCCCGACCACCCACATGGAGAAGAACTGGGATCCGCCCCCGTAGGCGTGCCCGAGCGCCGTCGCGGCGCCCGGCACCTGGTGTTCACCGGCCCGGCCCATCACCTGCATGGCAGCTTCGGCGAAGCGCAGCAGGCCGGATGCGCCGATCGGGTTGGAGCAGAGGACACCGCCGGACGGGTTCACGGGGAGCGCTCCGCCGATGCGGGTCTCGCCGCTTTCGACGAGCTTCCAGCCCTGCCCCTGTCCGACGAATCCGACGTTCTCCAGCCACATGGGCTCGAACCATGAGAACGGGACGTACAGCTCGGCGACATCGATCTCGTCCAGCGGCGACTTGATCCCGGCGGCAGCCCACAACGACGCCGCGGCCAGCGCCCCCGCCTGCGGATTGACGTGGTCCTTGCCCGAGTAGAACGTCGGCTCGGTCCGCATGGCGGTCGCCCGGATCCAGGCCACCTGCCGCGTGGAGGCAGACGCCGCCGCCTCGTCGCCGATCACGACGGCACACGCCCCGTCGGAGGAGGGGCACGTCTCGTCGTACCGAATCGGATCCCACAGCATCCGCGACTCGCGCACCGACTCCAGGGTGATGTCGGGCTGGCGCAGGTGGGCGTACGGATTGAGCGCCCCGTTGCGGCGATCCTTGACCGCCACCAGCGTCCCGATGTGCGGCGGCGCGTCGAACCGGCGGATGTACGACCGGATGTGCGGCGCGAAGTAGCCGCCCGCCCCGGCCCCGATCGGCGCGGTGAACGGCGGCTGGATCGAGAGCGCCCACATCGCGTTCGACTCGGACTGCTTCTCGAACGCGACGGCCAGCACCCGCCGGTGCACGCCGGCCCGGATCAGGCTGGTCGCCACGATCGCGGTGGCCCCGCCCACCGATCCGGCGGTGTGCACCCGCAGCAGCGGTTTCCCGGCGGCGCCCAGCGACGCGGCCAGGAACAGCTCCGGCATCATCACGCCTTCGAACAGGTCGGGCGCCTTGCCGAGCACCACGGCGTCGATCTGCGACCAGTCGGTGCCGGCGTCGGCGAGGGCCCGGTCGATCGCCTCCCGGCACAGGCCCGCCATCGAGACGTCGGTGCGCCGGGTGCGGTGTTCGGTCTGCCCGGTCCCGAGTACCGCCGCTCTCCTCACGATGCCGCCTCCATGACGCAGACGAGATTCTGCTGTAGCGCAGGTCCGCTGGTCGCGTGCCCGGCGGCCCGCTCCGCCCGGCCGGACATGATCTCCTCGGCCGCGGCGCCGATCCGGGACAGCCCGGCCGAGAACATCGCATCGCCGTCGCTGGGGACGACCTTCTCCCCGGCGACACCGAGCGCCGCCCGCAACAGCAGCTCCTGCGGTGTGAACGGCGCATGCAACGCCACCGCGTCCACGTCACTGTCCAGCCCGGCATCGCGGCCGGCCGCGGTCGCCGACGGCACCGCGGTCAGATCCCGCTCACCCAGCCCCTGCGGGTCGACGCGATGCGCGATCCCGGAGATCCAGGCGGGGCGCTCCCGGCATCCACGGGCACGATCGCCGGCGGCGAGCACGATGGCTGCGGCGCCGTCACCGACTCGCGCGACGTCGTGGGCACGCAAAGGATCCGCGATGTACGGCCGACCGAGCATCTCCTCGACATCGCCACCCGAGTCGCGGGCCGCCACCGACGCCATCTCGCGCTCGGTGAACAACCCGGCCTCCAGCCCGAGCCGGGCCTGCAAAGCAGCCACACTCACCGCATCCGGCCAGAGGGGCGCCACCGTGTACGGGTCCAGCTGCAGAGCCAGCACCCGATGCAACTCACCGGCCGTCCCCTTGCCGAACCCGTACACCAGCGCCGTCTCGGCCTCCCCGGCCAGAATCTTGAGGTACGCCTCGTACAGCGCCCAGGCCGCGTCCATCTCCACGTGCGACTCGCTGATCGGCGGAACCGCCCCGATCGCGTCCACCGCGTTGACGAACGAGAACGCCCGCCCCGCCAGATAGTCCGACGATCCGGAGCACCAGAAGTCCACCTCACGCTTGGCGAGCCCGGCCTGTTGCAGAGCGTCCCCGATCACGGGCACCAGGGTCTCCACCCCGCTCGTCGTCAGCGACTGATCGGACCGGGCGAAACCGACGACGGCGACGGCGTTCACAGGTGCTCCGCATACGACTCGTAGGGCGCGTCCGGCTCACCGGCCGGCTCGAAGTGCGCGATGTTCTCCGGCGTCGTGGACCACTCCGACCGG
The DNA here is from genome assembly GCF_036053395.1 of Actinoplanes sp. NBC_00393. NCBI lineage: Bacteria > Bacillati > Actinomycetota > Actinomycetes > Micromonosporales > Micromonosporaceae > Actinoplanes > Actinoplanes sp. NBC_00393. The sequence goes on along the minus strand of NZ_CP107942.1, from coordinate 5,592,326 downwards.
TCCCGCCAGACCGCGGCCACCCGCAACCCCATCCGCACCTGCTCGGCCTCGACGCCGAGGACGAGATGCGGGATCGGGATGTCCGCGCCGTCGAGCAACACCTGGGCCACCACGTACGGCGGGGTCAGCCGCTGCCCCGCGAACGGCACGTTGACCACGCAGAAGGTGGTGACCGTGCCGCGGTCGGCGATCTCCACGACCTCGTCCGGTGCGACGCCGTCGGCGGGGCAGACGCGGGGTGGCACGTACACCTTGTGGCAGGCCGGGCAGCGCTGGCCGATCAGCCGCCCCTCGGCGAGCGCCCGCAGATACCGGTCCTCCTCGTCGGAGGTGGTGTGCCGATAGCTCAGCCGGATCGGCGTGGTCATGATCGTGACCGGCTCACCCTCGGCGTCTGGTTCTACCGCCTCCACGCCGGGCTCGAAGCACTCGATGTCCCGGATGTGGCCGGTGCGCTCGGCTGCCCAGCGGACCCGCACCCGCATCCCGGTGCGCATGTTCTCCCGCGCACCCGCGTCGACCGCGTGCAGCAGCGGAGTGTCCGCCCCGTCGAGCCGGATCAGCGCCCACCCGAAGGGCTCCTCCAGCGGCTGCCCCTCGACCGGCCGTTCCATCCAGGTCCAGGTGACGACCGTGCCGACGCTCGCGACCTCGACCAGGTCCTCGACCGGGGCGAGCGTGACCGGGTCGTACTCCACCGGCGGCACGTGAACCCGCCCGTCAGCGGTCCGGCTGCCGAGCACCCGGCGGTCCCGCAGGCCCGCCATGAACCGGCCCAGCACCGGCCCGAGCGACCGCGTGTAGTCGAAGGCGATGGCCATGGGCGCTTCCACGCCGTTGAGTGAAACACGTTCCAATATTCGTCGGCAAGCGGGCTGTCCAGAAGCTTTTCCATAGATGGAACGAGTTATAGAGTCGCGGCATGACCGGGATCGGGATGTGGACCGTCGCGCACCAGTCACCGCAGCTCGCGGCCGTTGTCGAGGCCGACGGGCGCACTGTCACCTACGGCGAGCTGGCGGCCGAGGCCGACCGGATCGGCCGCGGTCTGCGTGCAGCCGGGCTCAAGGCCGGGGACACCGTGGCCCTGCTGCTGCCGAACGGCGCCGACATCCTCACCGCCTATTTCGCGGCGGTTCAGATCGGGCTTCACGTCGTACCCCTGAATTGGCATTTGACCGGATCTGAGCTCGGCTACATCCTGCGCGACAGCGGCGCGCGTGCCTTCATCGCGCACGCCCGCTTCGCCGAGGCCGCCGTGGCGGCATCGGCTTCGTCCGCATTCTCCGGCGCCCGCTACGCGGTCGGCGACATCCCGGGCTTCGAGCCACTGGCCACGCTCGGCGCGGGCGGATCAGGCAGACCCGACGGGCGTACGCTCGGCGCGCTCATGGTCTACACGTCCGGCACCTCCGGCCGGCCCAAAGGGGTACGCCGCCCGCTGCTCGGCCTCGACCCGGACGACGTGCCGCCCGTCTCGCTCTGGTTCTTCGGCCTGTTCGGGCTCCGGCCGTTCGACGATCACGTGCATCTGTGCTGCTCACCGCTCTACCACACGGCGGTGATGAACTTCGCGGTGATCTCCGTCCAGTTCGGCCACACCGTCGTCGTGATGGACCACTGGGACGCTGCGCAGTTCCTCTCCCTGGTGAACCGGCACCGGGTCACCCACAGTCACATGGTCCCCACCCAGTTCCGCCGCCTGCTCGCCCTCCCGTCCTCGGTTCGCGCCGCCACTGACGTCTCCTCGATGCGCGCGATGATCCACGGCGCCGCCCCGTGCCCGCAGCCGGTGAAACAGCAGATGCTCGACTGGTTCGGCCCGGTAGTGATCGAGTACTACGCGGCCTCCGAAGGCGGCGGCACCCTGATCACCGCCGCCGAATGGCTCGACCGTCCCGGCTCAGTCGGCCGCGCCTGGCCCGGCTCCCGCGTCCGTGTCCTCGACGACGACGGCAAGGACGCCCCGGTCGGCACTCCCGGCCAGGTCTACCTGCAGATGGGCGACGCCACGTTCGAATACCACAACGACGCCGACAAGACCCGGGCCTCCTGGCGCGACCGCATGTTCACCGTCGGCGACATCGGCTACCTCGACGACGACGGCTACCTGTTCCTCTGCGACCGCGCCGCCGACGTCATCATCACCGGCGGCGTGAACGTCTATCCGGCAGAGATCGAGAACGAACTGGCCGTCCACCCGTCCGTCGGCGACGTAGCCGTCTTCGGCATCCCCCACGACGAGTGGGGCGAGGAGATCAAGGCCGTGGTCCAGCCCGCCCCCGGCGTAACCCCCGGCCCGGCGCTGACCGTTTCGCTGCTGGACTTCCTGGGCGGCCGCCTCGCGAAGTTCAAACTGCCCCGAACCATCGACTACGTCGACGAGCTGCCCCGCGACCCGAACGGCAAGCTCTACAAACGCCACCTCCGAGACCCCTACTGGTCCGCCCGCTCCCGAGCCATCTAGCCCGGCTGACCCCCAGCGCTGCCAAAACGCCGCCGAGACAGCCCTGTAGGTCAGCCGGGTTCGCCCAGCTGACGCTGAGTGTCGTCTCAGCGCCGCCGAAACAGCCGTGACCGCCAGCCAGGCTTGGGCTGGTCCTGCGGGCTGGCGCTGACTGCTGTATCCGGGCCGCCGAAGCAGCCGTGACCGCCAGCCGAGGTTGTCCGGCTGGCGCTCAGTGTCGTTTCAGCGCCGCCGAAGCAGCCGTGACCGTCAGCCGAGGTTGTCCGGCTGGCGCTCAGTGTCGTTTCAGCGCCGCCGAAACAGCCGTGAGCGTCAGCCGAGGTTGACCGGCTGACGCTCAGTGTTGTTTCGGCGCCGCTGAAGCAGCCGTGAGCGCCAGCCGGGGTTGGCGGGACGAATACGGTGGGGTGATGGGGGATTTCACGGCGACGTTGCCTCGTAAGCGGATGGGAGCGGGCGTCCTGCTCTCCGATCCAACCGGCCGGGTGCTGCTGGTCGAGCCGGCCTACAAGCCGGACTGGGAGATTCCGGGCGGCTGCGTCGAGGCCGACGAGTCGCCACTGGCCGCCGCGCAGCGCGAGCTCAAAGAGGAGCTCGGCCTGACGCTTCCGATCGGCAGGCTGCTGGTCACCGACTGGGTGCCGCCCAGGCCGGAACGGACCGAGGGTTTCATGCTCGTCTTCGACGGCGGGGTCCTCGACGCGGAGCAGACGGCCCGGATCAGCCTGCCCGCGGACGAGCTGCGCAGCTGGGCCTGGTGCGCCGAACCAGAGGCCGTCGACCGCCTTTCCACCCTCCTCGCCCGCCGCGTGGCCGCAGCGATCCGGGCTCGCGCCGACGGCACGACCGCCTATCTGGAGAACGGCAGCCTGCCGATCGCCTAACTGGAGAACGCAGCCGGCCCACCGCCAGCTGGACAACGGCAGCCTGCCGATCGCCTAACTGGAGAACGCAGCCGGCCCACCGCCAGCTGGACAACGGCAGCCGGCCCACCGCCAGCTGGACAACGGCAGCCGGCCGACCGCCAAGCTGGAGAACGGCAGCTGGCCCACCGCCAAGCTGGAGAACGGCAGCTGGCCCACCGCCAAGCTGGACAACGGCAGCCGGCCTGGCTGGAGAACGGCAGCGGGCCGGTCAGTTCTTGACGGCGGTGATCAGGGTGAAGCCGAGCAGCTCACCCGCGTCCTTCTCGAGCATGTCGATGACCGGCTGGGGGCCCGGTTCGAGCGAGGCGCAGGCCTGGGCCCAGAGCAGCCAGTCCTGCCAGCCGTCGTCCTGCAGGCGCGCCGAGGTGACCGTGACCAGCTCGGTGATCTCCCACTGGAAGCGCCACCACTGTGGGGTGTGCCAGGCGATCGCCTCCCAGCCGACGACCTCTTTGATGTGCGCCGGGATCGCGCCGAGCTCGCGGACCTCCCGGCTCATCCCGGGCGTGGCCATTCCCAGTTGGCCGCCGGGCCGCAGGAACCGGGCGAGGTACGGCAGATAGCTGTCAGCCGTCCCGAAGTACTCGAACGCGTCCACGCTGATGATCGCGTCGAATGACTCGTCCTCGAACGGCAGCTGGTGCGCCTCGGCGTGCACCGCCCGCACCCGGTTGTCCACCCCGGCCTCGGTGAACACCGCCGCTGCCTGGTCGGCCGGGATCCACCAGTCCGAGGCGACGACGTCCACCCCGAACTCGCGGGCCAGGAAGACCGAGGTCGCGCCCTTGCCGGAGCCCAGGTCGAGCACCCGCATCCCGGGCCGCAGGTCGAGGTCACGGGTCAGGTTCTCGAGCAGCCACAACGGGTGCGGGCCCATGTCGAGGCTCAGCACCCACGCCGGGTCGTAGCGGGACGAGCGGGGATAGCGGTCGGGGCGCACCAGACGTTCCAAGGCGGTCACCAGCCGACCCAAACGGATCACCGGCCCGCCGGCAACCGGATTCCCAGGCGCGAGAAGAAGCGCGTGCAAGAGCAGGCGCGTGCAAGAGCAGGCGCGTGCAAGAGCTGGCGCGTGCAAGAGCAGGCGCGAGCAAGAGCGGACGCGAACAAGAGTGCTATCGGCCGTGGAAGATCGGGCGGCGTTTCTCGATGAAGGCTCGCGGCCCCTCCTTGGCATCCTCGCTGGTGAACACCTCCATACCGATCCGCGCCTCGATGGCGAACGCGTCGTTTTCGGCCATGCCCTCGGTCTCCCGGATCGTGCGCAGGATGGCCTGCACCGCGAGCGGCCCGTTGGCCGCGATGAGCGAGGCCAGCTCCAGCGCCTTGGTCAGAGCCTCGCCGTCCGGGACGACGTGCCCGATCAGGCCGGCGTCGCGCGCCTCGGCGGCCGACAGGTGGCGGCCGGTGAGCAGCAGTTCGGCCGCCACCGTGTACGGCAACTGCCGCGGCAACCGCACCGCCGACCCGCCCAGCGGGAACAGTCCCCACCGCGCCTCGGACACCCCGAACCGGGCGCTTTCGCCGGCCACCCGTACGTCGGTGGCCTGCAGAATCTCCGTGCCGCCGGCGACCGCCGCCCCCTCGACCGCCGCGATCAGCGGCTTGCTCAGCCGCCGGCCCTTGAGCAGCGCGTCGATCCGGGACAGGTCGATCCCGCCGTTGCCGCCGAAGTCGTCGCCGGGATGTGACTCGGTCATCGCTCGCAGGTCGGCGCCCGCGCAGAACGAGCCGCCCGCCCCGGTGAGGATGGCGACCCGGATCGACGGGTCGGCGTCGACCCGGTCCCAGGCGTCGCGCATCACGGCCATCATCTCGGGTGAGAGTGCGTTGCGGACCTGCGGCCGGTTCATCGTGACGATCAGGATCGGTCCGCGCTGTTCGACGAGAGCGTCCACCAGGTCTCCTTAAGAGCACGACGAGAGCGCGACAAGTGCACGACAAGTGCGCGACGAGAACAGACAAGAGCGCGACAGGGCTTGCCCAGAACGATAACAGGTTCTACTTTCTGGTGATGGCGGCCAATATTGCGGACCTGATCGAGCACGCGGTCGACGCCTTTCCCGACCGTGTCGCGGTGGCCTGCGGCGAACGTGAACTGACCTACGCCGAGCTGGAGGACGCCGCCAACCGTCTGGCCCACTTCCTGCATGATCACGGGCTGGGCCGGGGCGACCACATCGGACTGTACGCGGGCAACTCGATCGAGGCCGTGGTATCCATGGTCGCGGTCTACAAGCTGCGTGCGGTGGTCGTCAACGTCAACTTCCGGTACGTCGAGAACGAGTTGCAGTATCTGTTCGCGGACGCCGAGTTGAAGGCGCTGATCCACGACCGCAAGTACGCCCCGAGGGTCGCCGCGGTGCTCCCCGCCGCGCCCGGCCTGCACACCACGGTCGCGCTGCCCGACGGCTCGGACGAGAAGATCGACGGCACCCGCTACGAGGACGCGCTGGCCGGCGGGGCGCCGGTCCGGGACTTCGGTGAACGGTCCGGCGAGGACATCTACCTGCTCTACACCGGCGGCACCACCGGCTACCCGAAAGGCGTCATCTGGCGCCACGAGGACGTGTGGCGGGTGCTCGGCGGCGGCATCGACTTCATGTCCGGCATCCCGCTCGAGGACGAGTGGGCGCAGACCCGGCGCGGCACCGAGATGCCGCCGATGACCCGGCTCTGCCTGGCCCCGCTGATCCACGGCAACGCGCAGTGGGCCGCGCTGATGGCGTTGTTCGCCGGCGACACCGTGGTGGTCCTGCCGCACTTCGACGCCGAGGAGGTCTGGCGCACCATCGAACGCCGCAAGGTGAACGTGGTGGTGCTGATCGGCGACGCGATGGCCCGCCCGATCATCGAGGCCTTCCTGGCCGGCAACCACGACGGCTCGTCACTGGTGGCGGTCTCCTCCAGCGCCGCGCTGTTCTCTCCATCGGTGAAACGCCAGTACCTGCAGGCGCTGCCGGACATCATGGTCACCGACGCGATCGGCTCCTCGGAGACCGGGTTCGCCGGGATCGGCATCGTCGCCGACGTCGAGGGCGGCGCGGTTGACGGCCCCCGGGTGATGCCCGGCCCGGACACCATCGTGATCGACGAATACGGCAAGAAGGCCGCGCCGGGCGTGATCGGCCGGCTGGCCCGCGGCGGGTACGTCCCGCTCGGCTACTACAAGGACCCGGAGAAGACCGCGGCGCTGCTCACCGAGGTCGAGGGCGTGCGCTACGCGATACCCGGCGACCTGGCCCGGCTCGAGGAGGACGGCACCATCACGCTGCTCGGCCGCGGCAACACCTGCATCAACACCGGCGGCGAGAAGGTTTTTCCGGAAGAGGTCGAGGGTGCGCTGAAGGCACACCCGGACGTCTTCGACGCCCTGGTGATCGGGGCGGCAGACGAGCGTCTCGGTCAGAGGGTGGTCGCTCTGATTCAACCCCGCGACGGCGTACGGGTGAACCTGGACGAACTCGAACTACATGTGCGTCAACGCGTCGCCGGCTACAAGGTGCCCCGCTCGGTCTGGCTGGTGGACCGGATACATCGCACGATCAGCGGAAAGGCCGACTACCGCTGGGCCCACGAGTACGCCCGCACCCACGCCGAGGCGGTGCGCAGTGCGGACTGACCTCTGCGAGCGGCTCGGGATCGACGTCCCGATCGTCGGGTTCAGCCCGTCCGAGCACGTCGTCGCGGCGATCAGCCGGGCCGGCGGGCTCGGTGTGCTGGGCTGCGTCCGGTTCAACGACGCCGACGAACTGGACCAGGTCCTGACCTGGCTGGACGGCGAACTCGGCGACCGCCCGTACGGCGTGGACGTGGTGATGCCCAGCCGCGTGCCGACCGAGGGCACCCCGTCCGACCTGAACGAGCTGATCCCGCCCGGGCACCGCGACTTCGTCGAGCGCACCCTGCTGCGGCTCGGTGTCCCCCCGCTCGGTGTCGACGAGTCACAGCGCGCCGGCGTCCTCGGATGGTTGCACTCGGTTGCGCGTACCCATGTGGAAGTTGCTCTGACCCACCCGGCCCGGCTGATCGCCAACGCGCTCGGCCCGCCGCCGGAGGATGTGATCCAGCAGGCGCATGCGCACGGCCTGCTGGTCGCGGCCCTCGCGGGCCGCGCCGATCATGCCCGCAGCCATCTGGCCGGGGGCGTGGACATCGTGGTGGCGCAGGGGTACGAAGCGGGCGGGCACACCGGCGAGATCGGCAGCATGGTCCTGATCCCGGAGATCGTCGACGCGGTCGGCGCGGACGTGCCGGTGCTCGCCGCGGGCGGCATCGGCAGCGGCCGGCAGATCGCCGCCGCCCTCGCGCTCGGCGCCCGCGGGGTCTGGATGGGGTCGGTGTGGCTCGGCACCGCGGAGTACCAGGCCACCGAGGCGCTCCGCGAAGCCCTGCTGAAGGCCGGCTCGGGTGACACCGTGCGCAGCCGCATCTATACCGGCAAACCGGCCCGGCTGCTGCGCAACCGCTGGACCGAGGCGTGGAACGATCCGCAGGCGCCGAAACCGCTGCCGATGCCCTTGCAGAACCTGCTCGTGTCGCGCGCCCACGACCGGCTGATGTCCTCCGGTGATCCGAGCGTGGTGCCGATGCCGGTCGGTCAGATCGTCGGCCGGATGAACGAGGTCCGCCCGGTCGCCGAGGTTCTCGCCGAACTGGTCGCCGAGGCCGACGAAACCCTGGCCCGCCTCGGCAAACTGACGTGAACAGGAACGGGCGGCTCCCGCGTGGGAGCCGCCCGTTTCCGGTCCGTGAGGCCACATTCGACGGCCACAACCGGGACACCCGGATGCCGATGAAAGAATTTCCACGGAAATTAAGAATGGAACAGTGACGGCGATATCACAGAAATGTTGCCGACGTGTTTTCGCCCATCGGCAGGGTGACGTAGCCCACCCCGCGAGCAGCCAAATCCCGCCCGCAGCGATCCGCTGAACCAGTCGAATCGCCGCGGGCGGAAAGATCTTGGCGCGGCGGACATTCGACATCCGCCGGTGCCGACCGTAGCACGAATTTCCTATTCAAAGCCGTCCTGGAATTCGTGAGCATCGACTCTTTTTTCAGATTTCCCGGGTCAGGCGGCGGCGGTTTCCGAGCGTCCCTGATCGAACTGGGTGTTGTGCAGCTCGGTGTAACGGCCGCCCGCGGCGAGCAATTCGGCGTGCGTTCCGCGCTCCACGACCCGGCCCTCCTCGATGACCAGGATCTGGTCGGCGGCACGGACCGTGGACAGCCGGTGGGCGATCACCACGGCGGTCCGCCCGGTCAGCGCTTCGCCGAGAGCGGCCTGCACCGCCTGCTCAGACGTGGAGTCCAGATGGGCGGTGGCCTCGTCGAGCACCACCACCCGCGGCCGGGCCAGCAGCAGCCGGGCGATGGTCAGCCGCTGCCGTTCGCCGCCGGACAGCCGGTAGCCGCGCTCGCCGATCACCGTGTCCAGCCCGTCGGGCAGCGACTCGACCAGCTCGGCGATCCGGGCCCGGCGCAGCACCTCCCACAGCTCGTCCTCGCCGGCCTCCGGGCGGGCGAGCAGCAGGTTGGCGCGGACGGTGTCGTGGAAGAGATGGCCGTCCTGGGTGACCAGGCCGAGCGTCTGCCGCAGCGAGGCGGCCGTCACGTCACGCACGTCGATGTCGGCCAGCCGGACCGCTCCCTCACCCACGTCGTAGAGGCGGGGCAGCAGCGACGCCATCGTGGACTTACCCGCGCCGGACGACCCGACCAGGGCCACCATCTGCCCCGGCTCCGCGCGGAACGAGATGTCGTGCAGCACCTCCACCCCGCCGCGGGTGTCCAGGGTCGCGACCTCCTCCAGCGAGGCCAGCGAGACCTTGTCCGCCGACGGGTACGCGAACCGGACCCCGTCGAACTCCACCGCCACCGGCCCGTCCGGCACCGGGCGGGCATCCGGCTTCTCCTCGATCAGCGGCTTCAGGTCGAGCACCTCGAAGACCCGCTCGAAGCTGACCAGCGCGCTCATCACCTCGACGCGGGCGCTGGCCAGGGCGGTCAGCGGCGCGTACAACCGGGTGAGCAGGATGGCGAGCGCCACGACCGCGCCCGGCTCCAGCTGCCCCTGGATCGCGTAGTAGCCGCCGAGGCCGTAGACCAGGGCGATCGCGACACCCGACACCGAGACCAGGGCGGTCAGGAACACCCATTGCGTCATCGCCGTACGCACCCCGATGTCACGGACCCGCCGGGCGCGAGCGGCGAACTCGGCCGACTCGGCGCCCGGCCGGCCGTAAAGCTTGACCAGCGTCGCGCCCGGCGCCGAGAAGCGCTCGGTCATCTGCGTGTTCATGGCCGCGTTGTGCTCGGCGGCCTCGCGCTCCAACTTGGCCAGCCGGCCACCCATCCGGCGCGCCGGCAGCAGGAAGACCGGCAGCAGCAGGAGCGACAGCACGGTGATCTGCCAGGAGATGCCGAGCATCACGATCAGCGTCAGGATCAGCCCGACCAGGTTCCCGACGACACCGGACAGGGTGTCGCTGAACCCGCGCTGCGCCCCGATCACGTCGTTGTTGAGCCGGCTGACCAGCGCGCCGGTACGCGTACGCGTGAAGAACGCCACCGGCATCCGCTGCACATGGTCGAAGACCGCCGTGCGCAGGTCGAGGATCAGCCCCTCACCGATCCGCGACGAATACCACCGCTGCACCAGCCCCAGCCCCGACTCGAACAGCGCGATCACGCCGATCGCCACCGCCAGCCCGAAGACCAGATCGGTGTCCTGCCCGTCGACGATCGCGTCCACCACCCGCCCGGCCAGCACGGGAGTGGCCACGGCCAGAACAGCCGTGACCACGCTGACTATCAGGAACCCGGTGAGCGCGCGCCGGTGCGGCCGCGCGAACCGCGCAATCCGGCGTAACGTCGCCAGCTTGAACGGCCGCTTGTCGTCCTGCTGATTCATGGCGTGGTACATCGAGTTCCACGCAGCCATCTCCATGCTCATGGCTCGACGCTCCCACCTGCACTCAGGTTCAGGTCAAGCGCTTTCCGCCATCAGAGCCCCTCGCCGCGGGAAGCCCCGCTCCGCGCCGGAACGCCTGGCGGGGCGGATCCGGGCGCGGAGCGGGCATCGGGCGGCGCATTGCTGGGGGCGTAGGTTCACCCGACGCGATCATGGTGCGGGTCGAGGCTGAGATCCAGCTGAGCCGCCGGTTACGAAACCGGTCATGATCCTTTGCCGACGGATACCGGGAAGCGTTAGTCGAGCACGATGACGGCGCGGCCGGGGAGAGTGCCGGCGGCCAGCTGGGCGTACGCGTCGTCGGCGGCTTCGAAGGGGAACTCGGTGACCTCGTTGCGGATCGTGCCGGCGCGGGCCAGGGCGATCACGTCCTGGGCGTCGGCGATCGATGAGCCCTGGAAGGTGAAGACCTCGCCGTCGCGGGGGAGTGTGCCGAACCACGGGGCTGCCAGTCGGCCACCGGCTGAGCCGATCAGGCCGTAGGCGCCGCCGGGGGTCACCGCTGCGATGCCGGCGGCGATGGTCTCGTCGGTGCCGACGAAGTCGAGCACCACGTCGGCGCCGGAAACGCCGGACAGGTCGGGGGAGGCGGAGGACGCTCCAACTGAGACCGCGTAGTCGCGGCGTGCGGGCGCGGGGTCGACCACGAAGATCTGGGCGCCGCTCAGCACCCGCAGGAACTGTACGGCGAACGCGCCCAGCCCGCCCGCCCCGATCACCACGACGCGGCCGGAAGCGGTGATCCGGGGCAGCGCACGGCGTACCGCGTGGTAGGCCGTGGCGCCGGCGTCGGTCAGCGGGCCCGCCGAGCGGGGGTCGAGGTCGCCGAGCGGCAGCAGGTCGCGGCGGCCGGGCACCAGCACATAGTCGGCCAGGCCGCCGTCTCGCCCGTACCCCCGGCCGGTCAGCCCGTGTGGGCACATGCTGTCGCGTCCGCGCAGACAATGACCACAGCTCCCGCAGGAGGTGGGGGAGACCAGCGCGACGGCCTCGCCCAGGGTGAGGCCGTCGACGCCGGCGCCCACCGCGGCGACCCGGCCGGCGGTCTCGTGGCCGAGCGTGAACGGCATCCGCCAGCCCAGTTTGTCGCCGACCACCTGCGGCATCCGCCGCATCGTCAGGTCGGAGCGGCACAGCCCGCAGCCGGCCACCCGCACCAGCACCTCGCCCGGGCCGGGCGACGGCACCGGCACGGTGGTGGGTTGCGGGGGCTCGCCCCAGTTCGTCATCCGGTACGCCCGCATCGTCTCCACTGGAACACGTTATCGCAGGATCCAGCAGTAGCGTTGACCGAATATTAGAACTCGTTCTAGCCTCATCCCATGCTGACGCAGCCGCTCGCGGACGCCATCCGGGAAGCCGAGAAGATCATCACCAGCGCCCCGCACTGCCGGGGCGACCAGGACCTCGTCGAGGGCTACGACTACCTGGCCGGCAGCATCCGGGCCTCGATCCAGATGGCCGGCGCCTACGAGCGGGACTTTCCGTATTTCGTCCGGTCCACCGGCCCCTACACCAAGATGGGCCTGGACAACCCGGACACCCTCTACTTCCACGCCTGGCTGCGCGAGGACGCCGAATACCTGGTCACCGGCGTGCGCGGGACCACCGCCGACCTCAGCTTCCAGATCCTGGACGGTGACTACTCGCCGGTCGAGGTGCCCGGCAGCCTCGCTGCGTTCGACGACCGCGAGATCGACATCGGGCCCGACGGGGCGTACCGGATCACCGTCGGCCCGGCGAAGAACGCGGCCATGCTGGTGGTCCGGGAGGTGTTCAGCGACTGGGCCGCCGAGCGGCCCGGCAAGCTGCGCATCCAGCGGGCCGACAAGATCGGCGCGGCGCCGCCACCACTCACCCTCGACAGGATGACCAAGCGGTACGGCGTAGCCGGCAAGATCCTGCTCAGCCGCCTGCGCACCTTCCTCGCCTTCGCCGAACGGTTCTACCTCGGCCTGCCGGTCAACACGCTCACCACTCCGCGGCCGACACCCGGCGGACTGTCCACGCAGTACTCGTCGGTCGGCCACTACGACCTCGACGACGAGCAGGCCATGGTGGTCACCGTCCCGGCGAGCGACGCTCCCTACCAGGGGATTCAGCTCGGCAGCACGTGGTACGTCTCGCTCGACTACATCAACCACCAGACCAGCCTCACCGCCGCCCAGGCCACCATCGATCCGGACAGGATGATCCGGTACGTGATCAGCGAACGGAACCCGGGCGTCGCCAACTGGCTGGAGCGCACCGGGCACCGCCGCGGATACGTGCAGCTGCGCTGGCAGCGGCTGTCCCGGGCGCTCGGCGCGGCGGACGGGCCCAAGGTCGACATCGTGGCCGTCGACGACCTGCCGAAACAGTTGCCCTACTACGAGGCGATCGGCGCGCCGGCGTACCGGGAGCGGATCGCCGCCCGACAGGCCGCCACCGCCGACCGGATGCTGGGCTGAGCCGTGCTGCTCGCCGACAAAGTGGTGCTGGTCGCCGGCGTCGGGCCCGGCCTCGGTCAGGCCGTCGCCGTCCGGGCCGCGCAGCACGGCGCCGACGTGGTGCTCGCCGCGCGTACCGAATCGGTCCTCGCCGAAGTGGCCGGCAAGGTCACCGCGGCCGGCCGCCGCGCTCGGGCGGTGCCGACCGACCTGACCGACGACGCCGCCGTGCAGCGCCTCGTCGACACCGCACTGGACGAGTTCGGGCGGGTCGACGCGCTGGTGCAGAACGCGTTCGCCATGCCGCCGATGCGCAGCCTCGGCAAGGTCGACCTGGACGAGCTGCGTTCCGGCTTCGACGCCAACGTGCTCGCCGCCCTGAACACGATCCGGCTGCTCACCCCGGCCCTCGTCGACTCCGCCGGCTCCGTCGTGGTGGTCAACTCGGCGGTGCTGCGGCACTCGCGGCGGCCGTTCGGGCCGTACAAGGTGGTCAAGGCCGGGCTGCTCGCGGTCGCCCAGAACCTGGCCAGCGAACTCGGGCCGAAAGGGGTCCGGGTCAACTCGGTGGCGCCCGGCTGGATCTGGGCGGACACACTGCGGGCCTGGTTCGACTTCCAGGCCGCCGAACGCGGGGTGCCGGCCCGGCAGATCTACGACGAGATCGCGGCGAACATCGACCTGCGGCGCCTGCCGGAACCCGAGGAGGTGGCGGACGCGGTCTGCTTCCTCGCGTCCGGCCTGGCCCGGGGCATCACCGGGGCCTGCCTCGACGTCAACTGCGGGGAGTTCCACCATTGACTGCCACCCAACGCACCGACGTCGGCACCGTCGAGGATCTGCACGCCTCGGCGACCCGGCTCACCGGCCTCGACGACTTCGGCGTAGATCATCTTGACGGGTTGCGGGTGCTGCTTTCCGCGTACGCGAAAGAGGCAAGCCTGACCCCGGCCGGCAGCAAGCAGACCCGCGGCCTGCTGCGCTCCGCCCTGGTCTCCCGCCTGCTGGCGGAAGCCGCCTGGAAGCAGTACCCGCAGCATGCGGAGGTGGGCGTGCCGCGGCCGATCTTCGTGACCGGCCTGCCGCGCACCGGCACCACCGCGCTGCACCGGCTGCTCGCCGCCGACCCCGCCCACCAGGGCCCGGAGCTCTGGCTCTGCGAGGTCCCGCAGCCCCGCCCACCCCGCGCCACCTGGGACGAACATCCGGTCTTCGTGGCGCTGCGTGACGCCTATGCGCAGCATCCGGAACTCATGGGCATGCACTACACCGGCCCTGAGCAGGTCGAGGAGTGCTGGCGGATCTTCTGCCAGTCGATGACGTCGGTCTCGTTCGAATGCACCGCGTACATCCCGGCCTATTCTGCCTGGCTCGCCGCGCACGACTGGACGGCGGCCTACCAGCGGCACCGCCGCATCCTGCAGCTCATCGGCCTGCCGGACCAGGAGCGGCGCTGGGTCCTGAAGAACCCCAGCCACCTCTTCGCCCTGAACGCTCTACTCGAGGTCTACCCGGACGCCGTGATCATCCAGACCCACCGGGATCCGCGCACCGCCATCGCCTCGGTGTGCAGCCTCAACGCGCGCTCCTCGGCCGGCTGGTCCACGGTTTATGAGGGGCCGGTGGTCGGCCGCACCCAGCTCGCCCTCTGGTCCCGCGGCCTGCGCCGCTTCCGCGCCGACCGCGCCGGGCACGACCCGCAGCGCTTCATCGACGTCCGGTATGAGGACTTCGTCCGGGATCCGCTGGCCACCGTCTCAGCGATCTACGATCGCCTCGGCATTCCGCTCACCGACGCCGCGCAGGCCGCCATGCAGAACCAACTGCGGGGTACGCGCAAACCAGCGCACCGCTACGACCTGGCCTCCTTCGGCCTGACGCCGGCCGACGTGGACGCGGCGTTTCTGGGGTAAAGACCGGTCGTGCACACCGTCGAGCTGCTCTTCGACGCCGCCCTGGAAGCGGGCGTCCGGGACGCCTGGGCCCGGCTGCAGGCGGCGGGGCTGCGCAGCCTCGCCGCCCACGGTCATCCCACCAACCGTCCGCACCTGACGCTGGTGACCACCGGCCGGCTGGACCGGCTGCCCACCCTGTCACTGCCGGTCCCGGTCTCGCTCGGCCCTGCCGTCATGCTCGGGCGAACCCTGGCCCGAGCCGTCGACGATGGTCCTGAGCTGCGCAAACTCCACGACCTCGTCTGGCAATCGGTGGAGCCGTCGAACCCGCTGCACTCGCCGGGCCGCTGGATGCCGCACGTCAGCCTGGCGCTGAGAGTCCCCGCCACCCAGGTCTCACCGGCGCTGGACCTGCTGCGTGACCTCGCGCCGGCGCACGGCCAATTGGTGGCGGCCCGAAGCTACGACACGGAGTCACGCATCACCGTCGACCTCTAGGCACTCCCGGCGCACCGCCCTCCGCCGCCCGGAAACCCGCGCAGGCCTCGGCCGGCCGGGCCGCTCCCGTCGGCACGTGCTGTTCCCCGCCCAACCGGCCGCCAGCACTCGCGAGCCGCCCGCCGCGCACGTCTCGGCCCGGTTTCGTGCCTGACTGGCGGCTGGTCCCGCCGAGCCGCCGTCCCCGCACGTTTCGGGGGTCCGGTTGCAGGTCTGGGTGGCGGCTGGCGTTGGTGAGCCGCCTGCTGCGCATGTCTGCGCGTCGTTGTTGCGTGCGTGGTTGGCGGCTGGCGTTGGTGAGCCGCCTGCTGCGCATGTCTCGGCGCCGTTGTTGCGTGCGTGGCTGGCGGCTGGCGTTGGTGAGCCGCCCACCAAGCACGTCCCCGCGGCCGTTGTTGCGTGCGTGGCTGGCGGCTGGCGGTCGTGAGCCGCCTGCCAGGCACGTCTTCGCCGGGTTGGTTGTGTATGTGGCGGCCGCGGTCACGCGGGATGCAAGTGGGCGCGCATGCGGTCGGTGAAGGACTGCATCGCGGCTGGGCCGGGGAACTCGGCGGCGTCGAGCATGGCCAGCTGGAGTCGTGGGCCGTGGAAGCCGTGCCGGTCCATGTCCGCCCGGTGGATCGGCTGGACCACGAAGTGGATGTGGCCGGGGACCCCGCCGGCATGGGACCACAGGGTGACGTAGACCTGTTCGGGTGCGGTCAGTTCGGTCACGGCCGCCGAGGTGCGCTGCAGCAGTGGGCCCAGCTCGGCGCTCTCGGCAGCGGTCAGGTCGGCGACGTGCAGCACGTGCCGGAACGGCTTGACGATCAATGTGCCGACGCCTAGCGGGCCCACGCAATGCTCGACCACCCAGTGACCGGTCTCGTCGATGCGGCCGCCGGGCAGATGGGCTCGGCCTGAGGTCAGATCGCAGGCCGTGCATCCATTCTCGTCGCTCACGGCCGCAGCCTATGACGGCCACGGCTGTGAACGCAGCCGGTCCGCGGCGGGCCGGGCATGCTGGGCGGGAGGGCGGCCGGCCAGAGGGTGGCTGGGCGGGAGGGCTGGCCGCTACGAGGGTGGGAGGGCTGGCCGCTACGAGGGTGGCTGGGCTGGAGGCGGCCCGGGGCTACGGGGTGAGTGGGGCGATGACCTCTTCGGCGAAGCGGTGCAGGGCGGCGCGCTTCGTGTCGAGGTCGGCGTCGAAGCCGGCGCCGTAGGCGCGCCAGGGGACTACGATCGCGTCGGTTACGCCGATGGAGGCCTGCTGGCGGTAACCGTCCAGGCCGAAACGGTCGATGCAGACGGCCTGGACCTCGAAGGGGAGGTCGGCGCGGCCGTAGGAAGCGCGCAACGACGTCAGGCGCTCGATGGTCGTACCGAGATCCTTGAAGCGCATCATCGCTGATGACCAGCCATCGCCGATGCGGGCTGCGCGCCGCAAGGCGGGTTCGGTGTGGCCGCCCACGTAGATCGGCACCGGGGCGCTGGGGGCCGGGCTCATCTGGAGCTTTTCGAACGAGAAGTGCTTGCCGTGGTACGAGACCATGCCGCCGCCGAGGATCAGCCGCAGCACGTCGATCGCCTCGTCGGCGCGGGCGCCGCGGTCCTTGAAGGGGGTGCCGCACCAGTACGACTCCTCGGGCGACCAGCCGAGCCCGACGCCGAGGCCGAACCGGTTGCCGGTCAGGTTGGCGACCGAGCCGACCTGCCGGGCCAGCAGCACCGGGTTGCGCGGGTCCAGTTTGAGGACCTGGGTGTAGAACCGGATCCGGCTGGTCACCGCGCCCATCGCGGCGGCGGCCACCATCGGGTCGGCCCACGGGGTGTCGGCGTCCCAGAAGCGGCGGCCGTCCGGGGTGTAGGGATAGTTGGCCGACACGTGCTCGGAGTAGAAGAGCGAGTCGGGCAGGGCGATCGACGCGAAGCCGCACTCCTCGGCGGTGCGCGCCAACTCGGTCAGCTGGTCGAGCGGGCTCAGGGCGATGCCCAGGGTGAACTTCATACGAGCACCTCGGCTAGGTCGAGCAGTTGGGCGGTGGCGCCGCCGAGCAGGAACTCGTGGTACTTGGCGGCGAGGAAGTAGCGGTGCAGCGGGTACTCCAGGTCGATGCCGACGCCACCGTGGATGTGCACGGCGGTGTGCAGAACCCGGTGACCGGCCTCGGCGGCCCAGAAACCGGCGGTGGCCACCTCGGCCGGGCCGGGGTTCGACACCGCCTGCCAGAGCGCGACCCGCAGTGCTTCGACGTCGATGTACGCGTCGGCGAGCCGCTGCGACACGGCCTGGAAGGCGCCGATCGGGCGGCCGAACTGGATGCGGGTGCGGGCGTACCCGGCGGTCATCTCGAGGGCGCGTTCGACGACGCCGAGCTGGTAGGCGGCGGCGCCGACGGTCAGCCGGGCCCGCATCCACCCGGCCGCGGCGGGGTCGGTGAGGTGCGGCTGGTCCGGCAGCGGGGAGCGGAGCAGGCCGGTGCCGGGGCCGCCTTCGACCTGCTGCGGTTCGATGTCGGCGGACTCGATGAGGTGGACGCCGGTGGCGGTGGGGATCAGGACCGCGGCGGGGGCGGGGTTGATGCCGTGGACCTGGCCGCCATGGCCGACGGCCAGCACGGAGTCGTAGACGAAGGACGGGTCGAACTGGGCCAGTGTCGAGGCGGCGACGACGATCGAGGTCAGGTACGGCACGGTGGCGGCGTGACGGCCCAACTCGGTCAGGATCGCGGTTTGCTCGGGTAGGGCGTACCCCTCGCCTCCTGCCTGCTTGGGAAGTGCGGCCGTGAGCACACCTGCCTCGGTGAGCGCCGGCCAGAGCGGGCGGCCGGAAGCCGCGAGATCGCGGGTGAGTGCGGCCAGCTCGCGCGCCTCGTCACCGGGTTCGAAATCCATGATCGGGCCCCTTATCGCCGGATCGGGAGGCCGAGGGCGCCGGCCGCGATGATGTCGCGCTGCACCTCGTTGGTGCCGCCGCCGAAGGTGAGGATCAGCGCGGCGCGGTGCATCCGCTCGATCCGGCCGGCCAGCAGCGTCCCCGGCGAACCGTCCCGGACCAGCGCCGCCGGGCCCAGCACCTCCATGAGCAGCCGGTACGCCTCGATCGCCAGCTCGGTCCCGTAGACCTTGCCGGCCGACGCCCGGGTGGCGGCCGGCGCCGACTGCGCGTCCGCGGCCACCCGCCAGTTGAACAGCTTCAGCGCTTCCGTTCTGGCGTGCACGCGGGCCAGGTGCAGCCGGACCCACTCCTGCTTGATCGCCCCGGTCGACGTCGCCCACTCGACGACCTCGCGCAGCGAGCGCTGCAGCGGTGCGACCGGGGTGAGGGCGACCCGCTCGTGGTTGAGCTGGCTGGTGATCAGCCGCCAGCCCTGGTTCTCCTCGCCGACCAGCGCGGACACCGGCACCACCACGTCCTCGTAGTAGGTGGCGCTGGTCGACGGGCCGGCCACGGTGTGCACCGGGGTCCACGAGAAGCCGGGGGAGTCGGTCGGCACGATCAGGATGGACAGGCCGCGGTGCCGTTCCGCGGAGGGGTCGGTGCGGCAGGCCAGCCAGACGTAGTCCGCGTACTGGATGAGGCTGGTCCACATCTTCTGACCGTTGATCACGTAGTGGTCGCCGTCGCGGACCGCCCGGGTGCGCAGGGCGGCCAGGTCGGTGCCGGCGTCCGGTTCTGAATAGCCGATGGAGAAGTGCAGCTCGCCGGCGGCGATCCGGGGCAACAGGGCGGCGCGCTGCTCGGGCGTGCCGTGCCGCATGATCGTCGGACCGACGGTGTAGATGGTCAGGAACGGCACCGGCACACCGGCCAACGCCGCCTCGTCGGCGAAGATCAGCTGGTCCATCGCGGACCGTCCGCCGCCGCCGTGCTCGGCCGGCCAGCCGAGCGCCAGCCAGCCGTCGCGGCCGAGTCGCCGGACGATCTCCCGGTAGGCGGTTCCGTCGCCGTACTCGCCGCCGCGGTCGGTCAGGGCTTCGCGGAGGTCGGGGGTCATCAGATCGGCGAAGTACGCCCGTAGCTCCTGGCGCAGCTTCTCTTCCGGAGGATGCATCGGCCGTCCCCGTCGCGTTAGATTAGAACGTGTTCTACTAGTAGACCGAGCGCGGCGGGAGGCGTCAACAGTGGATGCTTATCTGGTAGGTGCGGCGCGTACCGCCGTCGGCCGGCGCGGTGGGATGCTGTCCGGCGTGCACCCCGCCGATCTGGCGGGGCAGGCGATCGTCGCAGTTCTGGAGCGGGCCGGTGCGGACCCGGCGGCGGTCGACGATGTGATCCTCGGCTGTGTCGACACCCTTGGACCGCAGTCCGGTGACATCGCGCGGACGGCGTGGCTGGTGGCGGGACTACCGGAACATGTTCCCGGTGTCACGGTCGACCGGCAGTGTGGTTCGGGGCAGCAGGCTGTGCACTTCGCCGCTCAGGCGGTGGCCAGTGGCACCGCGGATCTGGTGGTGGCCGGGGGAGTGCAGAGCATGAGTCAGGTGCCGATCGGCAGTGCGATGGCGCCGGAGGGGCCCTACAAGAAATCGGAAGGGTGGGTCGCCCGATACGGCGATCAGGAGATCAGCCAGTTCCGCAGTGCGGACGAGATTGCTTCGAAGTGGGCGCTCAGCCGGGCTGAGCTGGAGGAATACTCGCTCGCGAGCCATGCCAAGGCGCTCGCGGCAATTGATCGAGGCTGGTTCGCGGCGGAGATTGTCGGCGACAAAACGGATGAATGCCCTCGCCGGGACACGTCTGCGGCCAAGGTGGCTGCGCTGAGGCCGCTGCGCGACGGTGGCGTCACCACGGCCGCGATGGCCAGCCAGATCGCGGACGGTGCGGCTGCCCTGCTGGTTGCCTCGTCCGCCGCGGTGCGAAGCCACGGCTTGCGGCCTCGTGCCCGGATTCATCACCTCTCCGCGCGTGGGGATGACCCGGTCCTGATGCTGACCGCGCCGATCGCGGCCACCGCGCACGCGCTGCGCCGCGCGGGGTTGAGCGTTGGCGACATCGACCGGTTCGAAATCAATGAGGCATTTGCGAGCGTGGCTCTGGCCTGGCTGCGCGAGACCGGAGCCGACCCGGCCCGCGTCAACGTCAACGGCGGGGCGATCGCGCTCGGCCACCCGCTCGGCGCGACCGGCGCGCGACTGCTCACCAGCCTGCTGCACGAACTCGAGCGCTGCGACGGCCGCTACGGCTTGCTCACCATGTGCGAGGGCGGCGGCCAGGCCAACGTGACGATCATCGAACGCATGTGACCCGGCGGCGGCCGGCCGGGCGATCATCGAACGCATGTGATCCGGCGACGGCCGGCCGGGCGATCATCGAACGCTGTTGAGCCGGTCCAGGATGGCGTGCGCGTCCTTCATGATCCGGTCGATCAGTTCGGCGCACGACGGCAGGTCGTCGATCACACCGGCCACCTGACCTGCGGACATCACCCCGTACTCCGGACGGCCTTCCACCATCGCCGTGCGCAACAGCACCGGCGTGCCCGCCGCCATCAACGTCTGCGCCCAGGTCAGCTCGCGGCCGTGCCGCGCCGCGCGGCCGGCGCGCAGCAGCTGCGGCCAGGAGAGCCCGGCCAGACGCCGGAACGCGACCGCGTGCCGGGCCGAGCGCACCAGGGCACTCACCCTTCCCGATCTTTCCAAACCATCGATGTACGGCGTACGCAGCACCCGGTGCGGAACCCCGTCAACCCTCGTGGTCACCACCGTCCCGGTCACCGGCGCATCCAGGTAGAGCTGCTTGACCTCCCCGGCGACCGGGCTGTCCGCGGTGAGCAGGAATCGGGTGCCCATCGCGATCCCGGCCGCACCGTAGGCCAGCGCCGCCACCAGCCCCCGCCCGTCGAAGAACCCGCCGGCCGCCACCACCGGAATGTCCACCGCGTCCACCACCTGCGGCAACAGCAGCGTCGTCGGGACCGGCCCGGTGTGCCCGCCGCCTTCGCCGCCCTGCACCAGCACCGCGTCCACGCCCCAGCCGGCCACCTTCTCGGCGTGCCGGCGCGCGCCGACCGACGGCATGGTCAGCAGCCCGCCGTCGGCGCACCGCCGGATCAGCTCCCGGTCCGGGGCCAGCGCGAACGACGCCAGCCTGACCTTCTCGCGGATGAGCAGGTCGATGCGCTCCCGGGCGTCGGGTGCGTCGGCACGCAGGTTGACGCCGAACGGGGCGTCCGTACGCTCGCGGATCCGGTGGATCGTGTCCCGCAGTTCGCCGAGGCTCATGGTCGCCGACGCGACGATGCCGAAGCCGCCCGCGCCGGAGACCGCGGAGACCAGGCGGGCGCCTGCCACGTACCCCATCCCGGTCTGCACGATCGGATGCCGGCAGCCGAGCAGGTCGGTGAGCGCGGTCCTCACCGCAGTTCCTTCTCCCGCAGGCCGTCCGGGTCCAGGTGGTTGCTGAGCAGCGACAGCTCCTCCGCGGTCGGCTCCCGGGTCGAGGGGACCTCGTCCGGAACGGTCAGCGGGAAGCCGGTGGCCGCGACGACCTCGGGCACGGTGACGCCGGGGTGCACCGAACGCAGGCGCATCGAACGTTCCGGGGTGGCGAAGTCGAGCACCGCGAGGTTGGTGACCACCACGCGGATCTCGTACGCGCCGCGGTCGTGGCCGACGCCGGAGACCATGTCGACGTGCTCGACGAAAACCCGGGGCGAGTGCCGGGGCACCCAGTAGCTGGTCGGGTGGTTGACCGTGTTGCCGGGGGCGCCGCGTACGCCGAGCAGCTGCGACTTCGGCCGGGACCAGTCGCCGATGCAGGAGATGTTCTGGTTGCCGTACCGGTCGAGCTGGCTGGCGCCCATCATCACGTGCCGGGTGCCGGCGGCGACCATCGTGAACACCGCCCGGTACGGCAGCCAGCCCTCGACCTGCTCGTCGCGCAGCAGCGTGGCCTCGCCGTCGGTGACCAGCAGGTCGGGGGAGAAGGTGAGCTGGGCCAGGCGGGCACCGAGTTTCGGGATCAGCCCGGCATGGCTGGCCAGGATCGCGCCGTCGCCGCGCCAGGCCTCGGCGCAGGCCACCACGCACACGTCTGCCCTGGTCATCGCTTGATCGCCTGCTGGTAGGCGGCCTCGTCGCCGTCCAGATAGCGGGCCCGGAAGTCGTCCCAGGCGGTGGTGGCGTACTCGCGCTGGAACTGCTCGTCGCGGCCGTAGTCGGGGACGCAGCTGGTGAAGTGGGCGCCGTTCGGGGTGGCTATCACGCCGTCGACCATCGACCGGTTCACCAGGAGGGTTTGGGGCGGGCCGGCGTCCATCAGATCTGCGGTGCTCAGGATCTCCTCGCAGGAGACGAACCGTCGCTTCGCGGCCAGGCAGAAGAGATCATCGAAGTACGGGTCCGGGCCCAGGTAGCGGCCGTTGCCATCCGCGTCGGCGCGGTTGAGATGGATGATTCCGATATCTAGGTTTATGGCGGGCATAGCGACGAGTTCGGAGTTGTCGGGGTACGGGGAGCGGATCGTCCTGAGTTCCGGGTTGACTCGCATGACGTCGGAGCCGAGGCCGGCCCGGATCGGGAGGAACGGCAGACGGTTCGCCGCCGCGAGCAGTCCCCAATAGAGCATCCCCTCGTCGTACTCGGTCAGCTCCACGGTTCCGGCGCTGCGGGCCTGCCGGAAATGCGGCTCCAGCGGGATGCTGTCCAGGGAGACGAAACCGGTGACCACGCGCCGGACACAGCCGGAAGCCACCAGCAGGCCGACATCGGGGCCGCCGTAGGTGACCAGCGTGAGATCGGTGCGGCCGGAGCGGGCGATGGCCCGGACCAGGGCCATCGGTTTACGCCGTGAGCCCCAGCCGCCGATGCCGATGGTCATCCCGTCGCGGATCTCGCCGACCACCTCGTCGATCGTGACGATCATCGGCCCTCCACAAACCGTTGCCGGGCCCGGTCGCCGGCGCCGTCCAGGTTCAGCTCGAAGGTGAAGCCCTGCTCGAACCGGTAGGAGCGCTTCACGTCGACCGGATCGATGCCGTTCAGCGACTCCTTGGCCCGGCGGATGATCAGCGGATCCTTGCCGGCGATCTCGGCCGCGACCCGGTGCGCGGCCCGCCGCAGCCCGGCTTCGGGGACCACCTCCAGGACCGTCCCGAACCGGTGCAGCTGCCACGCGGTCACCGGCCGGCAGGTGTAGACCATGGTGCGCATCAACTGGTGCGGAACCAGCCGGGACAGGTGCGTGGCGGCGCCGAGCGCACCCCGGTCCACCTCGGGCAGCCCGAACGTGGCGTCGTCGGAGGCCAGCACCAGATCCGCATTCCCCGCCAGGCCGACCCCGCCGCCCAGACAGAAACCGTGCACCGCGGCGATCACCGGAATCGGGCAGTCGTAGACCGCGGCGAACGCCCGCGCACAGCCCCGGTTGGCGGCCAGCAGGGCGTCGTGTCCCTCGGTCCGCTGCATCTCCTTGATGTCGACGCCGGCGCAGAAACCGCGCCCCTCGGCAGCGAGCACCACGGCCCGCGTCTGCGTATCGGCACCGGCCGTGATCAGCGCATCAGCAAGCCCATGCCAGCCCGCCGCCGGAACCGCATTGACCGGCGGAAAGTCGATGACCACCTCGGCGACGGCGCCGCGGTGCAGCTGCACGCCCATGCCCGGCAGCCTAACCTAGCGCTTGCTTGGGTAGCTAGCATCGAACCCTATGGACCCCCTCGACTTCACCGGCAAGGCCGTGGTCGTCACCGGCGGCACCCGCGGAATAGGCGCCCAGATCGCCGCAGCCTTCCACCGCGCCGGCGCCGACGTACTGGTCTGCGGCCGAACACCCCCAGCCCCGCTATCCGCCGTCACCGCAACCTCCACCTCGCCGCGGCCCTCCGCCGCCCCGCCTTCCGGTGCAACCTCCACCTCGCCGCTGCCCTCCTCCTTCGCCCCGCCTTCCGGTGCAACGTCCACCTTGCCGCTGCCCGCCGCCGCCCGGCCTTCCGGTGCAACCTCCACCTACAGCTCGGGCGCTGCCGACGGCCACGCGGTGCCGATCGGCGGTGGCGGGGGTGGCGCGGCGCCGCGCGGCGGGCCAGGCTTCTTCCGCGCCGACGTGCGGGACCCGGAGCAGGCGGCCGCGCTGATCAACGAGGCGGTGGCCCGGTTCGGGCGGCTCGACGTGGTGGTCAACAACGCCGGCGGCAGCCCGCAGGTCGCTGCGGACAGCGCCTCGCCCCGGCTGCACGCCAAGGTGATCGAGCTGAACCTGATCGCACCGCTGCACGTCTCGCAGGCAGCCAACGCGGTCATGCAGGCCCAGCCCGGCGGCGGGGTGATCCTGATGATCGGCAGCGTGAGCGGCACCAGGCCGTCACCCGGCACCGCCGCCTACGGCGCCGCCAAGGCGGGCCTGCTGAATCTCGCCGCCAGCCTCGCCGTGGAATGGGCCCCGGCGGTACGCGTGAACAGCCTCGTAGTCGGCCCGGTCGGCAACGGCCTGACCCCAGCAGTCGCCGCCCGCACCGTGCCGGCCGGCCGAACCGCTTCACCCGACGACGTAGCCGGCGCCTGCCTCTTCCTGGCCTCCCCGCTGGCCGGCTACGTGAGCGGCGCCGCCCTCGCCGTCCACGGCGGCGGCGAGTGGCCCGCCTACCTGACCGAGTTCCGCCCAAGCTGACAACCAGCGTCGCTTCCGCCGGCCCGAAGCCGCTCTGGCGGTCAGCCGGTTCGCCCGGCTGACGCGCAGCGTCGTTTCCGCCGGCCTGAAGCCGCTCTGGCGGTCAGCCGGGTTCGCCCGGCTGACGCGCAGCGTCGCTTCCGGTGGCCCGAAGCCGCTCTGGCGGTCAGCCGGGTTTGCCCGGCTGACGTGCAGCGTCGTTTCGGGTGGCCTGAAGCCGCTCTGGCGGTCAGCAGGGTTGGGTCGGCTGACGCGCAGCGTCGTTTCCGGCGGCTGGAAGCCGCTCTGGCGGTCAGCCGGGTTGGGTGGGCTGACGCGCAGTGTTGCTTGCGGGCGGCGGAAGGGGCTCTGGCGGTGGGGCGGGGCTCGGCGTACCCTCCGCAGAAGTAGAACAGGTTTCAATACTGCGGCCGCCGGAGGTGCGGGATGGTTCTCTCGATCAAGGCGAAGCGCGACGAACTAGGCCTGTCCACCGGCGAGCTTCTCGTTGGCGGAACGTGGCGGGCGGCCGCCGACGGGCGTACCTGGACGCACCCGCATCCGGCGACCGCTGAGGAGGTCGGCGCGTTCGCGGTGGCCGGGGAGAGCGACGTGGACGCAGCCGTCCGCAGTGCGCGCCGGGCGTTCGACGAGGGGCCGTGGCCGCGTACCCGGGCCAAGGAACGTATTCGGGTCCTGCTCCGCATCGCTGAGCAGATCCGGGCGCACGCGCCCGAGCTGCAAGCGCTGGTCGCCTTGGATAACGGGGTGCCGGTCAGCTTCGGCGAGACCTATGCGATGTCGGTCGAGTGTGTGGCCGACGTCTTCGAGCATCACGCCGGCTGGGTGGACAAGCTCGGCGGCGAGACTCTGCCCGGCTATCAGGGCGGTGAGCACCTGGTGATGACCCTGCGCGAACCGGTCGGCGTGGTCGCCGCGATCATCCCGTGGAACGGGCCGCTGCTGCTCGCCGCCCAGAAACTCGCGCCGGCACTGGCCGCTGGGTGCACGGTGGTGTTGAAGCCGAGTGAGTACGCGACGTTCTCGGCCCTGCGGCTGGCCCGCATCGTCGAGGAGGCGGGACTGCCGCCGGGTGTGCTCAACGTGGTCACCGGCCCCGGCGAACCGACCGGCGACGTCCTGATCAACCACCCGCTGGTCGACAAGATCACCTTCACCGGGAGCCGGGTGGTCGGCCGCAAGGTGCTCGCCGCCGCTGCGAACACCATGAAGCGGACCAGCCTGGAGCTCGGCGGCAAGAGCCCGTCGCTGGTCTTCGCCGACGCCGACGTCTACGCGGCCGCCACCACCACGATGGGCACGGTGACCATGGGCCTGTCCGGTCAGGCCTGTGTCGCACACACCCGGGCGCTGGTGCACCGCGACGTCTACGACGAGTTCCTGGCGATCACCGAGGCGATGGCTGCGCTGGTCAACTACGGCGATCCGTTCCATCCGGAGACCACCGCGTCGCCGCTGATCAACGAGCGGCAGATGAACCGGGTCCTCGGCTACATCGAGCGCGGCCAGGCCGAGGGTGCCCGGCTCGTGGTCGGCGGCGGCCGTGCGGACGGTGATCTGGCGGCCGGCAACTTCGTCATGCCGACGGTGTTCGCCGACGTCAGCAACGACGCGACCATCGCCCGGGAGGAGATCTTCGGGCCGGTCCTGGCCATCGTCCCGTTCACCGACGAGGACGAGGCGGTCCGGTTGGCGAACGACACCTCGTACGGGCTGGCTGCCACCGTTTGGACGAAGGACGTGAAGCGGGCGATGCGGCTGACCCGGGCGGTCCGGGCCGGCACGGTCGGGGTCAACGGCTACCAGTTGGAGCCGCACGTGGAGTTCGGCGGGTTCGGGCAGTCGGGGCTGGGCCGGGAGGGCGGGCGCAGTTCGATCGAGGCGTACACCGAGGTCAAGACGGTCCTCATCCCCACGACCGAGGAGATGATGTAGGGTTCGCTTCCTAGACGGCTGCCGTCTAGGAAAGGGGACTCGGCGTGAACGTGCAACAGGCTGCCTGGCGGGCGCGGACCCTGCCGCCGGTGGAGAAACTGCCCAGCGGCCTGATCTCGGTTCCCGTGCCGATCCCGGACAACCCGTTGCGCTACACCCTCACCTATCTCGTCCCAGGCGACGACGAGCTGGTCGTGGTCGACCCGGGCTGGAACAGCGAGCTCGGCTGGACCGCCCTGGAGACGGGTCTCGCCGTGGCCGGCGCCACCCCCGCCGATGTCACCGGGATCGTGGTCACCCACGTGCACCCCGATCACCACGGTCTGACCGGGCGGCTGCGCGACGCCTCCGGCGCCTGGGTGGCCATGCATCCGGCCGAGCGCGCGACGCTGATCCGCGACCGGGACGCCGACCCCGCCCGGGCTCTCGGCACCTGGATGCGGGCCCTGCATGTGCCCGAGGATGAGGTCGCCGGCCTGCTCAGCACGTTCGGCGCGGACGTGGACCGGCACTTCGCCCCGCTCGCCGACGCCGACGTGCTGCTCGACGACGGCGACCTGGTGCCGGTGAAGGGCCGGCAGCTGCGGGCCGTCTGGACGCCCGGGCACACTCCCGGCCACATCTGCCTGCTCGAACCGGACGCGCAGGTGCTGCTCACCGGCGACCACCTGCTGCCCCGGATCAGCCCGAACATCGGCCTGCAGTTGACCGGCGACGACCCGCTCGGCCGCTACCTGGAGTCGCTGACCAAGGTCGCCGCCCACGACGGGTGTGAGGCGCTGCCCGCGCACGAGTACCGGTTCGACGGCATCGCCGCCCGTGCGGCCGAACTCGCCGGCCATCACCGGCAGCGCTGCGCCGAGATCACCGCGACCGTGGAGAAGCTGGGCAACCCGAGCATCTGGCAGCTCGCCGCGGCGCTGACCTGGTCGCGCCCGTGGGCCGAGATCGGGCCGATGCGAGTCGCTGCGATCGCGGAGACGGCGGCCCACGTCGAGCTGCTGATCCACACCGGGGAACTGGCCCGTGACGGCGACGGCCGGTTGCTGTCCGGCGTGCTGTGCGGCCGTGGTCAATGATGCGAGAAAAGGGCAGGCGCTACGCGGCCGTGGTCACTGACGCCAGCACGAAATCGACCAGGTCCTCCGCGTACTGATCAGCGCCTGCCGCCACGGTGGCCCGCAGCCGCGCCGGGGTGACCAGGGCGTGGTTGAGCGCGCCCCCACTGATGCTGTCCAGCAGCAGCGTGACGCTGGTGTCGCGGCCCAGTTGCCCCCGGTCGATACCCCGGTGCACGATCGCCCGGGCCGCCGAGGTCTGCGACTGCCGGAACCGGTCCAGGTGCTCAAGACCGGCCGGGATGTTCTCCGCCTCGAGCATCAGCCGCAGCACGGTGCCGCCCGACTCGCCGAGGAACGTGTGCAGCACCTGGCGGGCCAGGGCGACCAGGTCGTCGCGTACCGATCCGGTGTCGATGTCGCGGACACCCGCCAGCCGGGTGGCCAGCGCGGCGGCCAGCAGGGCCTCCTTGTTCGGCCAGCGCAGGTAGATCGACGCCTTGCCGACGCCGGCCCGGCGCGCGACCGCGTCCACCGAGAACCGCGCCCAGCCCTCGGCGCCGTAGACCTCGGCGGCCGCGCGGGTGATACGCGCGTCGACCTCGGGATCGCGGGGCCGGCCCGCGGGCGTGACAGCCACGATCGAGATTCTAGGTGTGCGCCGGTGCGAGGCGTTGCAGCCGGAAGCGCACCGCCCGCTGCAGCAGCACCGGGTACCCGTGCAGGACGACGTCGAGGAACACCAGCCAGCCGGCCGCCCACCACGCCCGGAATCCGATCGCCACGGCCGCCAGCACCAGCCCGATCAGGCCGATGACCAGGTGCGCCGCCTCAGAGCGGCGGGTGGCCAGCTCGAACGCAGGCAGTGAGGACCGGGCGCCGTCGAGCCTGCGGTTGTGCCGCTCCCAGCCGATCGCCCGTAGCAGCCGCATGTACCGCCACGCGCCGAGCCGCCGGTACGCGCCGGGTTCCCAGGCGCGGACCCGGAACCAGTCGCCGCGAAGTTCCGGTTTCGCCGCGTCGAGCAACGCCGACATCCACGCCATCATCGCGAAGTGCACGGTCCAGGCAGCGGCGAACCCGTTGAAGCCCAAGAATGCGCCGACCGCCCAGGTCACCGCGACCACCGCGGCCGCCCCGCCCAGCCCGATGGCCACCACCCGCCCGCGCATGCGGACACGGTAGCCGCCGGCGCGTCAGCCCAGCAGCTTGCGGTGGTCCCAACTGGCGATGCGTTCCGGCTCCACCAGGTAGGCGGCGCGCTTGCGGGCCGCATGCGTGACGTACGCGTCCAGCGCCTCCTGCGGCACGTCCGGCATCCGCCCGGCGATCAGCCGGCCCACCTCGGTCACCCCGGGCAGGTCGTCGATCCGCTTCACGGTGCCGGTCACCTGCACGCCGCGCAGCTCGAAATAGTCCTCGCCGTCCTCGACCAGGCAGGTGATCCGTGGGTCCCGGGCCAGGTTGAGCGCCTTGCGCGAGGCCCGGTAGGTCCAGAACGCGATCCGGCCTTCGGCCAGACCAACGAACATGGTCACCAGGTGCGGCGTTCCGTCCGGGTTGATGGTGGCGATCTGGACCTTTCGCGCGTACGCGAGAAGCGCCGCAACCTCGTCCGGAGTCATCGTGACCGTGTCCCGCTGACTAGGCATCCCGACTCGTCTCCCCGAAGGTGGAAGCGGCCAGCGGCAGGGTGTCCTCGCAGACGAAGCCGGGCCGCGGCGGGTCGTCCGTGAAGACCGTACTCAGGGCCGCATCGAGTTCGGTGAGCGACCACCGGCCGCTGACGGCATGGAACGCGGCCCGGACCGTCGGCGGCCCGAGCACCGCCACCACGTCGCCGTGCACCACGAACACCTCGCCGGTGATCCGCGCGGCGGCCGGCCCGGCCAGGTAGGTGACCAGCGGGGTGACCCGTTCGGGAGCCATCGGGTCCGGCCCGTCCGGCGGTGGGCCCATCAGGTCGCCGGTCATCGCGGTGCGGGCGCGGGGGCAGATGGCGTTTGCGCGTACCCCATATTTGGCGCAACCCCGTGCGGTCGCGAGGGTCAGGGCGACGATGCCGCCTTTGGCGGCGGCGTAGTTGGGCTGCCCGGCCGAGCCCAGCAGGAAGGCCTCGGAGGCAGTATTGATTATCCTCGCGTACGGCGGACGGCCGTCGGCCTTGCTGCGGTCGCGCCAGTACGCGGTGGCGAAGCGGGTGGTGACGAAGTGGCCGCGCAGGTGCACCCGGACGACGGTGTCCCACTCCTGTTCGGACATCGAGAAGACCATCCGGTCGCGCAGCACGCCGGCGTTGTTGACCAGGATGTCCAGCCCACCGAACGTGTCCGTCGCGGCCTTGACCAGCGCCTCACCGGTGGACCAGTCGCCGACGTCGCCGGGATGGACTGTCGCTTCGCCGCCCGCCGTCTTGATCCGGTCAGCCACCTCGTCGAGATGCGGCCCGGGCAGGTCGTTGAGCACCACCCGGGCCCCGTTCGCCGCCAGCGCGACCGCTTCGGCCGCGCCCAGCCCCTGTGCCGCGCCGGTGACGATCGCGACCCGCCCGTCCAGGCTGCCCATCTCAGTAGCCCGGGCCGCTGAGCAGGCCGCCGTCGGCGAGGAACTCGGCGCCGGTGGTGTACGACGACTCGTCGGAGGCGAGGAACGCGACCAGCCGGGAGATCTCCACCGGCTCGGCGAAGCGGGCGATCGGCAGCGCCTTCAGGAAGCCGGTGCCGTCCACACCGGTCATGGTCTGCGCCGCGGACAGCGCCATCGAGGTCATCACGCCGCCGGGGTGCACCGAGTTGACCCGGATGCCGAGCGGGCCCAGCTCCTGCGCCGCCGACCGGGTGAGGCCGCGGACGCCGAATTTGCTGGCACTGTACGCCGAAAGCCCGGCCGCCCCGGCGATGCCCTCGATCGACGAGATGTTGACGATGGAACCGCCGCCGGCCGTGGTCATCGCCGGGACGACCTGCCGGATGCCGAGCCAGGTGCCGACCAGGTTGACGTCGATCACCCGGCGGAACTCGTCCAGCGGCATCTCGGCGACCGGCGCGTGCCGCAGGATCCCCGCGTTGTTGACCAGCACGTCCACGCGACCGAACGCGGACAGCGTCGCCGCCACCGCGGCCGCCCACTCGTCCTCGCTGGTCACGTCGTGGTGCACGAACCGGCACCGGTCCGCGCCGAGCCCGTCCGCGACGGCCTGACCCTTGTCGTCGAGCACGTCGCCGATGACCACCCGGGCCCCTTCGGCGGCGAAGTGCCGGGCGTGCGCCTTGCCCATGCCGCGGGCGCCGCCGGTGATCAGTGCAACCTTGCCGTCCAGCCGCCCCATGGCATCCTCCCACCAAGCGCTTGCTTGGTTCGGAGCGTAGACCGAGCGCGGCGGTTTGTCAGGCGGTGATGCCGTCGAAGAGCAGGCGCAGCAGGCCGTCGTTGATCTGCTCGGCGGACCAGCCCGAGCTTCGGCTCTGCTGCCAGGAGGTGGGGATCCACAGCACGTCGCGCAGCAGCCGGTAGATCAGCCGGGCGTCCAGGTCGGCGCGGAACAGCCCGGTCTCCTTGCCGCGTTCCAGTTGCTCGACCCAGGTCTGCTCGATCTCCTTCATGGCGGTGCGCAGGTAGCCGAAGCGGGGCTGGGCGCTGAAGTACGCCCAGTCGTTCTGCAGCATGGTCAGCGCCGCCCGGTGCCGGCTCAGGGTGGCGGTGCTGGACCGGACGATCTCCTCGATCGCCTTGCGCGGGTCGTCGGTGGACGCGGCCGCCGCCCGGTAGCCGGCGAGCACGTCCTCGAGGAAGGCGCTGAGGATCTCGTCGCCGATCGACTCCTTCGAGTCGAAGTGGTGGTACAGGCTGCCGGAGAGGATGCCGGCGGCGTCGGCGATCTCGCGTACCGTCGTCGCGCGGAAGCCCTTCTCGGCGAACAGGTCGCCGGCGAGCTGGACCAGGTGCGCACGCCGTTGCGAGCTGCTCTTCGAAGGGGTCGTCACCAGGCCTATTATGCCGCCCTGCCAAACGCTTGCTTGGTTCACCCCACCCGGATAGCGTAGAACGCGTTCTAATTCTGAGTGGGGGTGGCGGGATGCGCGCGGCGGTTCTCCACACGATCGGCGAAGAGAAACTCGACCTCCGTGACGACGTCACCGTCGTCGGTCCCGGCCCGGGCGAGGTGCACCTGCGGGTGCGGGCCTCCGGTGTCTGCCACTCCGACCTGTCCGCGCTCAACGGCGGCCTGCCCCAGCCGGTCCCCGCGGTGCTCGGTCACGAGGCGGCCGGTGACGTGATCGCGGTCGGTGACGGGGTCGAGGATCTGGGGCCGGGGGACCGGATCGCGGTGAACTGGCTGCCCTCCTGCGGGACCTGTGCGCACTGCCGGCGCAACGAGCCCTACCTGTGCATGACCCACGTGATGGCCGGCTACGTGATGCCTCGGTTCATGGCCGGTGACCTGCCCGTCTTCGGGATGGCCGGGTGCGGCTCGTTCGCCGAGGAGATGGTCGTGCCCCGGGCCGGCGCGGTGAAGATCGACGACGATGTGCCGTACGAGGTGGCCGCCCTGGTCGGCTGCGGCGTCACCACCGGCGTCGGCGCGGTGATCAACACGGCCCGGGTGCGCCCCGGCGACACCGTCGTGGTGATCGGCTGCGGGGGCGTGGGCATCGCCGCGGTCCAGGGCGCCCGGCTCGCCGGCGCGGCCGTGATCGTCGCCGTCGACACCGTGCCCGCCCGGCACGAGGCGGCCCGCCGCTTCGGCGCCACCCACTCGGTCACCCCCGACGAGCTCAGCGACCTGCAGACGGAGGTGGTCCCGGAGGGCTTCGACTGCTCCTTCGACGTGGTGGCCGTCCCGCAGACGCTGCGCACCGCCTGGACCGCCACCCGCCGCGGCGGCAGCGTGGTCGTGGTCGGCGCCGGCCGGGCCGAGCATCAGGTCGAGTTCAGCCCGTTCGAGCTGCTCTTCGAGGGCAAGACGATCATCCCGTCGCTGTATGGTTCGGCCGACCCGCCCCGCGACTTCCCCCGCCTGCTCAGCCTGTGGCGGGCCGGGCGGCTCGACATCGAGGGCATGATCAGCCGCCGGCTGCGTCTCGACCAGGTCGGCGACGCCCTGGCCGGCCTCGGCAGCGGCGACGTGATCCGGCAGGTCATCGTCCACGGCGACGGCGCCTGATGCGGCTCGGCATCCAGCTGGGCTACAGCGGGCAGGGTTTCGCTGACGCGGTGGACGAGGTCGTGGAGTTCGAGCAGGCCGGTGCCGAGCTGGTCGTGGTGCCGGAGGCGTACAGCTTCGACGCGGTCAGCCAGCTCGGCTACCTGGCCGCGCGGACCCGCACGATGGGGCTGGCGTCCGGGGTGATGCAGACCTACACGCGTACGCCGACGCTGACCGCGATGACCGCGGCCGGCCTGGACTACGTCTCCGGCGGACGGTTCTCGCTCGGGCTGGGCGCCTCCGGGCCGCAGGTGATCGAGGGGTTCCACGGGGTGCGGTACGACGCGCCGGTCGGGCGGACCCGCGAGATCGTGGAGATCTGCCGGCGTGCCTGGCGGCGGGAGGCGCTGGTCTTCGAGGGCGAGCACTACCGGATCCCGCTGCCCGGCGACTACGGCAAACCGCTCAAACTGATCAACCGGCCGGTCCGCGAGCGGATCCCGATCCTGCTGGCCGCCATGGGCCCGCGCAACGTGGCCCTGGCCGCCGAGATCGCCGACGGCTGGCAGGCGCTCTTCCTCGACCCGCGGGCGGCCGGCCGGGTGTTCGGCGAGGCGCTCGCGGACGGGCAGACCCGCCGTGATCCCACTCTCGGTCCGCTGGATGTGTCGGTGCCCGTACCCTTCGCCCTTGCCGAACCGACGCCGGACCTGCTGGCGCGGCACCGTGCGCAACTCGCGCTCTACCTGGGCGGCATGGGCGCGCGCAAGCGCAACTTCTCCAACGACCTGATCCGCCGGTACGGCTACCCGCGCGAGGCCGAGCTGATCCAGGACCTGTTCCTGAGCGGCCGCAAGGCGGAGGCCGCCGCCGCGGTCCCGGACGACCTGGTCGCCGCGACCTGCCTGGTCGGCGCTCCGGATTCGGTCAAGCAGAGGCTCGACGACCTGGCCGCCGCCGGGGTGACCACCATCCTGGTCTCCCCGCTCGCCGCGACCCGCGCCGAACGGGTCAAGGACGTCACGGAGCTGCGCCGGATCCTCGGGGGATAGCGGCCAGCCGGCGGCGTTCGTGCGACTCCAGAGCGGCCTGCTGCGGACCGGTCAGGATGTCGCAGATCCAGTCCCAGTGCAGGGCCACGCGATCGCCCGGCACCACCTCGTGCGGCAGCAGCCGGACCACCTCCTCGGCCGGCGGGCCGGATGCCAGCAAGCCGTCGGTCCAGGTCAGCGGTCGGGAGACCACGGTGGCGGTCGGGCCGTGCACCGCGGCCACCACGCCGGTGCGGATGCGGCAGCGGTCCAGCACCGAGACCGCGGCCGGGCTGCCGGTGCGGCGCAGCAGGTCGAGCCACGGGTACACCTCGAAGACGTGGAAGCTGTGGTGCGCGACTGCCCGGTCGTGCGCCGACGCCCAGCTGCCGCCCTCCTGCCCGGCGAACCGGCGGCGCAGGAACGCGGTCAGCCCGGCCGGCGGCACCCGGTCCAGCAGCTCGTTGCCGATCCAGTAGGCCTCCACCACGCGGGCGTCGAGCGGGTCGGCGATGCCCGCCGAGCGGGCGATGAACTCCAGGTACGCCCACGCGCCCTCGAATGCCCGGGCCCGTGCGGCGATCTCGGCGGTGGCGTCCGGGCGCAGCAGCACCGACGCGCCCTCCGGCCCGCAGTAGCCGAGCGCGTTCGGCGGGTAGGCGTAGCGGGCGAACAGCCGCGTTCCCGGTTCGCTCATCTCAGCAGATCCGTGGGAGCTGTTCGCCGATCGGCATGCTGATCACCCGGGTGCCGCCGAGCGCGGTGCGGGCCACGACCATGCCGGGATGGTCCGGCACGCAGGTGCCGATCCTGCGAGCATTCTTTCCGTACGGGTGCGCCCGCATCGCCTCGAGCAGTTCGTCCGCCCGTTCCGCCGGCACGAACGCGATCAGCTTCCCCTCGTTGGCCACCTGCAACGGGTCGAGCCCGAGCAGGCTGCACGCGTCCGCCACCTCACCCGGCACCGGCAGATCCCGCTCGACCAGCTCGACACCGACGCCCGCGGCCTTGGCGATCTCGTTGAGCGCGGCCGCCACCCCACCGCGGGTCGGATCGCGCAGCACGTGCACGTCGGCTTCGGTGGCGAGCATCGCCGCGACCAGGCCGTGCAGCGGCGCGGTGTCGCTGCGCACCTCGGTGCCGAAGGTCAGGCCCTCCCGGCAGCTCAGCACGGCCACCCCGTGTTCGCCGAGGTCGCCGCTGATCAGGATCGCGTCGCCGGGACTCGCGCGGCCGGGGCGGATGTCGACGCCGTCCGGAACCACGCCGATCCCGGCCGTGGTGATGAAGACGCCGTCGCCGCTGCCGTTGTCCACCACCTTCGTGTCGCCGGTGACCAGCCGCACCCCGGCGGCCCGGGCGGCGGCGCCCATCGCCTCGGCGATCCGGCCGATCTCGGCGAGCGCGGTGCCCTCCTGCAGGATGAAGGCGGCCGACAGGTACAGCGGGGTGGCGCCGGACATCGCCAGGTCGTTGACGGTGCCGTTAACCGCCAGGTCGCCGATCGAGCCGCCGGGGAAGACCATCGGCTTGACCACGAAACCGTCGGTGGAGAACGCCAGCCGGGCGCCGGCGACCTCCAGCACCGCACAGTCGCCCAGCTCGCCGGGGGCGCCTGCGGACCCGTACCCCGGAAGGAAGAGATGTTGCACCAGCTCGGCGGACATCGCGCCGCCCCCGCCGTGGCCCAGCACGATCGCGGGGGTGTCGCGCAGCGGCACCGGGCAGGTCCAACTCTCGAAATCAAGGGTCATGAGTGGGTCACCAACCGGTACGCGTAATACGCCGCACAGGCCCCCTCCGACGAGACCATGGTCGCGCCCAGCGGCGTCCGCGGCGTGCACTGCTTGCCGAAGGCCGCGCACTCGTGCGGTTTGAGCAGCCCCTGCAGAACCTCGCCCGAGCGGCACAACGGCGACTCCGCGGTGTGCAGCCCGCCCACGTCGAAACGCAGTTCCGCGTCGAACTCCCGGTACCGCGGGGAGAGCCGCCAGCCGCTGCCCGGGATCTCACCGATGCCGCGCCACGTCCGGTCGGTCACCTCGAACACGTCGCGCAGCATCGCCATCGCCGCCGGGTTGCCCTCGTCGCGCACCGCCCGCGGGTACGCGTTGCGCACCTCCGCCCGGCCGGCTTCCAGCAGCGTGACCGTCTGCCGGATGCCCTCCAGGATGTCGAGCGGTTCGAACCCGGTGACCACGATCGGCACTCCGTACTTCTCGGCCAGCGGCGGGTACTCCCGGGTGCCCATCACGCTGCACACGTGCCCGGCGGCCAGGAACGCCTGCACCCGGCAGCGCGGCGACTCCATGATGGCCGCGATCGCCGGTGGCACCAGCACGTGCGACACCAGCAGCGAGAAGTTGGTCAGGCCGAGCCGCCGGGCCTGGTGCACGGTCATCGCGTTGGCCGGGGCGGTGGTCTCGAAGCCGATGCCGAAGAACACCACCTGCCGGTCCGGGTTCTCCCGGGCCAGTTTCAGCGCGTCCATCGGGGAGTAGACGACGCGGACGTCGCCGC
This sequence comes from Actinoplanes sp. NBC_00393, assembly GCF_036053395.1. Classification (NCBI taxonomy): domain Bacteria; kingdom Bacillati; phylum Actinomycetota; class Actinomycetes; order Micromonosporales; family Micromonosporaceae; genus Actinoplanes; species Actinoplanes sp. NBC_00393. Next base: position 5,555,856 of record NZ_CP107942.1, on the reverse strand, counting down.
CCGCGCTCTTCACCCCGAACAGGTCCTGCCCGCTGCCCGGCACCCGCAGCATGTCGCCGAACGAGCAGAAGATCACGCCGGGCCGCGCCGCGATCGCGAGCGCCTTGTCGATCACTTCGAGCGGGGTGACGCAGACCGGGCAGCCCGGCCCGTGGATCATCTCGACACCGTCCGGCAGCAGCTGGTCGATGCCGTGCCGGATGATCGAGTGGGTCTGCCCGCCGCAGACCTCCATCATCGCCCAGGGCCGGGTGGTGGCCGCATGGATCTGCTCGACCAGCCGCGCGGCCAGGGCGGGATCACTGAACTCGTCGAGGTACTTCACCGAACTCCTCCTCCAAGATTCCCATCCGCTCGAAGTTGGCCAGGGTCTGCCGGGCCGACTCCTCGTCGAGCTGCTGGATGGCGAAACCGACGTGCACGATCACGTACTCGCCGACCCGGACGTCCGGCACGTACTGCAGGCACACCTCCTTGCGCACCCCACCGAAGTCGACCTCGGCCATCGGCACGCCGTCCGCCTCGGTGATGCTCAGAACCCGGCCGGGAACAGCGAGGCACATGACGTCTCCCTCCTACGCGGCGCCCACGACGAGTTGGCCGAGCGCGATGCCGCCGTCGTTGGGCGGCAGCAGCCGGGGCCGCAGCACCCGGAAGCCGCGTTCGGTCAGGTCCTGCTCAGCGGCGGCGAGCAGCAGCGCGTTCTGGAAGACGCCGCCGCCCAGCGCCACCACGCCCAGCCCGGTCTGCTCCCGGCACTGCTCGGCCAGCCGGACGATCAGGCCGGCCACCGCGGCATGGAACCGGGCCGCGACGGCCGCCGGGGACACGCCCGCACGGACGTCCGCGGCCACCGCCCGGATCACCGGTCCCGGATCGGCGACGTCGCTGCGCAGCTCGAACGCGTACGCCGGATGCGGCTCCAGGCCGTGCCGGGCAGCCAGACCCTCCAGGATCATCGCGGCCTCCGCCTCGTACTCGACGATCTGCCGGACCCCGGCCAGCGCGGCCACCGCGTCGAACAAGCGGCCCATGCTGGAGGTCGGCACGCAGCCGAAACCGCTGCCGAACTGCCGGTCCAGCACGTCCCGTTCCGCGGCCGGGCAGGCGGTCACCGGAGGCAGCGCGGGCCACCAGGGCACGCCGGCGGCACGCAGATGCGACAGAGCCATCCGGTACGGGCGGCGCACACTCGCGTCACCCCCGGCCAGGGGCACATAGCCGAGGTACGCCACGCGCCGGAACGCCTTGTAACCGGCGACCAGCACCTCGCCGCCCCAGACGGCGCCGTCGGTTCCGTAGCCGGTGCCGTCGAACGCGAACCCGATCACCTGCTCGTCCGGTCCCACGCCGTGCTCGGCGAGAACCGCTGCGATGTGCGCGTGGTGGTGCTGGACCAGGCGTACCGGGCGGCCGTCGGCGTGCGCGCGGGCCCAGCCGGTGGAGTGGTAGCCGGGGTGCAGGTCGGCGATCAGCAGCTCGGGGCGGACGCCGGTGAGACGTTCCAGGTGGTTCTCGCTGGCGGTCAGCGCGTCGATGCCGGCCAGGTCGTCCAGGTCGCCGATGTGCTGGCTGGCCCACGCGTACCGGCCGGCGCCGATCACGCAGGTGTTCTTCAGGTCGGCGCCGACGGCCAGGGCGGGAGTCAGCTCGAACGGGACGGTGACCGGCAGCGGGGCGTAACCGCGGGACCGGCGGACCGGGAGTTCGGCGCCGGCGGCGTGCCGGGTGACCGAGTCGTCGCACGGGACCCGGATGGCCCGGTCGTGGCGCAGCCAGGCGTCGGCCAGCGGGGCGAGCCGTTTGCGGGCGTCCTCGTCGTCCGAAGCGATCGGCTCGCCGGCGAGGTTGCCCGAGGTCATGACCAGGGCGTCCGGGCCGGGTTTCTCGAGGAGGAGCACGTGCAGCGGGGTGTAGGGCAGCATGACGCCGAGTTCGGAGTGGTCGGGGGCGACCGCGGCGGCGACACCCGGGCTGTCGTCGCGGCGGGGGAGCAGCACGATCGGGCGGCGTACCCCGGTGAGCAGCCGTTCCTCGCCGTCGGACAGGGTCACCAGGTCGCGGGCGGTGCCCAGATCGGCGACCATCACGGCGAAAGGTTTGCCGCCGCGCCGCTTGCGCTCGCGCAGCGTGGTCACCGCCTTGTCGTCGCGGGCGTCGCAGGCCAGGTGGTAGCCGCCGAGGCCCTTCACCGCGACGATCGCGCCGGTCGCGAGCAGCCGCCGGGCCTCCTGGAGGGCGTCCTCGCCGTAGCGGGGCGGGCCGTCGGCGGTGACCAGCTCGAGGCGGGGGCCGCAGCCGGGGCAGGCGATCGGCTGGGCGTGGAAGCGGCGGTCGGACGGGTCGTCGTACTCGGCGCGGCAGGCGTCGCACATCGGGAAGCCGGCCATCGTGGTGGCCGCCCGGTCATACGGCAGCGTGTCGATGATGGTGAAGCGCGGCCCGCAGTTCGTGCAGGTGATGAACGGGTGCCGGAACCTCCGGTCGGCCGGGTCCAGCAGCTCACGCAAGCAGTCCGCGCAGGTCGCGACATCAGGCGAAGCGAGCGTACGGGCGGGCCCGCTCCCATCCGACGCAGCGATCCGGAACCCGGTCCCACCTTCGACCGCCAGCTCCTCCTCCTCGACGGCGGCCACCATCGCCAGCGGTGGCGCTTCGTCCCGGAGCCGCCGCCCATATGCGGCGACCGCCTCGGGTTCGCCTTCGACCTCGATGACCACCCCGTCGCCGGTGTTGCTGACCTCGCCGCTGAGCCCCAGTTCGGACGCCGTCACATACGCGAACGGCCGGAACCCCACCCCCTGCACCAGCCCACCCACCGTGAACCGCCACCGCACCCGCGCCGCGCCGTCGGCTGCCGCGTTGTCGGCTGTCGCGTTGTCGGCTTTCGCGCCGTCGGCTTTCGCGCTGCCGGCTGCCGCATCGTCGGCTGCCGCGCCGTCGGCTGCCGCGCCGTCGGCTGCCGCGCCGTCGGCTGCCGCGCCGTCGGCTTTCGCGCCGCCGCCGAGCTGCCTGGCGGGTTCCGGGCCGCTGCCCATCAGCTCGAGGCCGGACATCGCCCGGGCCGCCTGCGCCTCGTCGATGATCTCCACGGCGAAGCCGAGGTGGATCAGCACCCAGTCCCCGGGCGCCGGCGCGGTCTCCAGCATGCCGATGTTGACCCGCCGGCCGGCGCCCGCCACGTCGACCAGCGCGAGGTGTCCGGCGTTACCCGGCAGGATCTCCCGCACCCGTCCCGGAATGCCGAGGCACACGGCTACCGCCTCCCCGGCGCGGCGGCGGGTCGGGCCGCAGAGGGTGAGCTGGCCGCGAGGTGGGCCAGCAGGGCGTGCACTGCGGCCACGGCTTCGGGCACGGCCGCAGCGACCGCCGGGCTCAGCCCGATGCGCTCGCCGACATCGGCGACCCGGCATCCCACCACATAGGTGGGCGGCACAGTCCCGCCGAGCCGCTCGACCGCCCCGAGCACAGCGACCGGGTCCATGCCGTGCGCATCCATCCGGCTGACGCCCAGTGCTGCCTTTTCGGCCGGGAGGCAGCGCTCGCTGTCAGCTGGTTGCTCTTGGCTGACGCCCAGTGTTGCTTCGTCGGCCGGGAGGCAGCGCTCGCTGTCAGCTGGCTGCTCTGGGCTGACGCCCAGTGCTGCTTCGTCGGCCGGGAGGCAGCGCTCGCTGTCAGCTGGTTGCTCTGGGCTGACGGCCAGTGCTGCTTCGTCGGCCGGGAGGCAGCGGTGGGGGTCAGCCGGGATGTGGAGCACTGCGACGGAGCCGGGCGGATCGTCGGGAGTGGTGGGGAGGGCGTCGATGAGGATCAGGGCTTGGTAGCCGGCCAGCAGGTCGTGGGCGAGGTGGAGGCCGCGGATCCCGTAATCCGCTGTGCGCACACCGGCGGGCAGGGTGATGGAGGTGGCCAGGGTGCGGGCCACCTCGGGGCCGAAGCCGTCGTCGCCGAGGAACAGGTTGCCGATGCCGGCTACCAGGATGGTGTTCACATCGAGCGGATGCGCAGGTAGCGGCGGATGTCGGGCCACGAGCGGGCTACCACGACGGCGGCGAGTGCCACCGCTACGACACCGAGAGCTTTCATGATTCGTTCCCCTCTCCGGGAACGGGTGCGAGCGGCACCAGTTCGTCGGGTGCGAAGTAGAAGTAGCGGCCGTACCAGTCGTGCAGTTCGGCGGCTGGGTCGTCCAGCAGGACCACCGCTACGTGGGTGGCGCCGTCCACGTCCTCGACCACCGCGGTGACCCGGGCGACGCGGTCGGCGAAGAACAGGTCCTGTGCGTCGGCGCGCCGGGTGGGACGGACCCGGACCAGGCTGTCCCGGGCCACGCGGACGCCGGCGATCAGCACCGAACCGGCGCCGGGGTCGTGGCGGGTGCCGTGCAGCCGGTCCAGGTCGTCGGCGGTCGCGGCGTCGCACCGGTCGACGATGGCCGCGGCTCGCGGGTCGGTGGCGCGGGCCTCCGCCTTCTCCGCGTCGGTCATCGTCATCACCCGCAGCGTGAGGATCTCGTCGATCTCGCAGGAGTCGAACAGGTTGCCGTTGCTCTGTTCGGCGATGCGCGGGTGGTCGTACAGGATGATCGGCGAGCCGAGCAGCAGGTCGTGGGTGCCGGGCGGGCCGGCGAGCACCGGCCAGCAGCGGTCCTGCCGGCAGCGTCCGGCGGCCGCGACCGCGTCCGGCGGCGGGTCGAGCAGCGAGACGAAGACGGCGTCGCGGGCTTCGAGCAGCAGATGGGCGCCCAGCAGCGAATGGCGGACGGCCGCGTCAGGGCGGGGCACGGGGTCCGGGTGGGTGTTGGTTACTGCCACGGTGAGGCGGGTCAGGGCGCCGTCCGGGGTGGCGGTCGTGCGGACCTGGGCGGTGAGCGGCCAGCGGCGGCGGACCACCCGGCCCGCGTCGCCGAGTGGTTCCTCGTCGGCGCCGCCGGGCACGGAGACGCTGTAGGTGCGGTCGCCGTGCAGAGGCACCTCCGGCAGGACGATCTCCCGCTCGGTGGCTTCGTCCCAGGTCAGCACCGTCGCGCCGTCGACTACCAGCTCGCTGACCGCCTCTTGCGTGCCGTCCGGGCGCGTAGCTCGTACCCCGCGGTGTTGCAGTTGAAGGAAGCGCAAGCGGATGGTGACCGTGCCGTGGCTGCCCGGCCGGACCAGGCACTGCATCGCCATGCCGGAGGGCTCGCCGGCGGCGGCCCGGGGTGGGCCGAGCACGCCGAACTGCCAGCGGGACCGATTCTTGACCGCGCTGGCCCGATAGGGATACAGCAGGTATCCCTCGTAGAGGACCGCGTCGGCGACCGCCCGGGCCGCATCCAGGCTCACGACGCCGGCCCGTCGGCGACCGCCAGCAACTTCTGCAGCGTCTCGTCCCAGCTGGTCAGACCGTGCCGGTCGCGGTATCCGGCGAGCTGGGCCAGCACGTCGGAGCCGGCCCGCAGCCAGCCGCTGTTCGGGAAGTAGGACTCGATCATCTGCCGCCACACGGCCACCGGCATCCGGTGCCGGGCCTCGCAACTCCACGGGACCTGCTCCACCGCGAAGCCGGTCGCACCGCGGGTGAAGACCGTGCCGGAGAACAGGAAGCTGAGCGGCACGGCGCCGGAGCCGAGCGCATTCAGATAGCGGGAGCCGACCACGTCGAGGTCGTAGGTGCACGGCATCGGCAGGTCCAGGTCGGTGCGGCCGGCGAAGCCGGGCACGGTGACGCTGCACTGCATCCATTGGAACGGCCGGACCGTGTCGGCCCAGCGCTCCGGCTCGCCGAACATGCCGCGCATTCCGTCCTGCTCGGCCGGCTCGTAGCGGCGCAGCTGCGGTTCGATGCGCACCTGGCAGCGCAGCACGATCGCGTGGACCTGCTGGTCCGGCCCGGCGTCGACGCGCAGCCGGGCGGTGAGCTGCGGGGCGGCCGCGTACGGCTCGGCGACCACGTCGAGAACGGTGAACCGGTACTCGCTCAACTGTCGCCGCCCTCGTCCGGTGCGACCCGGCTGCGGGCCCGCAGCCGGGTGAAGAACGCGTCCATCGCCTCGTGCGCCTCGCGCCCGCCGTCGAAGCCGCGCCACCGGGTCCGCAGCGCCCCGGTCAGCTCGTAGCAGACGTCGATCGGCACCAGGTAACTTCCGGCGTCGCGGCCGACCAGCAGCGCCTCCACGTCGGGGAGCATGCCGCGCAGCACCGGATGTCCCTCGACGATGCGGTCCCAGGCGGCCAGCGGGAGTTCCGACTCGGTGGCGCCGGCCGGGCCCGGATAGCAGGCGACCATCCGGTCCTGGCTGGAGTTGCGGAACAGGAACGCCAGGCCGACCGGGATCTGCAGCTCGTCCCAGGCGCGGTCGTCGAGGGCGGCGCCGGTGAGCGCCAGGTGCCGATCGGGGACGGCGCGATAGCGCAACTGGGCGTGCTCGTCGGTGAAGAGCAGGTGGCAGGCGGTGCAGGTGCACATCAGCGAGCGCCGGTGCAGGTCGACCACATGCCGGTGTTCCGGCGTGATCGGCGCCGCGCACATGTCACAGCGCGGCGCTGCTTCGGCCTCTGCAGGCCGGGCCCGGGCGGCCCGGCGTAACGCGGCGAGGGGGTCGGTCATCGCACCCACCCCGGTTCGGCCGGGCGATCAAAAAGCGCAGAAACCGGGATCAAGGGTACGCCCGAAGCACGCTCGAACTCGACCCCGGTGACATCCGGGGCGGCCGCCTCCACCGCGGCACGCACCCGGTCGTCGCGGGCGGTGGTGGTGCACCCGCACCCACCGGCGCCCGCCCGCAGCAGCACGTTCCCGTCCGCGGTCACCTCCAGCAGTTCGACGTCCTCGCCGGTCGCCGCGAGCGCCCGCTCCACCCGCGTCGCCACGTCGTCGGGATGCAGGCCGTGCACCAGCAGCAGGCTCGCGAGCAGGTCGTCGCGGGCCATCGCGGTCAGCACCTCGTCGGTCAGGGCGCCGTGGCCGTGCAGCAGTTCGAGCAGGCGTTGCAGGCCGGCGCCGTACAGGCCGGTGAGCAGGCGCACCAGCTCCTCGGCGCGCGCCCGGCCGGGGCCGCTCGCCGCCAGCAGCGCGTCGATGCGTTCCCCGGCCGCCCGCCAGTCCTCGCCCGGCACGGGTCACCCGCCGGTGGGGGAGTGGACGAGGTCCAGCTTCTTCCCGCCGCCGAGGTACATGTGCACCCCGCAGGGCAGGCAGGGGTCGAAGCTGCGCACCGTACGCATGATGTCGATGCCCTTGAAGTCGTCCCGGTCGTTCTCCTCGAAGATCGGCTGACCTTCGACGGCGTCCTCGTACGGCCCCGGCGTCCCGAAGCTGTCCCGCGGGGCGGCGTTCCACGGCGTCGGCGGGTACGGGTGATAGTTGGCGATCTTCCCGTCCCGGATCACCATGTGGTGTGACAGAACGCCCCGCACCGCCTCGGTGAAGCCGCAGCCGATCCCCTCGTCCGGCACCTCGAAGGACTCCCACGTCTTGGTGCGCCCGGCCCGGATCTCGGCGAGCGCCTTCTCCGCGAAGTGCAGCGCGCAGGCGGCCGCGTACGCCTGGAAGTAGGTCCGGGCCCGATTGCGCTCGATCGTGTTGCTCCACCGCGGGATGGTCCACTCCAGCTCGACCGGTCCCTTGAGCGCCGTCTTCGGCAGGTTGATCCGCACGCTGGAGCCGGTGGACCGGACGTATCCGATGTCGACCATCCCGGCGAGCGCGGTCACCCAGAGCCGGGCGAGCGGGCCGCCGCCGGTGTCCAGCGCGAGGTACTCGGTGCCGTCGTACCAGCGCGGCGACATCACCCAGCTGTACTTGCCGTCCAGGTCGCGTTTCTGCGGGCGCGGGTTGGTGTGCTGGTTCCACGGGTGCCGCCGGTCCACCTTGTTGCCCAGCGGATCGTGCGTCACGAAGATCTCCTGGCCCTCCCAGTCGTCGTAGTACGACGAGCCGAGCAGGATCCGGATGCCCAGGTTGATCTCGACGAGGTCGGTGGTGATCAGCTTGTTGTCGACGACGATGCCCGGAGTGACGAACATCCTGCGGCCCCAGCCGGTCATGTCCGCGTACCGGAAGTTGCAGTGCTCCGGGTCCTGGAAGGACCCCCAGCAGCCCAGCAGGACCCGCCGGTTGCCGACCTGCTCGTAACCGGGCAGCGCCTGGTAGAAGAAGTCGAACAGGTCGTCGTGCATCGGCACGACCTTCTTCATGAACTCGACGTAGCGCATCAGCCGGCTCAGGTAGTCGGTCATCAGCTGGATCGTGGCGACCGTGCCGACCCCGCCCGGATACAGCGTGGAGGGGTGCACGTGGCGGCCCTCCATGAGGCAGAACATCTCCCGCGTCATGCGGCTGACCTGCAGCGCCTCGCGGTAGAACTCGCCGGTGAACGGGTTCAGCGAGCGCATGATGTCGCCGATGGTGCGGTAACCGTGCTCGCCGGCGTGCGGGGACTCGGTCCGGTTGGCCTGCTCGAGGACGCCGGGGTTGGTCTCGGCGACCATCTTCTCGCAGTAGTCCACCCCGACCAGGTTCTCCTGGAAGATGTTGTGGTCGAACATGTACTCGGCGGCCTCGCCCAGGTTGACGATCCATTCGCCGAGGTGGGGCGGCTTCACGCCGTACGCCATGTTCTGCGCGTAGCAGGAGCAGGTGGCGTGGTTGTCGCCGCAGATGCCGCAGATCCGGCTGGTGATGAAGTGCGCGTCGCGCGGGTCCTTGCCCTTCATGAAGATCGAGTAGCCGCGGAAGATCGAGCTGGTGCTCTTGCACTCCGCGACGACCTTCTTCTCGAAGTCGATCTTCGTGTAGATCCCGAGGCTGCCGACGATCCGGGTGATCGGATCCCAGGCCATCTCCACCAGTTCGGTCATCGGGTCCCCGCTCTCGGCCTGCGCCACTTGGGTTCGCGATCCAGGGTGTGTGCGGTGATGCCGCGGAGGAGCTTGACCGCCTTGCCGTAGGGGCCGACCACGCGCGTGGACAGGTGCCCGCCCGGCGGCGAGTCCATGAACGGCTGGAACTTGTCCGGGAAGCCGGGCATGGTGCAGCCGATGCAGATGCCGCCTACGTTGGGGCAGCCGCCGACCCCGTTGATCCAGCCCCGCTTCGGCACGTTGCACTTGACCACCGGCCCCCAGCAGCCGAGCTTCACGATGCACTTCGGCGAGCCGTAGGCGTCGGCGAAGTCGGCCTGCTCGTAGTAGCCGGCCCGGTCGCAGCCCTCGTGCACGGTCTGGGAGAAGAGCCAAGTCGGGCGCAACGCCTCGTCCAGCGGGATCATCGGCGCCTGACCGGTGACCTGATACAGCAGGTAGGTCAGCGTCTCCGACAGGTTGTCCGGCTGGATCGGGCAGCCGGGCACGCAGACGATCGGGATCTGCGCCTTCGACGTCCAGCCCCAGCCCAGATGGTCCGGCACCCCCATGGCGCCGGTCGGGTTGCCGGCCATCCCGTGGATCCCGCCGTACGTGGCGCAGGTGCCCACCGCGACCACCGCGGTGGCCTTCGGCGCGAGCCGGTCCAGCCAGTCGCTGGTGGTCCGCGGCTGCCCGGTCTCCGGGTCGTTGCCGAACCCGGACCAGTAGCCCTCGTCGTGCAACCTCTCGTTCGGGATCGACCCCTCGACCACCAGCACGAACGGCTCCAGCTCACCCGCCTCGGCGCGCAGGAACCAGGACAGGAAGTCGTCCGCCCCGCCGCGCGGCCCGCACTCGAAGTCGATCAGCGGCCAGTGCACGGCGATCCGCGGCAGCCCCGGCAGGGCGCCCAGCGCGATCTCCTCGATGCTGGGCTGGGTGGCCGCGGTGAGCGCGACCGAGTCCCCGTCGCAGCTGAGTCCCGCATTGATCCACAGCACGTGGATCAGGGGATCTTCCGGTTCTTGTGAAGTCATGATGACCTGACCCGGGTGTGTGACGTATCTGACTAGCTAGTCCCGCGTCGTGAGACGATGTCAATCCCCTGCCCGGCTAGCGAGCGAGGCCATGCACGAACTCGCCATCGCCACAAACATCGCCGACGCGGTCTGCGAACGGGCCGCCGGCCGGCCGGTGCACCGCGTCACCGTCCGGATCGGAGCGTTGACGGCGGTGGTTCCCGAGGCCATGCGCTGGTGCTTCACGCTCGCGGTCGAGGGCACCGTCGCGGACGGCGCGGATCTGGAGATCGAGCACCGGGCGGGGGCTGGGCGCTGCCGGGCCTGCGGCGCCGAGTTCCCGTGTGCGGACCTGATCCTGCTGTGCCCGTGCGGCAGCGCCGACGTCGAAGTGACGGCCGGGCGCGAGCTGCAGATCGTCTCGATGGAGGTGGCTGATGTGCGGCACCTGCGGCTGTGACCAGAAGATCGAGGTGGTCACGCTCGAGCAGAAGGTGCTGGCCCGCAACGACGAGATCGCGGAGGCCAACCGGGAACGGCTCGCCGGGGACGGCATCGTGGCCGTCAACCTGATGAGCTCACCCGGGTCCGGCAAGACCACCCTGCTCGAGCGGACCATCCGCGACGTGGGGAGGGACCATCCCGTCGCGGTGGTGGAGGGCGACCAGCAGACGCCGCTGGACGCGGAACGGATCCGGCGTACCGGATGTCCGGTCGTGCAGATCAACACCGGGGCCGGGTGTCACCTGGAGGCGCAGATGCTCAGCACCGCCCTGGACCGGCTGGCGCCACCCCGTGACGGTCTGCTGTTCGTCGAGAACGTCGGCAACCTGATCTGCCCGGCCCTGTTCGACCTGGGTGAACGGGAGCGGGTGGTGATCCTCTCGGTGACCGAGGGCGCTGACAAGCCACTCAAGTACCCGCATGCCTTCGCGGTCGCCGGTCTCGTGCTGATCAACAAGATCGACCTGCTGCCGTACGTCGATTTCGACGTGGCGGAGTGCCGCCGGCACGTGGCGGCGGTCAACCCGAAGGCCGCGGTGCTGGAGGTCTCCGCGACCCGCGGCGACGCCCTGCCCGCCTGGTACGCCTGGCTCGCTCAGTTGAGCACCCTCAGTTGAGCACCGGGTCGGACCGGCGCGACCACACCTGGTGAAGGTCGGTTCCCCAGGCCGTTTGCAGCACCCGGAGGACCTGGTCGGCGCGCAGGTAGCTGGAGAGCTGCGCGGTGACGGTGTGCAGCGCTGCGGCCGATGTGACCACGACCGGCAGCCCACCCTCGGCGAGGAGCTGCCCGGCCGCGATCGCGCATTCCTGGAACGTGTCGTCACGCCGCACCCGCAACTCGACCACCCGGCGCCCGGGGAGCCGTTCGCGGAGTCCGGTGATCACCGCGCGGTGGTCCGGTGCGGGAGCGGACATACCCAGCATGACCAGCAGTTCGTCGTCGTCGAGCCCGGCCCGGGCAGCGAGCCGGGACATCGCCGAGCCGCCGTCGCCGCGTGCTTCGTGATCGTGCAGCACCACCACGGTGACCGTCGGGTCGGCGCCGTCCTGTGCTTCCTGCGCCTGCCACCATCCGGCCTCGGGCTCCCGGATCACCGACATCGGCGCCCCGGTCCCCGACCGTCTGTTGCGTGCCGACGGGATCCGCCAGCTCGCCCACCGGCCGCCGTTTCCTGTCCCGAGCCGGCGATGCGCTGAGATTCGTTGCCAGATCACGTCGTCACTCCTCGGCTGCTGACCGTCGCGCCGGGATGACCGGCACGGACACCAACGTGCCTCACCCCGGGAGGCGCCACCAGACCCAACCTTGTCCGCCCAGGAGTGGGCGGCGGGCGGTCGCCGAGATGACCCGATTAATGGGGATTCGCCGCGCGCACCGGACACATGTGTCCGGTGCGCCGCCGACCGGCCCGGTTCTGCCGGGCGACTTGTCGGATGACCAGGAAAGATCAGGCGAGGCCCGGGCGCAGCGAGATCCGCAGCAGTGGCGGCGCGGTCGACAGACGGACCTCCACCGCGGACAGCTCTGGCGCCGCGGTGCGGACCGCCTCGGCGATCTCGGTCTGCAGCGCATCCAGAGAGCCGCCGCAAGCCGGGCGGGCCACCAGGTTCAGGCGCGCGGCACCCTCCGCATCGACCTCGGTGACACCCTCTTCCGCGTACGCCGAGAAGCGCCCGACCGCCCGGCGGATGCGGGTCTCGGTGTCCTGCGGGTGCAGATCGTGGATCAGCAGCAGGCTCTCCACGAGCGGGTCGTCACACAGCGCGGCCACCTGCCCGGCGTCCAGCAGCCCGACGATCCGGGCTAGGCCTTCGCCGTAGAGCCGCACCAGGCAGCCGGTCAGCTCGTCGGCCACCACCGCGGCCCGCGGATGGGGGCTGTCCCGCAGCTCGCCCAGCAGTTCGTCGATCCGCGCGGCCGCGGACCGGGCCGGATCGGGCGCGGTCATGACGTCGTGGCCCGGCCGGCGACGCGCAGCGTGTACCCGCGCAGCGTCCGCACGACCGGCGCGTAGTCGGCGGCCAGGGCCGGCACCGCGCCCGCCACCGGGTCCTCCATGAACGGCATGAACTTGTCCGGGAAGCCGGGCATCGTGCAGCCGATGCAGATGCCGCCCACGTTGGGGCAGCCGCCCACCCCGTTGACCCAGCCCCGCTTGGCCACGTTGCAGCGCACCACCTGACCCCAGCAGCCCATCTTGACCAGGCACGAGGACGAGCCGAAGCCGAGCGCGAAGTCGCTCTGGTCGTAATAGGACGCCCGGTCGCATCCGGAGTGCACGGTCGACTCGAAGAGCCAGCGCGGGCGCAGCGACTCGTCCAGCGGGATCATCGGCGCCTGCCCGGACACCTGGTGCAGCAGGTAGAGGATCGTCTCGGAGAGGTTGTCCGGGTGCGTCGGGCAGCCCGGCACGCAGACGATCGGCAGACCGTCCTTGGACTTCCAGTCCCAGCCGAGATGATCCGGGACGCCGGACGCGCCGGTCGGGTTGCCGGCCATCGCGTGCACCCCGCCGTACGCCGCGCAGGTGCCCACCGCGACGACCGCGGTCGCCCTGGGCGCGAGCCGGTCCAGCCACGCGGTCGCGGTGATCGGCTGACCGGTCTGCGGATCGTTGCCGAACCCGCTCCAGTAACCGTCGTCCTTGTTCGTCTCGTCCGGCACCGAACCTTCGACGATCAGCAGGAACGGCTCCAGCTCACCGCGGGCGGCCCGGTGGAACCAGTCGATGAAGCTGCCCGTGCCGCCGTCCGGACCGGTTTCGTACCCCAGGTACGGCCAGTGCAGCTCGATCGGCGGCAGGCCCGGCAGAGCGCCGAGCACCAGTTCCTCGATGCTCGGCTGGGTGGCCGCGGTCAGGGCCACCGACTCGCCGTCGCAGCTGAGACCGCCGTTCATCCAGAGGATGTGCAGGACCTGTTCGCCCGCTCCCGGGACGTTCACGCAGCGAGCCTAGGCGCACACGCGGCGTGCCGGGAAGGGTGGATTCACCCGATCGGTGGTGCCGCGGTGGCCTTCGGGTGGGCCAAACTCCCGTATCGGGCACGGAAGGGGAGCGCCATGTCGGCATCCGCCGGCTCGGATCTGGGCGACATCGAGATTCTGCCGCTCGTCGTGGTCGCGCAGGCGTTTCCCGCGCGCCCCTCGGCGCTGCCCGACGTGCGCGCCTTCCTGCGCCGCCACCTGACCGGCACCCCGATCTCCGAGGACGACATCCAGGCGCTCTGCGACCGGGTCGCCGAGGTGCTGCTGGACACCGCCGGCGCCAGCTCGTCGCTGCAGGTGTCGTTGCGGATCTTCCCGGACGGCGCCGAGGTGGACGTGCTCGGCTCGGCCGACACCCAGCCCGCCGGCGAGGTCGCGGTGGGCGGCCGGCCCGCGGGCGAGGTCGCGGTGGGCGGCCGGATCTCCGCCGCGGTGCCCCGGCCGCCCGAACCGCCGGCGCTCGCCCCCGCCGCCGCACCGGCGCCGGTCGCCGCGGAACCAGCGCTGTCGTTCGCGGCCTGGCTGGCGGCCGGCCTGCGCCGGGAGGGGATGAGCATGGAGGCGGCGGCCCGGCGGCTCAACGTGTCGACCAAGACGATCGGCCGCTGGGTGTCCGGCGCGACCGAGCCGCGCCTGCGGGATCTGTCCCGGATCCGCGCGATCTTCGGCGAACCGCCGTACGGTCCCTGAAAGATTTGCAACGACTTTCACGCTCGTTCGATACCGCACCGCAGTCCGGGCCGGCGCCCTCGCCGCCGGCCTGATCGCCGGCATCCTGGGCCTCACCGGGCCCGCCGTGGCCGCCCCGGCCGCCGGATCCCCGTCCGTCACCGCGAGCGCCGCGGAGGTCGCGCCGATCGCCGCGACCTTCAACGTGGTCGCCGACTTCACCGTCTGGGGGCAGACCGTCTACGTCGTCGGCAGCATCCCGGAGCTCGGCTCCTGGAACCCGGCCGCGGCCGTGCCGCTGACCACCAGCGGGCGGGCCTGGCCGAACTGGTACGGCAACGTCGCCCTGCCGGCGAACACGTACATCGAGTTCCAGTACATCGTGAAGGGCGCCGACGGCAGCGTCCTGCGCTGGGAGAAGGGCTACCAGCAGAACCGGACCACGATCACCCCGCCGACCGGCACCTACGTCACGCACGACACCTTCGGCGGATACTGATCAGGATGCGCCGGGGGTATGAGGCAGATACCCCCGGCGCGTGCCGAATTTTCGCACGCGTGTGAATTTCGGGTGTGGGAGCGTGTGCACCGGCCGTACGGATTGCGCACGGTAGCGTTCTGGTGACAGAGTCGTTGGGCCCGTGTCCCGACGCACGTCAAGACCACTTCCTCGACCAGGGCCGGACGGCCCTGTTCCGGCTCGGCGGGCAGCCGGTCTGCTGTTTCACGGCGCCACCACGGCGGTGGCGTACTCCCGCCCGACAAGGAACGCCGAATGTCGAATCGCACCAGCGCCGCGGTAGCGGTCCGCGGCGCAGTCACCCCGGACGAGGCGGAGCGCGTACGGGACGTGGTCGGTCCGGAGATCGCCGCGATCGGCCATCCGGTCGAACAGGCCCGGGTCAGACTCACCCGGTATGCCGGTCGCAGCCTCCCGATGCTCGTCGTGGCGCAGGTCAACGTGGTCGTCGCGGACCGGATGGTCCGGGCCCAGCTCAGCGCACCCTCCGCGGAGGAGGCGATCGACGGCGCCGCCGCGGGCTTGCGCTGGCGCCTCAACCGGCTCGGCCGCCGGCTCGCCGCCGAGCGTTCCGGCGACATCAGCCTCAGCCACGGCGGCTGGCGACCGGTGTGCCTGCCGACCCCGTCGGGGTTATTGATCTCCCGGAATCGGCCCCGCAAACTCGTCCGGTCGAAATCGTGCCGGCTCGCCGTGCAGGACCCCGACGCCGCCGCCTTCACCATGGAGCTGCGCGACTACTCGTTCCACCTGTTCGCCGACGACACCACCGGCGCGGAGAGCGTGCTCTACCGCGGCGGGCCGACCGGCTATCGCCTGTTGCGCACGACCGTCGGACCCGATCCGGTGAGCACCACGGTCCCGCTGAGCGTTCGCGGCTGGCCGGCTCCGCGGATGCGGGTGGCCCAGGCCGTCGAGACCCTCGACGCCAACCCGGCCCGTTCCTTCGTCTTCTTCACCGACCCGAGCAACGGCCGGGGCCGGGTGCTCTACCGCCGCTACGACGGCGACTTCGCCCTACTCTCCCCGGCCTGGTGAGACCATCCGCACCACGACCTTGGCCCGGGCGTGCTCCTCGACCAGGTACCGCATCGCCTCCGGGACCTGCTCGAACTCGTAGGTGCGGTCGATCACCGGGGCGATCTTCTTCTCCTCGGTCAGCTCGCGCAGCGACTCCAGCATCGCCGGATCCAGGGTGGTGGTCAGCAGCACCACCTGGTGCCGGGCGAGCCGGCCCACCGTCTGGCCGGCGACCACCAGGCCCATCGGGCCGACCAGGTACGGGCGGCCGGGCCGGGCTGTTCCTCCTCCGCTGAGCAGCAACGTTCCGCCCGGTTCAACGATCCTGCGGTACGCGCGCAGCGGCCGGTTCGCGACCAGATCCAGCACGGTGTCGTATTTCCTGGTCGATTGCGTGAAGTCTGATGCCCGGTAGTCGATGACGTGATCGGCGCCCAGCGAGCGGACGAGTTCGGCGTTGCGGGCGCTGCACACGGCGGTCACCTCGGCCCCGTACGCCTTCGCGACCTGCACCGCGAACGTGCCCACCCCACCCGACGCGCCGTTGATCAGCACCCGGTGACCGGCCCGGACCGGTGCCAGGTCCCGCAGCCCGCGCACCGCGGTCCCGGCCGCCATCGGCAGCGTCGAAGCCTCCTCGAAGGTCAGGTTCGGCGGCTTCGGCTGGGCCGCCCTCTGCGGCAGGCAGACGTACTCGGCGAACGCGCCGTCGGTGTCCCGCACGTCGCCGAACACCTCGTCGCCGGGCGCGAATCGGGTCACCGCGCGGCCCACCGCCTCCACCCGGCCGGCGATGTCGCTGCCCCGGATGGTGTCGCGGGGCGCCCGCAGGCCGAACGTGGTCCGGGCGAGCAGCGGGTCGCCGCGCATCGCGTGCCAGTCACGGGCGTTGAGGGAGGCCGCGTGTACCCGTACCAGAATCTGATCGTCATCCGGAACCGGCGTGGCCACCTCGCGCAACCGCAGGGTGTCCACCGATCCGTAGCTGTCCTGCACGAACGCTCTCATACGTCGATGGTCGCGAGTCGGGCGTCCACTTTCATCCGACCGCGGTACGACCGTGGAGCCCGACTAAAGTCCGGTGCGCTTCGTCTCGTACGCCCAGATCGCCACCTCGACCCGGTTCCGGGCGCCGAGCTTGCCCATCAGGCTGGTGATGTGGGTCTTGACCGTGCTGAGCGTGATGTACAGCTCGGCGGCGATCTCGCCGTTGGTCCGCCCCCGCGCGACCAGCGCCAGCACCTGCTCCTCGCGCTCGGTCAGCGGATCGATCGGCTGCGGCGGTGGCCCGGCGGCCGGCGCGGTGTCGGCGAACGCCTTCAGCAGCCGGGTGGTGATGCTCGGCGCGATCAGCGCGTCCCCGTTCGCCGCGGCCCGCACCGCCTGCGCCAGCAGCTCGGTCCCGGCGTCCTTGAGCAGGAAGCCGCGGGCGCCGGCGCGCAACGCCGAGTACACGTACTCGTCCAGGTCGAACGTGGTGATCACGACGACCGCGAGGGGATCGGTGACCGCGGGACCGGCCAGCAGCCGGGTCGCCTCGATGCCGTCGACGCCGGGCATCCGGATGTCGAACAGGCACACGTCCGGCCGCAGCCGCCGGGCCAGCTCGACCGCCTGCCGTCCGTCCGCCGCCTCGCCGGCCACCTCGATGCCGGGCTGCGTGTTGAGCATGATGGACAGCCCGGTCCGCACGATCTCCTGGTCGTCCGCGACCAGCACCCGGATGGTCAAGCCGCGGTCCTGGGCAACACCGCGTCCACAATCCAGCCCCGTTCCTCGTCCGGCCCGGCCGAGCAGGTGCCGCCGACCAGGCCGGCGCGCTCGATCATGCCGGTCAGCCCGTACCCCTCGGCCGCCGTGCCCGGCGTGCCGTCGTCGCTGACCCGCAGCCGAACCGCGGTCTCGTCCGCCGACACCCGGACCGTGATCCGGGTGGCATCCCGGGCGTGCCGCCGCGCGTTCGTCACCGACTCCTGGGTGAGCCGGTACAGGGTGGCCGCCACCCGTGGCGGCAGATCGTCCAGATCGCCGTTGACCTGCACATCCACCGGCGGCCCGGACAGCCCCTGCACCTGCGGCAGGCCCATCGGCTCGTCACGCAGCATCCGCACCAGCGCGCGCATCTCGGTGAGCGCCTGCGACGCCTCGCCCTCGATCAACCGCAGCGCCTGCACCGCCGAATCCGGGTCGTTCGCCGCGGTGGCCAGCCCGGCCTGCGCCCGGATCGCCATCGCCGACACGTGGTGGGCCACCGTGTCGTGCAGGTCGCGGGCCAGCCGCTCACGCTCCAGCAACTGGATCTGCTGCACCTCGCGCAGCCGGGCGCGGGCCCGGTAGCGCATCGCCAGGCCGAGCGCGCCGGCGCCGTACAGAATGATCAGCCCGCCGGTGAACTCGGTCAGCGTGATCTCCGCGAACCCCAGACCCAGCCCCAGACGCGCGGAGAAGAAGGCCGCACCGGCCACGATCTCCACGCCGGAACCCCAGCGGAACAACGCGTACGGCAGCAGCACCAGGAAGAGGCCGGCAGTGAAATCCGCGCCCGGCAGCAGGGCGCACAGCCCGAAAGCGATCACCACCATCAGCAGCGGCCGGGTGCGGCGCCACAGCAGCGTCGGCACGGCCACCAGGGCGAACACCGGGTTGGCCCGGGTCACCGCGGCCTCGATCAGCAGCGCTGCGGTCGCCAGGGCGACCAGCAGCCAGTCCCGCCACACCCGGACGGGTGGCGGGGGAATGGGTCGCGGCTCGTTCCGGATCGAGCGCAGCAGCTCGCGCATGCCCCGATCGTAGGCGGCGATTCCTATAGTGGGCAGGTGCCGCAGGGACTGACGTACCACGATGCCGTCAAGCTTCTCGGTGGCTCCGGCCCGCTGATGAAGGTCGCCGACAACCTGCTGGGCGGCGCGCTCAGCGTGGCGACCGCCGGCGGCAGCGACGCTGCCGTCAGCCTCTTCGACGCCAAGGCCGAGGCGATCCGGCTCGGGCACCAGGTCGCCGGCAAGATCAATGATTGGGTACGCGGAAACGACCGCTACAGCCGGAGTCAGCGCCTCGTCGCCGCCCACGGGGTGCTGGTGGTGACCGCTGGGACCGGGCCACCGAGGCAAGCCGCCTCGCCTTCGACGAGTTGCTGGCCACGCGGCTGCCGGACGAGGCGGTCGCCCGCTACGAGGAGCACCTCCGCAAACTCTCCGAGGAGATCCCGGAGTTCGCCGTCTGGATGCGGCACCACGCCGACCGGGCCGCCACCCGCGGTCTGGAGAGCCTGGAGAACACCCTGCTCCAGGTCACCTCGCACCGCGACCCGGCCCGGCATCGCGCCGCCCTGGCCCGCGCCTACCGCGCCGAACTCGGCAAGCCGATCCTCGGCGGCGACGCCGGCGACCTGACCATGCCGGCGCTCGGCAACGGCTACCTCGACCCGCGGTACCGGGTGAAAGCGGCCGGCCCCGGCGCCCGCCCCGCCGACGAGAGCTGGTGGGACACCGAACCCCGCGCCGACCTCGCCGCTTTCCTCGTCACCTACCTGACCACCCCGCAGGCCGCCGACGCCCCGCTGCTGCTGCTCGGCCAGCCGGGCGCCGGCAAGTCGTCGCTGACCCGGGTGCTCGCCGCCCGTCTGCCGGCCGCCGACTTCCTGGTCGTCCGGGTGGCGCTGCGCGAGGTGCGGGCCGAGGCGGAGATCCAGGATCAGGTGGAGCAGGCGTTGCGTACCGCCATCGGCGAGACCGTGGCCTGGCCGGACCCGGCGCGCGACGCCGACGGTGCGATGCCGGTCGTCCTGCTCGACGGTTTCGACGAACTGCTCCAGGTCACCGGCATCCACCAGTCCGACTACCTGCAGCGGGTGGCCGCGTTCCAGCAGCGCGAGGCGGTGCTCGGCCGTCCGGTCGCGGTGCTGGTGACCAGCCGCATCGCCGTCGCCGACCGGGCCCGCCTGCCCGCCGGCAGCCTCGTCGTCCGTCTCGAACCGTTCGACGAGCCGCAGCAGGAACACTGGCTGCGGATCTGGACCGGAGCCAACGCGGCACAGTGGAACACCGGCCGGCGGCCGCTCAGCCTCGAGGTGCTGCGCCGCTTTCCGGACCTCGCCCAGCAGCCCCTGCTGCTGCTGATGCTGGCTCTCTACGACGCCACCGGCAACGCGCTGCAGGACGCCGGCGAATCCTTCGGCACCGGGCAGCTCTACGAACGGCTGCTGCGCGAGTTCGCCGCCCGCGAGGTGCGCCGGGTGCACGGCGATCAGCCGGACGCGGCCCTGCCCGCCCTGGTCGACGACGAGCTGTTGCGGCTGTCCGTGGTCGCCTTCGCGATGTTCCACCGGCTGCGCCTGTGGGTCACCACCGCCGAACTCGACGCCGACCTGGCCGGTCTCGGCCTACCGCCCAGCCGCATGCAGCAGACCCAGGAGTTCCGTACGCCGATCAGCGCCGGCCAGGAGATGGTCGGCCGGTTCTTCTTCATCGAGCGCGCGCATGCGGTCCCTACTCGTTCAACCTGACGTTGCTCGCCCTCGCCTGCGGGCAGCCGCTACGGGCGTCCGAGCTCTACCAGCACGCCAAGGACCCGGCCGGCTGGCTGCGCGACATGGCCATGCAGTGGCGGGCCGCGATCCCCGGCGGCAATTTCCTGGACGCCCTGGAACACCTGAAGATCACCCGGACCTGGGCGCCGGACGGCCGCCGCGACTTCCAGCTCGAGCACTCCGGCGACCGGGTGAGCAGCACGGTCGATCCGCTCTGGTCGCACAGCTTCGGCCTCAGCTGGCGGTTCAGCGGTCAGGCGCCGATCAACGAGGTCGGCCAGTACTTCCCGATCCACACGGCCCTGCAGTCGATGCACCTGAGCGGCGCGTTCTCCGACGACGCGCTGCGGCACGCCGTCGACCCGCTGCTCACCTGGGCGCCCGAGTTGATGATCAGTTTCGTCGGGCACGGTCCCCGTGACTACGTGTCGGTCGCCCACAGCCTGGTCGCGCTCTGGCTGACCTCCGCGCAACGGGCCGAGCCGGAGAAGCTGCTGCACGCCTACCAGCAGGCGCTGCACGGCAGCCTCTCCACCGGCGCGGTCGACGCGGCCGTCCTCGTGCTGAACAGCCTCGAGAACGACGCGCCCCGGCTGGAGCGCGCCGCCCTGCACGCCCTGCTCGACCACGTCCTCGAGGTTTCGGACCACTCCGGCGTCACCGCTCAGGCTGCGGAGATTCACCGCCGCCACGCCTGACCCGGCGCAACGCCCGGCTGGTCGCCGCGGCCAGGCGGCCCATCGCGTTCTCCATCTCCCGCGTCGACTCCGCCTGCACATCGGCGATCTGCCAGATCATGTTGGCCAACGGCTGCATCTCGGGCTCCATCCACTCGTCGTTCCGGTTCGTTCATCAGCACGACGCGGCCGGGTGGCGGAAATCGACAGCGACGGGTTGTCGATTTCCGGGAGGGTGCCGCGTCGTCCTGGATGAGAGGCTCGATCTCCGAGCCCGGCAGGAGAGGGAGAACCCGTGCGTTACATGCTCTGGATGCTCGACGACGGCACGGCTGAGCCGTCCCCGTCGGAGATAGCCGCGTCACCCGGCTTCCAGGCCTGGCAGCAGCAACTCGCCGACCGCGGCATCACCCACCGCGGCCAGCGCCTGCGCCCGCCCGCCGACGCCGTGACCGTCCGCGTCCGCGACGGCGAGGTGCTGGTCACCGACGGCCCGTTCGCCGACACCAAGGAACACATCGGCGGCTACGAGATCGTCGAAGCCGCCGACCTCGACCAGGCCATCGAGGCCGCCTCCACCCATCCGGCGTGCCGGGTCGGCGTGGAAATCAGGCCCTTCTACTGGCGGGAGCACGACTGATGCGATTCCTGATGCTGGTCTGCGCGGACGACAGCCGCCAGATGACCGAAGCCGACAACACCGTCGAGTCCTGGCTTGCGGAAACCGCCGGCCGCCGCCTGGAAGGCCACCAGCTCTGCGGCAAGGAGGACGCCACCACGGTGCGCGGCCACGGCGCCCTGATCACCGATGGCCCGTTCGCAGACACCAAGGAGTGGGTGGCCGGCTACGACGTGCTGGACTGCGCCTCCCTCGAGGAGGCGGTCGCGATAGCCGCGAAACACCCGCTGGCGCACTTCGGCGCCATCGAACTCCGCCCCTTCTGGGAGGAATAGGTGCCACCCGGAATGCCTGAACCCACTTCCCGACCGGCCCACAGCGCCGCCGGCCCGGCGGACACCACGGCCGCGGACACCGGGACCGCGGCCGATGCTCGGCCCGTAGTCAGCGCCGGGCCTGCGACCGATGCGCCTGTCGCGGCTGATGGTGGGGTCGCGGCGGCTGCGGTGGATGCGGCATTCCGGGAGGAGTGGGGCCGGATCGTGGCGACACTGATCCGGCTCACCGGCGACTGGGACCTGGCCGAGGAGTGCGCCCAGGACGCGTTCACGCGGGCCGTCAGCAAATGGGACGCGGACGGCGTACCCCGCAATCCCGGTGCCTGGCTGACCACCGCCGCGCGCAACCGTGCCGTGGATCGCCTGCGCCGTGCGGCCTCCGAAGCCGCGCGGCTGCAGGCGGCCGCCCTGCTGGCCGACCCGAACCCGCCGCGAGAGGACGAAGCGGTGCCCGACGACCGGCTGAAGCTGATCTTCACCTGCTGCCATCCGGCGCTGCCGCTCGATGCCCGGGTGGCGCTCACCCTGCGTACCCTGGCCGGGCTCACCACCACGGAGATCGCCCGCGCCTTCCTGACCGCCGAACCCACCATGGCCCAGCGCCTGGTCCGAGCCAAACGCAAGATCCGCAACGCCGCCATCCCGTACCGGGTCCCCGAAGCCCACCTGCTCCCCGAACGCCTGGCCGGCGTGCTCGCGGTGCTGTACCTGATGTTCAACGAGGGCTACACCGCCGGCCGCGAGAACCTGGCCGACGAAGCGATCCGCCTGACCCGCGTACTCACCGACCTGATGCCCGACGAACCCGAGGCCCGCGGCCTGCTGGCCCTGATGCTGCTGCAACATTCCCGGCGCGCGACGCGCACCGACGCCTCCGGCGACCTGGTCACCCTGGGCGCCCAGGATCGCGCCCGCTGGGACCACGACCTGATCACCGAGGGGGTACGCGTACTCGCCCGTTCCCCCGGCCGCGGCCCATACCGGCTGCAGGCCGCCATCGCCGCGTGCCACGCCACGGCCCCACACGCCGCCGACACCGACTGGCCCCAGATAGCGGCCTTGTATGCCGAGCTGGCCCGCCTGACCCCGTCCCCCATCATCGAACTCAACCGAGCCGTAGCCATCGCCGAAGCCGAAGGCCCCGCCGCCGGCCTGGCCCTCCTCGACACCCTCGCCGAAGCCCCGTCCCTGTCCGCCTACCATTTGCTGCCGGCCACCCGAGCCGAACTGCTGACCCGCCTCGGCCGCACCACCGAAGCCGCCGCCGCCTACCACGTGGCCCTGTCCCAGGCCCCCACGGATGCCGAACGCCGCTTCCTGACCACCCGCCTGGCCGCCCTACCCTGACCCTCCTCCCAACCGCCAAGATCACCCTTCCCTTCAGCCAACCCCCCAGCTGACGGTGACTGCTCCTTCATCGACCGGGAGGCGACGCTGCCGGTCAGCCGGGCGGTCCAGCTGACGGTGACTGCTCCTTCATCGACCGGGAGGCGACGCTGCCGGTCAGCCGGGCGGTCCAGCTGACGGTGGGTGCTGCTTCGGTGGCTGGGAGGCGACGTTGGTGGTCAGCTGGGTGGTCTGGCTGACGGTGGGTGCTGCTTCGGTGGCTGGGAGGCGACGTTGGTGGTCAGCTGGGTGGTCTGGCTGACGGTGGGTGCTGCTTCGGTGGCTGGGAGGCGACGTTGGTGGTCAGCTGGGTGGTCTGGCTGACGGTGGGTGCTGCTTCGGTGGCTGGGAGGCGACGTTGGTGGTCAGCTGGGTGGTCTGGCTGACGGTGGGTGCTGCTTCGGTGGCTGGGAGGCGACGTTGGTGGTCAGCTGGGTGGTCTGGCTGACGGTGGGTGCTGCTTCGGTGGCTGGGAGGCGACGTTGGTGGTCAGCTGGGTGGTCTGGCTGACGGTGGGTGCTGCTTCGGTGGCTGGGAGGCGACGTTGGTGGTCAGCTGGGTGGTCTGGCTGACGGTGGGTGCTGCTTCGGTGGTCGGGAGGCGACGTTGGTGGTCAGCCGGGTGGTCTGGCTGACGTGGAGTGCTCCTTCTGCGGCTGGGTGGGGACGCTCAACGTCGGCCCAGCATGATCAAGTGGCTCAGCTCGAGCCGGAGCCTTGGCGCCGCAAGGTGACTAGACGCTCAGCGCCGAGGTCCGCCCGCCAGGCAACGCCGGCCGCGGTAGGCCCAGCCCTGCCCGGCCCTGCCCGGCCCTGCCCGGCCGTGCCCGGCTTGCCGGCTGAGGCACACCGGTCCGGCAGGCGCTCAGGGCTGTTCCCGCCCGCGGAAGCAGCCGTGAGCGCCAGCTGGGTTGTCGGGCTGGCGGTGAGGGTTGTTTCGCGCGTGTGGAAGCAGCCGTGAGGGACAGCTGGGTTGTCCGGCCGGTGCTGAGGGTCATAACTTCCGGCTGGGTGATCCACAAGGCCGGTTTCCCGCCGGCCGGCTGGGAGCTGGGGCAGGGCTGTGGGGCCGGACGGGGCTGTGCGGCGGGGGTGCGGCGGGGCGGTGTGCGGTGAGGCGGTGTGCGGCGGGGGTGAGGCGGTGTGTGCGGCGGGACGGGGCAGTGTGCGGCGGGGGTGAGGCGGTGTGTGCGGCGGGACGGGGCGGTGTGCGGCGGGGGTGAGGCGGTGTGTGCGGCGGGACGGGGCAGTGTGCGGCGGGGCGGGGTGGGGACGTGGGGTCCGGTGGGGATGTGGGGACGGGTGGAAAGGGGGATGCCCTCCCCGGAGGGGAGGGCATCCGGAAGCGGATCACGACTGATATGGATCAGCTGATGTGGATCAAACGCTGATGCGTCCTGCGCCGGCGTTGGCGGTCACGATGGATTTCACGTTGGCCGGGGCGTCGGCGGTGTACGCGTAGGGGATCGCCCGCACGCTGCCGCCGGTCTGGCCGCTGCCGGAGTTGACCAGCAGGTTGTTGCGGGCTACCAGGGTGCCCGCGTCCGAGGAGCCTTCGCCGAGGTGGTACGGGTCGTCCACGTTCTCGAACGAGTTGGCTTCGACGAGTACGCCGGCGCCTTCGGTGGAGGCGACGCCGTAGCCGCTGTTGGCCCGGTAGTAGTTGTTGTAGACGTGCACCGGGTTACCGAAACGGACCCGCGGATGACGCTGCGTCGACGCGTCGAACCAGTTGTGGTGGTATGTCACGCGCAGGTGACCGGTGTCCTGCGAGGCGTTGCTGTCGCTGTGGCCGAGCAGCATCGACTTGTCGTGGTTGAATACGCGGTTCCACGACACGGTGATGAAATCGGATCCGCGTTTGATGTCGACGGCACCGTCGTAGCCGTTGCTGAAACTGTTGTGGTCGACCCAGATGTTGGTCGCCGACTCCTGCACGTTGATCGCGTCGTCGTTCCAATTCCGGAAGGACAGGTTGCGGATGATGACGTTGCGATCGCCGTTGATGTTGAGTCCGCAGCCGACGATCGCGGCGCCCGCGTTGCCGATGATCGTCTTGTTGGAGCGGACCCGGAGCATGCCACTGCAGTTGATCGTCCCGGAGACCCGGATGACGGCCGCGGAGGACGATCCGAGCGCTGAGGTGAGCGCGGATGCACTGGTCACGGTGGTGGTCGCAGCGCTGCCGCCGCCGGTGGTGCCGCCGTTCTGGGTGGCCCAGCCGACCAGGTCGGTGATCGCGAAGGGCTGGATCGGTGCGGCCGTCGCGTGCTGGGGAACGCTCAGGACGGTGCCCGCGAGGACGAGCGGCAGGACGGCCCGGGTGATTCGGACTGACATTTCTTCAGCCTCTTTCGGGTAGCGGAGACCCGCATTCCCAGCACACTGAACGATCAGAAAGACCGTGGGGACCAGCGCGCTCGGAGCGCGGATCTATGGGGGATTAGGGGAGCGCTCCCGGCCACAGACAAACATAGGCGGGCTTGGATGTGAAGACTTATTCGTTTGCAGGATTTCTGCAACACGTGTAGACAAACGGGATGCGCACCACGATCCTGCTGCTCGCCGTGCTCATGCTGGGCCTGATGGCCGGCCTCTTCTACGCCTATTCCGGCTCGGTGATGCTGGGTCTGCGCGCGGCCGGCGACCGGGCCGCCGTCGAGGTGATGCAGCGGATCAACGTGGCGATCCAGAACCCGCTGTTCGGGGTGATCTTCATCGGCGCGCTGGTCTTCACCGCGATCGCGGCGTTCCAGAATTCCGGCACGTCCGCGGTGTTCATCCCGCTGATGATCGCGTTGCTGCTCTACGCGGCGACGCTGCTGGTCACCTTCGTCGTCAACATCCCGCTCAACAATCGGCTCAACGAGGCCGGCGACCCCCACGAGATCGAGAATCCCACCGCGGTGTGGGCCGCGTTCCTGCCCCGCTGGCTCCCGTGGAACCATCTGCGCACTCTCACCAGCACCGGCGCGTTCGCGGCCGCCTGCTGGGCGCTGCTGCAGTACTGAGGTGATATTACTCAGCGGGTGCGATCACCATGGCAGCATCCGGCCCGGATCGTCCCGCTGGCGTTCCTCGGCCTGATCGCCATCGGCACGGCCCTGATGATGCTGCCCGCCGCACGGGCCGAGCCCGGCAACGCCCCGTTCATCACCGCGCTGTTCACCGCCGCCTCCGCGGTCTGCGTCACCGGCCTGGCCGTGGTGGACACCCCGAGCTACTGGTCACCGTTCGGCCATGTGCTGCTGACCGTGCTCACGCAGATCGGCGGCTTCGGCATCATGACCCTGGCCACGCTGCTCAGCCTGCTGGTCTCGCGCCGGCTGCGGCTGCGCGGCCGGCTGCTCGCCCAGGCCGAGAGCGCCGGCCTGGCCAGCGGCAACATCGGCGCCGTGCTGCTGCGGGTCGCGCTGGTCATGCTGGTCTGTGAGAGCGCCATCGCGTTCGTCCTGACCCTGCGGTTCTGGCTGACCTACGACTACTCGTTCGGCCGGGCCGTCTGGGGAGCGGTCTTCCACGCGGTCCAGGCGTTCAACAACGGCGGTTTCGCGCTCTACCCGGACAGCATCGTCCGGTTCGTCACCGACCCGTGGATCTGCCTGCCGCTCACTCTCGGGGTGATGGCCGGCGCGATCGGGTTCCCGGTCCTGTTCGAGTTGTTCCGCGAGTGGCGTACGCCCGGATGCTGGTCGACGCACACCTGGCTGACGGTGTGCGGGACCCTGTTCTTCTCGGTCGTCGGCTTCCTGGTCTTCCTGACGTTCGAGTGGCGCAACCCGGGCACGCTGGGTCCGCTCAACGTGCCGGGCAAGCTGCTGGCCGCTTTCACCCAGGACGTGATGACCCGCTCCGGCGGCTTCAACAGCGTGGATCTCGGGCAGGCGAACAGCGAGACGGTCGCCGTGACGATCGGGCTGATGTTCATCGGCGGCGGCAGCGCGAGCACCGCCGGCGGCATCAAGCTGACGACTTTCCTGCTGCTGGCGTACGTGATCTGGGCCGAGCTCCGCGGCGAGCCGGACGTGGTGATCCGCCGGCGCCGGATCGCCGAGGAGACGCAGCGGCAGGCGATGACCGTGGCGCTGCTGGGCGTGCTGCTGGTCGCGGCCGGTACCGTCGCCTTGGACGCGCTGACCGAGAACGTGCCGTTCGACCGGGCCCTGTTCGAGGCCACCTCGGCCTTCGCGACCGTGGGCCTGAGCACCGGCATCACCCCGCAGCTGCCGCCGGGCGCGCAGGCCGTGCTGGTCGTGCTGATGTACGTCGGCCGGGTCGGCACGATCGCGGTGGGCACCGCGATCGCGCTGAACACCCGCCGCAGACAGTTCCGCTATCCGGAGGAGAGGCCCCTCGTTGGCTGACAGGAGAACGTCGCAGGGCGGCAACGTCGTGGTGATCGGTCTGGGCCGGTTCGGTGGCGCGGTCGCCGAGGCCCTGCTCGACCTCGGGTACGACGTGCTCGGCATCGACACCGACGCCCGGATCGTGCAGGACTGGTCGGACCGGCTGACCCACGTGGTGGAGGGCGACGCCACCGACGAGGACGTGTTGCGCCAGCTCGGCGTACACGATTTCCCGCGTGCCGTGGTCGGCATCGGCACCAACCTGGAGACCAGCGTGCTGACCGTGCTCACCCTCACCGAGCTGGGCGTGCCGGAGATCTGGGCCAAGGCGACCAGCGTCAAGCACGGCAAGATCCTCTCGTCGGTCGGCGCCGACCACGTCATCTATCCCGAGCGGGAGATGGGCGAGCGGGTGGCCCATCTGATCAGCGGGCGGATGCTGGACTACATCGAGTTCGACGACGGTTTCGCGATCGCCAAGGTGCGGGCGCCGCGCGGCGCGGCCGGGCAGACCCTGGCGCAGCTGGCGCTGCGCACCAAGTGGGGGGTCACGGTGGTCGGCACCAAACGGCCGGGCGAGGATTTCGTGTACGCGCGACCCGAGACCAGCGTCCCCGAGGGCGCGGTCCTGATCGTCGCCGGGGACACCGCCAAGGTCGAGGCGTACGCCGACGAGAACTGACACCCGGGTGGGCCGGCTGGACAGCACGCGGGAGGATCGTCGGGTGAGTGACGACGGGGACCGGCTGCACGTCGCCATCTTCGGCGCCGTCCGGGTCCACCGCGGCGACGCCGAGATGGCCGTGCCCGGCGCCCGGCTGCGCGGCCTGCTGGCCCGGCTCGCCGTCGCGGCCGGGCACCCGGTGCCGCCGGGCATCCTGGTCGACGCGCTCTGGCCCGGGGACCGCCCCACCGACCCGCCCAACGCCCTGCAGTCGCTGGTCTCCCGGCTGCGCCGGCTGCTCGGCGGCGACGCCGTCACCCAGTCCGACGGCGGCTACCAGCTCACCGCCGAGGTCGACGTCACCCGGTTCGAGGGTCTGGCCGCCGCGGGCCGGGCCCGGCTGCGGGCCGGTGATCCGGTCGCCGCCGCCGCGGCGCTGGGGGAAGCCGTCGCCCTGCTGAGCGGCCCGCTCGCCCCGGAACTCGCCGAGGTCGCGCCGGCCCACGCCACCCGGCTCGGGCAGGCGATCGTCGACATCACCGCCGACCTGGCCGAGACCGAGCTGGCACTGGGCCGCGCCGAGCAGGCCGGGGACCGGCTGACCGCATTGTTCGCCGAGCATCCGCTCAACGAACGGGTGGCGGCCCTGCTCGTCGACTGTCTCGCCGAACAGGGACGGCAGGCCGACGCGCTGGCCGTCTACGAGCGGATCCGCGAGGAACTGGCCGAGCAACTGGGCGCGGATCCCGGCGGGGCGCTGCGGGAACGTCATCTTCGGCTGTTGCGCGGTGCCCAACCCGTACAAGTAACGACGCCCAGCAACCTGCCGGCCCCACTGACCAGCTTCGTCGGCCGTGACGACGATCTCGCCCGGATCGACGCGCTGCTGGCCGCGGGCCGGCTGGTCACGGTGCTCGGGCCGGGCGGCGCCGGCAAGACGCGGCTGGCGCTGGAGGCGGCCCGCCGCCGGGCCGGCGCCTACCCGGACGGCACCTGGCTGATCGATCTGGCCTCGGTGACCGAGGCGGCCAAGGTGGGCGCGGCCGTGGTGGCCGCCGCCGGGCTGCGCGGCTCGGCCCTTTTCGAAACCCCCAGCCGGGTACGCCCGGACAGCCTCGACGACCTCGACGTGCTCGCCGAGCGGCTCAGCGGCCGCCGCATCCTGCTCGTCGTCGACAACTGCGAGCACCTCGTCGACGCCGTCGCGCGCCTGACCAGCGCGCTGCTCGTCCGCTGCCCGCACCTGCACGTGCTGGCCACCAGCCGCGAACCGCTGGCGGTGGACGGCGAGGCGCTCGTGCCGCTCGGCCCGCTCGGCCTGCCGGAGCCGGACGCCGAATTCGCCGACGCCGCCCGCACCCCCGCAGTGCGGCTCTTCGCCGAGCGGGCCGGCGCCGTCCGCCCCGGTTTCCGGGTGGACGCCGGCACCGTGGCCGATGTCGTCCGGCTCGTACGCGGTCTCGACGGTCTGCCGCTCGCCCTGGAACTGGCTGCGGCGCGGCTGCGCACCCTCGCCCTGCCCGAGCTGGCGGCCGGCCTGTCCGACCGGTTCCGCCTGCTCACCACCGGCAGCCGCACCGCCCAGCCCCGGCACCGTACGCTGCGCGCCGTCATCGCCTGGAGCTGGAACCTGCTGGCCGGCGACGAGCGCGCCCTCGCCGAACGCGTCGCCGTCCTGCCCGGCGGCGTCACCGCCGAGTCCGCCGCGGCCCTCGCCCCGTTCGCCGCCGCGGACGTGCCCGACCTGCTCGCCGCCCTGGTCGACCGGTCGCTGCTGCAACTCGCGCCGGACGGCCGGTACCGGATGCTCGAGACGATCCGCGAGTACGGCATCGAGCGCCTCACCGAACAGGGCATCCTCGGCGAGGTCCGGGATCTGGCCGCCGACTGGTTCGCCACGTTCCTGGCCCGCTACGACCCGATGCTGCGCACCGCCGACCAGTTCACCGCCGTCCGCCTGCTGCGCGCCGAGTACGACAACGCGCTCGCCGCCCTGCGTCACCTCTGCGACTCCGGCAACGGCCCGGCCGCGATCCGGTTCGCCCTGCACCTGTGCTGGTACTGGCACATGTTCGGCCGCAACACCGACGCCTCCTACTGGCTGACCGCAGCCCTGGCCGTGCCGGGGGAGACCGACGCACTGGCGGCCGACTGCGCGGAGGCCATCCTCTTCCTCAACCGCAGCGGCATCGAGCCGACCCTGATGACCGAGACCGTGGACCAGCGCCGGGTCCGGGTCCGCGCACTGGCCCGGCGGCTCCTCACCCACCCGGACATGCCCGGTGCGACCGGCGCCATCGCCACCTTCGTCCTCTACTTCGGCGAGGAGCACGACGCCGCCGCCGAACGTATCGAGCGGATGATCGCCGGGCCGGATCTCTGGCTGGCCTCGCTCGGCCACATGTTGCGGGCCCAGATCGCCGAGAACGCCGGCGACCTGGGGCTGCTCAGCCTGGACGCCGGCGCCGCGCTCGACGGCTTCCGCCGGATCGGCGACAAGTGGGGCCAGGCCACCGTGCTGCCGCTGCGCGCCCTGATCCGCCAGTACGACGGGGATCTCGACGGCGCCCTGGCCGACCTGCGCACCGCCCGTACCCTGGCCGGCGAGTTCGGCTCCCTGGACATCGCCGACGAGATCTTCATCGACCTGCGCTGGGCCGACCTGCACATGCGGCGCGGCGAACCGGCCGAGGCGACGGCCGCGATCGCCCAGGCCCGGTCGCGTTCCGAACGGTCCGCGTCCCGGGAGCTGTCGCTGCTCGTCGACGCTCTCGAGGCGGGCTTCCTGGCCTGGCAGGGCGAACTCGACCGGGCCGGGGAACTGCTGGCGCGGGCCGGCGCCGGGTTGCACTCGGACGGCATGCCGGTGATGGGCGGCGACCACGGGGTGGCGATCGTCGGCACGATGCGGGCCACCCTCGCGCTGCGCCGCGCCGACCCGGACGGCGCGGAGAAGGCGCTGGCCACCGCCTACCCGGCCGCACTGGAGACCCAGGACATGCCGATCCTGGCGATGGTGTCGGTGGCGGCCGCCGGGCTGGCCGTCCTGCGCGGACGGCACCGCGACGCGGCGGTGCTGCTCGGCGCGGCCGCCCGGCTGCGGGGCTCGCACGACCACACCGACCTGGGGGTGGCCGAGGTGAGTGGCCAGGTGCGGGCGGCGCTGGGGGACGCGGGGTTCGGGGAGGCGTACGCGGCGGGCTGGTCCCTGGACGCGGCAGCCGCGCGGAGTCTCGTCGACCCCGCGCGGCTCAACCAGCCGTCGCTGCCCGCTCAGGCCCGCCGGGAGTAGGCCCGCAGCGCCAGCGGCACGAACACCACCAGCAGCCCGGCCATCCAGGTCAGCGTGGTCGTCAGCGGCCCGGCGACCGGCCCGCTGACCAGCAGCCCGCGGATCGTCTCGACCAGCGGCGTGATCGGGTTGACCTGCACGAACGCCTGCAGCCAACCGGGCAGGGTCTCCGGCGCCACGTACACGTTGCTGCCGAAGGTCAGCGGCAGCACGAGCAGGAACATGATGCCCTGTACGGCGCCCGGCGTGCGGACCATCATGCCGACCCACACCGAGATCCAGCAGAAGCAGAGCCCGAACCCGATCGACAGCGCCACCGCGGCCAGCGCCGGGACGAACCCGGTCTCCACCCGGAAGCCCATGATCGTGCCGAAGCTGAGGAGCGCCACGCAGACCGACAGGTAGCGCACCACGTCGGCGAGGACCGCGCCGACCAGCGGGGCCGAGCGGGACACCGGCAGGGACCGGAACCGGTCGAAGACGCCCTTCTCGATGTCCGCGTTCAGGTTCTGGCCCAGCGCGACCCCGCCCATGGCCAGGGACTGCGCGAGCATGCCGGGTAACAGGAACTGCAGGTACGCGTGCCGGTTGCCGTCCGCGATCGCGCCGCCGAACAGGTACGTGAACAGCAGCAGGAAGATGACCGGCTGGATGGTGACGTCGATCAGCGCTTCCGGCGTACGCAATGTCTTGATCAGGCTGCGGTGCGCGAGTGCGCCGCTGTGCCGTGCCAAAGCGATCGTGCTCATACCAGTTCCTCGGCCTTCTGCTTGCCCGTCAACGTGTGGAAGACCTCGTCCAGGCTGGGCAGATGCAGCGCCAGCTCGGTCACCTCGATGCCCTGCCGGCGCAGCTCCGGCACCACCTCGGCGAGTGCCGCGTCGCCGGCCACCGGCACCGAGGCAGCGCCCGGACGGTTGCCCGCCGCCTCGTCCTTCGCCGCCGTCGTGCCCGGCGCCGCCACCGCGTCCAGCACCCGCAGCACCTCGGGCAGGCGTTCCGGGTCGGACGGGCGGACCCGCAGCGTCTGGCCGCCGACCCGGCGCTTCAGCCCGTCCGCGGTGTCGTGCGCGATCACCCGTCCGTGATCCACCACCACGATCTCGTCGGCGAGCGCGTCCGCCTCCTCCAGGTACTGCGTGGTCAGCAGCACGCTCGCACCCCGCGCCACCTGCGAACGGACGACGCCCCACATGTCCTCGCGCTTCGCCGGGTCCAGCCCGGTCGTCGGCTCGTCCAGGAAGATCACTTCGGGGCGGCCGACCAGGCTCGCCGCGAGGTCGAGACGGCGGCGCATGCCACCGGAGTAGGTCTTCGCCGGCCGCTGCGCGGCCTCCATCAGCCCGAACCACTCCAGCAGTTCGTCGGCGCGGCGCCGGGCGTCACGGCCCGTCATGTCCAGCAACCGGCCGATCAACACCAGATTCTGTACGCCCGTCAGGTCCTCGTCGACCGACGCGTACTGACCGGTCAGCCCGATCCGGCGGCGTACCTCCTGCGGCTTCTTCAGCACGTCGATGCCGGCCACGAACGCGCTGCCCTCGTCCGGGCGCAGCAGGGTGGCCAGCACGCGTACCGCGGTGGTTTTGCCCGCGCCGTTCGGCCCGAGCACGCCGAGCACGGTGCCCCGGCGCATGGCCAGGTCGACACCGTCCAGCGCCTGGGTGGCGCCGAACCGTTTCCGCAGCCCTTCGGCGCGGACCACGAGATCTTCCACTCTTCGTCCCTCCGTGTCCGCCGGGCAGATCCCACCCGGCACCACTCGAGGTTCGCGGCCCGCGCTGGCACGGCCCGCACACGGCGCTGTCAGCCGCCCGCATCCCGCTGTCACGCCGCCGGACCGGCGACTGTTGCTGCCGGTAGCCGTGCCGGTACCGTGTTTCTTCCGGCGGTTTGTCGTACCTGGCCTTACAACAGGCTGCTTACGACGGCGAGTCGGGTCTCGACGAGTGCCGGGCCTCGATGGAAGGCTCTCTCTACGGCGAGGAGCGTCCGCAGGAGGTAGTGATCACTGTTCCCCAACCCGATGATCTCGGGCACGAAGAGGCGTTCCTCAACGCGATCGACGAGACCATCAGAGAGTTCCACGACGGCGACCTCGTCGAGGGCACCGTCGTCCGCGTCGACCAGGAGGAGGTACTGGTCGACATCGGCTACCGGTCCGAGGGGGTGCTGCCCGCCCGCGAGCTGTCGATCAAGCCGGTCGCGCATCCGTCCGAGGTCGTGTCGGTCGGCGACCACATCGAGGCCCTGGTCCTCACGAAGGAGGACAAGGACGGCCGCCTGATCCTGTCGAAGAAGCGGGCCGACGCCGAGCGGGCGTGGCAGAGCATCGAGAAGATCAAGGAGGACGACGGTGTCGTACGCGGCCCGGTCGTCGAGATCGTCAAGGGCGGTCTGATCCTCGACGTCGGTCTGCGCGGCTTCCTGCCGGCCTCCCTGGTGGAGATGCGGCGGGTCCGTGACCTGCGCCCCTACCTGGGCCGTGAGCTCGAGGCGAAGGTCATCGAGCTGGACAAGGCACGTAACAACGTGATCCTGTCCCGCCGGGCCTGGCTCGAGCAGTCCCAGTCCGACGTGCGCAGCGACTTCCTCCACAAGATCCGCAAGGGTCAGGTCCGCCGGGGCATCGTCTCCTCGATCGTCAACTTCGGCGCCTTCGTGGACCTGGGCGGTGTCGACGGCCTGGTGCACATCTCCGAGCTGTCCTGGACCCCGATCGGCCACCCGTCCGAGGCGGTCGCGGTGGGTCAGGAGGTCGAGGTCGAGGTGCTCGACATCGATTTCGACCGGGACCGGGTCTCGCTGTCGCTGAAAGCGGCGCAGGAGGACCCGTTGCGCCACTTCGCCCGGACCCACGCGATCAACCAGATCGCCGGCGGCCGGATCACCAAGCTGGTGCCGTTCGGCGCGTTCGTCCGGCTGGACGACGGTGTCGAGGGCCTGGTGCACGTCTCCGAGTTGGCCGACCAGCACATCGAGGTGCCCGAGCAGGTCGTGCAGGTCGGCGCCGAGATCCTCACCAAGATCCTGGACATCGATCTGGAACGCCGCCGGGTCTCGCTTTCGCTCAAACAGGCCGACGCGGAGTATCGCGAGGGCGACGAGTTCTTCGACCCGACGCTGTACGGGATGGAGGCGGCCTACGACAACGAGGGCAACTACATCTACCCGGAGGGCTTCGACCCGGAGAGCGGCGAGTGGCTGGAAGGCTTCGACGAGCAGCGTGAGACCTGGGAGAACCAGTACGCGCAGGCCCGCGAACTGTGGGAGGCCCACGGCCGGCAGGTGCAGGCCCGCCGCGAGGCCGAGCCGCTGCCCCCGCCGCCGGTCCGCCCGGTGACCGAGCGGCGCAGCGAACGGCAGGGGGACAGGCGCGGCGAACGGCAGGCCGACCGGCGCACCGAGCGACGGTCGGAGAGCCCGGCCCCGGCCGCGCAGTCGGTGGACGAGGCGTTGCAGGCCCTGCGCGACAAGCTCGCCGGCGGACGGGACCAGGCGTGACCGGCATCAGCATCGAGGTGGTCGAGGCGGAAGGCGGTCAGCGGCGCCAGATCAGCCCGCGGCACCGCGAGATCCAGACCTTCGCCGACCGCCGGCCGGATCTGGAGGAGGTCATCGCCACCGCCATCGGGATCGGCGAGGCGGCGGCGAAGAACCTCTCCGCCGATGGTGAGGGCGCGCTGAGCGTGGAGATCAAGCTGGGCATCGCGCTCGCCGACGGTGGCGGGGCGTTGATCACCGCGCCGACCACCGACGGCGCGATCCAGCTGACCCTCAAGGTCGAACGGCGCGGTTAGGGTGCCTGCTCGGCGGCGGGTGCCGGGCGAGGTACGGGCGGTGCGGTGTACGCCGCCGGTCTGTGCTTGCGGACACCGAACTCCTCGCGCGCGGCCCGCTGGAACCCGGCGTGCGCGGCATGGCAGGCCTGGTCGACGGCCGGCCAGTCGGCGGACGGGTTGTGCCACAGGCGCTGCGCGGCGGCCAGCATCGTGTCCAGGGCCGCGGACGTCGCGCGCTTCTTGGTGATCAGCGCCGCCGCGCTGTAGGCCGCCAGGAAGTCGGTGCTGCGTGCCTCGGCCCGCTCGGCGGTCAGGGCCGAGCGCCCGCGGCTGTCGAAGCCGTCCCAGAGCAGGTAGAAGGTCTCGGCCACCTTCGCGTACGACTTGTGGCGGGCGTCGTCCCACTGGCGGCGTGAGCTGGACCGGGCGTTGATCCACTGGCCGAACAGGTTGGCCAGAAACGCGCCGATGATCGCCCCGAGGGCGCCGATCGCGGCGGCGGTGAGAACGGCCTGCGGCTGCGTGAGCTTGTCCCAGAACTCCACAGCCTCATGCTAGAGAGCCCAGGCCGAGTACCGCCCGGCGCAGGCGGGTACCGCAAGTCCATGACGGACCAGACTCTGATCATCCTGGGCGCCAGCGGCGACCTGACCGCCCGGCTGCTGCTCCCCGGC
Source organism: Actinoplanes sp. NBC_00393 (assembly GCF_036053395.1). Taxonomy (NCBI): domain Bacteria; kingdom Bacillati; phylum Actinomycetota; class Actinomycetes; order Micromonosporales; family Micromonosporaceae; genus Actinoplanes; species Actinoplanes sp. NBC_00393. The sequence goes on along the minus strand of NZ_CP107942.1, from coordinate 5,520,005 downwards.
CTCGGCGCGCTGCTCGCCACCGGCCAGGTACCCGGACTGTCGCTGATCGGCGCGGCCCGCGACGACTGGGACGACGCGCGGTGGCGGCGCCGGGTGCAGGAGTCGTTCGGCGAGGGCGTCGCCACCGAGGTGGCCGGGGCGGCCCGCTACCTGCCGGCCGACGTCACCGAGGCCGGCGACCTGCGCCGGGTTCTCGACGCGGCGACCGGCCCGGTGGCGATCTTCTTCGCCCTGCCGCCGGCGATCACCGCCCGGGCCTGCGACGCCCTGGCCGAAGTGGACCTGCCGGAGGGTACCCGGCTGGTGTGCGAGAAGCCGTTCGGCATTGACGGCGACGCCGCGGCCGCGCTGAACAAGGCGCTGTCCCGGCTGGTGCCCGAGGAGCAGATCCACCGGGTGGACCACTTCCTCGGCAAGTCCACCGTCCTGAACATCCTCGGCCTGCGCTTCGCCAACCGGATCTTCGAACCGCTGCTCGACGCCACCAACGTCGCTTCGGTCGACATCGTCTTCGACGAGAAGCTCGCCCTGGAGGGCCGGGCCGGCTACTACGACCACGCCGGCGCGCTCGCCGACATGATCCAGAGCCATCTGCTGCAGATCCTCGCGCTGCTCGCCATGGAGGCGCCGACCACGCTGGGCGCCGCCGAGTTCCGCGACCACAAGGCCGACGTGCTGCGCGCCACCCGGCCTTTCCATGACGATCCGGCGGCCTGCAGCCGCCGGGCCCGCTACACGGCCGGCACGCTCGAGGGACGGGAGCTGCCCGCGTACGCCGACGAGCCCGGCGTCGACCCGTCCCGCGAGACCGAGACGCTCGCCGAACTGGTCGTCACGGTCGACAACTGGCGCTGGGCCGGGGTGCCGTTCCGGTTGCGCTCGGGCAAGGCGGTCGGCAACAGCCGCAAGGAAGCCGTGATCACCTTCAAGCGGCCGCCGCGGATCCCGGACGGCCTGCACGGCTGCGACCAGCCGGACCGGCTGCGGATCGGCTTCGGCCCGGACCGCCTCGCCCTCGACTTCAACATCAACGGACCGGGCGACCCGTTCGAGCTCGACCCGGTCAGCCTGGAGGCAGCCTTCGGCCCCGGCGACCTGCCGCCCTACGGCGAGGTCCTGCGCGGCGTCTTCGAGGACGACCCGACCCTGTCGGTCCGCGGCGACACCGCCGAACAGTGCTGGCGCATCGTCGCCCCGGTGGTCGCCGCCTGGCGCGCCGGCGCCGTGCCGCTGCTCGAGTACCCGGCCGGCAGCCCCGGCCCCGAAGACTCCCTGCTCACCTGAACCCACGCGGCTGGCTCAGCCGCTTCCCTACGACGGCGACCGTCGTGTACGGCACGACGAAGCTGTCGTCCAGCGCGGCGCCGACCGCGTCGAGGACCTCGGCCAGTGGCTCCGGCGGGAGACGGGTCAGCAGGCCGGAGGTCGGCAGCTGGTCGAGCCACTCGGCCCGGGTGTAGCGCCGCTCCCAGCGGATCTGCCACTGCTCCGGCTCGCCGAATCCGCCGGCCTCCCGGATGCCCTGGACGGCCTTGTCGAGCAGCAGCTGATAGCCGTCCAGCGGGGTGCGGCCGGGCTGTGGTGTCAGGTCGAACGGGGCGTCCGGAAGCAGCCGCCGGACCGTTGCAGCGAGGGCCCCGGCGGCTGCGGTCGGCGGCTCGGGCACGTGCCAGAACGCCGCCAACAGGCCGCCCGGCCGCAGGATCCGGGCCGCCTTGGCCGCGCCGGCGACCGGGTCGACCCAGTGCCAGCTCGTGCCGGCGACCACCGCGTCGAAGCGCCGGCCGGCCGGCTCCCAGTCCTCGAACGTGGCTGTTTCGACTTGCAGGCCGCGGCTTCGGGCGTACCCCGCCATCCGCTCGTCGGGCTCGATGCCCAGCACGCGGCACCCGGCCTGCTGGAACTGCCGCGTCGCGGTCCCGGTGCCGCAGCCGACGTCGGCCAGCTCGGGCCCGGGCGCGGCGGTGGAGATCCGGCTGATCAGCTCGTCGGGATAGGGCGGCCGGGTGCGGTCGTAGCGTTCGGCGTCCGCGCCGAACGACTCGGCGATGCGCCGCTGCTCATAAGGTCGGCTCGGTAGAGTGGGCATGTGCCCACCATAGTGGGCAAGTGCCCACTATGAAAGGGAATCCTCGGTGCCGACCGGTGTGGCCCTGCGCGACGTGCGCGAACAACTCTTCGCGGCGGCCGATCGGATCCTGCTGAGCGAGGGGCCGACCGGGCTGACCAGCCGCGCGGTCACCGACAGCGCGGGCTGTGCCAAGGGGGTGCTGCACCGGCACTTCGCCGATTTCGACGCGTTCCTGGCGGAGTACGTGCTGGACCGCGCCACCCGGCTGGACACCTCGCTGGCCGACTCCGCGGGCACCGGCACGGTCGTCGACAACGTGACCGCGGCTCTGACCGGGGTGTTCGAGTCGGTCGCGGTCGCCATCGTCGCGCTGATCACCTTCCGCGACGAGTTGCGTGCCCGGCTCCGGGACACCTGGCCGGCCGGCGTCCCGGTGCTCACCGAGGCCTGCGAGATGATCGGCCGCTATCTCGCCGAGGAACGCGCGCTCGGCCGGCTCGCGGCGAACGCTGACGTCGACACCCTCGCGGCCGTGCTGATCGGCAGCACGCACCTGCTCTTCGCCGACCGGACCGGCGACCGCCCCGGCCCCGCCACCGTCCGCCACACCGTCACCACAGTCCTGGGCGCAGTCCTCAACCCCGGCTGACGCTGAGCGCTGCCTTGGGAGCCGGGAGGCAGCACTGAGCGTCAGCCGGCGGAAGTCGGCTGACGCTGAGCGCTGCTTCCGGAGCCGGGAGGCAGCACTGTCAGTCAGCCGCTGATACTGCGCGCCTGGCCTGCCAGCGGTAGGCGGCGCCGGCCCACGAGACTGCCACGAGCACCGCGACCAGGGCCTGCATCAACCCCGCGTACCGCTCCGGGTAGATGATCCCGGTCAGGTAGGTGTCGATGAAGCCGCGCTCCAGCCCCGCGCTACCGGCCTGCTCGCGGGCCCGGTCCTCGACCCAGGTCAGCGGGCAGTTGAACCCGAACACCACGGTCGACAGCCCCCACACCGCGGCGAGCAGGTGCAGCCAGATCGCCCACGGCCAGCGCCACGCCAGGAAACCGCCGAGCACCACCCAGGCGAGGAACGCGAAATGGACGACCATCGTGGCATCGGCCAGGATTCGGTATCCCATACCAGTCAGTGTCCGCCCGTATCGTGCGTAGGGAAGGAGGCACCGGCCGTGGAGACGTCGGGCGATCCCCAGCAGGCCCGGGCGGCGTATGCCCGCCAGGCGTGGCTGCACGCCTCCGACCTGTTTGCACGTGCAGACGCGGTCGCCGCTCTGCCACCGTCCGATCTGGAGTTGGCGGCCGAGGCCGCCGAGATGTCCGGACGCGGAGACGAGGCAGTGCGCCTGCTGCGCCGGGCCTATCTGGGGTACGCCGAAACCGGCGCGATCGGCCCCGCCCTGCGCAGCGGCTACTGGCTGTGCAAGGCGCTGTTCTGGGCCGGCGACCTGGGCCAGTCCAACGCCTGGCAGACCCGCGCCCTGCAACTCGCCGCCACCGCCGCTCCCACGCCGGAACACGGCTACCTCGACCTGCTGGCCGGCGAACAGCACCTGCGGGCCGGCCGCCGCGCCGCCCTCCTGGAGACCGCCGAACGGCTGGCGGCGCAGGCCCGCGCCGGTCCGGACGCCGACCTGTGCGCCGGCGCCGCGATGCTGCACGGGATGGCCCTGCTCAACCACGACCGGATCGACGCCGGCCTGGCCCAGCTCGACGAGGCGATGGTGGCCGCCGTCGACGGTCTGCTCACCGCCCGGGCCACCGGCATGATCTACTGCGCGGTCATCGGGGCCTGCCAGGACCTGTACGAGCTACGCCGCGCCAAGGAGTGGACCCGGGCCCTGGCCGGCTGGTGCGACGCCCAGCCCGAGTTCACCGGCGCCTACCGGGGACTGTGCCGGCTGCACCGCGTCGCCGTCCTGACCCTGACCGGCGGCTGGCCCGACGCCGTCCGCGAGGCCCGCGCCGCCTGCGCCCAGCTCACCGCGGGGTTCGGCGAGATGGTCGCCGGTGGCGCGTACTACCAGCTCGCCGAGGTGCACCGGCTGCGCGGCGAGGTCGGTGAGGCGGACCGGGCGTACCGGGAGGCGCTGCGCCGCGGCTGGAACATCCAGCCTGGCCTCGCCCTGCTGCGGCTGGCCCAGGGGCGGACCCGCGCCGCCGACGCCGGCATCCGCCGCGCCCTGGCCGAGGCGGAGCAGCCCCTGACCCGGGCCCGGCTGCTTCCCGCCGCGGTGGAGATCCTGGTGGCGGCCGGCGACCGGGAGACCGCCGAGCAGTGCGCGGCGGAACTGACCGCGATCGCCGCCCGCTACGGCACCACCGCCCTGACCGCGATGGCCGCGCACGCCACCGGTTCGGTACGGCTGGCCGGCGACCAGGCCGCCACCGCCCTGCCGCCGCTGCGTGAGGGCTTCCGGCTGTGGCGGGATCTGGAAGCGCCGTACGAGGCGGCGCGCAGCCAGACCCTGATCGGCGTGGCCTGCCGCGAACTCGGCGACGACGACGCCGCGACCATGGAACTGGACGCGGCCGAGCAGGTCCTGCGGCGGCTGGGCGCGACCCCGGCCGTACGCCGGTCCGAGCCGCACGGCCTCACCTCGCGCGAACTCGAAGTGATCCGGCTGCTCGCCCAGGGCGGCACCAACCGGGAGATCGCGGGGCAGTTGCGGCTCAGCGAGAAGACCGTGGCGCGGCACGTCAGCAACATCTTCGGCAAGCTCGGCGTGGGGTCGCGGACGGCGGTGGCGGCTTACGCGTACGAGCATCGCCTGGTCTGAATTGCCCAGCCACCGCCGAACGTCTGGGTAATGATGCCGAAGCGCGCCCGGCGCGCGCCGGCGCACTCTGAGCCGATGACCGAACAGATCGAGACGGTGATCGTCGGCGGCGGACAGGCCGGCCTCGCCACCGGCTACCACCTGCGTAAACGCGGCCGCCCACACCTCATTCTGGAGGCCGCCGAGCGGATCGGCGACTCCTGGCGGCGGCGCTGGGACTCGCTGCGGCTGTTCACCCCGGCCCGCTACAGCGCGTTGCCGGGCCTGCCGTTCCCCGCGCCGGCCTGGACGTTTCCCACCCGCGACGAGTTCGCCGAGTACCTGGCCGGCTATGCGGAACGGTTCCGGCTGCCGGTGCGCACCGGCCAGGCGGTGCGCCGGCTGAGCAGCGACGGTTCCGGTTACCTGGTGGAGACAGATCATTCCCGGTACGCCGTACGCAACGTCGTCGTCGCCACCGGTTTCGACCAGCTGCCCCGCCTGCCCGAGTTCGCCCCGGGCCTCGACGCGGGGATACGGCAGCTGCACTCGGCGGAGTACCGGCATCCCGGCCAGTTCGGTGCGGGGACCGTGCTCGTCGTGGGCGCCGGCAACTCCGGGGCCGATCTTGCGCTGGAGCTCACGCGTACCCATCAGGTGTTGTTGTCCGGACGCCATCCCGGGCACCTGCCGTGGCGGATCGAACGCAGCCTGACCCCGCTGCTCTGCCCGCCGGTCTTCTTCGCCTTCCGGCATCTGCTGACCGTGCGCACGCCGCCGGGACGGCGGCTGCGGCCATACGTCCACGCGCACAGCGGCCCCCTGATCCGGGTGCGCCCCGCCGACCTGGCCGCCGCCGGAGTCACCCGGGTGCCACGCGTGACCGGCGTCCGGGGCGGCCTCCCGGCCCTCGCCGACGGCCGGACCGTGCCGGTGAGCAACATCCTCTGGTGCACCGGATATCGCCCCGACCTGCGCTGGATCGACCTCCCCGGCTTCGACGGGCTGTCGCATCATCGCGGGGTCGTCGCCGGGCATCCCGGCCTCTACCTGGCCGGCTGGATCTTCCAGTACGCCCTGGCCTCGTCGATGATTCAGGGCGTCGGGCGCGATGCCGCCTACATCGCTCGGCGAATCGCGATTAATTCCATTGCCGGTGTTCCGAGCCGGGTCTAGGTTGGTCCTCAACACCGACCGGGAAGGATCAAGTCATGAACCGTCAGCTCAGTCTTTCCCGCGGCAGTCTGCTGACGCTTCGGTGGCGCGATTGACCGGTTTCCCGGTGATCGTCGCGCCGCCCTCCCCATCGGGATAGGGCGGCGCTTTTCATTCGTCTCACATGTCTCCGTAGCTCAGCGGAAAGAGCACCGGATTACGGATCCGGGTGTCGGGAGTTCGAATCTCTCCGGGGACGCTTGTGGCTGTACCTCTGCCGTCTCACCACGGCGGAGACTCGGGTTCAAGGCCCGGCAGCCACTTTCGCAGGCCCGGGTAGCCCAACGGCAGGAGGCACGCCGCTCAGAACGGCGGAAGTGCGCGTTCGAATCGCGCTCCGGGTACGCAAGGGTTCGTCTTGAATGGAGAGCTGGCCGAGTGGCCTAAGGCGGCGGATTGCTAATCCGCAGCAGAGGCGAATGCCTCTGCCGGGAGTTCGAATCTCCCGCTCTCCGCGTTTCGGCCGCCGCCTTCACGAGGCGGCGGCCGGTGGCTCGGCCCCACTCGCCGACACTGCGGGCACGCGTGACCGAGAGTCAACGGGTGCGTTCGGCCGCGAGCCCACCTCGGATCGGCCGGCGGCGTCGATCGGCGCGCCGACACAGCCGGTGACGTCGAGCATGTCGGCCAGATCCGGCGGCCACCAGTTGGAGTGCTCGGCCCACAACGCACGCAGGGCCGGACTCGTCCGCAACACATCGGTCGCATAAGTGCACCACGCCTGGTGCACACCATCGCCGGGCAGCAGGAGACCCGTGTGCAGCCCTGCGTAGATCGCGTCGGCGAAAAGGTCCGCGGTGGCTTTCACACGTGATCGCTCGGGCTCGTTCTCGGGCACCGGCTTCGAGTCGAAGAAATACGGGCGCAGTTCGGGGTGCTGGACAAAGAGGATCAGCACATTCTGCAGCATGGATGCCGGCCCATGGTCTGCCTGGACGACAGCGGAACTGACTTTCAGTCGCGTCTGCTTGACCAGCATCCGAGTCTGCCAGCTGGTGATGATGAGTGATCCCAGCACACCGAGAATTCCGGCTAGGGTGGCCCACTGAACGATCATCGCAGTCTCCCCTCGTCCGTTTTCCCATTAGGGCACACGCCGGCAAGTTGCACCGGTCCAGGTCGAATCCGTGCCGGCCCGGCTTGATCAGCCAGTCGGGTTCAGCCCTCGCCTTGCCCCGGAAGGCGCCGACGGGCGATTCTGCGGTGGGGGAACCCTCGAAGGGGGTGAGCCGTGGGCAAAGTCGTCGCCGCACTGTCCATGTCGCTGGACGGCTTCGTCGCCGACGAGAACGACGGCGTCGCCGAACTGTTCGGCTGGTATCAGAACGGGGACGTGGAAGTTCCCAGCGCCGATCCGCGCTGGACCTTTCACGTGACCGAGGCGAGCGCCGCGATCCTGCGGCCGGCGCTGACCGCCTGCGGGGCGCTGATCTGCGGCCGGCGGCTGTTCGACCGCACCGACGGCTGGGGCGGCCGGCACCCGGCGGGCTGCCCGGTCTTCGTGGTCAGCCACACCGTCCCGCCCGGCTGGCCCCGCGCCGACTCGGCGACCGCGTTCTTCCCCGACCCGATGACCGCGCTGGAAGCCGCGCAGGTTCAGGCCGGCACCCGGGTCGTCGGCATCTCCACACCGGGGCTGACCCGGCAGTACCTCGACGCCGGCCTGCTCGACGAGATCACTGTGTCGCTCGTACCGGTGCTGCTCGGCGACGGCATCAGCTTCTTCGACGGTCTGACCGTCGCCCCGATCCGCCTCGCCGACCCGGACGTCATCGCCGGTCGCGGCGTCACCCACCTCACTTACCGGGTCATTCGATAGCCAGCTTTGTCAGGAATCGGAAGAAATGCGGGTCGAAGTGCGCCGGATCGGCCGCGTGGAGCTCGGCCGGCGACCACCAGCGCACCCCACGGAACTCACCCTGATCAGGGGTCAAGGCTTGATCAGACCGCAGATCGAGTACGAACCACAGGCTCACATCGGTGTGCCCGGCATCGATCCCGACGGTACGCGTGACCGTCAGGAACAGCGGCTGCTCGCCCAGGCTGCCCGTCACCCCGAGCTCCTCCTCGACCTCGCGGGACGCGGTGACCAGCGGATGCTCGTCCACCTCCACGTGACCGCCCGGCGGCAGCCACAGCCCGGCGTTGACGTGGTCGACGAGCAGCACCTTCCTGGCGGCGGGGTCGACCGGCACCACGTACGACACCAGGTGCTGCCCGGGCGTGGCCGGTTTGACCCGCCGGAACACGTCGTCGGTGCTGAGCAGCCAGGTCCGTGCGTGCGCCCGGTGCTCGGCTTCCAGATTGTCGGCCGGCTCGAGCGCCGACACCATGTCGTAGACCACCGCCACCGAGGGACGCATCCGAGCATGATGGCATCCCCACCGGCTGGGCGGGGCCCCCGACGCGCGGACGGCACAATGGCGGCCATGATCGTACGCATCACGCAGCTCACCGACCCGGCCCACAGCCCACCCGGCGCCCGCCTGGCCTGGCTTGCTGCCGGCGCCGACGGCCGCCCCTTGGGCACCGCGTTCCTGCGGCTCCCCGCCGACGGCAAGGTGGCCGACCTGGAACTACGCGTACACCCCGCCGAACGCCGCGCCGGCGTAGGCACCCGGCTGCTCGACGCAGTAGCCGCAGCAGCCACCGACCTGGACCTGTCCGGCCTCCTCACCGAGCCGGTCCAGGAGAACAGCGAGGCCGACGCCTTCTACCAGGCCCGATCCCTGCGGCGGGTACTGGCCCTGACCTACACCCGCCTCCCCCTGAACGAGGCCGGCACTATCGCCCCAGCGGCCGCCATCGCCCCAGCGGCCGCCATCGGCCCAGCGGCCGCCATCGCCCCAGCGGCCGCCATCGGCCCAGCTGCCACCACCGCCCCACCTGCCGCCATCGCCCCACCGGCCACTACCGCCTCACCTGCCGCCACCGCTCCACCAGCCGCCGCACCCAACCCAGCCACCGCGACCCCGACTGGCGCCGCGAGCACGCCGTCCCCTACGGCCCCCACCACCACGGTGAGCGGCCCGGCGGTGGACGGGTATCGGCTGGTCCACTGGGAGGGAACGGTGCCGGACGAGCTGGCGGAGACATTCGCCCGGTCGCGCCGGGCGATGGACGACATGCCGATGGACGATGCCGGCTACACCCCGCAGCCATGGGACGTGGCACGGCTGCACGCGATCGCCGAGGCCGTCGCCAAGCGCAACGAAATCCTCTGCACCACGGCAGCAGTCGCTCCCAACGGTGAGATAGCCGGCTTTACCGAACTGGTCGTCCCCGCCGACGGCCAGGGCGACGGCCAGCATTACGGCACCGGCGTGCTGCCCGAACATCGCAGCCGAGGCCTGGCCCGCTGGATGAAAACCGAAGCGATCGCCCTGGCCCGAGTCCGCTTCCCCACACTGGCCGGCCTGCTGGCCGACACCGCCGACAGCAACACCGCCATGCGGCGAATCAACGACGAACTCGGCTACCGTCCCGTCTACCGCAGCTACCTCTACCAGCTCGACCTCTCTCCACCCGTCTCTCCACCCGCCTGAACGCCCCCGCACCCCGGACCGATGGGGCCGCAGCCCGCCTCCGCCCTGATTACCTGCCCAGCGACGGCCGAGGGTGGCGAGCCGTCGCTGAGGCCGGTTTCGAGGGCTTGAGTCCCTGTGTGCGACGCTGAGGGTGGCGAGCGAGATGCTGAATCGTTTCTTTGCGGGCGTATGCGTGGGCTCGTAATTCCTAATAGCAAATTTCTGATGGTATTCGGGCAGAATCTGAAAATCAGCGACCGTTGAAATGGCAACCCGTTGTCGCCGGACCTGCGAAGTTCTGTCGGTAGGACCCTATGTCCTCGCCAGTTGGTCCCTGAATCCGATCGACGTTCCAATCGCTTTAGTATCGAGCGCTGCCGCTCACAGCGTCCCGATTCATGCGCTGGCATTGCGGCGTCCGCCACACCGAATCGGTAAGAGCCGCGGCGCGCGAAGCCAAACCAATCGCGTTTCACGGCGCATGGTGGCTGGGCCCGTTGCGGTTGCGGCGCGTGGGGCTTGGCCCGTCGCGCGCCGAGGACGATGGCGGTCCGGCCGGGGCTGACACGGATCCGGCTCGTTCCGCATCTCGAACGCCCACTGGGAGCGGCTGGGGCGCATGGGGCTTGGCCCGTCGCGCGCCGGGGAGGATGCCTTTCCCGCCGGGGCCGACATGAATCCGGCTCGTTCCGCACCTCGAACGCCCACTGGCAGCGGCGCTTGGGCTCAAGTCCGTTGCTACCGCGGCGCGTAGGGCCGGATCCGCTACGGCTGGGGGCGCGCGGGCTGGGCTCGGCTGCAGCGGCGGCGCCTTGGGCTGGATCTGTTCCGGCCGTCGTGCGTCGTGCTGGGTCGGTCGTGGCGCGCTGGGCCGGCGTCGGCCGGTCGTTGGCTGCCTGATCGTGTTGCCGCGGTGCGTCTGGAGCAGGAAGTTTGCTCGAGGTGGATGCGCTGCGTTCCACCTGTTCCGAGAAGAAATCCGGACGAGGTGGGTCAGTTCGGGCCGCCGATGCATCCGGTGGGTCCGCAGAGGCCGGCGTGGCGGAAGTGGGCGCAGACGCGCTCGGTTCGCGGACTCGACGGTGCTGTGGCGGAGTGGACCCAGGCGTTCTGGGTGAGCGGACGGCGCGGTCGTCCGGGCGCGCGCTGGGTTCGGAAAGCGGATTGTCGTGGAGGCGTGCACGAACCCGGGAGTGTTGGGAGGGGGTCGTCCCCAACTTGCTGGATCCGGAGGACTGCGCCGGGGTGCTGTCGGCGCACGGGGTTGCCGTTCGTGGGCCACTGGCTGCACCGCGCGCCCGACTCAGGCGGTCGGCGTGGCGTCGGCGGAGGCCCCATGCGCGATGGCGCTCATGCTCACGGCGGAATTCTTCGGCGGCTGGAGAATAGTTGCGCGATGCAGTCCGGTCACGCATTTCGGCCAATTGTGCCGTAGTGAAGAACTGCATCTGTCGCATGTAGATATTATCCCTCAACCGCGCTCTAAAACCCAGACCAAATATTGTTTGATCATGCCAAATCTGAGGTGCCGAGCAAGGAGCCCTGTTGGGGCCGAATTGCTGGCCGCAGTGCCGCCGAGATTGGGCGCGGCCGCCGCTAGAAACCGTGCGGCCGGCATTGATTGCGGAGCGGAGTGCAGCGGAGCGGAGTGCAGCGGATTGGAGCGGAACGGATTGGAGCGGAACGGATTGGAGCGGAACGGATTGGAGCGGAACGGATTGGAGCGGAACGGAACGATCGATTCCGTTCTGTTCGGTGATGAGCGGCAGGGCGGGCGCGGTGAACGTGGACATCCGGCCGGGCGCGGTTGCGGGGGTGGACCATCGCAGAACGGAACGAAGGATTCCGGTCTGTTCGGCGGCTGCGTGCGGCGCGGTGGTGTGGTGTGGGCGAGAGGGGCTTGCGCGGACCCGGGTGGCGCGGTTGGTCAGCGGTCGGAGGGTGCCGAGCGGAACGGTGGAGACTGGATTCCGGGGCCGGTGCTTGGAAGGGCAGCCGAAGCTCGCTGCGGCACCCGGCCGCGGAGCGGCGACCCCACGGTCTGCGGTCACCAGGCTCGTTACGTGCGGACATTGTGAAGCGGTAACCCACCACATGCGAGAGGTCATGGGGCGAGGGTTGCGCCGCAGGGAACGCGCTGCATGCGGGACGTCATGAAGCCGGAGACCCGGTGCATGCGGGAGGCCACGGACGGGGATCGCGCTGCATACCGGGGGCGAGACGGGGATCGCGCGGCATGCCGGGCGGCGAGGCGGGGATCGCGCTGCATGTGGAGGGCAAGGGGGATCGTGCTGCCACCGGGGAGTTGTGGGCGGTGATCTCTAGCTACGCGGAGTTGCGCGGGCGAAGTTCCCGCTACGTGCAGAAGCTGCGGCGCTAGAGGCGCATTGCGTGCGGAGGGCTGCGGCGCTATAGGCGCGTTGCGTGCGGAGGGGCTGGGGGGCGTTGCGTGCGGAGGGGCTGGGGGCGTTGCGTGCGGAGGGGCTGGGGGCGTTGCGTGCGGAGGGCTGCGGCGCTGGGGGCGCGTTGCGTGTGGAGGGCTGCGGCGCTGGGGGCGTGTTGCGTGCGGAGGGCTGCGGTGCTGGGGGCGTGTTGCGTGCGGAGGGCTGCGGCGCGGGAAAGGTGCTGCGTGCGGGAGGTTGATGGGAATCGCGGCGCGAGGGCAGGGCGGAAATGTGTTGACGGGGGTGGGAGCGTGGCGGCGTGCGTGGGTTTGAGGAATTGATTGCGGAAGCCGGCTCGGTTGATGTTTCCGGGTGGGACTTTGGGTGGCTGGAAGGGCGGGCCACTGAGGAGCGGCCGCCCTGGGGGTATTCGGGGATGGTGGCGGGGCGGCTTCCTGAGGTGGGGGCTGCGCTGGATCTTGACACGGGAGGTGGGGAGATCGTTGCTGGGGTGGCGGAGCTGCCTCGGCGGATGGTGGTTACTGAAGGGTGGCGGCCGAATTTTGAGCGGGCCCGGCGGCTGTTGGAACCGCGCGGGGTTGAGGTGGTTCACGTGGCGCCGGGGGACGGGCTGCCCTTTGAGGATGGGGCGTTTGATCTTGTGACGAGCCGGCATCCGGTTGAGCCGGCTTGGGGGGAGATCTCTCGGGTGCTGCGGGACGGGGGGAGTTATCTGGGGCAGCATGTGGGGCCCGCGTCCGCGTACGAATTGATCGAGTTCTTTGTGGGGCCGTTGTCTCGGGAGAATTTGGATCGGGATCCGGAGCGGGAGGCTGCGGCGGCCAGGGAGGCTGGGCTGGAGATCGGTACGCTGCGGACTGCGCGGTGCCGGATGGAATTCTTTGACGTGGGGGCTGTGGTCTACATCCTGCGCAAGTGTGTCTGGTGGGTGCCGGATTTCAGCGTGGAGCGGTATTCGGAACGGCTGAGAGAACTGGACGCGCTGATCCGTGAGCAAGGGGTGTTCGTCGCCCATTCGACCCGTACCTTGATCGAGGCGACGGCAGTATCGTCGCGGCGGTGAGTGGCGGGTTCGGGGGGCGGGTGCGCGAGTTGCGTACCGCGGCGGGGTTGACCCTGGAAGGGCTGGCGGAGGCCGCCGGGGTGAGTGTTCGGGCTATCAGTGACATGGAGCGTGGGCTGAGCCGGATGCCGCGGCCGCGCACGGTGGCTGCGTTGGCTCGTGCTCTGGATCTGCCCGCTGCGGCGGGTGAGGCGCTGCTGGCGTTGGCCCGGGAAGCGCGAGGGGCGGCGGCGGGTGGTCGGCGCCGGTCTACTGACCTTCCGCGTACGGATGGCGTGTTCATCGGGCGGGAGGAAGCGCTGGCCCGGATCGCCGAATACGCGGCCGGTGGAGGCGCTGGGCAAACGAGCGCGGCCGAACAAACGAGCGCAGCCGGGCAAACGAGCGCGGCCGGGCAAACGAGCGCGGCCGGGCAGGCGGGCGCGGCCGGGCAGGCGGGCGCGGCCGGGCAGGCGGGCGCGGCCGGGCAGGTGAGCGTGGCCGGGCAGGCGGGCGCGGCCGGGTATGGGGAGTGGCGCCGGTTGCGGTTGTGCACGGGGCGCCCGGTGTAGGGAAGACCGCGCTTGCGCTTCGGGTGGCTGAGCTGCACCGGGAGCGGTTTCCGGATGGGCTGATCTATCTGGATCTGCGCGGGGTCGATGCTATGCCGATGACTGCTGGGGAAGCGCAGACCCGGCTGCTGCGGGCCCTCGCTGTCAGCCCGAGGCAGATTGCTCAGGACGCCGGGGAGCGGACCGGGCAGCTGCGGGCTGTGCTTCGGCACCGGCGGTGCCTGATCATTCTGGACAACGCGGCCGATGAGGCGCAGGTCCGGCCGCTGCTGCCGGGCGGCGGTGGCAGTCTCGTGCTGGTGACGAGCCGGCGGGCGCTCGGTGGGCTGGAGGCGGTGCTGCGGATCGGGCTGGCGCCGTTCACCGTGACTGAGTCGGCGGAGCTTCTGCGGGCGCTGGCCGGGCCGGGTAGTGGGACGGATGAGGAGGTTGCGCGGGTGGCGTACCTCTGCGGGCATCTGCCCTTGGCGCTGCGGATCGTGGGGCGCCCTGGTGGGGCGATGGGCCGCTTGGCCGCGCTGCTTGCGGACGCCGATCGGCGGCTGAGCGTGCTCAACGGGGTGGAGGCCGCGTTCGAGGTCTCCTACCGGCGGCTGCCGGCGGGGGCGCGGCTGCTGTTCCGGCGGGCCGCGCATATCGTGACCGGCTCTTTCTCGGTGGATGCGGCGGCCGTGCTGGCCGGCGGCGACCGGCATCAGGCCGCGGCCCGCGGCGACCGGCACGAGGCTGCGGCCGGCGGCGACCGGCACGAGGCTGCGGCCGGCGTCGACCGGCGTGAAGGTGCGGCCGGCGGCGACCGCTACGCAGCTGAGGACCTCTGCGACCACCTCGTCGAATGCGGCCTCCTGCAACCGGACGGGCAAGACCGCTACCGGCTGCACGACCTCCTCCGCCTGTTCGCCGCGGCCCGCCTGCGCGCCGAGGAGCCGGAAACCACCCGAGCGCGCACCGAAGAAGCCCTCACCACCTGGTATCTCGAGACCGCGATCGCAGCCGGCCGCTGGTTCGAACCCGCCTACGGGCAGGCGCCGCCGACCTGGGCCGGCCGGGTTCCGCTGGACAGCGCGGAGCAGGCGCAGGACTGGCTGCAGACCGAACTCGACGGCTGGCATGCGGCGCTGAGGAAAGCGGCCGCAGCCGGGGAGCACCAGCGCGTCGTGGACGTCGCCGAAGCGCTGCACTGGTATTCGGACCGCACCTTCAGCACCGAGCCGTGGACCGCGGTGTACGAGCTGTCCCAGCAGGCCGCAGCGCAACTGCCGGACCGCCGACCGGAAATCGTCCATCGCAACTATCTGGCCTGGGCCTACGCCATGTGTGATCGCCGGTACGCCGAGAGCTATCAGCAGGCGATGCTGGCCCACGAACTGGCGGTGGAGATCGGCGACGTCCGGGAACAGGCGGCCGCCCTCGCCTACGGGGCGACCGCGCTGCGCCGGCTCGACGACTTCGGCCGGGCGTACGAGCTGTACCAGCGCTCCCTCGAGCTGTCCGAGGCGGCCGGCGACCACGACGCGTACGTCAACACCATGGTCGCCGTCGGCCTGTGCCACGAGAACCAGGGCCGCAGCGCCGAGGCGGCGGAGCAGTACCGCCGTGTCCTGACCGAATTGGATCGCCGCCCGGTCGCTGCGAGCCCCGCGCAGATCGCCCGGGTCACCGCGTCCATCTACCTGGGCCGGGTGCTGGCCGACGCGGGTCGCTGGGCGGAAGCGCTCGACGCCGCCGAGGCGGCTCGGCCGCTGGCCGAGGAGTACGGCGAGACGTTCCTGCGCGGCCAGGCCGTTCTGGTGCTCGGCTGGGTGTGCGCGGCGACCGGCGACGCCGAACGGGCCCAGCAACTGTTGCGGGCGGCGTCCCGGCTGCTCAACGGTTCTGCCTAACGTTCTGCATGGTCTTTCCCGCGGGCCGCTGTTTGCATGAGGTCGCGGCGGCGCCGGACCGGAGGATGCGCCGCCCGCGGAGAGGAACCTGATGGCAACGATTGTCCTGATCCATGGGCTCTGGGTGACCCCGCGCAGCTGGGAGGAGTGGATCCCGTACTACGAGGCCAAGGGCCACACGGTGATCGCGCCGGCGTATCCCGGTTTCGAGGTGGAGGTCGAGGCGCTGCGGGCCGATCCCATCCCGATCGCCGAGGTCACCGTCCCGGAGACCGTCGCGCACCTCGAGAAGATCATCACCGCGTTGCCGGAGAAGCCGATCCTGATCGGGCACTCGTTCGGCGGCACCCTGACCCAGCTGCTGCTGGACCGCGGGCACGGCGCGGCCGGCGTGGTGATCGACTCGGCGCCGCCGGAGGGCATCCGGGTCACCCCGCCGTCGCAGATCAAGTCGCTGTTCCCGATCCTGAACAACCCGGCGAAGCGGCATCAGGCGGCCGGGTTCACCGCGGAGCAGTGGCACTACGCGTTCACCAACACGCTGTCCGAGGAGGACTCGCGGGCCACCTACGACCGGTACGCGATCGCCGCGCCGGGCAGCTGGGTCTGGGCGTACGGGCTGATCGCCAACTTCAAGCCCGGCAAGCAGGAGACCTGGGTCGACTACCACAACGCCGACCGGGCGCCGCTGCTGTTCATCGCCGGCGGCGCGGACCACATCATGCCGCCGTCGGTGAACAAGTCGAACGCCAGTCACTACAAGGCGCCCGGCACGGTCACCGAGTACCACGAGTTCCCCGGCCGGTCGCACTGGACCTGCGGCGAGCCGGGCTGGGAGCAGGTCGCCGACCACGCGCTCGAGTGGGCGCTCCGGCACGCCTAGGGCGCCAGGGCCCCGGCGAGCTGGGCTCGCCGGGTCACCCCCAGCTTCGGGTAGATCCGGTAGAGATGCGATCCGACCGTACGGTGTGACAGGAACAGCCGTTCGGCGATCTGCCGGTTCGTCAGGCCCTCCGCGGCCAGGGTGGCGATCTGCAGTTCCTGCGGCGACAGCTGTTCGCGGGCCGACGACACCCGCAGCCCGCTGTTCTCGCCGGCCGCCCGCAACTCGGACCGGGCCGCCTCGGCCCACGGCACGGCACCCAGCGCGTCGAACGTGTCACGGGCCGCGCGCAGCAGGTCGCGGGCCTGCGCGGTCCGGTAGCGGCGGCGTTCCCGGCGGCCCAGGTGCAGTTGAAGCCGGGCCCGGTACACCGGCCAGCGGGCCAGTTCCCCGGAGAACGGGTCGGCGTCGTCGAGCACCGCGGCCGCGTACTCGGCGGCCACCAGCAGGATCGGCGCCCGGACCGTGGCGGCCAGCTCCGGCAGCCCGGCGATCAGGTCCCGGGCCTCGTCCACCCGCTGGGCGCCGAACGCCGCGTCCAGCAGGTCCGGCACCAGCCACCACCGCATGTAGCGGTGGTACGTGGGATCCGCCGGGTCGAAGGTTCGGGTCAGTACGGCGTACGCCTCCTGGTTCTCCCCACGGAACAGATGGAGCAGCCCGCGTGCCTGCGCCCCCGCCACCTGGATGTAGCGCATGCCCGCGCCCAGCGGGCTGGCCGTGACCTCGTCGAGCAGGCGCGCCGCCCCGGGCAGATCGCCGCGCAGTGCGGCGATCGCGGCCAGAGTGGTCCGCGCCGCCACCGTGTAGAACGCCTCACCGGTGTCGTGCGCCAGGGCCCGCGCCTCGGTCAGTTCGGCGTGCGCCTGATCCCACTGCCCGGTCCACAGCCGTCCCCAGTTGCTGCTGGCCAGCAGCCGGGCCAGGACTCCGAGACGGCCCTGCGCGCGGGCGTCGGCCACCGCCACGTCGAGCCACGCCGAACTGCGCACGAAGTCGCCCAGCACCAGCGCGGCGCTGCCGAGGAAGCGCAGCGTGTCCGGTTCTGATCCGTTCGCGGCCCGCTGTGAGCGCTCCAGGACCTCGGCGCCGCGCTCCTCGGGCACGGTGTAGGCCAGGACCGCCAAGGCCAGCGGGTCGTCACCGTCGGCGTCGACGAGCGACGCGATCCGGGAGCGCGCCTCGGCGGTGTCCGTGCCGGTGGCCTGGAAGAAGCAGCGTGACGCGGCCCGCCACAGCAGCTGCCGGCTGACCTGCGTGCTGCCCGCCTGTTGCGCGGCCACCGCGAAGTCGGTCAGCTCGCGGACCCGCTGCGCCGGATCCCGGAACTGCGGATACCGCACCACCTCGAGAACGCTGGCCAGCCGGCCCTGCTCGACCGGGCCGAGCGCGGACAGGTCACTGGTCGCGAGCAGGTCCTCCACCTCGTGCCGGGCGCCGACCTCGCTGGCCAGTTCCGCGGCCCGCAGCACCAGGGAGGTCGGCCGGTCGGTGAGTTCGCCGGCCCGGCGCAGCGCGGCCACCGCCGACATCGTCGCGCCGCGCTTGAGGGCCCGCTCGGCGAGGTGTTCCAGGTCGCCGGCGAGGTCCTCGTCCGGGCCGAGCGCCGCCGACGCCAGATGCCACAACCGCCGGTCCGGGAAGTCGGCGAGCTGCCCGGCCAGGCAGCGATGGGCGTCCAGCCGGGCCGGCAGCGGGGCACGCTGGTAGACCGCGGACCGCATCAGCGGATGCCGGAACCGCAACGACGGACCGGCCGCCTCGATCAGGCCGGCGTCGATCGCCCGCTGCGCATCCCGCAGCGTGACCGGCACGCCTGCGGCTTCGCCCGCCGCGATGAGCAGCCGCCGCAGGTCGCACGCGGCATCAGCAGCCAGGGTCAGCAGAAGAGCATTCACTCGTACGCCTAAGTCGCTCGCCCGGGCGGCAAAGGCTGCTTCCAGCCGGTTGTTGAGCGGCAGTGCCACGCTGGGCGGTCCGGCGGCGGCACCCACCGCCGCACTGCGGGGCAGCTCTACCAGCGCGAGCGGGTTCCCGGCCGCCTCGGTCAGGAACCGGTCGCGGACCGCCGGGGACAACTGCGGCGCGTGCGTGTCCAGCAGGGCGGCCGCGTCGGCGCCGGCCAGCCGGCCGAGCTCCAGGTCGGGCAGTCCGGAACGGCGTTGCGGATCGTCCAGGGCCACGGTCCGGGTGGCGCCGACGGCCAGCACCGCATCGCTGCCGACCCGCCGGCCGACGAAGGCGAGCACGTCGCCGCTGGCGGTGTCCAGCCAGTGCAGGTCGTCGATGACCAGGACCAGCGGGCGTTCGGCGGCCACGTCGACGATCACTTCGAGGACGGCGAGCGCGACCGCGTACAGATCCGGTTGCCCCGGCTCCAGGCCGAACGCGGCCCGCAAGGCCGCACGATGCACCGGCGGCAGGCCGTCGATCGCCGCCGAGACCGGATGCAGCAGCTGATGCAGAGCGGCGTACGGCAGCCGCGACTCACTCTCCACCCCGGCAGCCGTCAGCACCCGCATGCCACGCTGCTCAGCGGTCCGCACGAGCGCGCCCAGCAGCGCCGTCTTGCCGATCCCCGGCTCACCGCGGATGACCAGGGCGCCACCCCGCTCGGCCGCCGCCTGACCGAGCAGCCGGTCCAGCAGAGCCAGCTCGCCCTGCCGGCCGAACAACGCTTCCCTCGCTTGCACCAGTGCATCTTGCCATCGGGTTACCGCACTTCCGGGCGGCAGTCGTTCGACTCAAGCGGTGATCCGTGACGCTCTCCGAGGCTGGTGGTCGTGACCGCACCACTCTTCGCCACGCTGCTCCGCACCCACCGGCAGGCCGCCCGGATGACCCAGCATGAACTCGCCGGCGCGTCCGGCGTCAGCGTCCGCGCGATCAGCGACATGGAACGCGGGCACAGCGCGGCGCCCCAGCACCGTACGCTCGACGCGCTCGCCGCCGCCCTCAACCTCGACGCCGCCCAGCGGTCCCGGCTCGCCCACGCCGTCCGCGCCTCCCGCGACCTCACCAGCGGCGCCGGCGCGCTACCCCGCGACCTGCGTGACTTCACCGGCCGGCACGACGAGCTCGCCCTGCTGGCGGACGCCTGCCGTCCCGGCACGGTGACGGTCGTGCACGGCCCACCCGGCGTCGGCAAGACGGCGCTCGCGGTGCACGCCGCCGGCCGGTTCGACGGCGCGGTGTGCTTTGTGGACGGCCGCGCCGACGTCCGGGACCGGCTCCTCCGCATCGGCGATGCGGGCCGCTTACTGATCCTCGACGACCTGCCCGACGAGGCGCTGCCGCCGTTGCCCTGGGGCGACCGGGCAATCATGATCACCAGCCGGTGGCCGCTGCGCCGGCTGGGCCCGGTGCAGCGGCTGCGGCTGCGGCCGTTCCCGCTCGAGGACGCGGTCCGCCTGCTGGCCACCATCACCGGCGCCGACCCGCGCGACCCGGCCACCCGGGCGGTCGCCGCCTACTGCGAGCACCTGCCGCTGGCATTGCGCGTCGCCGGGAACCGCCTCGCCACCCGCCCCGGCTGGACCATGCCCGACCTGGCGGCCCGGCTGGCCGACGAGAACCGCCGGCTGTCCGTGCTGACGGCCGGCGACCTCTCCGTCGAGCGCGTGTACGCCGACGCGTACCTCCGCCTCTCCCCGGAAGCCCGCCGCGCCTACCTGGACCTCGCCGACCTCGGCCTGCTCACCGGCCTGGCCCACCTCGCCGCCAACCGCCTGCGCGGCCTCCCCGCAGCTCTCGACCGATCGGATTGAACAGTCTCCTGCCGGCCGCACCGGTCCGACCTCACCCGCGCGGAGACCAGAGACGTCATCTGGCCGGCGTGGACGCCGGGCGCTGAGGCCGCGGACACGCCGCTGAACCTCGCCAGGGAGCATTGGAGTGGGCTCGCCGACCGGCTGCGGGACTCCGCCAACCGGACGGTGGAGACCGAGTCGGATCTCTACCTGCCCTGCGGGGTGGACACGGTCGCCGGTCTGCGCCGCGCGATCATCAGCCTCGCAGGTCGCGGCGATCGGCGAGTTCTACAAGGTGCGGCAGCGCAGCTACTACGCCTCGACTGGGGGAGTGCTTCTCGCCGCCCTCGGCATCGCCTTCGTGATCGCGGCGCTGTTGTCCACGCGTCCGTGACGGGTGGGCCCGGCACTGCGAACAGTGCCGGGCCCGAAGGGCGTCAGGCTGCGGGGCGGTAGCCGGCGGGGCGGCTGGTGAACGTGCCCCGGCCGTGGGTGCGGCTGCGCAGCCGTGTTGCGTACCCGAACAGTTCGGCCAGCGGGACTATGGCCGTGACTGCGCGTACCCCCGAATCGGTCACCTGGCCGCGCCGTGCGGCCAGATCGCCGAGGACCGCGCCGAGCGCGTCCGTGGGGGCGCTCACCGTGACCTCGGCTACCGGCTCGAGCAGCTCGAGCGTGGCTGCGCGCAGCGCGGCCCGCAGACCGAACCGGCCGGCCGCGCGGAACGCCATCTCCGACGAGTCCTTCACGTGCGTCTGGCCGTCGGTCAGCGTGACCCGCAGCCCGACCACCGGGTGACCGCCGAGCGGACCGTCCGCCAGCGCCTCCCGGCAGCCGGCCTCGACCGCCCGGACGTACTCGGCCGGCACCCGGCCGCCGGTCACCGTCGAGGCGAATGCGAAGCCGGTGCCGTCGAGCGGCTCGACGTCCAGGACGACGTGCGCGAACTGGCCCGCGCCACCGTCCTGTTTGACGTGCCGGTAGACCACACCCGTCACGCCGGCCACGACCGTCTCCCGGAACGCCACCTGCGGCGCCCCGGTCGTCACGGCCAGACCGGTGGCCTGGCGCAGCTTCTCCACGGCCACCTCCAGGTGCAGTTCGCCCAGACCGGAGAGCAGTACCTGACCGGTTTCGGCGTCCGTGCGTACGGTCAAGGAGGGATCCTCCTCGACCAGCGCGGCCAGCGCGCCCGGCAGGCGCTGCGCATCGGCGCGGGTGCGCGCCTCGACGGCGACCGAGACCAGCGGCTCGGCCGCCTGCGGCGCCTCCAGCAACACCGGGTGCTGCTTGGTGGAGAGGGTGGCG
Source organism: Actinoplanes sp. NBC_00393 (assembly GCF_036053395.1). Classification (NCBI taxonomy): domain Bacteria; kingdom Bacillati; phylum Actinomycetota; class Actinomycetes; order Micromonosporales; family Micromonosporaceae; genus Actinoplanes; species Actinoplanes sp. NBC_00393. Next base: position 5,498,591 of record NZ_CP107942.1, on the reverse strand, counting down.
CCGGCCCTGGCGGCCTTCACGCCGGCGACCGCGACGATGTCGCCGGCCACCGCACGGTCGATGTCAGCGTGCCGGTCGGCCTGCACCCGCAGGATGCGGGCGATGCGTTCGGTACGCCCGGCGCCCGCGTCCCACACGGTGTCTCCCTTCGTGATCGTGCCGTCGTAGACGCGCAGGTAGGTGAGTCGTTCCCGGCGTTTGAACACCAGGGCGGCGAGGTCTCTGTCCGGATCGCCGGACGGGCCGGGGAGGTAGTCGACCACCGCGTTCAGCAGCTGTTCCACCCCGATGTCCCGGTAGGCCGAGCCGCAGAGCACGATGACGGCCTGGCCGGATCGAGTGAGATCGCGGAGCGCCGACTTGAGCGTTGAATCAGACATGTCGCCTAATTCCTCGAGTGCGCCGGCGTGCAGCTCGGCCACGGCCTCTTCCAGCTGCTGCCGCGCCCGTGCAGCTGACGGCGGAGGCTGGTCGACCAGGTCGATCACACCGGAGAAGTCGCCCTCCCGGCCCACCGGCACCTGCACCACCAGCGGCGTGACCTCGAGTTTCTCCCGGATCGAGGCGACCGCGGCGTCCAGGTCCGCGCCGGCCCGGTCGAGCTTGTTGACGAAGGCGATCCGCGGTACGCCGTACCGGTCCGCCTTGCGCCAGACCGCCTCGGACTGCGGCTCCACCCCGGCGACACCGTCGAAGACCGCGACCGCCCCGTCGAGGACGCGCAGCGAGCGCTCCACCTCGTCGGAGAAGTCGACGTGCCCCGGCGTGTCGATCAGGTTCAGCCGGTGATCGTTCCAGTCGCAGCTGACCGCTGCCGCGAAGATCGTGATGCCACGGTCGCGCTCCTGCGGATCGAAGTCGGTGACGGTGTTCCCGTCGTCCACCCGGCCGGTCTTGTAGGTGGCGCCGGTGGTGAACAGGATCCGTTCGGTGAGGGTGGTCTTGCCGGCGTCGACGTGGGCGAGGATGCCGAGATTGCGGATGCGCATTTCTTTCTGACTTTCGAGATGATCGGTCGGCGGACGGCGCCCACCCGACCCCGCTGATGAGGTCAGGCTCGTCCAGCTCCGGTGGCGCAGCCGGAGCCGGGCACACCAGACACGAGGATCAGCTCGAAACGCGACACCGGGATGACGACGGCGATGCGGTAACGCACGGCGGTGTCTCCCTCCTGGCCGCGGTGATGGGGGACAAGCTATGCCGGGCATGATCGCCCTGTCGATCGGTTTTCTCGTGCTGGTCCGGATCTGGAACTACGCCGGCCCGGCCTGGGCACAGCCCGTCACCGGGCCGGCGGCCGCGGCGTTGCTGGTCCTGCTCACCGGGGTCGCTCCCGGTCTGACTTTCGCCGGCTGGGAGTACGCGCTGGCCGGCGTCATCGCTGTCGCGGTGGGATACGGCCTCGCCGTCGTGATCCCACCCGCCCGCGGGGCACTGGCCGCCGCCGAGTTCCGGCGGCCGGCGTACACCGCTCTGGTCGCTGTCCCCCTGGCCACCGTGACCTTCGAGGAGGTGGCCTTCCGCGGGGTGCTCTGGACCCTGATCGCCCGCGACCACGGCCCGCTCTGGGCCACCGGCACAACCGCGGTGATCTTCGGTCTCTGGCATCTCTCACCCGATTCGGGTACCCGAGAAAACCTCGGAACAGTGGCGTTCACCACGCTGGCCGGGGTTGCGCTGGGTGAGCTGCGACACCTCAGCGGGGGCCTGCTGGCACCCATCGCGGTGCACTGGGCAGCCAATGGCCTGGGAGTTCTCGCCGCCACCGCGGTTCCGGGCGCTCCGCGTGAGCAGCGGCGAGGCGCCGGGCCGACCCCATAAAAGGGGAGGTGGAGCTGGAGATGCGTGGTTAGGCTCACGGCGTGCATCACGGGGGGCATGCCGTCCGTATGCGATCTTCACGCCGCGCACCGACCGTGCGCGGCCGCTTGGCGTTTCCCGCCCAGCCCTTCTCAGGAGTATCGCTGTGAGCAGTCAACCAGAGGCGGCACCGGCCAAGCTCGACGCCGCCGTTCTCAAGATCGCCGGGGTTGTGGTCCTCGGTGCGATCATGTCGATTCTCGACGTGACGGTGGTCAGCGTCGCGCTGCCCACGTTCCAGACCGAGTTCAACGCGACGTATGCGGAAGTCGCATGGACGATGACCGCCTACACTCTGGCGCTCGCCACGGTGATCCCGCTGACCGGTTGGGCGGCCGACCGGTTCGGGACGAAACGTCTCTACATGGCGGCGCTCGTCCTGTTCACCCTCGGCTCGGTGCTCTGTGCCACCGCCGACAGCATCGGCCAGCTCATCGCCTACCGGGTGCTCCAGGGCCTGGGCGGCGGCATGCTGATGCCGCTGGGTATGACGATCATGACCCGGGCCGCCGGTCCGGACCGGATCGGCCGGCTGATGGCCGTGCTCGGCATCCCGATGCTGCTCGGCCCGATCGGTGGCCCGATCCTCGGCGGCTGGCTGATCGACGTGGCCAGCTGGCACTGGATCTTCCTGATCAACCTGCCGATCGGCATCGGCGCGCTGATCTACGCGTGGGTCGTGCTGCCGAAGGACACGCCGGAGCCGTCCGAGTCGTTCGACTTCATCGGCATGCTGATGCTCTCGCCGGGTCTGGCCCTGTTCCTGTTCGGCGTCTCCTCCCTTCCGGAGGAGGGCACCATGAGCGCCACCAAGGTGTGGCTGCCGATGCTCGTGGGTGGCCTGCTGGTGATCGGGTTCGTCTTCTACTCGTTCAAGCCCCAGCACCCGCTGCTCGACCTTCGGCTGCTGCGCAACCGCAACCTGACCGTCGCGACGGTCACCCTCGCGGTGTTCACCGTCGCGTTCATGGGCGCCGGCCTGCTCTTCCCGAGCTACTTCCTGCAGATCCGCGGTGAGTCGACGCTTGACGCCGGTCTGCTGATGGCCCCGCAGGGCATCGGCGCCATGGTCACCATGCCGATCGCCGGCATCCTGGCCGACAAGATCCCGGTCGGCCGGACCGTGCCGTTCGCGCTGCTGCTCATCGCGGCCGGGTTCTTCACCTTCACCCAGGTGGGCACCGACACGTCGTACCTGCTGCTCTGCGGCTCGCTGTTCGTGATGGGCCTGGGCATGGGCGGCACCATGATGCCGATCATGACCTCGGCGCTGCGTACGCTCACCAACCACGAGGTGGCGCGCGGCTCCACCCTGCTGAACATCCTGCAGCAGATCGCCGGCTCGGTCGGCACGGCGATCATGTCGGTCATCCTGACCGACCAGCTCAACGACTCGCCGGTGATCCCCGGCGTGACCAACCCGCAGACCGGCGCGCCGGTCACCGAGGCCGGCCTGGCCATCGGCGCGGTCCAGGACCCGGCGATCGCCCAGACGGTCCCCGACCCGAGCATCCTGGAGCGCGGCCTGCAGTTCGCGGCCGACTCGTTCGCCAGCACCTTCATGGTCGGCTTCGTGCTGGTGCTGCTCACCCTGATCCCGGCGTTCTTCCTGCCGCGGAAGAAGGAGAAGTCGCACCTGCTGGACGACGACGGCTCGAAGGCGGCGCCGGTCATCCTGCACTGACCCGCTTGTTCGCGGCGACGGAGCCGGGATCCCCCGTGGATCCCGGCTCCGTCGCTGTCCGGCCTTCGGCCGGGCTGGGTCTGCGCTGTCCGGCGTCAGGCCGGGCTGGTTCGCTGCGGTGTCCTCGCCGCTGTGGTCGGTCGCTCCCGCAGTGCCCAGCGCCGGGCCAGGTAAGTCGCTCCGGCCAGCGCCGCCACGACGATCGCGACCTCGGTGAACACCACGACCGTGTCCAGGCTGTAGTCGGTCGTCCATGCGAAGCCCATCACCACCGGGGTGATCAGCAGCCCGGTCACCGCCCACAGCCAGGCGATCGTCCACGCCGTGCGCTCGATCCGGGCCAGATCGCGCAGCCGCAGCCGGACCGTGAGCACCGCGCCCACGATCACCAGGGCGGCCGGCACTCCGTAGTAGACGCCGACCGCCACCTGGACCGGCACGTCGATCGTTTGCGGGATGTCCATGACCCGGACGAAGAACGGGTACAGCGCCGCGTAGACCGCGTAACCGGCGACCGCCCCGAGGGCACCGCCGACCAGCGCCGTGCCGAACAGCCGCTGGAACTCCGCGGCGCTGCGCGTGACCCCGGCCTCGTCGGCCAGCCGCCGGGCGAAACCGGCGACGTCCGGGCCGATGAGCTGCTCCGGGCCGGCGCCCTCGGCGGCCGCCGCCTCCAGGTCGGCCCGCAGATCGGCGGCAAGCGCGGCCCGGTCGGCCGAACCCACACCGTAGGCGCGCCAGGCGCGGTCGGCGCTGCTCAGCACGCTCTCGATGGTGTCCACGGTCAACTCCTCGGTGCGAAATCGGATGCGGCGGGCTCGGATGCGGCGGGCTCGGAGGTGGCGGGGCCGGAAGCGGGCTCGGCCGCGGGACTAAAAGCGGCCCCGGAAGCGGCCCTGGAAGTGGCCCTGGAAGTGGCCTCGGTGGCGGGCGACGAGGCAGCCAGGACCGCGCCCACCCTGTCGGCGAACCGGGTCCACTGCCTCTGCCAAGCGTCCAGCCGAGTGCGGCCGGCCGAGGTCAGCGCATAAACCTTGCGCGGCGGCCCCGCCGGGCTGACCTGCTGCTCGTCAGCGACCAGGCCGAGCCGGCGCATGCGGGTCAGCAACGGATAGACCGTCCCGTAGCTGACCGCGCCGAACCCCGCCGCCTCCACCCGCCGCACCAGCTCATATCCGTGCGCCGGCTCGCCGGAGAGCAGCGCCAGCAGGCACATGTCCAGCGCCCCGCGCAGCAGCTGGGTGTGCCGCTCAGCGTCGTCCGCCTCTATCATGCCTCGCATAATACCCACCTATTAGGCGTCGCGATATACCCGGCCCACAACTAGGATCATGGATATGACCGTGCTCCTGGGTTCAGGCCGGGAGGCCGACGTCTACGCCCACAGCGAGGGCCGCGTGCTGCGCCGCTATCGCCACGGCGGCGACGCAGCCCCCGAGGCGGAGACCATGGCCTACGTCGCGCGCTTCGATTTCCCGGTGCCCGCGGTGTACGAGGTACGCGGCCCCGACCTGATCCTGGAGCACCTCCACGGCCCCACCCTGGCCACCGCCGCCCTGGCCGGCCGGCTCGAGGTGGTCGAGATCGCCGGCATCCTGGCCGGCCTGCACCGGCAGCTGCACGACGTGCCCCCTCGCGCGGGCCGCCACCCCGGCGACCGGATCCTGCACCTGGACCTGCACCCGGAGAACATCATGCTGACCGCCCGCGGCCCGGTGGTCATCGACTGGCGCAACGCCACCGAGGGCCCACCGGATCTCGACGTGGCCCTCTCCGCGCTGATCCTGGCCCAGGCCGCCACCGAGCAGGCGTACCCCATGATCGGCCCGGTGCTGACCGCCTTCCTGCGGCTGGCCGGCGGCGACCCACTGTCGATCCTGGACCGCGCCCTGGACCTGCGCTGCCGCCAGCTCGGCGTCGAACTCGCCGACCTGCAGGAGGCCGCCGCATACCTGAACCGGGTCAGCCGATCGTGACCACCCGCGCCCAGTCCGGCGGCCGCTGCGCCAGGTAGCCGGTCTTCCGGTGGACGACCGGCCGGCGGAAGAGCCCGACCACCGCACGGCACGGGGGCGCCGCCTCCGGCCACGGTGTCTGCCCGTCGGTCAGCGCCACGATCACGTCCGGGCGCGGCGTGCTCCGCAGTGACCGGGCGAAACCCTCCCGCAGATCCGTGCCACCGCCGCCGACCAGCGGAACTCCCTGCGCCCGGCACACCGGGACCGCGACGTGAGCCGCCGAGTCGCAGGAGATCACGCTCACCGCGCCGGACCGGCCACCCACCGCCCGGCCGATCGCGGCCACCTCCAGCAGGGCGCTGCCCAGTTCGGCGTCGCTGACCGAGCCGGAGGTGTCGATCACCACGCTCACCCGTGGCGGCCGCCGGCGCAGGCTCGGTAGGACCACGCCGGGCAGGCTCGACGACCGGCGGGCCGGCCGGGCGTAGCTGTAGTCGTCCCCGGCGCCCGCACCCGAGACAGCGGACCGGAGCGCCGCCCCCAACAGGTCCCGCCACGGCTGCGGCGGATGGAACACCTCGTCCGCCCACCGTTTCCAGCGGGCCGGCACCTGTCCCGGTGCCCCGTGGATGCCCTGCGCCACCCGGTAGCGGACCGCGTCCCGTTCCGCGGCGGTCAGCCCGTGCGCCCCGTCCGGCCCGAGATCCCAGCCGCGGCCCAGGCCGTCCGACCCGCTGCCGCAGTCCAGCCAGGCCCACTGCTGGGTGTGCCCGCCGAGCCGGATCCGGTCCAGGTAGTCCTCCATGAGCAGGTCGTTCTGGAGTCCCAGCGATGCCGGTTTGACGGCGTCGGCAGGCCAGGGCAGTCCTTCGCCGTACACATCGTCGTTGATCTCGCAGTCGGCCGCGATGTTCATCCGCAACCGTTCACCGGCGTCGTCGCGCCCGGTACGCGCCGCGTAGCGGTCGCCGCGCCCGTGATGGTCGCGCAGCAGATGCGACACCTCGTGCACCCACACCCCGGCGAGGTCCGGCAGCGGCATCCGCTCCACGAACCGCGGGGAGATGTAGCAGCGCCAGTGCCGGTCGACCGCCATCGTCGGCACCGAGGCCGACTCCACCGGATGCAACGCGAACAACGCCGTCGCCAGATACGGCCGCGCTCGGACCGCGTAGAGCCGGGCCGCGTACAGCTTCTCCCATTTCATCGGCCGGCCTCCGCGCGCTGGGACAGCGTGACCGCGACCCCGAGCCGGCCGATCGCCGCCGGCACCTCCCAGTCGTCCTGGCGCAGCCGGGCCAGGGTGGTCGCGGGCACCACGACGAGATCCGGTGCCCCGGTGTCCAGCGCGCGCACCAGCAGCGCCCACGCCGCGTCCCATCGGGACCGCTCCGGTTGCTTGCGGACCGCCTCGACCACGCCGTCGAGTACGGCCTGCCGCAGGTCGCCCCGCTCGGGCAGGACTGCGGACGCCGGGTCGGCCAGCAGCTGTTCCGGGTCCGGCAGGTCCAGCCGGTCCATCGCGGCCAGCAGTTCCAGGCCGGGGCCGTCGCCGACCGTGCCGCGTACGAGCAACGAAAGCGCGTCCCGGGAGGCGCCGGCCGCCGTCGCGAACGCCAGCAACCGCAACGTCATCTCCCAGCTGCGCGGCGACGGCCACGGACCACCGCGCCGGGTCTCGGTGTTCGGCAACTTGTGCACCAGCGCGGGCCGGGCGCTCAGCAGCCCGCACACCGCGCGCCGGGCCAGATCCACCGCGGCCGGCAGCTCCGCGGGGTCGAGCTGCGGCAGGGTCGCCCGCGGCCAGGTGCCACCCAGACCACGAACCACCACGTCATGGTCGTAGGCCCACTGCAGGTGCACGAACCGGTTCGCCAGCGGCGCACTCAGCTCCCACCCGTCCGCGGCCGACGCCCGCGGGTTCGCCGCGGCCACGATCCGGATGCCGGGTGGCAGCCGCAGCGCACCGACGCGACGTTCCAGAACCACTCGCAACAGCGCCGCCTGCACCGCCGGCGGTGCGGTGGAGAGCTCGTCGAGAAACAACAACCCCTTACCGGTACGCGCCAAGCGCACCGCCCAGTCCGGAGGCGCCATCGGCACACCCTGGACGGCGGGGTCGTCCCCGACCACCGGCAGCCCGGCGAAGTCGGACGGTTCGTGCACGCTCGCGATCACCGTGGTGAGTGGCAGGCCGAGGGCGTCGGCGAGCTGGTTCAGGGCGGAGGTCTTGCCGATCCCCGGCTCGCCCCAGAGCAGCACGGGCAGGTCCGCGCTGACCGCCAGGGTGAGCGCCTCCAGTTGGACATCGGGCCTCGGCTCGGTGCCGGTGGCACCGAGCAGGGCGAGCAGTTCAGCGGCAACATCGAGATTCCGGGCGCACGAAGGCATGGTCAAGTGAGATCACCTTTGGGGGTTCGTGAAGGGGCGGGTCAGCAGTGCTTCGCGTGACGCGGGCGGGTCCGGCTCCTGTGCCGCCGGGCGACCTCGTCCGGGTGGCGGGGCGGGCAGAAGCCGGTCATCCCCGCACGGAACATGCCGTGCGTGACCCGCCGGAGCGCGGCCGTCTCCAGCTCGTCCTGCAGCGCGCCGCCGCGAAGCGTCGCCGAGGAGCCGAGCAGGTCCTCGACCAGGGTCAATGCTCCGGCGAAGTCACCGTGGTCCAGCCGGGCCCGCACGTCGTCGAGAGACTCCGGGTGCCGGATGACCTGGTCGATCGCCTGGAGGCAGGGCATCGGCGGGCCGCCGAGCGCAACCAGCCACGCCTCGCGTTCCAGGTCGGCGGGATCGTGGTCGAGCGGGACGAGGGTCCCGTCCCGCAGCGCGATCCGATGCCGTGCTCCGGCACAGTGGACGGTCCGCTCGATCGGGCCACCTCGGCGCGCGGGGCGACCTGTGGTAGGCCGGATGCCGGGCGCCAGGGCGGCCGCGACCAGCGGATGCAGCCGTTCGGCCTCGACCAGCCCGGCCCGCAGCAGTTCCAGATCGGGTGGCACGTGCGTGGCCACGTCCGGCAGCAGCGGCCGGCCGGCGGCTGAGCGCGCATCGGCGTATCCGGCGTTGGTGTCGCCGGGATCGAACAGCACGCGACGGCCGTCGTCGAGCCGGATGAGCACCGCCCCGGCGGCCCCGTCGGCGTCGAGGAGCAACCGTGCCTCCTCGGCCCACCGGTGCACGGCATACCCCGGCCGGGCGGCGTCCCACAGGTCCGGGCGGGTGCGTTGCCACAGCTCACCGGCCCGGCGGGCGTCCCACAAGTCCGGGCGGGTGCGTTGCCACAGCTCACCGGCCCGGCGGGCGTCCCACAGGTGGCGGTGCAGGTCGAAGCGGAACCGCCGTCCCGGCCGGGCGTGCGGATGTCCGCCCCGCGGACCGTCCGCCCGGCTCCACAGGGCCAGGCTGATCCGCTGCCCGGCGTCCGCCCAGGCCGGCGCGGTCCGCGCGACCAGGTGCAGCGGCGCCGAGCCGGGCGGGCCGTAGCGGGCCAGGGCCACCGTCAGGCCGGGCCGCAGCAGTCCGTCCGGCGCGACCCGGGGGAAATGCCAGCGCAGCAGGTCGGGAGCGAGGTGGCGCAGGTCGGCCCGGAGCCGGGCCGAGGTCCCACTGCCATGGGTACGCGCGACATCGCGCAGATGCAGGTCGACGTCGACGCGTGCCGCAGCGCATGCACCCGCCCAATCGCCGGCCAGGCGCCGGACTGTGGCGGTTTCGATCATCGAGGGCGGCACGGCGTACTCCCGCACGCGCTGCCAGGTCAGAAGCCGGGTGTCGTTCGCGGAGCGCATCAGCACTCACCTTCGGCGAACGAGACCCCCATTCCGTACGAGGAGGTAGTCATCGCGGGCAGAGTACCGCCGGACGCAAGATCTTGGCCAGTAACATTGACAGATTCGGATCTTTGGATTGCGGTGGGAGGCAACATCCTTCGACGCCGCAGGAGGTTCGATGTCGTCCGGACGCCGCTGGTCGGCCACCGTCACCACCGCAGTCCTGACCGCCGCACTGCTCACCGTCCCGTTCGCCACGCCCGCCACCGCTCAGGGCGAGGCCGCAGCGCCGATCGCGCTGACCGCCGGGGAACGGGCCCTGATCCGATTCCAGCTCCCGAACGAGGCGGCCTTCGACCGCCTGCTCGCCCGGGGCGCCGACGTGGCGGCCCGTCCACGGCTCACCCAGGGCGCCGTCCTCGCCGATGTGGTGGTCGACGACCGGGAACTCGCCGCGCTCACCGCGGAAGGGGCGAAGCCGGTCCAGCTCATCCAGCAGGAGTCCACCGCGGCCCGCAGCCGCGCCGCCGCGCGGACCATGGCCGCCGACACGTTGCAGTTCCTTCAGGCGTACTGGTGGACCAGCAACGGGCGCACGTTCCTGCAAACCCAGGTCGCCACCACGGCGACCGACGACCCGGACGTGGAGATCACCGTCACGTGGACCACCGCGGACGGCGCCACCGGGACGTATCCGCTGGTCCGCTTCGAGGACGCGGACGAATACCAGTACCACTACGCGCTGCCGCAGCCGCTTCCCGGCAAGCCGGTCTCGGTCCGGGCCACGTCCAGCCTCGGCGGCCAGTCCCGGGCGATCGCCCCGTCGGCCTGGCCCGGCAGCACCCCGCCGCAGACGCCGAGCGGGTATCAGAAGGACTTCATCGACGCGTACATGACGCCGACCGACATCGCCGCACGGATCAAGCGGCTGGCCCGGCAGTACCCCAAGCTCGTCGATGTCATCAACCTGCCGAACAAGACCCAGGGCTATCGGCGTACGGCCGTCGCGTACGTCGGTGATCCGGCCACCGCGGCCATCGTCGTGGAGTCGGTGAAGTTCGGCGACCAGGGCATGAACGGCGTCCAGGTGCGTACGGTGAATCCCGCCGCTGCGAACCGTCCGCTGTCCGCCACGTACCGGGACCGGGTCTTGACCGTGCGGTTGGCCACCGATGCCGCAGGCGCGGTGATCAGCACGACCGACCAGGTGGCCGCGTTCATCGCGGCCCGTTACCCGCAGCGCTTCCGGGCCTTCGTCGAGCAGGGCTCGGCGGGCCTGATCATGCCGGTCGCCGGGCCGGCCCGCCTGGACGACGGCCTGGCCGGCGCCGAGGTGCCGAAGAAGCCGTGGACCGTGCAGGCGCTGCGGATCGGCTCGGTGCGCGACGGCTCGAAGCCGGGTGTGCTCGCCTACTCGCAGGAGCACGCGCGGGAGTGGGCGACGCCGCTGGTGACGCTGGAGTTCGCGGAGCGGCTGCTGGCCAACTACGCGACCGATCCGGCCACGAAGTCGCTGGTCGACGGCACCGACGTGTTCATCATCCCGATGGTGAACCCGGACGGCGCGAACTACTCGTTCAACGACTTCAACTTCCAGCGCAAGAACCTGGTCAACCACTGCACCGGCGCGGCCCGGGATCCGGTCAACCGCAACTCGTGGGGCGTCGACGTGAACCGCAACTACGCGGTCGGCTCCTACTTCGACGGTTACGTCGGCGGCAGCCCGAACTGCCTGTCCGGCACGTACGCGGGCACCGCCGAGCTCTCCGAGAACGAGAGCCGCAACGTGATCGCGCTCGCGTCGGCTCATTCCAACATCAAGTTCTCGATGAACGTGCACAGCTACGGCGGCTACTTCATGTGGTCGCCGGGCGCCTACAAGGTGCCCGGGCGGATCACGCTGCCCCGGCCGTCGATCGACGAGTCGAAGTTCTTCCTGGACAGCGCCCGTCGCATCGTCGGCGCGATCAGCACCGAGCGGGGCACGGTCACCTGGCCGGCGTACACCGGCCCGGTCGCCGACGTGCTCTACTCGGCGGCCGGCAACTCGGCCGACCACCTCTACTACGACCTGGGCATCACCGCCTGGAACTTCGAGGTCGGCAACGATCGCTGGAACGAGGCCACCCAGCAGTGGGAGGGCGTCGGTTTCCAGCCGCCGTTCGACGAGGCGCACGCCGAGTCCCAGGAGTACGCGAGCGGCCTGATGGAACTGGCCCGGATCGCCAAGGAGGGCGGTACCGACCTGCGATGACCGCAAGCGGGGTGCCGGACAGCCCCGGCACCCCGCTTTATCATCAACGGCATCCGGCCGGCTCAGCGGCGCAGCAGTGGCACCGCGCAGGCAGCGCCCAGGCCGAGCTCGACCACCGCCGCCAGGATCAGCGAGCTGCCGGGTGACCCGTCGACCGCCGTGCTGACCAGCCGGCCCAGGCCGAAGCCCAGGTACACCACCGTCCCGGCGATCGCGGCCGCCGTGGTGAACCGGGCCGAGAACGCCCCGGTGAGGATCAGCGCACCGGCGCCGATCAGTCCGCCGCCGGTGGCCCGGGTCATCGTGCCCACACGCCGGTGGCGGCAGCGGCCCGGCAGAACCCGGCAAAGTCCCGGGGCTCCCGTCCGAGCGCCTCCTGCACGCCGTACCCGATCTTCTCGTTGCGCCCGTCGAAGACCTCCACGCAGAGCTGGGTGAGCATGTCCGCCTGCTCCGGCCCGACCGCCGGCAGCAGCGCGGCCCGGAAGGTCTCCGGATCGATCGCCGCGTAGCCGACCGGCGTGCCGGCCGCCTCGCTGATCGCGGCGGCGGCCTCGGCGAAGGTCATCAACCGCGGCCCGGTCACGTCGTAGAGGCGCCCGGCGTGCCGGTCCTCGGTGAGCGCGGCCACCACCACGTCGGCGATGTCGTCCGCGTCGACGAACGGCTCGGTGACGTCTCCGGCGGGCAGCGCGATCATCCCGGCCGCGACCGCCGGTTGCAGCAGGCCCTCGGTGAAGTTCTGCGCGAACCAGCTCGCCCGGACCACCGTGTGGTTCAGCCCGGAGGTCTCCACGACCTCCTCGCTGCTGCGGGCGCCGGCCTCACCACGCCCGGAGAGCAGCACCAGCCGCTCGACTCCGGCGGCCTTCGCCGCCGTCACGAAGGCTTCGATCACGGCAGGCGCGCCGGTCGCGGCCAGTTCGGGATGCACGATGTACGCCGAACGCGCGCCCGCCAGCACCGCGGGCCATCCGGCCGGGTCCTCCCACGAGAACGGCGGGGTGCTCCGGCGCCCCACCGCGCGGTACGCCACACCGGCGTCGGCGAGGCGGCTGACGACGCGGCGCCCGGTCTTGCCGGTGGCGCCGAGAACGAGGACTGTCATCGGGACTCCTTCGAGATGTGATTATCGGAAACCAGTCTCGAAGCCAGTCGCAGGACGAACAATCATTCAACGTCCGTATCTCTTTGCAGATCGTCCACGATGCTGGACGATGACGACATGGTCGTCGCAACCGATCCGCTCGGCGAGGCTCTGCATCTGCTCCGGCTCACCGGCACGCTCTACTGCCGTGCCGAGCTCACCGCGCCGTGGGGCATCGCCGTGCCCGCGCTGCCCGGCGAGCTGGCCCTGGTGGTGGTCACCGCCGGCGGCTGCGAGCTGGAGATCGACGGCGAGCCGCCCCGGCATCTGGCGGCCGGCACCCTCACGCTGCTCCCGCACGGCACTCCGCACCGGTTCCGCAGTGCTCCCGGCGTTCCGGTCGCGCCGCTGTTCGACCTGCCCGTCGAACCGGTCAGCGAGCGGTACGAGTTGCTGACGTACGGCGGTGGCGGATCCCGGACCCAGGTCACCTACGGCGTGCTGCGCTTCGACCACGCGGCCGGCGACCGCCTCGTCGCGCAACTGCCCGCGGTGCTGCACCTGGACTCCTGGGAGGAGCCCGACGCCGGCTGGCTGCACAGCTCGCTGCAGCTGATCGCCCGGGAGGCACAGACCCTGCGGCCGGGCGGCGAGACCGTGCTGACCCGCCTCGCCGACATCCTGGTGATCCAGGCGATCCGGGCCTGGCTCGGCGCCGCGCCGGAGGCCCGGCAGGGCTGGCTGGCAGCGTTGCGCGACGACCAGGTGGGCCGCGCGCTGGCGGCGGTGCACCGGTCGCCGGGCCGCGAGTGGAGTGTCGTCACACTGGCCCGGGAGGCGGGGATGTCCCGGTCCGCCTTCGCGGCCCGGTTCACCGATCTGGTGGGGGAGCCGGCCATGCAGTACGTGTCGCAGTGGCGGATGCGCCTGGCCCACGCGCACCTGCGGGAGAGCGACGAGCCGCTGTCCGCGGTGGCCCGCCGGTACGGCTACCTGTCCGAGGCGGCCTTCTGCCGGGCGTTCAAGCGGACGTTCGGCGTGCCGCCCGGGCGGGTACGGGAGGCGGGTAATCCTTTTCGGTCGGACGCCGCGGAAAATGGATCATGAATAGCGTAAATAACGGTCCGGTTGCGGTCGCCGTTCCAATATCACTTTCAGGTGATCGCCATGACGAATAAGGATCACTTTGCTGTCCGCTTAGTCCGGATAAAGCCATATTTGGGTAAAGTTACCAGGGCGTATCTGATCGATGTACCGGGAATTTCCGGGCCCGGATTCGTAGATCCGGTAAACCTCAGTCAGTCGATCGGCTATGGCTATGTGCGAAGTGTGCCTCCGACCGTTACGTTAAGTACGGGGCACGCAGTGATCCCCGATGGCACGGATCGGTATTGAGCTGGGCGGACTCCCGTTCTTCCGGATCAATGGCGGATCTGTCGACCCGGCGTCCCCCGAATGGACACGGGGCGATAGAAAGGTAAGTGCATCCAGCGTTCCTGACAGGGCGGCGTGCAGGCATCGCGGCAGGCGTCCATCGACGAGGGTGGTGTGATGATCCGGGTCGTGGTGGTGAGAGACGAGGGGTACTTCGGTGTCCCCGTGCGCGCGTTCCTCGAGACCGAACCGGACATGCACTACGTCGACACCCTCCCGATCGGCGGCGACCTGGCCCAGCGCGCGGCGCAGCTCTGGCCGACCGTCGTGGTGATCGACACGCAGTACATGGTGAGTCAGGTCCTGCCGATCGCCGACGAGTTGCACACCGCCATCCCGTCCTGCTCGATGCTGCTGCTGTGCGACCCGTCGAAACGCGGCATGCTCCCGCCCCGCCGGTGGAACGGCGGGCTCAACTTCCTGGTCAAGGACTCCTCTCCGCCGATGCTGGCGGACGCGGTGCGCCGCCTCGCCCGCGGCGAGCGGGTCGTCTCGCCGATGCTGCAGGCCGCCTCGCTCAACACCGACCGTGGGCTCAGCACGCGTGAGCTGGAGGTGCTCGGGCTGGCCGCCGAGGGGGAGTCGGTGAAGGAGATCGCCGGCCGGCTGTACCTGTCCGGCGGGACGGTCCGCAACTACCTGTCCGCGATCATCAGCAAGACCGGCGCCCGCAATCGCCTCGACGCGATCCGGATCGCCCGTAAACAGGGCTGGCTGCGCTGAGCGGTTCGCAAAGGCGTTCCCAGTTCGGCGGCGTACCTTAAGGACCGATGTCACACCATCAGCTCACCGTGCCGGCGCTGCCGATCCTGGTGCCTGCGGGCCTGGTTCTGATGATCGTCTCGGCCGTCCTGCTGCACCGGCGCGGTCAGCTGACCGCTCGCCGGCTGAGCGTGGCCTGGTTCGCCGGGTGGTACGCGGTGGCGATCTTCGGCGCCACCATGCTGCCGATGCGCCTGGAGTGGGGCACCGCCGCCGGAGACTTCGAGCCGTACCGGTTGATCCTCGAACCGGTGCTCGGCATGCGGCCGCTCGACTTCGTGCTGAACACCGTCATGACCCTGCCGCTGGCCGCCCTGCTGTACGTCGTCTTCGGGGTTCGGGAGCGGCGCCGGGTGGTGCTGACCGGCTTTCTGATGAGCCTCGGGATCGAGCTGACCCAGGCCATTCTGGTGCTCACCCTGCACGGGAACCGCTGGGCCGACGTGAACGATCTGATGTCGAACACGCTCGGCGCTTACCTGGGTTATCTCGGGTTCCGCCGGCTCATGCGTTTCGCATATTTCCGCCGGGTAGTTGAAAGCTGTTCTTTCGACCGAAGCGGCCGCGATACGCCAGTAACGGTGCGATGACCCGGCGCCGGCCGGGGCGGTCGGCGATCCGCTCGTAGAGTCGCCCGACCGAGGCGGCCAGGTGGTCGGCGTCGTACCGGATCCCGGTCGATCGTGCGGACAGCCGCTCGCCGCCGCGCTCGGCCAGGCAGAGCAGCTCGGCGCGCAGCGCCCGGGGCAGCGACTCCCGATCGCGCGACAGCCGGTGCGTGCCCCGCACCGGGGTGCGCGCGGCCACCCGCTCCTCGAGCGGCCCGCAGGACGCGTACAGCGCCGGCAACCCGGCCGCGATCGCCTCCAGCGTCGCCAGCCCGAAGGTCTCCTGGCCGGGTGACGCGAAGACGTCCATCGCGCAGAGCATCTCGCGCACGTGCTCGACCGCCCCGACGAACCGGACCCGGTCGGCCACCCCCTCGATGTCCGCGAGCCGCTCCAGCGTCGAGCGGGCCGACCCGTCGCCGACCAGCACCAGGGTGGCCTCCGGCACCTCAGCGAGCGCGCGGACCAGCAGGTCGAACCGCTTGTCCGGCTCCAGCCGGCCGACCCCGCCGATCACCGGCACGCCGGGCGCGATGCCCAGCCGGCCGCGGGCGGCGTCGCGCAACCCGGCATCGAACCGGTACTCCCGGGCGTCGATCGCCTTGGGGATGACCGTGATCCGGGTGTCCGGCACACCCCAGGACCGCAGCCGTCCCGCGATGGCCGGCGAGGCCGCGATGGTGACCTGGCCGAACCGCTCGCCGGCCAGGTAGAGAGCGCGCACGCCGCGGGAGATCCGGCGGCCCTCGATCGACTCGGCGCCCAGGTGGTGCTCGGTCGCCACCACGTGCGGCACACCGGCCAGCCGGGCCGCGATCCGGCCCTGGACGCAGGCCCGGTAGAGGTGGGTGTGCACGACGTCGTAGCGGCCGGACCGCATCAGGCGGCGCAACCGGGTGACCGCCGCCGGGTCGTGGTCGCCCCGCGTGTGCAGGTGGTGCACCCGCGTGCCCTCCATGTCCAGCACGGCGGCCGGTGGCCCCAGCGTGACGACCTCGCTCTCGTGCGGCAGCCGGCGCACCAGCAACCGCAGCTGGTGCCCGGCCCCACCCGGTCCCAGCGTGCTGATGACGTGCAGCACCCGCATCTCGTATCCCCCGGTCGCATTTCAGACAGAACGCTTGCGACACCCGCGCTGAGAAACGCTGCCTTAAAGTGCTCGATAACGGAAGTCGCAGATGTCATGCCTAAGGTGAGAGCTTCTCACTCTCCATATGACATCCTCCGCCGAATGGCCGGGCATGGGCGTCTGAAAGTATTCGCCGGGAATGCCGATCAAGGGCGTGTTCTGGGCCAATCAGGGAACGTGAGGACTTCTCATGTAGGCCGTGACAATTGCTACTGTAAACCCCCCTCCCTGCCTGGAACCCTGATTTTTGCGATAGGGCGAAAGGCGTTGCTTCAGCGAGTGGCGGCGGGCATTTCCGGTTGACCGGAATGCAATTCCGGCCACTTGCTTTTCCTTGCTGAGCGAAGGATCCGCGGCCGGTGGTGCCGGCAACGTACGAGGGGGAATCCATGCAGTCAGGGCGAACATGGCCCGGTGACACCGCGGCCGACGCCAATCCGGCCTCGTGGGCCCGCACCGTTCTGCCCGGCCGGGCCGCCCGCGCCGGCACCGACGCTCTCGCGCTGGCCGTCGCGCTGCTGTTCGCCACGATGCTGCGGCACGACGGTCACATCGGCGAGGTGCACGTCGCCGACCTCGCGGTGCTGGCCGCTGTCGCCGCGGTCGTGCAGACCGCCGCCGGAATCCGCTTCGGCCTCTACACCGGCCGCTGGTCGTACGGCTGCTTCGAGGAGATCGCCGCCCTGGCCAAGACCGTCGCGGTCACCGTACCGGTGGTCTTCGTCCTGGACACCGTGCTGGGCCGGCTCGTGCCCCGCTCGGCGATCATCGGCGCCGGCCTGATCATGCTGGTCCTCGCTGCCGGCGTCCGCTACGCCGTCCGGCTCCTGCAGGACAGCCGGCTGCGGCCCTCGCCCGAGGACGGCATCCGGGTCGTGGTGATGGGCGCCGGCGAGGGCGCCACCCAGGTCATCCGGGCGATGCTGCGCAGCCCGTCCAGCCGGTACGTGCCGGTCGCCCTGCTCGACGACGACCCGGCCAAGCGCGCCCTGCACGTGATGGGCGTCCCGGTCGCCGGCAACAGGTACGCGATGAGTGAAGTGGTCCGCCGGTTCAGTGCCGAGGCCGTGGTGATCGCCATCCCCAGCGCGAGCGCCGACCTGATCCGCAAGCTCACCGACCTGGCCCAGCCGCTGAACGTGGACCTCAAGGTCGTCCCGCCGGTGGTCGAGCTCTTCGGGCGTACCGTCCGGGTCGAGGACATCCGCCCGGTCAGCCACGAGGACCTGCTCGGCCGCCGCGAGATCACCATCGACCTGGCCGCGGTCGCCGGCTACCTGGCCGGGCGCCGGGTGCTGGTCACCGGCGCCGGCGGCTCGATCGGCTCGGAGCTGTGCCGCCAGCTCGCCCGGTTCAACCCGGCCAAGCTGATCATGCTGGACCGCGACGAGTCCGGTCTGCACGCCGTGCAGCTGTCCCTCGACGGCCGCGGCATGCTCGACGACCGCAACCTGGTCGTCGCCGACATCCGCGATCAGGAGCGCCTCGACGAGGTCTTCGCCGAGCACAAGCCGCACGTGGTCTTCCACGCCGCCGCCCTCAAGCACCTTCCGCTGCTCGAGATGCACCCCTCCGAAGCTCTCAAGACCAACATCATCGGTACGTACCAGATCCTGCAGACCGCCCTGCGGCACAACGTCGACCGCCTGGTGAACATCTCCACCGACAAGGCCGCCGACCCGTGCAGCGTCCTCGGCTACTCCAAGCGGATCACCGAGCGCCTCACCGCCGCGGCCGACGCGACCGCCTCCGGGCACTACAGCAGCGTCCGGTTCGGCAACGTCCTCGGCAGCCGCGGTTCCGTGCTCACCGCGTTCGCCGCCCAGGTCGAGGCCGGCGGCCCGATCACCGTCACCGACCCCGAGGTCACCCGGTACTTCATGACCGTGCAGGAGGCGGTCCGGCTGGTCATCCAGGCCGGCGCGCTGGAGAGCAAGGGCGAGGTGCTGGTCCTGGACATGGGCGAGCCGGTCCGGATCGCCGACGTGGCCCGGCGCATCGCCGACGCCGCCGACCAGCACATCCAGATCGTCTACACCGGACTGCGGCCGGGCGAGAAGCTCGCCGAGATCCTGCTCGGGCCGAACGAGCCGGACCACCGGCCGCACCACCCGCTGATCTCGCAGGCGCCGGTGCCGCCGCTGGACGGGGCCGTGCTCTCGCTGCTCGACGCGGCCGCACCCCGCGAGGACCTGATCGCCGTCCTGCGCTGGCTCGCCGAGTCGCCCGCCCTGCCCACCGGCCGGGAGAAGCAGACCCCGGGCGGGCCGATCCACACCGAATGGCACCGCGCGGCCGGCAACCGGCCGCGTCACCCGGAAGCCGCCCTGCCACCCGGGCGGCACCAATGACCAGGGAGAACACGTCAATGCGGGTCGTCATAGCCGGTCAGGGATACGTCGGGCTGCCGCTCGCGGTCCGCGCCGCCCAGGTCGGTCACACCGTCGTCGGCTTCGACGTCGACGACGAGCGGATCAAAAGGCTCGCCGCCGGGGAGTCCTACGTCGACGACATCTCCTCCGAGGAGCTGCAAACGATCCTCGCCACCGGCAACTTCCAGCCCTCGTCCGATCCGCGCGCGTGCGCCGGCTTCGACGTCGCGGTGATCGCGGTGCCCACGCCGTTGCGCGACGGCACCCCGGACCTGCGCTACATCGAGGACTCCGCCCGTACCCTGGCCCGCTACCTGCGGCCGGGCGCCACCGTGGCGCTCGAGTCGACCACCTACCCGGGCACCACGACCGAGCTGGTCGCGCCGCTGCTCGAGGAGGGCTCCGGCCTGATCGCCGGGGTCGACTTCCACCTCGGCTACAGCCCGGAACGGATCGACCCGGGCAACCGCGAGTGGAACCTGGTCACCACGCCCAAGGTGGTCTCCGGCATCAACGAGACCTCGCTGGAGAAGGTGCAGGCCTTCTACGCCTCGGTCGTCGAGCAGACCGTGCCGGTCTCCGACCCCAAGGTCGCCGAGCTGGCCAAGCTGCTCGAGAACACGTTCCGGCACGTCAACATCGCCCTGGTCAACGAACTGGCGGTGTACGCCCACGACCTCGGCATCGACGTCTGGGAGGCGATCGGCGCGGCCAGTTCCAAGCCGTTCGGATACATGCGGTTCGTGCCCGGTCCCGGCGTCGGCGGCCACTGCCTGCCGATCGACCCGTCGTATCTGTCCTGGCGGGTCCAGCGCACCCTCGGCCAGAGTTTCCGCTTCGTCGAGCTCGCCAACGACATCAACAACCACATGCCCGACTACGTGATCCGCCGCCTGGTCGCCGCGCTCAACCAGCGGCGCAAGGCGGTCAACGGGTCCACGATCCTGCTGCTCGGCCTGGCCTACAAGAAGAACAGCGGCGACGCCCGCGAATCCCCGGCCCGGCGGGTCGCCGCGCTCCTGCTGGACATGGGCGCCGAGGTACGCGCAGCCGACCCGCACGTCGTCGAGGACGCCCACGTCGACAGCCGGGTCACCCGGGTCGCCCTGACCGCCGAACAGGCCGCCGCCGCGGACGCGGTGATCCTGCTCGCCGACCACGACGAGTTCGACCTCGACCTCGTCGTCGAGCACGCCCCGTACGTGCTGGACACCCGCCACCGCCTCACCGGGCCAACCGTCGAGTCACTGTAGAGGGGACAACTCGTGCGCCTGTTCTGGAACGGCCTCAATCGACTGGTCGCCGCCGTGTTCCTGCTCCTGCTCGCTCCGGTGATAGCGGGGATCGCGGCCTGGATCCGGATCGCCGACGGCAAGGGCGTCCTGTTCGTGCAGGACCGGGCCGGCAAGGACGGCAAGCCGTTCCGGATGCTCAAGTTCCGGTCGATGGTGCACAACTCGGTCGCGCTCAGTGCCCAGCTCGGCATCGACGACCCGTTCGGGCTGGTCGAGAACGATCCGCGGATCACCCGGTGCGGGCGCTTCCTGCGGCGTACCAGTCTCGACGAGCTGCCCCAGCTGATCAACGTGCTGGCCGGGCAGATGAACCTGGTCGGGCCCCGGCCGGACGTGCTGCCGCAGGTCGCCGTCTACTCCGCGGAGGACGCCCGGCGGCTCGAGGTCAAGCCGGGCATCACCGGCTGGGCGCAGGTCAACGGCCGCGACGACATCGACTGGCCGCAGCGCTTCATCCTCGACCGCTGGTACGTCGACAACTGGTCACCCGCACTCGACCTCAAGATCCTCTGGCGGACCGCCCTCACCCTGCAGCGCGGCGAACCGCCGGTGCACGTCGACGTGCTCAACATCCAGCGTGCGCAGCACGCACCCCAGCCGGTCCCGGAGGACGTCAGCCGTGCCGCCTGAACCGCCCCGCGAGATCGGGTCGGAGTTCCACTGGGACCCGGCCGCCCTGCTCAGCGCCGAGCGGGGCGGCCTGCCCGGATGGCTGCCGGCCCGGCACGAGCTCTACGCCACCGGCTGCGGCGCGCTCAGCGACCTGTTGCGGCTGCTCGCACCGGCCGGCCGGCTGCACGTCCCGTCGTACTTCTGCATGGGCGTCGCCGAGGCCCTCGCCGCGCAGGCGCCGATCGCCTTCTACCGCCACCTGCCGGACGGGCGCGGGCCGCACTTCGCGACGCTGCGGGTGGCGGACGGCGACGTCGTCCTCGCGCAGAACCTGTTCGGCCGGGACTCGCGGGCGCCGTGGGACGCGTGGATGCGGGCGCATCCGGGGATCACGGTGATCGAGGACCACTCGCACGACCCGTTCAGCGAGTGGGCATGTGCCAGCACAGCGGCGTACGCGGTCGCCTCCCTCCGCAAGACCCTGCCACTGCCGGACGGTGGCCTGCTCTGGTCGCCGCGCGGCCTCGACCTGCCCCGGCCGGGTGGGCCGGAGAGCGCGGGGGCTTCGCTCAAACTCGCCGCGATGCTGCTCAAAGCGGCCTGGCTGGACGGGCGGCCGATCCCCAAGGAACGCTTCCGCGCCCTGCAACAGCAGGGCGAGCACGAACTTCTCGGCAGCACGGCGCCGGCCAGCGCGGTCACGGTCGCGACGTTGCCGCTGTTGGACATCACCGGATTGCGTACGGCGAGCGCGCGCCATGCCTCTTCCGTGGTGGATGCGCTGTCACCGCGTACATCTGCGTGGCGTGTCTCGGGGGGTGGGCCGTTCCGTGTGCAGGTGGAATGCGCGTCGGAAAGCGTGCGTGACGCGCTGCTCGCGCATCTCGCGCGGCACGGAATTTACGCGCCGGTGCACTGGCGGCAGGACCGTGATCGACTGTGGAGCGGTGATGAGGAGGCCTTCGACCTGGGCACGCGGCTGCTGACCCTGCCGGTCGATCATCGGTGCGGGCCCGGTGGCGTGCGGCGGATCGCCGAGGTGATGAGCGCGTTCGTGCCATCGCCCGTCGCATAGGGTCGCGTGGATTCATCTCACGTCATATCATCGGGGCGTGATCGGCCGATCTACGCAGTGTGATCTTAGGCGGTGACCCGATGACCACCGCGTATTGGATAGCGCTCGGCCTCGCCGTCTACGGCGCACTGAGTTACGCGGTGGGATCGATCCTGCAGGCCGTCGGCGCCAAACGCAGCACCAGCACGGTCAGCACGCTCGGGCACCCGCTCTACATGATCGGCATCGCCCTCGACATCTCCGCGTGGGTCGCCGCGATGTTCGCGTTGCAGCAGCTCGCGGTCTATGTCGTCGAGTCCGTGCTGGCCGGTTCGCTCGCCGTCACCGCGGTGCTCGCCTGGCTGTTCCTCAAGTCCCGCCTGCGCCGGCGCGACGTCGTCGCGATCATCTGCACCAGCACCGCGCTGACCGTCCTGGCGTTGTCCGCCGGGCAGCAGCACGAGGTCCCGATGTCGCAGACGATGCGGTTGGCCTTCTGCGCGGGCGCCGTCGCCTTGGTCATCCTCGGCTGGGCCAGCACCAAGGTCGGCAACCCCGGCCTGATGGCAGCCGTCGGCGGCTTCTCCCTCGGCGGCGCCGCCCTCTGCGGCCGTGCCCTGCACATCCCGTCCGAGTCGATGACCACCACCACGTCGACGATCATCGCGATCGCCACCGAGCCGCTGGTCTGGGCGCTGCTGATCTATCCCGTCAACGGCATGATCATGTATGCGAACGCCCTGCAGCAGGGCGAGGTCGGCCGCGTCACGGCGGTCCACTGGACCGGCGAGGTCGTCGCCCCATCGGTGATCGCCCTGACGGTCCTCGGCGACACCGTCCGCCCGGGCTGGGAGCCGGCCGCCCTCCTCGCCGGCATCGTCACCATCGGCGCCGCCGTCGTCCTGGCTTCCGCGCCGGCCGCCACCGCACCCGCCGGCGACCTGCCCGCCGCCGCGCCGTCCGGCGCCGGGCTTCCGGTCGTGGTGCCGCCGCCGCAGTCCGGCCTCGCTCTGCTCCCAGCCGAAGCATGGCGTCTGGCGATCCCGCCGGAGGCGCACTGGCCGGCTTTGCAGCCGCCGCTGGTCCGCGGCTACGGCACCTTCATGTGGTGGGGTTCGCCTACGGCGCCGCAGCCGTTGTGGGTGCCACCTGATCGCACGCTTTCACCGCCCGGCGCCATTCCGGCCTGGGCGGGGCCGCAACTGCCGGAGTCCCGCCATGCCGGCGCTGTCCAGCCGACCCTCCTGCGGCGGGCCCGGCGCTTGGCACCGCGCAAGCCGGCGCACGCGCTGCCATCGGGGCGGCGGCGCTCCAACGCCGCCTGACCTCGTTCGCTTCGTCATAGAGGCGGCCCGACCGGCGGGACAGAGGCGGGCCAAGTCTCCCCCGGGCCAGGCCGGGCCCGGCCGAGCCGAGCCGGGCCGAGCCGGGCCGAGCCGGGCCGAGCCGGGCCGAGCCGGGCCGAGCCGGGCCGGGGCCGGGAACCCGCCTTCGGTGCCACCCGGCGAGCAGATGCGGCGACTCCGGTGACAGATGAGCTCCCGAACCCCGGCACACCCGCAGCGGGTGTACCTACACCCACTGCGGGTGTGGCCGTTTACCCGGAAGGTCTCCCCGCCGCAAAGCGCAGGCCGCCGCGCGCACGGGCTCTGCCGGCCTGCGGGTCCGGCTGGATCGAAAGTAAGCGCAAGCTGGTGCGCGCCTGCACCGCGACCCGGCCGGCGGGCCCGCCCGGCACATCGCGGGATCGAGGCGAGCGGCGGACAGCCGCCGACTCCGAACCGACGGCGAGACCACGACGCCTGCGCCGGACCTTGCGGCGATTTTGGGCTCGAGTCCACATTCCGCGGTGGCTGTTGAGGATCTTGGTTGCTCGTCCAACCGCTCCGCGCATGCCGCCACCGTGCCTGGGTGCGTCCGCGGGTGGTGTGAGCTGTAAGTGGGCGCTCCGGGGCGCCGGCCGGCGAGGCGATCGGTCGGGGCGGCGGGTGGTGCGAGCCGGGGGTGGGTGCGGAGTCGGTGTGAGTTTGGGCTGCCTGCGGACGAGGGGTGCCAACCTTCGCGGAGCTTCGCGGAAAGGGTGAGGATGGTTGTCGATGCGCAGTAGCATCGGGGCACCATGAAGTTGCAATGGTGGTCGATTGAGGTTCTGGACGGCGCGCACCTGTCCGCGGCGCGCTGGCAGGACTCCTATGGCAACGTTCTAGTTGAGGCCGCCATCGCGCACGGCGCCTATGAGTGGCGCTGGCATCGGTTCTCCTGGGGTGTCCTGTTCGAGATCGGTTTCCGCAGTGATGACCGCTGGTCGTCGTACCGGGAATTGCCGATCGTGCGCGCTGCCCTGGATGCTGTGCCTGACCCGGTCAACGGGCTGCTGATCTATCCGGGGCGTGGGGGCAGTGCGGGCCGGGTTGAGCCCCGCCGTCCGCGGCCGATCGCGGGGGCGGGTGCTGCGACGATTCCACGGGAGCCGGCTCGTACCCGGCTTGCCCTTGCGCGGGCCGAGCCTGCCCCGACCACCGGCGCAGTGATGGCCGCCTGAGGCGAGTAGGGGAAAGTACGGTCTGCGGCGTACGGGTCGGGGGGAAACCCGGCTGGGATACGCAGTGCCGGAGCCGTTCCGGGCCGGATTCGACGGCGGCCGGATGCCGGGATCGTGAGGTTCAGGACGCGACAAGGCGTCCCGTACCTCGAAGGAGCGACCGCCATGTCCGTCACCGAACTCACCCGGCCCGCCACCGTTCCTGCCCCGCCGGTGCCGTCGGTCCCGCGCACCTGGCAGGACCGCGCCGCCGCGATCTTCACCGCCTACGGCGCCGTGGCGCTGCGGGTCAGCCTCGGGCTGGTTCTGCTGGGTTTCGGCGCGCTGAAGTTCTTTCCGGGCGCCTCCCCGGCCGAGGCGCTGGTCATGCGTACGGTCGACGCGCTCACCTTCGGCCTGATCTCCGGCACGCCGGCGGTGGTCGCGACCGCCGTGGTGGAGACGTTCATCGGCTTCACGCTGATCACCGGTATCGGCCTGCGGGTCGGTGCGCTGCTGCTCTTCCCGGTGATCGCCGGGATGATGACGCCGCTGTTCCTCTTCCCGGCCGACATGTTCCCCGGGATGCTGCCGACGCTGGAGGCCCAGTACATCCTGAAGGACATCATCCTGGCCGCCGCCGCGATGGTGGTCGCCGGACGAGCGCTGGCCTCCAAGCCCTGACCTGACAACGTTGGCCGTCAGCCGGAAGACCCGGGCTGACGGCCAGCGCTGCTTCAACGCCCGGGATACGACGCTGGCCGTCAGCCGAGAGATCGGGCTTTCAGCGGCGGCTATGTGGCCAGGCCGGACTGGAAGGCGAAGACGACCAGCTGGGCCCGGTCCCGGGCGCCCAGCTTGATCATGGCGCGGCTGACGTGGGTGCGGGCCGTAGCCGGGCTCACCACCAGCCGCCCGGCGATCTCCTGGTTGGTGAGGCCTTCCGCGGCCAGCGCCACCACCTCCCGCTCCCGTTCGGTGAGCTGATCCAGGCGGGGGTGCGGCACCAGCCGGCGTGGCCCGTTCGTGACGAACTCGCGGATCAGGGTTCGGGTCACCGACGGCGACAGCAGCGCGCCGCCGTCAGCGACCGTGCGGATCGCCTCCAGCAGCGTCACCGGCGGGGTGTCCTTGAGCAGGAAGCCGCTGGCCCCGATCCGCAGTGCCTCGAAGACGTACTCGTCCCGCTCGAACGTGGTCAGCATGATCACCCGGGTGCCGGTCAGCGAGGCGATCCGGCGGGTGGCTTCCAGGCCGTCGATGCCGGGCATCCGTACGTCCATCAGCACCACGTCCGGCCGCAGCGCCACCGCCTGTTGCACCGCGGCCAGTCCGTCCGCGGCCTCACCCGCGACGGTGAAACCGTCCTCACTGGACAGCAGGGTGCGCAGCCCCAGGCGTACCAAATCCTGATCGTCGACGAGCAGCACCGAGATCATGCCGGCAGCCACGCATCGACCACGAACCGTGCCCCGGGCGCCGGCCCGGCGGCGAACCTGCCGCCCTGGGCGGCGATGCGCTCGCGCATGCCGGCGATGCCCAGCCCGTCGCCGGGCATCGGCGCGGTCTCCGGATGGGCGCTGATGACCCGGATGCGCAGGGCGCCGGGCTCGTTCTCCAGCACGATGTCAGCCTCTTTCGGGTACGCGTGTTTCAGCACGTTGGTGAGCGATTCCTGGATCATTCGGTACGCGGTCATGTCCGACTCGGCCGACAGGGTGCCGGGCGCCCCGACGGTGCGGACCCGGACCTCAAGCCCCGCGTCACGCATCCGCTGGTAGAGGCCGTCGAGGTCGGCGAGTCCGGGGGTGGAGGCCTTCGACTCGTCGGCGGAGCGGAGCATGCGCAGCGTGCTGCGGAGCTCGTCGAGGGCCTGGGCGCTGGTGGTGCTGACCGCCTCCAGCGTGGGCCGGGCGATCTCCGGCTGCTTGTGCAGCACGTGCAGCGCGATGTCGGCCTGCATCTTGATGGCGGCCAAGCCGTGCCCGACGATGTCGTGCACCTCCTGGGCCATCCGGAGGCGTTCCTCCTGGATGCCGCGTTCGACCGCTTCCCGGCGGTCGCGGGCGACGTTGTCCTTGAGCTGAGCGCGCAGCGTGCCGATCGTGAACGGTACGGCCACCCAGCCCGCCGCCGGGAACAGTCCGGAGAGGTCGCCGAGCGAGACGCCGTCGCTGACGTTGTGCAGGGCCAGCACCGGGATCGCGAGTCCGGCGGCGACAGCCGCGGTGCGCCAGGGCAGGTATCGCGCGACGGAGTAGACGGAGATCGCGAAGGGCAGGAAGACCGGACCGTACGGGAAGCCGAGCAGAAGGTACGTCAGGGTGACGAGGGTGGTGACGGCGAGCACCCGTCGTGGCGCGGTCAGCCGCCAGGTCAGGGCGAGCGCGTCGACGGCCACGAGCACGTCGGCGACGGTGTCGGTCTCGCGGGTGCCGGGCATCCGGTCGGCGATCAGATGGTTCCAGGCGATCAGGAACGCGCCCAGCACGAGCGCGCCGACGAGTTCACGCGCCTTCACCCTGCCCACGGGACCCACTCTGGCGGATCGCGGCGCGCCCGTCATCCGTCCGGGAGCGTAGATACCCCGCCAGAAATGGGATTATCGACGCTTATCGAGATTACCGACGGTTCTGTTTCGGCTACTCCACGAGAAACATGGCGCCAGGAGGCTCGTTCCAACGCTCGAGGATGGGAGCGCACCATGTCAGGCAACAAAGCCGTTGTCTACCAGGGGCCCGGCCGGGTCGAGATCCGCGATCTCGACTACCCGACCTACGAGATGAAGGACGGACCCGGCGTCAACAAGATGAACGTCGGGCGTAAGACGCCGCACGGGGCGATCCTGAAGACGGTCGCCAGCAACATCTGCGGCAGCGACCAGCACATGGTCCGTGGGCGTACCACCGCGCCGGAGGGCCTGGTGCTCGGGCACGAGATCACCGGCGAAGTGATCGACGTCGGCTCGGACGTCGAGTACATCAAGGTCGGCGACGTGTGCTCGGTCCCCTTCAACATCTCCTGCGGCCGTTGCCGCAACTGCAAGGAGCGCAAGACCGGCGTCTGCCTCAACGTCAACCCCGACCGGCCCGGTTCGGCGTACGGCTACGTCGACATGGGCGGGTGGGTAGGCGGACAGGCCGAGTACGTGCTGGTGCCGTACGCGGACTGGAACCTGCTGCGGTTCCCGGACCGCGATCAGGCCATCGAGAAGGCTCTCGACCTGGCCATGCTGAGCGACATCTTCCCGACCGGCTACCACGGATGTGTCAGCGCGGGCGTTACCACGGGATCCACGGTTTACATCGCGGGCGCCGGCCCGGTCGGCCTGGCTGCGGCCACCTCGGCGTTCCTGCTCGGCGCGGCGGTCGTCATCGTCGGTGACCTCAACGACGAACGGCTGGCCCAGGCACGCAGCTTCGGCTGCGAGACGATCAACGTGTCGCAGGGCGAACCGGCGGAGCAGGTGCAGCAGATCCTCGGCCGGGCGGCCCCGGCGATCGGCCAGCCGCTGGTCGATTCGGCGGTCGACGCGGTCGGCTTCGAGGCGCGCGGCCACGGACGGGACTCGCAGACCGAGATGCCCGCGACGGTGCTGAACTCGCTGATGGACCTGACCCGGGCCGGGGGCGCGATCGGCGTACCGGGCCTCTATGTCACCGGTGACCCGGGCGGCGTGGACGAGGCCGCGAAGGTCGGCTCGCTGTCCCTGCGGCTCGGCCTGGGCTGGGCGAAGTCGCACTCGTTCGTCACCGGCCAGTGCCCGGTGATGAAGTACAACCACGGCCTGATGATGGCGATCCTGCACGACCGGGTGCAGATCGCGAAGAACGTCAACGCCATGGCGATCCCGCTGGAGCAGGCACCGCAGGGCTACCAGGAGTTCGACCAGGGCGCGGCCCGCAAGTACGTGCTCGACCCGCACGGCTACATCCGCGGCCGTTCGAACTGACCCCGATCCGGGTTGCCGCGCCGGCCGATCCGGTGCGGCAACCCCCGGCTCAGCCGCGCAGGCGTTCCCGGATCTGCTCGACGGTGCAGCCGGCCGACTCCCCGATCTCGCCGAGCCAGCCGCACTGGAACGGGTACGCGGCGGGATCGTCCGACGCCATGATCTTCGCGGTGTCCTGATGCCCGTCCCCCGGCAGGTGGAAGGTGTCCTCCTCGCCGATCAGGCGCAGCGCCACGTCCTGCTCGGCGTCGCCGTACCGGGCGGTCACCACCAGTCGGCCGGAGTAACTGGTGCCGGCCTGCTCCCGCAGCGCGTTGGTGAGCAGCCAGCCGCCCTCGCCGGGCGCGAGGCTGAACGAGAACGCGGAGCCGGGAACACTCTCGTCCCGGTCCGGGTACCAGACCTTGACGTCGCCCTGCCGGTCGAGATCGATGTCGACCTCGACGCCGTCGTCGTTGCCCGCGCTCGGGCAGTCGAACCAGAGGACCGGCTCGGCCGGCTCGCTCTCCAGCTCCTCGATGCGCAGGTCCGAGAGGTTCAGGTTGGCCCCCGTGGTGCCGGCGTTGCGGATCCGGATGATGCTGGTGAAGGCGGCTTCGTCACCGTGCCGGCGCAGCCACGCGACCTGCTCCTCGGAACAGAAACCGGAGTTGCCGGTCTGCGGGAAGTCCTCCAGGGGCGCGTCGGCCGGCAGGGCGAAGGCGCTGACCCCCTCGTCGATGGGCTCCACCGTCTGCCGGAAGAACTCGAGGCCTTCCGCGGTCGGCTCAGGTTTCGCCGGTACGCACGTGATGGCGATGTCCGAGCCCTGCGCGTTGCAGTCACCGTCCGCGACCTCCTGCACGGTCGAACCCTCGGTGACCGGAGCGGCCGGTTTCGGCTCCTCGTCGTCCAGCGCGACCGCGACGATCACCGCCACCACGGCGAAGAGGCCGGACACCCCGAGCCACCACTTGTGCGTCAGGATTCGGTCGAGCAGCGTCATGTCTGCCCAACGAGCGGTCGCCGGGCGGCGGGCTGGTCTGATCGGTCAGAAGTAGGTGTCCTCATGGGACTTGTGGTAGTCGTGGATCTCGTCGAACCGGCCGTCGTCGGCGAGGCGCACCCAGTCCGGGTTGCCGAGCAGGATCCGGCCGAGCGCGACCAGGTCGTACTCTCCGCCGGTCAGCCCGGCCACCAGCCGGTCCATCTGGGCGGACACCGGGAAGGTACGGCTGAGCCCCACCGAACCCACGGTGATGGTCGGCAGTCCGGTGATCTCCTTGGCCCAGCCGGCCAGGTTGAGCGGCGAGCCGTCGAAGGCCGGCTCCCAGAACCGCCGCTGCGAGGCGTGCAGGACGTCGGCGCCGGCTGACACGAGCGGGGTGAGCAGCGACGCCAGCTCGGTGGGGGAGGACGCGATGCGGGCGCTGTAGTCACGTTCTTTGAACTGCGAGAACCGTACGATCAAGGGCATCTGCTGCGGAAGCTCCGCCCGGACCGCACGCACCACCTCGGCCGGGAAGGCCGCCCGGTCGGCGCCGTAACGGTCGGTGCGCCGGTTGGTCCGCGGCCAGAGGAACTCGTCGAGCAGGTACCCGTGCGCCCCGTGGATCTCCACGGCGTCGAAGCCGGCGCGCACCGCGACCCGCGCCGACTCCGCGAACGAGCCCACGATCACGTCGATGTTCGCGGTGCTCATGGTCGCCGGCGTCCACGACGGGTAGCCGTCGACCGGTTCCCGCTCGCTGCCCAGGTGCCACAGCTGCGCGGCGATCCGCCCGCCGGCCTCGTGCACCTCGCTGGTCACCCGCCGCCAGCCGGCCTCGGCCGCTCCGGCGGTCATCCGCGGCACGGTCGTCTCGTGGGTCGCGCTGCGATGCCCGACCGGTACACCCTCGGTGACGATCAGCCCGATCCCGCTCTCCGCGCGGCGCCGGTAGTAGGCCGCCACGTCGGCCGTCGGCACGCCGCCGGGTGAGCGGAACCGGGTCATCGGCGCCATCACGAAGCGGGTGCGCAGATCGAGGCCGGCCAGGGAGTACGGGCTGGTGAGCGGGCCGAGCAGGCCGGTCGTCGTCGTCATGGGCCCACGGTAGAACCTGACACGAGTGTCAGATTCAACCTAGTGTGACCCGCCAGACACGGCTGACCGCCAGTGCTGTCTCAGCGGCCGTGAGGCAGCACTGGCGGTCAGCCGGAAAGACTCGGCTGACCGCCAGTGTCGCTTCGACGGCCGGGAGGCAGCGCTGGTGGTCAGCTGGGGTGGGGTCAGCGGTACGGCGGGAAGTGGCCGGTCAGGGCGTCCGGGGTGAGGGCGCCGGCGAGTTTCTCGAAGGCGATCGGGTCGGTGACGACGCGCCAGGTGTGGAACGGCTGGCGGCCGGAGGCGAAGGCGGCCTTGTAGCGGAACAGCGAGTCGTCGGCGCCGCCCACGCCGCCGCCGATGTGGTAGATCTCGTTGCCCCGCTCCCGGCCCCACAGGCGTACCTCGTGGTAGAGCAGTTTGTCCGCCCAGAAGATCTGCCCGTCCCGAGTGGACTGGAGGTGGGTGTGCATGATCCCGCCGTGCTCGAAGAAGAGGTTGCCGCCGAGCACCTCGTCGCCGCACACGGCCACCGCGAGGTGCAGGCTGTCGCCGAGCGCCTCGCGCAGGCGGTGGAAATGCTCGCGGTCGAAGAAGTAGAACTGCGTCGCCCCGACCCGGCGCATGGTCGCGTGGTACGTGGCGATCCAGTCGTCGAACAGCGCCCAGTCGTCGAAGACGATCCGCACACCGGCCCGTTTCGCCTTGTTGATCTGGTTGCGGTGGCTGCGGTGGGTCTCCTGCCAGAGCTGATCGGGGGAGAGGGTGAGATCCATCGAGACCGTCTCGCCGTGATGCACCACGGTGCCCACGCTCTCCAGGGACGGCAGCGGCACCGGCAGCAGGGGGTGCAGCCGGGCGAACACGGTGATCACGTCATGGGTGCGCAGCATCTCGACCATGGCGCGGGCGGCGCGGGCCCAGAAACCGCGGTTGGTCGGCGCCACGTCGCTGACCGGACCGGGGTAGCCGTACGGGGAGAAGGCGTCCCACAACCCGGTCTGTGGGACGGAGCGGAGGATGAGGGGGAGGAGGAACACGTGATCCGCTTCGTCGTACCGGAACGCGGCCGGGTTGCCTCCGGAGAGCCGGGCGTCCTGGGTGACGTACGCGGGCAGGTGGTAAACGTCGTGCCGGATGCGATCGAGCGCATCCGGCCACGACGTGTCACCGGGTTGCAGTAGGGAGCCTTCGGCCATCGGTCGTCCCTTCTGTTCATTTGTTACGCCGTATTGGGTATCGCCTGCCCCGCCGCCACGGAGTGGTTCGTGTTCGGCCGGCGCCGGGCCCGGCTCCATCGCCGGGCACTCAGCGTCCAGCGCAACAGGGTGCGCAGCACCGTGTTCTGGGTCGCCATGTGCAACAGATAACGCCACATCGGATACTCACCCCGCCGGTTCGACAGAGCGTACGAGAAACGTTTCGCCGGCAGCTCCCCGTACTCGGGCATCCGTTCGAACCAGGCGCTGCTGGCCCGCGCCGCCCGCTGCAGCGGGGCCAGTGCCGCCTTGCGCCGGTGCTCGTAACGCTCCAGGGCCACCGGGAGCTCGTCACCGGAGGCGATGGCGTCGGCGAGCGCCATCGCGTCCTGCATCGCCAGTTTGGTTCCCGAGCCGATCGCGAAGTGCGTGGTGTGCGCGGAGTCGCCCATCAGCACGACGTTGCCGTGGTCCCAGCGGTGGGCGGTGACCCGGCGGAAGTTCAGCCAGCCGGTGCCGCCCACCTCGGCCCGGTGGTCGATCAGCTCGGCGCCGCTCAGATGCTCGGCGAAGATCGTCTCGAGAAGGGCGCACCCCTCCCGGGCGTCGAGGGTGTCAAACCCCAGCGCCGCCCACGTCGACGGCTGGCACTCGACGATGAACGTGCTGGTCCGGTCGTTGAACGGGTACGCGTGGAACCAGATCCACCCGGCGTCGGTCTTCTCGAAGCC
This sequence comes from Actinoplanes sp. NBC_00393, assembly GCF_036053395.1. Classification (NCBI taxonomy): domain Bacteria; kingdom Bacillati; phylum Actinomycetota; class Actinomycetes; order Micromonosporales; family Micromonosporaceae; genus Actinoplanes; species Actinoplanes sp. NBC_00393. The sequence continues at coordinate 5,466,247 of NZ_CP107942.1, read as the reverse complement.
GAAGGTGAACGTGTCGAAGACGTGCGGCGTGCCGAGCCAGATGTACTTGTTGCGGGCCACCTCCACCTCGGCGCCGAAGTGCTCGGCGTGCTGCTCGCGCAGCCGGCTGCGGGCGCCGTCGCAGGCCACCACCAGGTCGGCCGGCGGCAGGTCGGTCACCTCGTTCTGGAAGAGGATCTGTACGCCGAGCTCGCGCGCCCGCTCGGCGAGGATCTCCAGCAGCCGGTGCCGGCCCAGGCTGAACCCGTACCCGGCGAGGTGGGTGACCGGTTTGCCGGTGGCGCGGACCTCGTACTCGTCCCACTGGCGGGCCGACTCCCAGATCCGCTCGGCGCTGACCGGGTCGTGCCGGAACAGGTCGTCGAGCAGGTCGTCCCAGAAGACCACGCCCCAGCCCCAGGTGACGCCGGCCGGGTTGCGTTCCAGCACGGTGATCTCGTGCCCAGGGTCGGCGAGTTTCGCCAGCACCGCGAAGTAGAGGCCGGCGGGACCGCCGCCGACGCAGGTGATCCGCATGGCGGGCTCCTATCGGTAGGACGGGAACGTCGTGGTCAGGTCGGCCGGGTCGGCCTCGGGCCGGCGTTCGCGGACCAGCTGCGCATAGGCGGCCGGGTCGGCCACCACGCGCCAGGTGTGGAACGGGTGCCGGCTGGTCGAGAACCCCGCCTTGTACGTGAACAGCGAGTCGTTGCACCCGCCCTTGCCGCCGCCGAGGTGGAAGACCTCCGCGCCGCGCTGCTTGCACCAGCGCCGGACCTCGTCGTAGAGCAACTCGTCGGCGTAGCGTTTCGGGGCGCGGCGGGTCGACGACACGTACCCGGTGGCGATCCCGTCGTACTCGAAGAAGGTGTTCCCCCCGACCACCTCCTCGCCCTCCAGCGCGACCGCGAGGTGCATCCGGTCACCGACGGCGTCGTGCAGCGCGGTCAGGTGCTCGGTCGTGAAGAAGTAGTACGACGTGGCCCCCACCCGCCGCATGTTGTCGTGGTACACCTCGACCCACTCGGGCAGCCGGTCCCAGTCGTCGAAGACCACCCGGGTCCCGGCCCGCTTCGCCCGGTTGATGTGATTGCGATGGTCGCTGCGGGTCTGCTTCCACATCTCCTCGACCGAGACCGTCAGGTCCATCGACACGGTCTCGCCGTGGTGGACCAGCGCGCCGAACCGTTCCAGCACCGGCGACGGCGCGTTCAGCAGCGGATGCATCCGGATGAAAGCGGACACGATGCCCTCCCCGTGCAGCGTGTCCACGAACGTCGTGCAGGCCGGCTCCCAGAACATGGCGTCCCCCGGCGCCGCGTCGCTGACCGGGCCGGGATATCCGTACGGCGAGATCGCGTCCCGCAGGTCCGAGCCGGGTATCTCCCGGACGATCAGCGGGATCAGCAGGCGCCGGCCGTTCTGCTCGTACCAGAACGCGGCCGGCGAGCCGCCGTAGAGCCGGGCGTCCAGGACGACGTAGTCCGGCACGTGGTACATGTCGTGACCGACGTGCTGGAGCGTCTCCTTCCACTCGCGTGCCGCTGGGTCCAACAGCGATGCTGTCATCGCCTCTCTCCTTCCAGCGCCGTCACGACCGCAGGATGCGGGCGTTGAGCGCCATGTTCGCGGCGAACTGATCGTTCACCACCTGGTGTTTCTCCAGCCGCAGTTGCACGGCCGGGTCGTAACGCCCCAGCTTCACGAAGCCGTCGGCGAACCAGCCGTTGTCCGAGCCGGTGCCGTCCAGATAGGCGCGGTAGGTCGTGCCGCCCGGCCAGATCACCTTGGTGAGCAGGGCGGAGAAGGCCGCCATGTCGGCGTCGGTCCAGCCCTTGCCGAGGTCCCTGGCCTCCACGACGTACGCGATGACGCCGTTGCCGTGTCCCACGTCCTGCCCGGGCCGCTTGGCCGAACCCCAGACGTCGCTCCAGAAGTACGCCGTCGGCTCGGCCGGATTGCGGCGCAGCTGGGCATGCAGCCGGCTGCTGATCGTGTCAGCGACCGTGATGTATCGCGCCCGGCGGCCCTGGTCACCGGTGAGCCGGGCCAGATGCAGCGCGATCAGCGCCCAGTGCGACGCCATGTGCGTCCGGTCCCGGTAGATGGTGTCGTCGGCGCCCCGCGAGTACCACTTCTCGAAGATCTGCACCTCGGCGAAGTTCAGCAGCCTGTCGTAGCGCTGCCGGTAGCCGCGGTCGGCGAAGATGCCCGGGTTGTCGTGGATGGCGACCAGCAGCGCGGTCGCGTACCGCCAGAGGTAGCTCTCGTAGAGCGGCACCTCGTCGCCGCCCTCCCCGCTTTTGCGCGACTCCCAGCCCTGGTACTTGTCGCGGTAGCGGCTGTCCGGCAGCGACGACGACGGTTTCGCGCCGGCGACCACGTTCTCCACGAACGTCAGCGCCCGGTCCAGGAACCGGCGCTCACCGGTGGCCCGGAACATGGCGACGCAGCCGTCCACGTCGTACGCCAGGTCGTAGTGATCCTGGCTGTCCAGCGACCGGCTCAGCGGAGTCGCGTTGCTGTACGCGTAGTCCCAGCTCTTCATGAAGATCCCGGTCCAGAACGCGACCGTCTTGACCTTCATCCGGTCCTGCCTGGACGGTGCCGCGCCGGGCATCGCGTCGCGAACCTCCGGAACCTCCTCACCACCCCGGACCGCGTGCGCGGCAGCGGTGGCGGCGGCCGCCGAGCCGAGGCCCAGCGTGATCAGGAGGGTACGGCGTTTCATAGGGACACCAGCTCGCGCTCGGTACGGGTGACGCCGTCGGGCGTCAGGGCGGCCGCGGCGGCCAGCGCGGCGAAGATCCAGGCCAGCCGCGAGTCGTAGTAGTCACCGGAGAAGAGGCTGCTCAGCGCCACGAACACGGCCGCCGACACGGCCAGCCCGGTCAGTTGTGGCCGTTGCCCACCGCCGTACACGATCCGGGTCCACAGGACGATGGACGCGCCGAGCAGGCCGAGCCCGATCAGCCCGCCCTCGGCGGCGACGCCGAGGACGTAGTTGTGCGGATACTCGACCATCTGGTTCACACCGATCTCCCCGAAGAACCCGTCCAGCCCGGCGCCGGTGATCGGGTGGTCGAGGAACTGGTTCCACGCGGCCGCCCAGATCGAGGTCCGGTCGGACAGGTACTGCTCCTGCACGGTCTGCTCGACGAACCGCTCCTGGAACAGGTCGGTGAAGGCGGGCGGGGCGAACGCCCAGAGCGCGGCGCACACGCCCAGCAGCACCACGCCGGCGGCGACCACCGGGCCGGTGCGTAGCCGGTGCCGCAGCTTCAGCAGCGCGGCGAACCCCACCACACCGCCGGCGAGCAGCCCGGCCCGGGAGCCGGAGAGCACCGCGGCCAGCAGGAACAGCGGCGTCACCAGCAGCGGCCAGAGCCGGCCGTAGATCATGAACAGGGCCACCGCGCTGATCACGCCGAGGATCTGGATCCGGACGAACACGTTCGGCCCGCCACCGAACGCCGAGTACCGGCCCTGCTCACCGGGGCCGTTGATCAGCAGCGCGGCCAGCGCGAAGATCACCGCGGCGATGAACAGGAGCAGGAACACGGTATGGATCACCCGCTCCGGGTCGCCGACCGCGTACGCGTAGAAGGCGAGCACCAGCACACCCAGCAGGATCAGGTCCACGGTCTGCGGGCCGACCCGCGACGCCGGCGGCGCCCACAGGCCGGAGGCGATCTGGTAGAGGAAGAACAGCACCGCCGCCACCAGCCAGCCCTCGCGGCCCGGACCGGTCAGCGTGCGCGGCCGGCGGGCGGCGTCCAGGATGAGCAGCACCAGCGCGATCGCCAGCCCGATCACCCGCAGATCGACCCAGGCCAGGTCGACCAGGCCGGCCCGGTCCAGGGTGTAGCGGCCGCCGATCGTCACCAGGACCAGCAGCAGTCCCGGTGCGAAGAAGACCCGGCTCCTCACCGATCCCTCACGAGTGCCGTGGTGACCAGCGCGAAGATCAGGCAGGAGCCGTAGCCGAGCAGCGAGCCCCAGGCCGCGCCGAGGATGCCGAGAGCCGGGATGAGCAGCAGGTATCCGGCGAAGCTGACCACGAACCCGGTGATCTCGGCGGTGGAGACCAGCTTGGCGTGCCCCTTGGCGATCAGCAGGCCGAGGACGACGCGGGAGATCCCGTACAGGCCGGCGGCGACGACCAGCGGCACCACGATCACCTGGGCGGGGTGGTACTGGTGGCCGAAGACCGGCTCGATCAGCAGGTACAGGCCGGCGGCCGCGATCGGCACGGCGACCAGCGTGTAGGCGGTGACGGCGGTCAGGATGGGTTTGATCCGCAGGGTGCCGTCCAGGTGGGCGGCCCGCCAGCGGCCGAGACGCGAGTCCGCGTACGCCCGCAGCGGCCAGGCCAGCAGCTCGGTCATGGTGGCGACCGACGCGTACAGGCCGAGGGCGGCGGTGGACGCCAGCGCCGGGATGACCAGCCGGTCCACCCGCAGCATCGCCATGTTCGAGATCGCCGCCGGGAACAGCGCCAGGCCCTCCCGGCGGACCAGCCGGTTCTGCTCGGGCCGCACCGGGGTCGCGCCGGCGGCCGGCAGCAACCGCATCCAGAACACCAGGAAGGTCACCGTCGGCAGAGCGCCGGCGATCAGGTAGGCCGCCAGCCAGGCGGCCGGGTTGCCGGCGCCGGCCAGATAGAGACCGATCAGCATGGCAAGCAGCAGCAGTGCCTCCATCACCCGGCTGACCAGGAAGTCGCGGGTGCGGCCGACCGCGATCGCGATCGACCGGGTGGCCAGCGCGGTCGCCTCGATCAGCGCGAACCAGCAGACCATCGCGGTCAGTGCCGCGCCGGGCGTGAGCCGCTGCGGCGCGGCGATCGACCAGATCAGCCCGGCGGTCAGGAACAGGCCGCACGGCACGGCCAGCAACCGGGCGTACGCGCGGACGGCCGCTGCCGGTGCGACGTTGTGGTACGCCGCGACGAAGCTGCGTTCGGTGCCGAGCAGCAGCAGCTGGGTCGACAGGTACACGACCTGGAGCAGGAGCGCGACCTCACCGCGGTGGGTGGGGGTCAGCGAGCGGACCATCAGGATGTTGGCGGCCAGTGCCACCACGCCGGTGAGCACCTGTGAGGCGAGCAGCAGGACGGTCGGCTCGCGGAGGAAGGTGCGGATCCAGGTGACCGGATCAGCGCGGCGTGGAGGGCTGAGCTGCTCGGCCTCCGCACGTTCCGCCTGGAGTTCACTCACCGCGCTGTTGCTCCTCGTCCGGGCTCTTCGGCGCGTCCTGGGCCGGCGTCTCCTTCGGCGGTGGGGCCTCGATCTCGCCGGAGTTGCGCTGGACCGGCAGGTGCGGCGCGTCCTTCTCGGGCGGTTCGGCGGTGAAGACCTTGGCCCAGCCGCGAATGACCTCGGGTTCCGGCTCGGCGTCGGGTTCGGACGGTGTCACCACCGGCTCCGCCTTGATCACCCGCGCCCGGCCGCGCGCGGTGCCGACCGGCGGCAGCGAGACGAAGGTGTCGTCGAGCCGGGGCGGGCGGCCCGAGTCGGTGTCGGCGAACAGCCCGAGACCGGGATCGGCGGACTGCACCTCGGCCACACCCTCGGGCCAGTCCTTGCCGGTGGGCAGTTTGCGGGGCAGCGCGTTGAGCACCGCGCCGGCCAGCTGGGCGCCGACCCGTTCGAGCAGGTCCATCGAGCGCTGCACGTCGGCGGTCCGGGTGTGGTTCGCGCGTACCACCAGCAGCGAGTCGTCGGTCACCCGGCTCAGCACGGTCGCGTCGGCCACGCCGTGCAGGGCGGGCCCGTCGACCAGCACCACGTCGAAGCGTTCGGTGAGCGTGCGTACGGTCGCGCCGAGCCGCGGCGAGGCCAGGATCTCGCCCGGGTCGGGGGCGTGCTCACCGGCCGGCAGCACGGTGACCCGGCCGTTCAGCGAGTTCTGCAGCACGTCCGGCACGCGGGCGGTGCCGGCCAGCACCTCGGCCAGTCCGGGCGCGCCCTCCAGGGCGAGGTAACGGCCGATCCCGGGGTGGCGCATGTTGGCGTCGACGAGCACCACCCGGGCGCCGGTCTCGGCCATCGCGATCGCCAGCCCGCAGCTGACCGCGGTGGTGCCCTCCTTGCGGTGCGAACCGGTGAGCAGCAGCGACTTGCCGCGGCCGGGACCGCGGTGCGGGTCGGCCAGTGCCGGCATCAGGGTGCGCAGCCGCCGGAACGCCTCGGCGAGGTCCTGGTCCGGGTGGCCGTGCCGGCCGAGCCGGTTGCCGAGCGAGATCGTCCCGACCGTGCCGAGCCCGAGCCGGCGCAGGTCGTCCTCGTCGCCGACGGTCTTCGCGGTGGCCTCCCGGATCGCGACCGCGATCGCCCCGATGAGCAGGCCGAGCACGGCCGAGAAGCCGATGTTGCGCAGCAGGTTGTCCGGTTCCTGGACGGTCACGGCGTCCTGCACGATCGAGACGGCCGGGGCCGGTCCCTCGTCGTCGCCGGGGGTGTTGATCTGCCGGGCCAGGCCGACCAGGACCGAGGCGGCGGTGGTGACGATCTGCCGGCTCTTCTCCGCGTCGGCGTCGGTGGCCGAGATGACCAGCAGGTCGGTGCCCTCCCGGACCTGCGCGGACAGGCTCTTCTGCACCTGCTCGGCGGTGCGGTCCGGGCCCAGGCGGTCCACCACGCCCTGCGCCACCCGCGGCCCGGTGAGCAGTGCGATGTACGAGTTGAGCCGTCGAGCGCCGGCGTCCGGATCGCCGTTGCCGCCGGTCACGAAAAGGATCATCGAGGACTTGTGTGCGGGCGCCGCGGACAGCGTCAGACCCGCTGTGATGCCGACGGCGAGCAGCACCGGCACCACCAGCCAGAGCCATCGGCGCCGGCAGGCCCGGACGTACGCACGCAGTTCCACGCTGACTTCCCCCGCTCGTCAGGACTGCTCGGACAGGACCGGCCGGTGCCCCACCGACCGGTTGAGGACTTCCTCGAAGCGTTCGAAGAGCAGGTCCCGGGAGAACTGCTCCACCGCCAGCCGGTGCGCCGCCTCGCGCGCCTGCCGCATCCACACCTCGTCGCGCAGGTGGCGGACCAGTTGCCCGGCCGCCACGTCGGTGTTCTCCGGGGTGAGGACCAGCCCGGCGCCGGTCTGCCGCAGCAGGTCGGCCTGCCAGCCGCCGTAGTTGATGGCGATCGGCCGGGACGCGGCGAGCGCGTCGAAGAACTTGTTGGCCGAGTTGTCCCAGAGCCCGCGGATCGGCCGGACGAAGCTGGACGACATGGAGGCCGCGCCGAGGATCACCGGGAGCTGCGACTTCGGCACCTTCTCCCACATGTGCACGACCTCGCCGAGCAGCCCGTACCCGGCGGCGAGCTGCTTGGTGGACTCCCACTCCTTGCCGTGCCCGACGATCAGCACCCGGATGTCCGGGTCCAGCCGCCGCATCCGGTGGGCGGCGTGCACCAGGTATTCCACGCCGTTGACCGCGCCGAGCGCTCCGGTGTAGACGATCAGTGGCCGGTCGCCGAGCCAGTCGTGCGTGGCCCGGAACTGCCGGACCTGCTCCTGGTCCACGGTGAACAGGTCCAGATCGGCGGCGTTCGGGATGACCGTGGTCGGGGTGCCGGGACGGCGCGCGGTGACGCCGGCGGCCATGCCGGGGGAGAGCGCGACCACCTCGGCGGCGTTGCGGTAGGCGAAGTTCGCCAGGGCGCCGGCCAGGCCGCGGGCCACCGGGTTGCGCAGGGCGCCCATCTCGATCGGCACCTCCGGCCAGAGGTCGCGCACCTCGAAGACGAACGGGACCCGGCGCAGTTTCGCGGCGAGCACCCCGGGCACGGCGACGGTCAGCGGGGTGCTGGTGGCGAAGACCAGGTCGGCCCGAAGCCGGGCGGCCTTCGCGCCGGCCAGGACCATGAACTCGGCGAACGCGCGCAGCCGGCGGGCGTACGACATGTTGTTGTTGTAGGGCACCCGGAACCAGTGGACCGTGACGCCGTCCTCCTCGGTGACCCGCCAGCCGAGCTCCCGGGCGCCGGGGGTGATGTCCGTGGTGATCACGTCGACCGTGTGGCCCCGCGCGACCAGCCGGCGGGCCTGCTCGTACGAGCGGATCCCGCCGGCCATCTGCGGGTTGCAGTAGTACTGGTGGATGTAGACGATGCGCATCCGCCCGTCACCCCTTCTGTTCGGCGGCGACCGACCGGACGGCGTCCACGACGCGCTCCCGGTCCCGGTCGGTGAGGGCGGAACCGCTGGGCAGGCACAGCCCGCGGTGGAACAGGTCGGCGCTGACCTCGCCGCCGCGCACCACGCAGTCCTGGAAGACCGGCTGGAGGTGCATCGGTTTCCAGGCCGGCCGCGCCTCGATGTCGCGGCCCGCCAGCTCGGCGATGATCCGGTCGCGGCCGGCGCCGAAGCGGCCGGCGTCGACCAGCAGGCAGGTCAGCCAGTAGTTGGGTACGCCGTACCCGGCGATCGGCATGAACTCCAGGCCGGGCAGGTCGCCCAGCGCCGTGCGGTAGAACTCGAAGGTGCGCCGCCGGGACTCGAGCAGCTGGCCGAGCCGCTGCACCTGCCCCCGGCCGACCGCGGCCAGCAGGTTGCTCAGCCGGTAGTTGTAGCCGACGGCGCGGTGCTCGTAGTGCGCAACCGGCTCGCGGGCCTGGGTGGCCAGGTGCCGGGCCTGCTTGGCGACCGCGCTGTCGTCGGTGACGAGCATCCCGCCGCCGCCGGTGGTGATGATCTTGTTGCCGTTGAAGGAGAGCACCCCGGCCAGCCCGAACTGCCCGGCCGGGCGGCCCCGGTAGGTGGCGCCGAGAGCCTCGGCCGCGTCCTCGATCAGCGGTACGCCGTACCGGTCGCAGGCCTCCAGCAGCGGGTCGTAGTCGGCGCACTGCCCGTACATGTCCACGGCGATCACCGCGCGCGGCAGCTGCCCGCGGTCGGCCCGCGCCCGCAGCTCCTCGGCGACCAGGTCCGGATCGATGTTCCAGCTCGCCGGGGTGCTGTCCACGAAGACCGGACGCGCGCCCAGGTACGCCACCGCGTTCGCGGTCGCCGCGAAGGTGAACGAGGGCACCAGCACGGTGTCGCCGCGCCGCACCCCGGCCGCGATCAGGGCCAGGTGCAGCCCTGCCGTGCCGCTGCTGAGCGCCACCGCGTGCCGGACCCCGACCAGCTCGGCCACCTGCGCCTCGAAGGCGTCCAGGTCCGGGCCGACCGGGGCCACCCAGTTCGAGTCGAAGGCGTCGAGCAGCAGCTTGCGCTCGACGTCGCTGACGTCCGGCGGGGACAGGTAGATGCGGGCGTCAGTCATGGACCCGGGTCCTGACCGCCATGATCGGCCAGGCCGGGTGCAGGCCCTGCCGGTGGATGAACATCGGCGAGTCACCGGGGTGCATCGCCGGGCGCAGCGTGGTGGCGAAGCTGCGGTACCCCGCGTCCCGGGCGACCTGCACGTCCCGGTCCCGGAAGTCGACGGCGGGATGCCCGTACGGCGCGGCGAAGTCCCGGACCTCGGCGCCGAGCTCGTCCTCGATCTCGCGTTTCGACTCGATCAGCTCCCGTGCCGCCGCCTCGTCGTCCTGGTCGGCGAGCCGGGTGTGGGTGATCGTGTGCGAGCCGAAGGCGAAGCCGGCCGCGGCCAGATCCCGGCAGTCCTGCCAGGTGAGGTTGCCGGGCTGCCCGACCATGCCGGAGGTCAGGAAGAACATCGCCGGCACCCGCATCTCCAGCAGCACCGGGGCGGCCACGTCCCGCCAGGACAGGTGCGCGTCGTCGAAGGAGAGGCAGAACATCGGCCCGGTGAGCGGCCGCTCGCCGGCCAGGACGGCGAGCGCCTCGTCCCAGGTGAGCATCGGGCCGATCCGCTGCAGGGCGCGCAGGTGGCGGCGCAGGTCGTCGCCGTACTCCGGGAGGACGTCGTGGTAGAAGGGGAAGTACAGCCCGGGCGCGCTGGGCAGGCGGCGCCGGAGCCCGGCCGGCGCCAGGATCCGGCCCTGCAACCGGGGCCGGGCCCGGAGCCGGCTGCGCAGCCCCAACTCGTTCAGGCGTCGCTTGATCGCCGTCGGCGGCTGCATGCGTCCGGCATCCTCCCACTCGTGATCTGGTCGATGGCCACGAAGCGGCGCGTGCACGGTTCAGCGCTGCCCCGCGGCCTTCCACCCACGATGGCAAATGCGTACGGGCGACGGCAGTAGCAATTGTCATAAGGAACGCGAGTAATATTCGCGTCAATTAGAAATAGCCCGATCGGCGTCTTGTGTAATGGCCTGACGGCGGAGTGGAACACCCCGAACGGGCGCGCGGCCAGCAAGACTAGCTGGTCAGGGGCTTGCCGGAGAATTGCTGGGTGCATTAACGAAAAGAAATCCGGCACCCACCTATTCGAGGGAAAGAGTTCGGTCCTTGATCTGTCACCCGGATCTTCGCCCCGGTCAGCGGAGTCCGGCCGCCCGCGACTCCAGATAGCGCTGCTCGGGGAGGCTGAGCGTGAGCCGCGCCGCCAGCCGGTAGTTCTCCCGCGCCCCGTCCCGGTCGCCGGCCAGCTCGAGCAGGTGGGCCCGGACCGCGGCGGTCCGGTGGTGCCGGGCCAGCACCGGATCCCCGGCGACCCGGTCGAGGGCGGCGAGCCCGGCGGCCGGCCCGTCGACCATGGCCCGCGCCACGATCCGGTTCAGCGCCACCATCGGGCTGGGTGCGAGGGCGTGCAGTAGCTCGTACAGGGCAAGGATCTGCGGCCAGTCGGTGTCCTCGGGCCGCGCTGCCTCGTCGTGCACCGCCGCGATCGCGGCCTGTACCTGGAAGGGCCCGACCGGGGCCCGCTGCAGGGCCCGGGTGATGATCGCGACGCCCTCGGCGATCGCCGTGGCGTCCCAGCGGGTCCGGTCCTGCTCGGCGAGCGGGATCAGGGTGCCGTCCGGACCGGTACGCGCGACCCGCCGGGCATCGGTGAGCAGCATCAACGCGAGCAACCCGGCGACCTCGCCGTCCTCCGGCAGGCGCCGGTGCAGCTGCCGGGTCAGCCGGATCGCCTCCCGGGTCAGCTCCACCCGCTGCAACCGCTCGCCGGAACTCGCCGTGTGCCCCTCGTTGAAGATCAGATAGAGCACGTGCCGGACCGCGGTCAGCCGCTGGCCGAACTCGCCCGGCGCGGGCCTCTCGAAGCGTGCGCCGGCCTCCCGGATCCGCTGCTTGGCCCGGCTGATCCGCTGGCCCACGGTGGCCTCCGGCAGCAGCAGCGCCCGGGCGATCTCCGCGGTGCCGAGCCCGCCGACCGCCCGCAGGGTCAGCGTGACCTGCGCCGGCACACTGAGCGCGGGATGGCAGCAGAGCAGCAGCAACGCCAGCTCGTCGTCGCCGCGGACCTCGGGCGCCGGCTCGTGCCACACCGCGTCCTCGCGGCGCCGCCGGGCGGTCTCGGTGCGCAGCAGCTCGATCCGGCGGCGGCTCGCCACCGTGATCAGCCAGTTGCGCGGATGCTCCGGGACGCCGGTCTCCGGCCACTGCCGGGCGGCCGCCAGCAGCGCCTCCTGGACCGCGTCCTCGCAGGTCTCGAAGTCGCCGTAGCGGCGCACCAGGGCGGCCAGGACCTGCGGCGCGCACTCGCGCAGCAGGTCCGGCAGCCCGGTCAGAACTCCCACTCGCTCATGTCCAGGACCGGCCGCAGCTCGACCCGGGTGTACGCGGCGTCCGGCGCCTTCGCGGCCCAGGCGATCGCCTCCTCCCGGTCCGCCACGTCGATCAGGTAGAAGCCGGCCAGATGCTCCTTGACCTCGGCGTACGGTCCGTCGGAGGTGATCGTCTTCCCGTCCCGGACGGAGACCTGGGTGGCCAGCGCCGGATCGCCGAGACCTTCGCTCGCGACCAGCACGCCGGCCTTGCGCATCTCCTCGGTGAGCCGCAGGTGGCCCAGCCCGAGATCGCCCTGCTGCTGCTCGGTCAGCGTCTCCCAGACCGCCAGGGACTGCGGGTTCGACTGGATCAGGATCACGTACTTCACGGATTTCCCCTCTCGTTTCGCCAGGGATGTCGAAACCGGCCGGCCCGGCTTCGACATCCCGGCATGAACGAGATCAGGGAAGTCATCGAACGCAAGGCCGCTCTGCTGGAGACCGGCGACGCCAAGGCCATCCTGTCCTACTACACGCCCACGTTCGTCGAGTACAACCTCGCCCCGCCGCTGCGCCAGCCGGGTGACGCCCGGGACCCGGGCAAGCTGGAGGCGTGGATGGCGACCTTCGAGGCGCCGCCGCGCCGTGAGGTCACCCAGCTGGAGATCACCGTGGACGGCGACGTGGCGTTCGCGACCAGCATCGACTGCCTCAGCGCGGTGCCGCGCGGGTCCACCGAGGGGTTCCGCCTGTGGTTCCGGGTGACGCTGGGGCTGCGCCGCGTCGACGGGCGCTGGTTGGTGGTGCACGAGCACGAGTCGGTGCCGTTCGAGATGGACGGCACGTTCCAGGCGTCGATCGGCCTGGAGCCCTGAAGCACGCCGGGTGCGCTGGGCCCGCCGCCGACGCCCCTCGGCGGCGGGCCTCAGCTGGGGGAAGGCTTTCAGCCGGCCTTCGCCGCGGCGAGCGCTTCGCGTACGACCTCCGCGCTCGCCGGCGTACCCGGCAGTACCCCGTATGCGCCGTAAGGATTCACATAAACCGCCGAGTCCCGTTGGGTTCGCCAGTTCTCGGCGAGCGGCCCGGCGTCCACGGTGTCGAACCCGACCCGGTCGAGGAACTCGGTGACGAGCAGCTTGGCCGCCGCGTCGTCACCGGCGATCGGCAGGGCCGACCGGTCCGCGCTGCCCGCCGGGCGGGCCAGGTCGCCCAGATGGCCGAACCAGATGTTGTTGAAGCCCTTCACCACGCGCGACTCGGCGAGGTGCTTCTGCAGCAGCTCACCGGTGGTGGTGGAGCCGTCCTCCAGTTCGGGGAAGACGCCGTCGCGCTCCGGGTAGTAGTTGTTCGTGTCGATCACCACCTTGCCGGCCAGCGGCTCCGCCGGGACGTCCCGGAAGGCCCGCAGCGGCACGGTCACCACCACGAGGTCCGCGGCTGCCGCGGCCTCGGCGGGAGTCGCCGCCCGGGCGGCCGGGCCCAGCTCCTTGACCAGGTCCTGCAGGGTCTCGGGGCCGCGCGAGTTGCTCAGCACCACGTCGTAACCGGCGGCCACCGCGAGGCGGGCCACAGTGCTGCCGATGTTTCCGCTGCCGATGAGTCCGATCGTCGTCATACCAGCGCGAACCTCCGGCGGATCACGACGATTCCGGCCGGCGGCCACCCGTGACGGGCGGCACACCGGCCGGAGATTCGGGAAGGATTGCGATCAGTTGCGCGGGGCGCCCGCCCAGGAGGCGGTCTCGTAGGGCGCGATCACCATGGCGCACACCGGGTCACCGTCGCAGACCGCGCCGTGCACCACGAAGTCCGGGTCGGTGAACGCCTCCGAGTGGCCGCGGACCAGGTCACGCAGGCTGTTCTTGATCGCCGTCGTGACGTATCCCTCGCTGGTGCCCTCGTGCTCGACGAACAGGCCGCCCTGTCCGTCCAGTCGCTGCACCCAGCCGATGCCGGCCCAGGCCTGCTCGCCCGGCAGGGTCGCGTACTGCTCGGCGTACACGCAGTACAGCTTGTCGCCCCAGGCGCCCTGCGGGGCCGGCGTCTTGCCGGTCGCGTCGACCTGGGTGCCGGGCGGGATCACGCTGGAGAGCCGGACCAGGTTGTAGACCGCGATGTCGGCCTGCACCAGGGCGTCGTGGAAGGCCGAGAGGGTGGTGGAACCCCGGCCGACCACCTTGATGACCGGGATCTCGTCGTAAACCGCGGAGGTCTGCAAGCCAAGCCGTCCTTTGCTCGTTGAGTCGTCAACTCTCGACATGCTCAGTCGGCAGGGCGGCGGCGTACTGAAGGGTTTGCTTGTGGGTAAGACCATGGGATCAAGTCACGCGAGTCGAGGAGAGTCCGTTGTTCCTGCTGTTCGGTCTGCGGACCAAGGACCACATGGCCGGCACCCGCATGATGATCTGCGAGATCTGCGGGTGGGAGGCGCCCCAGTCGGTGCTGCGGCGCAGCACGAAGTTCACCCTGTTCTTCATCCCGCTGTTCCCGGTCAAGCCGAGCCGGGAGTATCTGGTGTGCGGCCACTGCCGCGGTTTCCGCGAGGCCGGTCACGCGCATAACCTGGCCCATCGGGGGTAGGCGGCAGTCGTTTGGTCCGACTGCCCCTGGAGGAGACCGTGACGAGCCCGCAGAGTGGCGGGGACGTGATCGACGTCCTCGTCGCCGACCACCGTGACGTGACCGCCCTGATCGCCAACATTCGGTCGGTCGCCGACCCGATGATCCGGCGTGACCTGACCGACACCGCGATCAGCGAGCTGGTGCGGCACGCCGTGGCCGAGGAGATGTACGTCTACCCGGTCATGAAGAAGTACCTGCCCGAGGGCGAGAAGGCCGTCGAGCACGACATCGAGGAGCACAAGGAACTCGAGGAGACGATGAAGCGCCTCGAGGGCCTCGACGTCGAGACCTCCGAGTTCTCCCAGGCGCTGAACAAGCTGGAGGAGCTGCTCGCCGACCACGTGCAGGATGAGGAGACCGACCAGTTCCCCCAGCTGCGCAGTGTGGTGCCGGCGCAGGAGCTGGTCGAGCTGGCCGGCAAGGTGGAGACCGCCAAGAAGCTGGCGCCCACCCGGCCGCACCCCGGCGCCCCCAACGCCGAGCTGTTCCACAAGCTGGTCGGCCCCGGCGTCGGCCTGGTCGACCGGCTGCGCGACAAGCTGAGCGGCCGCGCCACGAAGTAGCTGATCAGGCCGGCTGGATCCAGTCGAAGGTGCGTTCCACCGCGCGGCGCCAGTTGGCGTACTCGGTGGAGCGCACCTCCGGGTTCATGGCCGGCATCCACTGGCCGGCGATGTGCCAGTTGCGGCGCAGCCCGTCCAGGTCCGGCCAGTACCCGACGGCCAGCCCGGCCGCGTACGCCGCACCCAGCGACACCGTCTCCACCGCGAGCGGCCGGACCAGCGGCACGTCCAGCACGTCCGCGATCATCTGCATCAGCAGGTTGTCCGCGGTCATCCCGCCGTCGACCTTGAGCGTGGTGAGGGTGAGCCCGGAGTTCGCGTTCATCGCGTCGACCACCTCGCGGGTCTGCCAGGCGGTCGCCTCCAGCACCGCGCGGGCCAGGTGGCCCTTGGTGATGTACGAGGTCAGGCCCACGATCACGCCGCGGGCCTCGCTGCGCCAGTACGGCGCGTACAGGCCGGAGAAGGCGGGCACGATGTAGCAGCCGCCGTTGTCCGCCACGGTCCGGGCCAGGGTCTCGATCTCGGGCGCGCTGGAGATCAGCTCGAGCTGGTCGCGGAACCACTGCACCAGCGAGCCGGTGATCGCGATCGAGCCCTCCAGGGCGTACGCCGCCGGCTCGCCGGCGATCTGGTACGCCACCGTGCTGAGCAGCCCGTTCTCCGAGCGCACCAACTCGGTGCCGGTGTTGAGCAGCAAGAAACTGCCGGTCCCGTACGTGCATTTCGCCTCGCCCGGCGTGAAACAGGTCTGCCCGAACAGCGCCGCCTGCTGATCGCCGAGAGCCGCCCCGATCCGCACCCCGGGAAACGCCGCCGTCGCCGTGCCGAACACCCCGATCGACGGCCGCACCTCGGGCAGCATGGCCGGCGGGATGCCGAAGAACGCGCACGCCTCCGGTGACCACTCCAGGGTGCGCACGTCCAGCAGCATCGTGCGGCTCGCGTTGGTGACGTCGGTGACGTGCAGGCCGCCGGTCAGGTTCCAGATCAGCCAGGTCTCCATGGTGCCGCAGAGCACGTCGCCGCGTTCGGCGCGTTCACGCAGGCCGGGGGTGTGGTCCAGGGCCCATTTCAGGCGCGGGCCGGAGAAGTAGGTGGCCAGCGGCAGGCCGGAACGCTCCTGCAGCGACGCCGCCTCTGGTCGGCCGGACAGCTCGTGCACCAGCGCGTCGGTCCGGGTGTCCTGCCAGATGATCGCGCGGCCGATCGGCGTACCGGTCTGCCGGTCCCACAGCACCGTGGTCTCCCGCTGGTTGGCGATGCCCAGCGCGGCCACCTGATCGAGGCCGATTCCGGCCCGGCGCAGCGCCCGCGGCGCCAGCCGTTCCACGTTGCGCCAGATCTCGGCCGCGTCGTGCTCGACCCAGCCGGGTTTCGGGAAGTGTTGTTTGTGCTCCTGCTGGGCGAGGGAGACGAGCTGTCCCCGCCGGTCGAAGACGATGCAGCGGGTGGACGTCGTGCCCTGGTCGATCGCGACCACGTATCGCTCGGTCATCGGGCGGCTCCCAGGTCGCGGGACACCGCGCGGGCGGCGTCGCGGACGTAGCTGACGAGGCGGGGGTGCGGCCGGTAGTGGCTGTCGCAGATGCGCTCGACCGGCCCGGAGATGCCGATCGCGCCGACCACCAGGCCGCCGTAACCGCGGATCGGCGCCGCGACGGCGGCCTGGCCGAGCAGGAACTCCTCGACCTCGGTGGCCCAGCCGGCTTCGCGGACACCCTCCAGCGCGGTGGCGAGCGCGCGGGGCTCCACGATGGTCAGCCGCGTGAACGCCTCGAGATCCGAGAAATCGAAAGAACCGGCCCGGTACGCCAGCAGCACCTTGCCCATCGCGGTGGCGTGCAACGGCAGCAGGGCACCGACGTCGAGGGTCTGGAACGTGTCGTCGGGCCGGAAGACGTGGTGCACGACCAGCACCCGGCCCTCCAGGACGGTGCCGATCCGGACCGCCTCCCCGCTGCGCGCGGCGAGCGGGTCGGCCCAGTTGATCGACCGGGAGCGCAGTTCGTTGATGTCGAGATAGCTGGTGCCCAGGTGCAGCAGCGCGCCGCCGAGCTGGTACTGCCCGGAGACCCGGTCCTGCTCGACGAAACCGACCACCTGCAGCGTGCGCAGGATGCCGTGGGTGGTGCCTTTGGCCAGGTCGAGGGCGCGGGCGATCTCGCTGAGACCGAGCCGGCCCGGGCCAGTCGCCAGTATCCGCAGGATCGCGGCGGCTCGCTCGATCGACTGCACCGTGCCGGGCATGTTTCGGACTCTATGCCACCGCGTGACGACGCGCTGTGGTCGATGTTCGACAATGCCGACCGCTGTTCATTGCCTCATATCCATGCCCTTCCTAGCGTCCAGGACATCGGAATCAGGGAGGGAGCATGGCTACACGACCCAAGATCCCCGGCTTGCTCGGCGAGTTCGCGGCCGAGTTCGCCGGCACGATGATCCTCATTCTGTTCGGTGTCGGCGTGGTGGCGCAGGTCGCCGGGGCCGGTATCGGCGATCACGACAGTATCGCCTGGGCCTGGGGCCTGGGCGTGGTGTTCGGCGTCTACGTCGCGGCGCGGATCAGCGGCGCGCACCTCAATCCGGCGGTCACCATCGCGCTCGCCGTCTTCCAGGGCTTCTCCTGGCGCAAGGTGGCACCGTACATCGTGGCCCAGTTCCTCGGCGCGTTCGTCGCGGCCCTTCTGGTGCGCTGGAACTACACCGAGGTCCTGAACGCGGCGGACCCGGGACTGACCATCAAGACGCAGGGTGTCTTCTCCACCCTGCCGGGCAACGGCACGCTGCCGATCGGCGAGTGGGGCGCGTTCCGCGACCAGATCATCGGCACCGCGATCCTGCTGTTCCTGATCCTCGCGGTCACCGACGTGCTCAGCACACCACCGCAGGCCAACCTGGCCCCGTTCATCATCGGCCTGATCGTCGTCGGCATCGGCATGGCGTGGGGGACCGCCGCCGGCTACGCGATCAACCCGGCCCGTGACTTCGGGCCGAGACTCGCCAGCTTCCTCACCGGTTATGAGGACGCGTTCCGAGATCAGACGGGGTATCTCTACTTCTGGGTGCCGATAGTCGCGCCCATCATCGGTGGTGTCATCGGCGCGGGCCTGTACAAAGTTCTGGTCGGGCGCTTCCTGCCCTCGGCGGAACCGCCGGAGCCGGGCCGGGTACCGACACCCCGTGGAGAGGACGACAACGTGGAGGCACGCCGTGGCTGACTTCGTCGGTGCAGTGGACCAGGGCACCACCAGCACCCGATTCATGATCTTCGATCACGGCGGCAACGAGGTGGGCCGTCACCAACTCGAGCACGAGCAGATCCTGCCTCAGGCCGGCTGGGTGGAGCACAATCCGATCGAGATTTGGGAGCGTACGAACGCGGTGGTGCGCACCGCGATGCAGAAGGCGAACCTGGCGGCGAGCGACCTGGCCGCGGTCGGGATCACCAACCAGCGCGAGACCGCGGTGGTGTGGGACCGGCGCACCGGCCGGCCCTACTACAACGCGATCGTCTGGCAGGACACGCGTACCGACCGGATCGCCTCGGCGCTGGACCGGGACGGGCGCGGCGACGTCATCCGCCGCAAGGCCGGCCTGCCACCGGCCACGTACTTCTCCGGCGGCAAGATCCAGTGGATCCTGGAGAACGTCGACGGCGTCCGCGAGGCGGCCGAACGCGGCGACGCGATCTTCGGCAACACCGACAGCTGGCTGATCTGGAACATGACCGGCGGCGTGGAGGGTGGCAACCACCTCACCGACGTCACCAACGCCAGCCGCACCATGCTGATGAACCTGGAGACGCTGGACTGGGACGACGAGCTGCTGTCGTTCTTCAACATCCCGCGGCAGATGCTGCCGGAGATCCGGCCCTCCTCCGACCCGAACAGCTACGGCTCGGCGCACTCGCCGGGACCGCTGGGCGGCGACGTCCCGATCACCGGGGACCTCGGCGACCAGCAGGCCGCCACGGTGGGCCAGGTCTGCTTCGCACCGGGCGAGGCCAAGAACACCTACGGTACGGGCAACTTCATGCTGCTCAACACCGGGACGAACCTGGTCCGCTCGGAGAACGGGCTGCTCACGACGGTCTGCTACAAGCTGGGCGACGCCGCCCCGGTCTACGCCCTCGAAGGCTCGATCGCGGTCACCGGCTCCGCCGTGCAGTGGCTGCGTGACCAGCTGCACCTCATCCACGAGGCGTCCGAGAGCGAGAGCCTGGCGGCGCAGGTCCCGGACAACGGCGGCGTCTACTTCGTACCGGCGTTCTCCGGCCTGTTCGCGCCCTACTGGCGGTCGGACGCGCGGGGCGCCATCGTCGGGCTGTCGCGCTTCAACACCAGCGCGCACATCGCCCGGGCCACCCTGGAAGCGATCTGCTACCAGACCCGCGACGTGGTCGACGCGATGGCACAGGACTCCGGGGTGACGCTGGACGTGCTCAAGGTGGACGGCGGCATCACCATGAACAACCTCTGCATGCAGATCCAGGCGGACGTGCTCGGCGTGCCGGTCAGCCGCCCGGTGGTGGCCGAGACGACGGCACTGGGCGCCGCATATGCGGCCGGCCTCGCGGTGGGCTTCTGGAAGAACACCGACGAACTGCGCGAGAACTGGAACGAGTCGCAGCGCTGGCAGCCGGACTGGTCGCAGGAACAGCGCGAGCAGGGCTTCGGCAAGTGGAAGAAGGCGGTGCAGCGAACCCTCGACTGGGTGGATGTGGACTGATCATGACAGCTCTTTCTCCGGACTACCGGGACGCCGCCCTGACCACCCTCGCGGAGGCCGAGGTCGACGTGCTGGTGATCGGTGGGGGAGTGGTGGGGGCGGGTTGCGCGCTCGACGCGGTCACCAGGGGTTTGACCGTGGGCCTCGTCGAAGCGCGCGACTTCGCCTCCGGCACCTCCAGCCGGTCCAGCAAGCTGATCCACGGCGGCCTGCGCTATCTGGAGATGCTGGACTTCGGGCTGGTACGCGAGGCGCTGCGGGAACGCGGTCTGATCCTGCAGCGCCTCGCGCCGCACCTGGCCCGCCCGGTCCGGTTTCTCTACCCGCTCCAGCACCACGGCTGGGAGCGGCTCTACGCCGGGCTCGGGGTCACCCTCTACGACACCATGGCGTGGTCGCACTCGCTGCCCCGCCACCGGCACCTGACCCGCCGGGGCGCGCTGCGGGCCTGCCCGTCGCTGCGTTCGGACTCCCTGGTCGGCGCGCTGCAGTACTACGACGCGAAGGTGGACGACGCCCGGCACACCCTGTTCCTGGCCCGGACCGCCGCGGCGTACGGCGCGCACGTCGTCTCCCGCACCGAGGTCGTCGGCTTCCTGCGCGAGGGCGAGCGGGTCACCGGCGTACGCGTCCACGACCTCGAACACGACCGGACCTTCGAGATCCGCGCCCAGCAGGTGGTCAACGCGACCGGGGTGTGGACCGACGACACCCAGAAACTGGTCGGCGAACGCGGGCAGATCCACGTCCGGGCGTCGAAGGGCATCCACCTGGTCGTACCCCGCGACCGGATCCAGTCCTCGACCGGGCTGATCCTGCGCACCGCGTCCAGCGTGCTCTTCGTGATCCCGTGGGGCCGGCACTGGATCGTCGGCACCACCGACACCGACTGGGCCCTGGACAAGGCGCATCCGGCCGCCTCCAGCAAGGACATCGACTACCTGCTCAGAGAGGTGAACAAGGTCCTGTCCCGGCCGCTGGAACGCGCCGACGTGGAAGGTGTCTACGCCGGGCTGCGGCCGCTGCTCACCGGCGAGTCGGACTCGACGTCCAAGCTGTCCCGGGAGCACTCGGTCGGCAGCCCGGTGCCGGGGCTCGTCGTGGTCGCCGGGGGCAAGTACACGACGTACCGGGTGATGGCCAAGGACGCGATCGACGCCTGCGTGCACGGGCTGGCGCGCTCGGTGGCGCGCTGTGTCACCGACCAGGTGCCGCTGGTCGGCGCGGAAGGCTATCCGGCGCTGTGGAACCGGCGGGGTCTGCTGGCCGCCTCCTCCGGGCTGCACGTGGCCCGGGTCGAGCACCTGCTCGGCCGGTACGGCACGCTCACCCAGGAGCTGCTCGACCTGATCCGCGACGATCCGGACCTGGGCCGGCCGATCGAGGGCGCCGACGACTACCTGCGGGCCGAGTTCGTCTACGCAGCCTCGGCCGAGGGGGCCCGGCATCTGGTGGATGTGCTCGCCCGGCGTACCCGGATCTCGATCGAGACGTTCGACCGCGGCACCGTCGCCGCGCGGGACGCGGCCGAGCTGATGGGCCGGGTGCTGGGGTGGACACCCGGCCAGATCGAGCGGGAGGTGGAGAACTACCGGCTGCGGGTGGAGGCCGAACGCGCTTCCCAGGAACAGCAGGACGACGAGACCGCCGACGCGGCACGACTGGGCGCGCCGGACGTCGTACCCCTGCGGTTGTGATCTCTGTGGTTGATTTCGAAGGCCGCGCGGCCGTCAGCTGAAGGCCGCGCGGTTCTCCGAGACCCAAGTCCGGTAGGTGCGGGCCGGGCGGCCGGTGACCTGCTCGACCGTGGGCAGCACGGTGTATCCCGCCTCCGGCGGGTCGGTGCGCATCGCCAGGAAGAACTCGATGTCGTCGTCGCCGAACCCCTGCCCGCGCCACTCGGCGATCATCTCGTCGCGGGACAGCGCGACGAAGCGGATCTCGCGGCCCAGCACCTCGCCGATGATCCGGGCCTGGTCCGGCGGGGTCAGCACCTCGGGTCCGGTCAGCCAGTACTCCCGGCCGTCGTGGCCGTCGGTGGTCAGCACGACCGCGGCGGTCTCGGCGATGTCCCCGTCGTGGATCATCGCGCTGCGGGACTCCGGGAAGCCGGCCCGGATCACCGACTCGGTCCGGACCGACTCGGCCCAATCCAGGGTGTTGGACATGAACTCCACCGGGCCGAGGCCGGTCCAGCGCAGGCCGCTGGCCTCGATCTCCGCCTCGAGCGGGCTCTTCGTGACGTCTCCCTTGAGGATCGACACCTTCGCCAGCCCGCTCTTGATCGCCAGCGCGGCGATCTCGGCGCCGTTGGTCAGCGGGGCGTAGTCGTCACCGAAGGTGATCAGGTGGGCGGCGTCGGCGCCGTCGAAGGCCCGGGCCAGGCCGGCGGTGTCGGCGAGGTTGCCGGCGATCACGTCGACTCCGGCGGGCAGGGCGGCGCGGGCCGGGTCGCGGGTCAGGGCGCGGACCCGGTGGCCGCCCGCGAGCAGGCTGTCGACGAGCGGGCGGCCCACGTTGCCGGTGGCGCCGGTGACCAGGACGGTACGGGTTTCGGCTGTCATGCCCGCAACGTATCGGCCATAGCGGCCGGATCCCGTCCTGAATTCAGGACAGTGCGGCCGCCTCACCAGCTCCCGCCGCTGAGCCGTCACCGTAGCGATCCACCCTGCGCGACCGCTTGGCCGGCCTCCCGCCGCGGCTTTTGGCCGGCCTCCTGCCGCTGAGTTTCAGGCGTCGCGGCCGCGCAGGGTGATCGCCCAGGCTGCGACCAGGGCGAAAGCCCAGATCAGCGCGGCCGCCCAGCCGGCGTCCGGCATCCAGCGCGCGCTCGCCGGCAGGCGCGCGGCCATCAACGGAGCCACGATGACGTACGCCGTGAGCACGATCCCCACCGACGCCACCGTCTGCCGCACGAGTCCGCCGACACCCGCCGCCACCAGCATCGACAGCGCTGCCCGAGGGGTTGCCGACAGCTCCCCGGCCAGCGCCGCGACCACACCGGCGACCGGGAAAGCCAGCACGGTCAGCGCGGCGGTCTTCGCGGCGGCGAGCGGCAGCCGGCGCGGCATCGCCAGCAGGGTGGTCCGGATCTGACCGCCGCCCTGGTACTCGTGTGCCGCGGCCAGCACCCCGAGGACCAGCAGCCCGGCCTGGGTGTGTACGAGCACCGAGCCGGGCAGCCCGACGGCCCGCAGCAGCACCGTCACCGCCGCGGTGAGCAGGGCGGTGATCCACAACGACGGCAGGGTGAGCAGCTTGCCGAGTTCGGCGCGGAACGCGTTCACGCGTCACGTCGCTGGAAGAGGTATCCGGCGATCGCGAGCAGCCCGGCCACCCAGGCGGTCATCACCAGCGCGGCGGTCACCGGCGTGATCCGCACCGGGACGTCGATGCTGCGCAGGAACATGTGCGCACCGACGATGTCCGGCAGGTAGGCGGCGAGCGGCGTCACCTTCGTCAGCAGGTAGGAGAACGACACGACCGCGGAGTTCACGATCAGCAGGGTCAGCGTGATGATGCCGTTGCGGGCGATCAGTGTGATCGCGTACGCCAGAAGCGCGATCAGCGTCCAGTAGAAGACCGCCGCCAGCACCCGGACCGGCTCGGGCGCCGGGACCGCCGTACCGTGCATCTGTTGTGTCAGGGCGAGCGTCGCGACCGCGGTGAGGGCCCCTTGCAGCGCGACCACCAGGCTGAGCGCGGCCGCCTTGGCGGCAATCAGCCGCGTGCGGCGCGGCGCCGCGGTGAGGGTCGCGATGAGCTGGCGTGCCCCCGGAGTGTCCTCGCCGGTCGCGGTGTACTCGCTGCTCACCGTCACCACGCCGAGGATCATCGCGCCGAGTACGCCGATCCCGAGATTCTGGAAACCGATGTCGGAGACGTCGCCCACGATCCCGTCGGCGATCGCCCGGCGGGTCGCGGGCGCGTTGATCACCACGAGCGCGGGCGCCGCCAGCAGACCCAGCACCAGACCCACCCAGGCGGTCCGCAGGCTGAGAAGTTTGCGCAGCTCAGCGCGGACGAGACTCACCACGGTCGGCCGGCCGCGGTCAGCGCCAGGAAGGCGTCCTCCAGCGTCGGATGACCACCGGTCACCTCGGCGAGCGTGCCCCGCGTCACCACCCGGCCCCGATCGATGATCACCACGTCGTCGGCGATCTCGGCCAGCTCGCCCATCAGATGACTGGAGAGCAGAACGGTCCGGCCCTCGTCGGCGCTGTCCCGCAGGAACGCCCGCATCCACCGGATCCCCGCCGGGTCCAGGCCGTTCACCGGTTCGTCCAGGATCAACACCGCCGGATCGCCGAGCAGCGCCGCGGCCAGCCCGAGCCGGCGGCTCATGCCGAGCGAGAACTTCCCGGCCCGCTTCCCCGCGTCGCCGGTGAGACCGACCAGGTCGAGCACCTCCTCGACCCGGGCCCGGGGCAGCCCGTTGCTCGCCGCCACCCAGCGCAGATGGGCGCGGGCGGACCGGGACCGGTGCGCGCCGCTGCCGTCCAGCAGCGCCCCGGCGACGGTCAGCGGGCGGTCCCAGGCAGCGTACGGTCGGCCGTCGATCAGTGCGCTCCCACCGCCCGGGCGGTCCAGCCCGAGCAGGATGCGCAGCGTGGACGTCTTGCCGGCGCCGTTCGGCCCGAGGAAGCCCGTCACCCGGCCGGGCCGCGCCTCGAAACTCACCTCGTGCAGGATCCGGGCCCGGCCCTTGGTCTTGCTGACCTGGTCGATCGTGATCATAGGGCCAGTCAACCGGCGTACCGGACCGGGCACATCGGACCCGGCTCGCAGCTTCCGCGCACCGTCTAAGACCCTGGTCCGAGGACTACAGTCGGGCCCGTGCCCGCCCAACCGTTCCGGAGCAGCCGTGCCACCCCGGCCATCAACGGCGCCGCGGCCCCACCGTTTCGGCGCAGCCGTGCCACCCCGGCCATCGACGGCGCCGCGGCCCCACCGTTTCGGCGCAGCCGTGCCACCTCGGCCATCTTCGGTGCCGGGGCCGCCCAACCGTTTGGGCGCAGCCGTGCCACCCCAGCCAGCGCTGGCGCCGCGGCCGCCCAACCGCGCCCGGCGTGGCGCAGCCGTGCCGTTCCGGTCGTCGCCGTGGTCGCCACCGTGCTGGTCCTTGCGATGTGCACGGTCGGCGCCTCCGGGCCGGCCACCAGGATCATCCCGCCGGTGATCGGCGGCAGCGCTGTCGCCGCGGTGATCTGGGCGGTGCGGCGGTGGCGGGCCGACCGGGCCGACTACGAGCGCCGGCTCACCGAGTGGGCGGCGACCGAGGCCGTCCTCGAGGAGCGCCTGCGGATCGCCCGGGACCTGCACGATCTCGTCTCGCACGGGCTCGGCCTGATCACCGTGCGCGCGGCCAGCACCCGCCACCTGCCGAAACCGCCCGAGGTGGGGGAGGCGCTCACCGACATCGAGGAGGCCAGCCGGCACGCCACCGCCGAACTCCGTCGCATGCTCACGGTGCTCCGGGAACCGGGGGCGGGCGGTCCGCGTACCCCGCTGGAGAACCTGGACGCCCTGCCCGGCATCGTGCGGGCCGCCGAAGCGGCCGGGCTGCGACCGCGGCTGGCGGCCGAGCCGCTGGGCGAGGTCACGCAGGGAGTGCAGGTCGCGGTCTGCCGGACGGTACGCGAAGGCCTGAGCAACACCGCCCGCCACGCCGGCCCGTCGTCGGACGTGCTCGTACGCGTCCACCGCGACGGCTCGTTCGTGGTGGTCAGCGTGGCCGACCGGGGCCCGTCGACACCGGGCTGGCGCGCCGTGCCGGGCGCCGGCCACGGCTTGGACGGCCTGCGCGAGCGGATCACCAGCCTGGGCGGAACCCTGCTGGCCGAGCCCGTCGACGGCGGCTTCCGCCTGACCGCCCGCATCCCCGACGAGGCCGGCGCATGACGGCTTGCTGTTCCGGCGAGGCCGGCGCATGACGGCTTGCTGTTCCGGCGAGGCCGGCGCATGACGGCTATTCGGGTGCTGCTGGTTGATGATCAGCCGCTGCTTCGGCAGAGCCTGTCCATGATCATCGACAACGAGCCGGATCTGGCCGTCGTCGGCCAGGCCGGAGACGGCGCGGACGCGGTGCGTCGGGCCCGGTCAGCCCAGCCTGATGTGGTGCTGATGGACGTACGGATGCCGGGTCTGGACGGCCTCGAAGCCACCCGCCGCATCTGCGCCGACCCCGCCCTGACCGGCGCCCGGGTACTCGTGCTGAGCATGTTCGAACTCGACGAGTACGTCTACGCGGCCCTGCACGCCGGCGCCTCGGGTTTCCTGCTGAAGGATGCCCGCCCGGAAGAACTGCTCGACGCCGTCCGGCGCACCCACCGCGGCGAGTCCCTCTTCGCGCCCTCGATCCTGACCCGCCTGGTCGCCCACTACGTAGCGGCGCCCCGCCCGGACCGCCCACCCGCCGAACTGCGCACCCTCACCCCGCGCGAGGTGGAGGTGCTCGCCCTGATCGGCAACGGCCTCTCCAACGACGAGATCGCCGCCGCCCTGGTCATCTCCGTCAAGACCGTCAAGACGCACATCACCCACCTGCTCGCCAAACTGTCCGCCCGCGACCGGGCCCAGCTGGTCATCGCCGCCTACAACGCCGCCCTGGTCCGCCCCCGCTGACCCCCCGCCAGGCTGCACCACGCCGGCGCACCGTGCCGTGCCGGGGCGTGCCGCGCCGTGCCGTGCCGGCCGTGCCAGGCCGCTCCACGCCCGGCCTCGAGTGCGACCCGCCTCACCCGAGCCCCCGCCTCACCCGAGCCCACCCGCCTCGCCGAGCCACCGGCCCCGCCGTCACCCGTGTCCGGCCGTTACCGCTCCAACGTGCGGCCGAGCCCCATTTTCGCGGCCTGATGATCAGCCGGCCGCGCAGTAGAGACCTTTGCGAGCGCTTGAGACAGCCCCAACGCGCGGCCGGCCTTCCAGAAACGCTCTGGATGATCAGCGAGCCGCACGCCGAGGCGGTGACCTCGGTTGTCCACAGTCCCGGCTTGTCCACAGGGCCGCGAACTCAGCAGCGAGGAAAGCGCGATGCTGTCGCGATGCCTGTCGCACCCCGGGTTCCGGCCGAACTCCGCGAACACCCCTTTCGCGGCTCGAGCGCCGTCCGCTCCGGGCTCATCAGCAAACCCATGCTGCGCGGCTCGCACTGGCGGCAGTTGCTGCGCGACGTGTATCTGCACCGGGACGCTCCGCTGGACCACCGGACCTGGTGCCGCGCCGTCGCGCTCAGGCTGCCGGCCGGTGCCGCGATCGGCGGTCTGAGCGCTGCCCTGCTCTGGGGCCTCGATTGCCGCACGAAACAGGTCTCCGTAGTCATGCCGCGCAACCGGAGTACCCGACTGGTCAACCAGCTCGCGGTGCACTACACGATTCTCGCCGAGAACGACCTCACCGTCCGCGACGGAATGCCGGTCACGACGCCCACGCGGACCGCCTTCGACCTCGGCCGCCGCCTCCCGCGAGCCGACGCCCTGCCACTGCTCGACGCGATGCTCCACCGGCATCTGGTGAGCCGGGACGCGCTGCGTGCCCTGATCTTGCGACGCTTCGCCTGGCCGGGCAGCGCCGCCCTCTACGACCTGCTGACGCTCGCGGACGCGCGGGCCGAGTCGCCGATGGAGTCGCGGCTGCGGCTGCTGCTGGCCGACGCCCGGCTACCGCCCGGCGTTCCGCAGTTCGAGGTCCGGCACCTAGACGGCCGGCCACTGGCCCGGGTCGACCTGGCCTGGCCGGATGCCGCCCTGATCGTCGAGTACGACGGTGACCACCACCGGACTCCGGCGCGGTTCCGGCAGGACGTCGCCAGGCTGAACGCGCTGCGGATGGCCGGATGGACAGTTCTGCGTTTCACCGCGGACGACGTGCTGCGCAACCCGCAGCACGTCGTCGCCACGGTGACGGCCGCGCTTGCCGAGAAAGCTCAGCA
This sequence comes from Actinoplanes sp. NBC_00393, assembly GCF_036053395.1. Taxonomy (NCBI): domain Bacteria; kingdom Bacillati; phylum Actinomycetota; class Actinomycetes; order Micromonosporales; family Micromonosporaceae; genus Actinoplanes; species Actinoplanes sp. NBC_00393. The sequence continues at coordinate 5,438,852 of NZ_CP107942.1, read as the reverse complement.
CTTCATCCAGGACACGTGGTAAATCGTCTCCAGATTGCCGTCGGAGGAGTCCATCGTCAGGAAATTGGTGGTGGCCTGTTTCGCCGTGCCGGCGTTGACCCGCAGTTCGGTGTTGACGTTCAGGTATCGCTTCTCACCGCACGGCAGGAACGACATCGAACTGATCTCCACCTTGTCGGTGCGCTGCCAGTTCTCCGCCATGTAACCCTTGAACTCGTGCCGGATCCGGGTGGTGTGCGGTTCACCCTGGAAGTAGTAGTGCGCCGTTTCCGATCCGCTCGCACCCTCCTCGAGCCCGGCGTATCCGCGGTAGTCGGCGCCGGCGATCGCGTACGTGTACCCCTCCGGAACGTGCACGTCCAGGGCGAGCTGGCAGTTCTTCCGGAAGTCGGTGGGTTTGGCGTCCGGCCCGACCGAGGCGACGAATTCGCTGTACGCGACCGTGAACGCCTTGTTGTCCGGCGACACCGACACCACCGCGGAGCCTTTCGGACAGCCGGAGCCGTTGGCCGCGACCACGTCGATGACCATCTCCTCGGGCGGTGGCGGCGCGGTCACCCAGCCTGTGGCCGGCGCCCCCAGCGTCGAGACGAGCATGGCGCCGGCGGCGATCGCGGAAAGCATGAATTTTCCTCCAGGTAAATCCAGGGAACTCGGGAATGCGCCTCGCAAAAAGGTTCGGGCGCCGCTGAAAAACGTACGTACAGCCGGTTGCGCGGCGCAGGAAATAGCGTGAGGGAAACGCTTGCCGGTGTGCTGCCGGGCCGGTTAATTGACCGTCCGGGCGCATGGTGGCCGGACGTCCGGACAGACATTCCCGAAACGCCGGACAAGGGAGCCGGTCGATGCTAGGTCGACAGGCAGCCGAAGCGGTGCGACCGTGGGGGCATGACTGACATCGATGTCGCGGCAGAGAACAAGAGGCGTTTCCTGGACGCGTTCGGCCGGTTCGCGGCGGGGGACACCGACGTGCTTTTCGAGATCATCCGAGAGGATTTCGTGACGCACAGTCCGGGCGCCCCGTCCGGCCGGGACGCGTGGATCGAGTTCATCAAGAACTCCCCGCTGGCCACCGCCCGGCTGGAGTTGCAGCACGTCGTCGCCGACCCCGAGTTCGTGGTGGCGCACTATCACCTGTTCCCGGTCGAGGGGACGCCCGAGGCGGTGGTCGACATCTGGCGGTTCGAGGACTTCATGATCGTCGAGCACTGGGACGTCAGTCGTCCGCTGGAGCCGTGAGGTCCGGGCGCCCGCCCGGGTGGGTGACCGTGGCGCCGGAGGCCGCCACCGCGCGCCGGGCCGCGGCCTCCGGCGATGCGCCGCGCAGCAGGGCGACCGTCAGCGCCGCCGTCAGGGCGTCACCGCCGCCGGTGGTGTCGACGACCGGCTCGTCACCGAGCGGAATCAACAGGTCGCCGACGGAGCCGTCGCGCCAGACGAAGTAGTTCGCGTCCGGCAGGCCGAGGGCGAACAACCGCGGCCCCTCGATCTTGAGAACCGCGTCCCGCAGCGCGGCCGGATCCTTCGCCGGCAGGCCGGTGAGCAGCTCGGTCTCGTTGTCGTCGGTGCGTACCACGTCGGCCGCGGCCAGCAGGGCCGCCCGGTCGGCATCCTCGCCGGGCGCGCCGTCCAGCACCACCAGCGCGCCCTGCGCACGCCCCAGCCGGGCTGCGGCGAGTGCCGCGGGCCCGGGTTGCTGCAGTTGCACGAGTACGCCCTGAGCCCCCCCGGAACACCGCTTCAGCAGCCGCGACGTCCTCCGGGGTGAGCAGCACCGGCTCCGGCAGATGCTGCAGATACCGCCAGGTCCCGTCCGCCTCCAGAACCTCCACGATCACCCCGGTGAGAGCGCCCGCCCGGCACACCACTCCGGACACGTCGATCCCGTCCCGGCGCGCCTGGGCCAGTAGTTCGGCGCCGATCTGGTCGTCGCCGCGGACCGCCAGCAGCGCCGGCGCCGCCCCGAGTTGCGCCAGTGCCACCGCCTGGTTGGCCCCTTTGCCGCCGAGCATCTCCAGCCGCTGCCGGGCGTCCGCCGAACTTCCGCCCGGCGGCAGAGCGTCCACGACCAGCACCAGATCCCGGGCCAGTTGCCCGGCCACCACCACCCGCTCACCAGTCACCCTCGGTAGCTACCCATCCTCGGCGGCGCGAACCCGTAATCGAGTGGTCGTTGATCGGGAACCGAGCTACTGTCCTCGGCATGTTCACCGCACACGGTCCGCAGCTGCCTTTCGTGGCGGCTCCCGCGTGCGTTGATACCCGAGTCTGACCCTTCCCCACCAGCAGCAGAACCCAGGGGAAGGGTGGGCTGCTCCGTGCGCGGTTCTGGCGCGTCCCGGCTGGCATCGGGTCGCGCATCACCCCGGTTGCCTCGCATCCAGTGAGGAAAGAAAAGATCATGGCCAAGAGCCAGTTCATCCGTACGAAGCCGCACGTCAACATCGGCACGATGGGCCACGTCGACCACGGCAAGACGACCCTGACCGCCGCCATCACCAAGGTCCTCGCCGACCGCGACCCGGCCTCCAACCGGTACGTCGCGTTCGAGGGGATCGACAAGGCCCCGGAGGAGGCCGCGCGCGGGATCACCATCACCATCGCCCACGTCGAGTACGAGACCCCGAACCGCCACTACGCCCACGTCGACATGCCCGGCCACGCCGACTACGTGAAGAACATGATCACGGGGGCGGCGCAGGTGGACGGCGCGATCCTGGTCGTCTCGGCGCAGGACGGGTCGATGCCGCAGACCCGCGAGCACGTGCTGCTCGCCCAGCGGGTCGGCGTGCCGTACCTCGTGGTCGCCCTGAACAAGAGCGACACCGTGGACGACCCGGAGCTGCTCGACCTGGTCGAGCTGGAGGTCCGCGAGCTGCTGTCGCAGTACGGGTTCCCCGGCGACGAGGTCCCGGTGGTGCGGGTCAGCGCGCTGAAGGCGCTCGAGGGCGACCCGGAGTGGACGGCGAAGATCGTGGAGCTGCTCGAGGCGGTCGACGACTACGTGCCGATCCCGCCGCGCGAGCTCGGCGAGCCGTTCCTGATGCCGATCGAGAACGTGCTGTCGATCAGCGGCCGCGGCACCGTCGTGACCGGCAAGGTGGAGCGCGGCGAGCTGCGCGCCGGCGAGGCGGTCGAGGTGGTGGGTCTCGGCCCGACCGTCGCCAGCGTCGCCACCGGCCTGGAGATGTTCGGCAAGGTCCTGGAGTCGGCGCAGGCCGGCGACAACGCCGCCGTCCTGCTCCGCGGGATCAAGCGCGAGCAGGTGCAGCGGGGCCAGGTGGTTGCCGCGCCCGGCAGCGTGCAGCCGCACAAGGTCTTCCAGGCCAGGATGTACGCGCTGACGAAGGAGGAGGGTGGCCGGCACACGCCGTTCGAGGCGAACTACCGGCCGCAGTTCTACTTCCACACCACCGACGTGTCCGGCGGGATAGACCTCGGCGACCGTGACCTGGTCATGCCGGGCGACACCCTCGAGGAGGTGACCGTGACCCTGGGCAAGGAGGTCGCCCTGGAGGTGGGTCTCGGCTTCGCCGTCCGCGAGGGGAACCGCACCGTCGCCGCCGGCACCGTGACCGCGGTGCTCGACTAGTTCCATGCGGGTGGCCCGGCAAGCGCCGGGCCACCCGCTCAGCCGCCGTACACCGGCTTGAACCGGCGCAGCCGCAGGCTGTTGGCGACGACGAAGACCGAGCTGAAGGCCATCGCCCCGCCCGCGATCATCGGGCTGAGCAGACCGGCGGCGGCCAGGGGCAGGGCCGCGATGTTGTACGCGAAGGCCCAGAACAGGTTGCTCTTGATGATCCGCAGGGTGCGCCGGGACAGCCGGATCGCATCGACCGTCGCGGTCAGGTCACCGCGCACCAGCGTCAGGTCCGACGCTTCGATCGCGACGTCCGTACCGGTGCCCATCGCCAGCCCCAGATCGGCCTGAGCCAGCGCGGCCGCGTCGTTGACCCCGTCGCCGACCATCGCGACGACCTTGCCGGACTCCTGCAACCGCTTCACCACGTCGACCTTGTCGGCCGGCAGCACCTCGGCGATCACCTCGTCGATGCCCACCTCGGCGGCCACCGCGCGGGCCACGGTGAGGTTGTCGCCGGTCAGCAGCACCGGGTGCAGGCCCAGACGGCGCAGCCCGGCGACCGCTTCCCGGCTGGTCGGCTTCACCGCGTCGGCGACCGACAGGACGCCCCGGGCCACGCCGTCCCAGCCGGCCAGGATCGCGGTCCGGCCGGCCTCCTGCTCGGCGACGGCCGCCTGTGCGACCTCGGCCGGAATCTCGAGGCCTTCCCGCTCCAGCAGGGCGGGTCGCCCCACCAGCACGTCGCGTCCGGCCACGGTTCCGCGTACGCCCAAGCCTTCGATGTTCTTGAAGTTCTCGACCGGATCGCCCGAGGTGGCGGCGATCGCGCGGGCGATCGGATGCTCGGACGCGGCCTCCACGGACGCGGCCAGCCGCAGCAACTCGTCGCGGTCCACGCCGGGCGCCGGAACGACGGCGGCGAACGCCATGGTGCCGGTGGTGACCGTGCCCGTCTTGTCGAGCACGACGGTGTCCACCCGGCGCGTCGATTCGAGCACCTCCGGACCCTTGATCAGGATGCCGAGCTGGGCGCCCCGGCCGGTGCCGACCAGCAGCGCGGTCGGCGTGGCCAGACCCAGCGCGCACGGGCAGGCGATGATCAGCACGGCCACGGCGGCGGTGAACGCGGCCGTCCAGCCCGCGCCGGTGCCGAACCACCAGCCGAGCGTCCCCGCCGCGAGGGCGATGACGATCGGCACGAAGATCCCGGAGATCCGGTCGGCGAGCCGCTGGACGTCGGCCTTGCCCGCCTGCGCCTGCTCGACGAGGCGCGCCATCTGTGCGAGCTGGGTGTCGGCGCCGACGCGGGTGGCCCGTACGATCAATCGGCCGCCCGCGTTCACGGTCGCACCGACCACCGCACCGCCCGGGCCGATCTCGACCGGCACGCTCTCGCCGGTCAGCATGCTCAGGTCCACCGCCGAGGAGCCGTCCTCGACGATCCCGTCGGTGGCGATCTTCTCGCCCGGCCGGACCACGAACCGGTCGCCCACGGCCAGCTGGTCCACCGGGACGCGTACCTCGGCGCCGCCGCGCAGCACCGCCACGTCCTTGGCGCCGAGCTCGAGCAGGGCCCGCAGCGCGGCGCCGGCCCGGCGCTTGGAGCGTGCCTCGAAATACCGCCCGGCCAGGAGGAACGTGGTCACCCCGGCGGCCGCCTCCAGGTAGATGTTGCCGGCCCCGTCAGTGCGGGAGATGGTGAGGCTGAACGGGTGCGTCATCCCCGGCTCGCCGGCCGTGCCGAGGAACAGCGCCCACAGCGACCAGCCGAACGCGGCCAGCGTGCCCAGCGAGACCAGCGTGTCCATGGTCGCCGCGCCGTGCCACAGGTTCACCGCCGCGGCCCGGTGGAACGGCCACCCGCCGTAGACCACGACCGGCGCGGCCAGCGTCAGCGACAGCCACTGCCAGTAGGTGAACTGCCAGGCCGGCACCATGGCGAGGGCGATCACCGGCACACTCAGCGTGATCGAGATCAGCAGCCGCGTCTTCAGCGGGTCCGCCTTCTCGACAGGCGTCTCCTCCTCCTGCTGCGGCACCGTGGCGGTGTACCCGGTCTTCTCCACCGTGGCGATCAGGTCAGCCGCGGTGACCCCACCGTCGACCCGGACCGTCGCCTTCTCGGTGGCGTAGTTGACCGTGGCCGTCACGCCGTCCATCCGGTTCAGCTTCTTCTCGATCCGCGCCGCGCACGAGGCACAGGTCATGCCGCCGATCGCCAGCTCGATCTGCTGGGGCGCAATCTGCAACGTCATGGCACGTCCCTCAGTCATGGGTGTGGCCGTCGGCGTCGTGAGCCGGCGCGGACTGTCCCGGCGCGGACTGTGCCGGCCGCGGGACCACGATGCCGGAGGTGGCGGCGGTGAACTCGGCGGTGTGCACCTTCCCGTCGTGCTTGAAGTCCAGATACAAACGGTAGACCCCGGCCGACGGCACCTCCGCCGCGAAGGACAGGCTCCGCTCGTCGGTGGGGTGCACGTGCAGGTAGGCCAGGTCGCCGTCGCGGAGCGCGACCAGGTGCCCGGCCGCCCCGAGGTAGGGCTCCAGGTCGGTGACCGGCTGCCCGTCCCGGCTCACGGCCAGCGTCAGATCGGCGGACGCGCCGGCGGTGAGATCACCGGTCAGGGTGACCGTGTACCCGTCCACCTCGGCCGTCCGGGACACCGCCGGAAGCGGCCGGGGCTGGTAGTCACCGGCAGCCGGCACGTCCACGCCGAGCGTGAGGCCCCCGGAACCGGACGGCTGGAAGTCGGCGAACACCCGATACTGCCCGGGGGTATCCACCGCCAGCGGAATCGTCCACGTCCCGTCCGCGCCGAGGGTGGGATGCACGTGCTGGAACCCGGACAGGTCCCGGCGGACGACGATCAGGTGCAGATCCTTGTCATGGTTCGTGGTGTAGGCGGTCACCGGCATCCCGTCCGGCCCGAGCACCCGGAACCGGAACGGCTCGGCATCGCCGGTGCTCAGCCCGGTGGTGATCGGGGTCAGCCGGTAGCCGTCCTGCGCGACCTGCAGCCCGCCGGGAACGTGAGCTGTGCTGGGCTCGGCGGCGTGGTGCGCAGGTGGCTCTTCGATCTCCGGGCCCAGCGCCCGGCCGGCCCCCGCCGCGGCCCCGAACACCACGACGAGCCCGAGAGCGTAGGCGCCCAGCTTCACGGACGTTCTCACGACGGCACCCCCAGCTCATATCCGGCCTCGTCGACAGCGGCACGAACAGTCTCCTCGCCGACCGGCGACGTCGCTGTGACGGTCATCGAGCCGGCGGCCAGATCGACCGCGACGTCGGTCACGCCGGGAATCCGGCTCACCTCCGCCCGCACCGACTCGACGCAGTGGCCACAGGTCATTCCGAGAACGGAGTAGGTCGTCATGCTTCCCACCATACAGATACCCGGTAGGGGTACCAAGCATGCTCGCCATACCCCTGGGGGGTTGTACCATCGCGACCATGACCAACCCTGCGCCGACCCGCGGATACACGGCCTCCAAGGACAACCTGCAGTCCCGGCTGCGCCGCATCGAGGGCCAGGTGCGCGGCATCGAGCGCATGGTCGAGGACGATCGGTACTGCATCGACATCCTCACCCAGATCTCCGCCATCCAGGCCGCGCTCGACAAGGTCGCGCTCGGCCTCCTCGACGGGCACGCCCGGCACTGCATGCACGAGGGCGCCCAGGAGGGCCGCGCGGACGAGATGGCCTCCGAGCTGATGGCCGCGGTCGGCCGCCTCATGAAGCGCGGTTAACCCTCCTTCCCGGTACGCGTGACGCAGAGTCCCCGCTCTCCCGGCGGCCGCGCCAGGCGGTCCGTCCCGGCCCTAGCCCGCTGCCGGCTCATGCCCACCCCCCAGCTGACCCCCACCGCTGCCTCCGCCCCGCGAAGCGACATTGGGTTGCTGGGCTGACCGGCAGTGCTGCCTCCGGCGCTGTGAAGGGACGTTGGCGGTCAGCTGCGTTTGCGGGCTGACCGGCAGTGCTGCCTCCGGCGCCGTGAAGGGACGTTGGCGGTCAGCTGCGTTTGCGGGGCTGACCGGCAGTGCTGCCTCCGGCGCCGTGAAGGGACGTTGGCGGTCAGCTGCGTTTGCGGGCTGACCGGCAGTGCTGCCTCCGGCGCCGTGAAGGGACGTTGGCGGTCAGCTGCGTTTGCGGGGCTGACCGGCAGTGCTGCCTCCGGCGCCGTGAAGGGACGTTGGCGGTCAGCTGCGTTTGCGGGCTGACCGGCAGTGCTGCCTCCGCCCCCGCGAAGCGACATTGGCGGTCAGCTGGGGTTGGTGGGCTGACCTGCACTGCTGCTTCCGGCTCAGCGGCCGCAGGCTAAATGGGTGGTTCGGGTGGGCGGGGCCGACGATGATCCGGGGCATGACTTCGACAGGTCCGGATGGCCGGGCCGGCATCGACGTGGGGCTGGTGCGGCGGCTCATCGCCGCGCAGTTCCCGCGCTGGCGGGATCTGCCGGTGACGCCGGTCGCGGTGGACGGCTGGGACAACCGGACCTACCGGCTGGGCGACGACATGACCGTGCGCCTGCCGACCGCCCCCGGCTATGTGCCGGCTGTCGCCAAGGAGAACGAGTGCCTGCCCCGGCTCGCGCCGCAGCTGCCGGTTGCCATCCCGCGGGTGCTCGCTGCTGGGATACCGGGGGAGGGGTATCCGTACCCCTGGTCGGTGCGTGCCTGGCTGCCGGGCGAGACGGCCGCGGCGGGCCGGATCGACGACCTGGCCGCGTTCGCCCGCTCGGTGGCCGGATTCATCCGGGCCCTGCAACGCTGTGACCCGGCCGGTGGGCCGCCCGCGGGTGAGCACAGCTGGTTCCGGGGCGCTTCCCTGGCGCAATACGACGCGGAGACCCGCCGCTGCCTGACCGCGCTGAACGGTCACATCGACACCGCCCTGGCCGCCGAGGTCTGGCAGGCCGCCCTGGCCGCCGACTGGCTCGGCCCTCCGGTCTGGTTCCACGGTGACATCGCCGCCGGAAACCTCCTGATCGCCGGCGGCAAGCTGACCGCCGTGATCGACTTCGGCACGTCCGGGGTCGGCGATCCCGCCTGCGACCTGGTGATCGCCTGGACCATGTTCGGCGAGGCCGACGGCAGCCGCGCAGCCTTCCGGGAGGCAGTGGCGCAGGACGCGGGCACCTGGGCGCGGGCCCGCGGCTGGGCGCTGTGGAAGGCGATGCTCGTGCTGACCGGCGCGCTCACCGCCGACAACCGACCGCAGGCCGAAGAACACCGCCACGTGATCAACGAGGTGCTGACCGAGGCAGCGGCTGTTCCCGCGCCTCCCGAACAGCCGTGTCAACCAGCTGGCAATGGGTTAGGCCGGGCCGTGGATGGGGGCGGTCAGGTCGGTCAGCGGGGCGCCTGAGCCGCCCCAGGAGAGGGCGACTATCTCGGCGGCCACGGCGACCGCGGTTTCCTCCGGGGTACGGGCGCCCAGGTCGAGGCCGATGGGTGCGCGCAGGCGGGACAGTGCGGCCTCGGAGACGCCGGCCTCGCGCAGCCGGCGCACGCGGTCTTCGCAGGTGCGCCGGCTGCCCATCGCCCCGATGTACCGGGCGGGGGTGTGCAGGGCGACCTCGAGCAGCGGGATGTCGAACTTCGGGTCGTGGGTGAGCACGCACAGCACGGTGCGCTCGTCGACCGAGGTGGCTTCCAGGTAGCGGTGCGGCCACTCGACGACCACCTCGTCGGCGTCCGGGAAGCGGGCCGGGGTGGCGAACACGCTGCGGGCGTCGCAGACGGTGACCTGGTAGCCGAGGAACTTGCCGATCCGGGCCACCGCGGCGGCGAAGTCGATGGCGCCGAACACGATCATGCGGGCCGGCGCCGCCCAGGACTGGACGAAGACCTCGCGCTCGCAGGCGGTGATCATGTTGGTGCGGCCGTGGGCGAGCAGTCCGGCGGCCTGCCGGCCGGCGATCCGGTCCAGTTCCGCGTCGCCGAGGGTGCCCTCGACCCGGTCCGGCCAGACCACCAGCTGTGCGTCGGGCAGCGAGACCGTGGCGACCGGACGGCCGGCGGCGATCGCGGCGAGCACGGCATCGAGGGCGGTCAGCGCGGAGTCCGGCTGGATCATCACCTCGATGGTGCCGCCACAGGTGAGGCCCACTTCGAAGGCGTCTCCGTCGCTCACCCCGTACGTTTGAGTCTGAGCCTTTCCGGTTTCTATCACTTCTTGCGCGGAGGTATAGACCGCGCCCTCCACGCAGCCCCCGGAAACGCTGCCCAGAACGTCGCCGTGCTCGTTGACCGCCATCGCCGCGCCGGGCTGCCGGGGCGCTGATCGCCAGGTGTTCACCACGGTCGCCACCGCGAAGGAGATCCCCGCGGCGCGCCAGGCGAGGAGGCCGTCAACGATGTCGCGCATCCCAGCAGACTCCGTGATCTCTGCATCCGAGTCAACGACTGGTTAAGCGAACACTTAGGTCGCTGTTGACATTGGACGCGTGGCGCGCGAGGGTCGGCGCGAATCACGGGAGGTGCAGGGTGCAGGTGCCGGCTCCGTTCGAATACGAACGTGCCACGAGCGTGGATCAAGCCATTGGTCTGCTGGAACGTCTGGGAAGTTCAGCGCGGCTGGTGGCCGGGGGCCACAGCCTGCTGCCGATGATGAAGCTCCGGCTGGCGAACTTCGAGTATCTGATCGACATCAATGATCTGCACGGCGAGCTTGGGTACATCCGCCTCGGCGCCGATGAGGTACGGATCGGGGCCATGACCCGGCACCGGGAGCTGCTGGAGTCCGACGCGCTGGCCGAGGTGTTCCCGATCTTCCGGGACGCGGAACGGGTGATCGCCGACCCGGTGGTGCGCAACCGGGGCACGCTGGGTGGCTCGCTCTGCCAGGCGGACCCGTCGGAGGACCTGTCCGCGGTCTGCACCACGTTGGACGCGAGCTGCGTCATCCGTGGTTCTCAGGGTGAGCGGGTCGTGAGCATGGAGGAGTTCCACGTCGGCCCGTACGAGACGGCCGTCGCGGAGAACGAGATCCTCACCGAGATTCGCATCCCGGTTAAGTCGTACAGGTCAGGCAGTGCCTATGCCAAGGTCGAGCGCCGGGCGGGGGACTGGGCAGTGGTGTCCGCCGGTGCGGCCGTCTGGCTCGACGACGCGGGCAACATCGTCGACGCCCGGGTGGGACTGGCCGCGGTCGGCCCGAACACCACCGGCATCCCGGAGATCTCCGCGTCGCTGCGTGGCCAGGCGCCCGACGAGAGCCGGTACGAACTGGCCGGTGCGATCGCCGCCCGCAGCTGCGACCCGGTCACCGACACCCGCGGCAGCGCCGACTACAAGCGGCACCTTGCGGACGAATTGACCCGGCGCACCCTGCGCAAGGCCGTAGAGCGGGCGAGGAGCTGATCATGCAGGTCACGATGACCGTCAACGGGGTCGAGTACACCCGTGAGCTCGAGGGCCGCATGCTGCTCGTGCACTTCCTGCGCGACGTGCTCGGCCTGACCGGCACCCACTGGGGCTGCGACACCAGCAACTGCGGCGTCTGCGTGGTGCAGCTGGACGGCGAGCCCGTCAAGTCCTGCACCGTGCTCGCCGCGATGGCTGGGGGCCACGAGGTGCGTACGGTCGAGGGCCTGGCCAACGGCGCCGAGCTGGACCCGCTGCAGGAGGGCTTCCGGCAGTGCCACGGCCTGCAGTGCGGTTTCTGTACGCCGGGCATGCTCATGACCTGCCGCGCGCTGCTCGACAAGAACCCGGACCCGACCGAGGGCGAGATCCGCGAGGCCATCTCCGGCCAGATCTGCCGCTGCACGGGTTACTCCTCGATCATCCGGTCGGTCCGGTGGACCGCGGTGCACGAGGCCCAGGCGAAGGAGGAGGTGGCGCAGGCATGACCGACGTTCAGGACCGGAAGCTCACCGAGTTCGAGGACAACGACCAGAAGCCGGTCGGTTTCGGGCGGATGCTGCGCAAGGAGGACGCCCGTCTGCTGCGCGGCCGCGGCCGGTTCGTCGACGACGTGCAGCTGCCCGGCATGCTGCACCTGGCGATCCTGCGCTCGCCCTTCGCGCACGCGAAGATCATCAGCATCGACACCAGCGCCGCCGAGGCGTCGCCCGGGGTGAAGGCGGTCGTCACCGGCGAGACCCTCAAGGGCCTCGGCCTGGCCTGGATGCCGACGCTCTCCAACGACGTGCAGGCCGTGCTCGCCACCGACAAGGTGCGCTTCCAGGGCCAGGAGGTGGCGTTCGTCGTCGCTGAGGACCGCTACCAGGCCCGCGACGCCCTCGAGCTGATCGACGTCGAGTACGAGGTGCTCGACCCGGTCATCGACGTCCGCAAGGCCCTGGAGGCGGACGCCCCGATCATCCGCGACGACCTCACCGACAAGACGAACAACCACGTCTTCGACTGGGAGACCGGCGACGCCGAGGAGACCGACCGGGTCTTCGCCGAGGCGGACGTGATCGTCAAGGAGGACATCGTCTACCCGCGGGTGCACCCCGCGCCGATGGAGACCTGCGGTTCGGTCGCCGACTTCGACCCGGTCGAGGGCAAGCTGCGGCTCTGGTCGACCACGCAGGCCCCGCACGCGCACCGCACCCTGTACGCCATCGTCGCCGGCATCCCCGAGCACAAGATCCAGGTGATCGCGCCGGACATCGGCGGCGGCTTCGGCAACAAGGTGCCGATCTACCCCGGTTACGTGCACTCGATCGTCGGCTCCATCGTCACCGGCAAGCCGGTGAAGTGGATGGAGGACCGCTCGGAGAACCTGATCAGCACCGGCTTCGCCCGCGACTACATCATGCGGGCGGAGATCGCGGCGACGGCTGAGGGCAAGATCCTGGCGATCCGTACGAACGTGCTCGCCGACCACGGCGCCTTCAACGGAACGGCCGCCCCGGTGAAGTATCCGGCCGGCTTCTTCGGCGTCTTCACCGGCAGTTACGACCTGAAGGCCGCGCACTGCAAGATGACCGCGGTCTACACGAACAAGGCGCCCGGCGGTGTCGCCTACGCCTGCTCGTTCCGGATCACCGAGGCCGTCTACCTGGTCGAGCGGATCGTCGACGTGCTGGCGTACGAGCTGCAGATGGACCCGGCCGAGCTGCGCCTGAAGAACTTCATCCAGCCCGACCAGTTCCCGTACACGACCAAGACCGGCTGGGTGTACGACTCCGGCGACTACGAGCCCACCATGCGCCTGGCCATGGAGATGGCCGGGTACGAGGAGCTGCGCAAGGAGCAGGAGCTCAAGCGGGCCCGCGGCGAGCTGATGGGCATCGGCATCGCGTTCTTCACCGAGGCGGTCGGCGCCGGCCCGCGCAAGAACATGGACATCCTCGGCCTGGGCATGGCCGACGGGTGTGAGCTGCGGGTGCACCCCACCGGCAAGGCGGTCGTCCGGCTCTCGGTGAAGACCCAGGGTCAGGGCCACGAGACGACGTTTGCGCAGATCATCGCCGAGGAGCTGGGCATCCCGCCGGCCGACATCGACGTGCTGCACGGTGACACCGACAACACGCCGTTCGGGCTCGGGACGTACGGCAGCCGCTCCACGCCGGTCTCCGGCGCCGCGGCCGCCCTGGTGGCCCGCAAGGTCCGCGACAAGGCGCAGCTGATCGCCTCGGCGATGCTCGAGGTGTCGGTCGCCGACCTGGACTGGGTGAAGGGCGCGTTCCAGGTCAAGGGCGACCCGGGCAAGTCGGTCACGATCCAGGAGATCGCGTTCCGGGCGCACGGCGCGGGCGACCTGCCGGAGGGCATGGAGGGCGCGCTCGAGGCGCAGATCTGCTACAACCCGTCGAACCTGACCTACCCGCACGGGGCGTACATCTGCGTCGTCGACATCGACCCGGGCACCGCCGAGGTCAAGGTCCGCCGCTTCATCGCGGTCGACGACTGCGGCACCCGGATCAACCCCATGATCATCGAGGGGCAGGTGCACGGCGGTCTCACCGACGGCGTCGGCATGGCGCTGATGGAGATGATCTCCTTCGACGAGGACGGCAACTGCCTCGGCGCCTCGCTGATGGACTACCTGATCCCGACCTCCCTCGAGGTGCCCGACTGGGAGACCGGCTTCACGGTCACCCCGTCGCCGCACCACCCGATCGGCGCGAAGGGTGTCGGGGAGTCGGCCACGGTCGGTTCGCCGCCGGCGATCGTCAACGCGGTGGTGGACGCGCTGCGGCCGTTCGGGGTCCGGCACGCGGACATGCCGCTCACGCCCAGCCGCGTGTGGGACGCGATGCGCGGCCAGGCGACGCCGCCGATCTAGGCACTTCCTGCGGGTGCCGCGCCGCGTGCGCGGCACCCGCAAGTTCAACACCCCTGAGGAGTACGCGATGACGACGTCCATCGCCGAGCGGGCGCGGGAACTGACCGTCGCACGGCGACCCTTCGTGCACGCCACCGTGGTCCGGGCCCAGGATCCCACCTCCGCCCGGGCCGGCGACGACGCGGTGATCCTCGCCGACGGGTCCATCGAGGGCTTCATCGGCGGGGTCTGCGCGGAGACGTCGGTACGCGCCGCCGCGCTGAACACCCTGCGTGACGGCAACACCATGCTGCTGCGGGTGCTGCCCGAGGACTCCGCCGACTTCCCGGAGACGCCCGGCGCGCTCGTCGTCGTCAACCCCTGCCACTCCGGCGGGGCGATCGAGATCTTCCTGCGCCCGGTGCTGCCGAAACCTCTGGTCGCGGTCGCCGGCGCCACCCCGATCGGTGCGGCCGTCGCCGAGTTGGCCGAGTTCCTCGACTTCGAGGTCGCGCCGGACGGCGACTTCCGGGGCGTCACCGCTGTGGTCGTGGCCGGGCTGGGCCGTGACGAGGAACGCGTCATCCGGGCCGCCCTGGACGCCGGAGTCGCCCTGATCGCGCTGGTCGCCAGCCACCGGCGGTCGGCGGTGCTGCTCGACGCCATGGAACTGACCGACGGCGAGCGGGCCCGGGTTCGTCCGCACGCGGGAATCGACATCGGTGCGCGTACCCCGCAGGAGATCGCTCTCTCCGTGCTCGCCGAAATCGTCCGGGAAGTGCGGGTCGGCGGCCTCGCCGCCGGATCCGCCGAGCCGGCGCCGCTGCACAAGGCCGCGCCGCACGCCGAGGCCGCGGCCTTCGCGCACGCCGGACCCGAATTCGTGGCCGGCCCGACGCTGCCCGTCGGGCCGGCCCCCTTCGAACCGTCGCCGGCCGGCAACCGCACAGCCGGCACCGCGATCGACCCGGTCTGCGGGATGACCGTGGTGATCGGGCCGGACACCCCGCACGGTGTGGTGGACGGCCAGGACTACTGGTTCTGCTGCCCCGGCTGCCTGAAGAAATACACGGCGGCCTAGCCGATGCGCCGCGTGACCGGTCTGGTGCTGGCGGCCGGCGGCTCGCGCCGGTTCGGCGAGGCCAAGCAGCTGCTGCCGTTCCGTGGCCGCACGCTGCTCGACGCCACCCTGGACATGGCCCGCGCCTGCGGCTTCGCCGAACTGCTGGTCACCCTGGGCGGTTCGGCGGCGGCGATCCGCGCCGAGGTGGACCTTTCCGGGGTACGCGCGATCGAGAACCCGGCGTTCTCCACCGGATGCGGATCGTCGATCAGCGCGGCGGTCTCCTCGGTCTCCGCCGCCTCGGACCGGCTCGTCCTGCTCCTCGGCGACCAGCCCGGCGTGCGGCCGTCCGATGTGCACCGTCTCGCCCGGGTGCCGACCCCGCTCGGGGTCTGCCGCTACACCGACGGCCTCGGGCACCCGTTCCTGTTCCACCGTGACGTCTTCGGCGAACTGGCGTACCTGCACGGCGACAAAGCGGTCTGGAAGCTGCTGCATGCGGGCATGTACCCGGTGACCGAGATCGACGCCGACGGTACCGTGCCGATCGACGTGGACACCCGAGAAGACTACGAGCGGCTGCTGGCGAATGAACAATCCTGACGAGGTCATCGAACGCCTGGACGCCGTCGACTACCTGGTCGACGACGGCCTCGCCATGGCCGTCTTCCTGGCCCTGCGCCTGGGCAAGCCGCTGCTGCTGGAGGGCGAGCCGGGCGTCGGCAAGACCGCCGCGGCCAAGGCCCTCGCCCAGGCGCTGGACACGCCGTTCATCCGCCTGCAGTGTTACGAGGGCCTGACCGCCGGCGAAGCCCTCTACGAGTGGAACTACCAGCGTCAGCTCCTGCACATCCGGCTCGCCGAGGCCCGCGGGGTGTCACTCGACGACGCCGACCTGTTCACCACCGACTTCCTGCAGGAACGGCCGATCCTGCGGGCGGTACGCCACAGCGGCCCGACCCCGCCGGTGCTGCTGATCGACGAGATCGACCGGGCCGACGACGAGTTCGAGGCGCTGCTCTTCGAGTTCCTCGGCGAGGCCGCGATCACCGTCCCCGAGCTCGGCACGTTCGCCGCCACCCGCCCGCCGATCGTCGTGCTCACCTCCAACCGCAGCCGCGACCTGCACGACGCGCTGCGCCGCCGCTGCCTCTACCACTGGATCGAGTTCCCGGCCCCGGCACGGGCCGCCGCCATCGTGCGCCGCTCGGTCCCCGGCGCCGCGGTGCCGCTGATCCGGTCCACCACCGAGTTCATCGGCAAGGTCCGCCGCCTCGACCTCGACAAGGCGCCCGGCCTGGCCGAAACCATCGACTGGGTGTCCGCCCTGGCCGCGCTCGGCGTCTCCGAACTCGCCGACGCCGACGTCCTGCGCACCATCGGCACCATCGCCAAGACCCCCGACGACCGGATCCTGGTCGCCGAGGCCGTATCCCAGGAGACCCGCGCATGAAGATCACCAACGAGTTCACCGTGCACACCCCGATCGACCGGGCCTGGCAGGTGCTGACCGACCTGGAAGGCATCGCCCCGTGCATGCCCGGCGCCCAGCTGACCGGCGTCGAGGGCGAGGTCTACCAGGGCAAGGTCAAGGTGAAGGTCGGCCCGGTGATCTCCGACTTCACCGGGACCGCGCGGTTCACCTCGAAGGACGACGCGGCGTACCGAGCGGTGATCGATGCGAAGGGCCGCGACGCGCGGTCCGCGGGCAACGCTTCGGCGCTGGTCACGGCGGTGCTGACCCCGTCCGGTGCGGACAGCACGAAGGTCAGCGTGGACACCGACCTGAAGATCAGCGGCAAGCTGGCCCAGTTCGGCAGCGGCATGATCAAGGAGGTGTCGGGCAAGCTGCTGGCCCAGTTCGTAGCCAACCTGGAGGCCAAACTGGCCGCGGAACCCTCCGCTTCCGCTGCAGCCGCCGCGCCCGCCTCCGCTGCGCCTGCTCCTTCCTCGGCCGACGCCGGCCCGGTGGCTGATGGAGCCGGGGCCGCGTCGGAAGGCACCGCATCGGCGGCGGCCGTCGCGACCGCACCGGACTCCGCGGTCTCGCTGGGCGCGGTCGCGCCGGGCACCCCCGATGTGGAGACTTCCGCGACCGAGGCGGTCGTGCCCGACCCTTCTGCCGGCGTCGTGGAACCGGCCGCGGGCCGCCTCGAGACCGCCGAGGGCACGCCCGACCCGATCGCCCCGCTCAACGTCCCCTCCGCCAACCTGATCGAGGCCGCCGACAGCCCGGCCGCCGTCGAAGCCCGCACCCCGGCCGCCACCGGCGCCGCCCCGGTCGAGCGCAAGATCGAGTCGGAGGAGCCCGAGCCTCTCGACCTCCTCGACGTCGCCGGCAAGTCCATCTACAAGCGCGTCGTCCCGGTGGTCGTCGGCGTCGCCGTGGCCGCAGCCGTCATCGTCTGGGCCGTCACCCGCCCCTGACGGACCCACCGTTGCCCACCGCCGACCCCACCCCGCCGCCGGCCGCCGGGTCCGGACCCGGGCCGGAGCTGTCGTCCGGGCCGGTGCTGTTGCGGGGGATCGACCGGGCCGCGTTCGCTGTGGCGTTCGTGGCGCGGCTGCGCCGGGCCGGGCTGGCCGCCGGGATCACCGAGACCGACGACCTGGTCCGGGCCCTGGAGATCAGTCCGCCGCTCGCGCGCGGATCCCTCTACTGGACCGCGCGGGTCGCCCTGGTCCGGCGGCACGCCGACCTCGCCGTTTTCGACCGGGTTTTCGCGGCGGTCTTCGACGATGCGGCCCCGCTGCCGCTGAACCACTCGTCGGGAACCCCGCCCCGGCGTGACGACGGCACGCACGTCACCGTGCCGGCCGGTGGGGACGAGACGGTGTCCGGCGGCGGGCTGCCCTGGGCCACGCTGCCGCCCGCGGTGTCCGCCGACGAGACCGGCGACGATTCCGGTCTGCGGGTGCCGGAGCTGCGGCCCAGCGCTCTCGCGGCCCTGGCCGAGCAGCCGTTCGAGGACCTCGACCCGGGTCAGACCGAGGCGCTCGGCGACGCCCTGCGAACCGCGCTCACCCGCTGGCCGCTGCGCCGCAGCCGACGGCACGCCGCCGATCCGGCCGGCCGTCGGGTCGCGCTGCGGCCGACCATCGCGCGGGCCCGGCGTACCGGGTGGGAGGCCGTGTCGGTGGTCCGGGAACGACCGGTACGCCGTCCCCGCCGGGTCGTTCTGCTCTGCGACGTGAGCGAGTCGATGCGCGCGCAGGCCACCGCCTATCTGCATCTGATGCGCGCGTTCACGCTGGTCGCCGACGCGGAGGTGTTCGCCTTCGCGACCCGGCTGACCCGGCTCACCCCGGCGTTGCGGCACACCTCGGTACGGGAGGCGATCGAGCAGGCCGGCGCCGCGGTGACCGACCGGTTCGGCGGCACCCGGATCGCCGGGAACATCGGGGCGCTGCTCGACTCGTACCACGGGAACGCTGTGCGCGGCGGCATCGTGATCGTCGCCTCGGACGGCTGGGACAGCGATCCACCGGAGGCGATGGCTGCCGCGATGGCCCGGTTGCGGCGTCGTGCGTACCGAATCCTGTGGTTGAATCCCCGGGCCGGCGCACCCGGCTTCGTCCCGCGCGCCG
The DNA here is from genome assembly GCF_036053395.1 of Actinoplanes sp. NBC_00393. Lineage (NCBI taxonomy): Bacteria > Bacillati > Actinomycetota > Actinomycetes > Micromonosporales > Micromonosporaceae > Actinoplanes > Actinoplanes sp. NBC_00393. Next base: position 5,420,392 of record NZ_CP107942.1, on the reverse strand, counting down.
GTGGCATGGCCGCCGCCCTGCCTTTCTGTGACCACCTGCTGCCCGCCGCCACCTTCAGCGACCTGGCCGAGGCCGCCACCCGCCTGACGGCGCTGACCGCACCGCCCGCGCGGCAGCGCTACGGCCCCGGCGTCAGCTCCAGAGGGTGACGTGGACCGAAGGGCGGAAGCGGGCCACATTGATGCCGGTGCCGCGCATCATGGCCTGGATGGCGCGCGGCGTAGACGCGAAGCGAGCCAGCTCGGCTGCCGCCGACGGGGTGGCCGGCTCCGCGAGGGTGAGCGAATGCCAGACCTCCTCCAGGCTCGCGTTCGGCCCGCAGAACTGCACCAGATGGCCTTTCCGCACCTCCGGCGCCACCGTGAAGGACAGCGCGGCCGCCACGCCGCGGCCGCGTTTGGCCTCCTCGACCGCGGCGGCGTGGCTCTGGAAGATCTGCTGGCGGTCATCCGGGATGCCCAGACGCCGCACCAGCGTGCGGATGGCCCCGCTGTCCGCCGCCGCCGACGGGCCGAGCAGCCAGGTCTGTTCCCGCAGCTGGCGCGCGGTGGGCTGGGTCCCGGCGAGCGGATGGTCCGGGGCGGCGACCGTCACGACCCGGTAGTACATGACCGGGCGGCACACCACCGCGGTGTCCGGCGCCGGTGGGGGCGGGCCGATCGCGATGTCGATGTGCCGGTCGATCAGCAGCTCACGGAACGATCCCGGATTGCGGACGCTGAGCTCCAGATCCAGGTCGGCGGCCCGGTTGGCGAACAACTCGATGAGGCCGGGGGCGGCGTGCTCGGCGAACAGGCTGGACGCGCCGACCCGCAGCAGCCGCCGGCCCTGGCCCGCGGAGCTGACCTCCAGGACCGTGATGTCCTGCAGGCCGAGCATCTCGGTGGCCCGGCTGGCCAGGCGCAGCCCGCCCGGGGTGAAGGTGAGCCCGCCCGAGGTACGCGAGAACAGCTGGTCGCCCAGCTCCCGGCGCAGCTGCCCGATGTGCAGCGACACCGCCGACTCGGAGACCTCCAGGTGGGCCGCGGCCTGTTTGACCGACCCGAGCCGGACGACAGCGGAGTAGGCGCGTAACTGAGTGGGGGTCACAGCCCGTCCATCCCCCTACGACAGTGATTGGAAGCTAACAGCAATCTATCGCGATCGCGGCCCCGGCGTGACACCGGCGATCTAGCCGATCCGTGTCCGCCGATCTCACGGCTAGGCTTCACGCCGCACCGACCGAGAGAGGACCGCCCATGCCCACGTTCCAGGCCACCGACGGCGTCGAGATCTTCTACCAGAGCTGGGCCGGGAAGTCCGATCAGCCGCCGGTCCTGCTGCACCACGGGTTCATCGCGAACGGGACCACCAACTGGGTGCTGACCGGCGTCGTGGACGCGCTGAACGAGGCCGGCCGCCGGGTGATCGCGATCGACGCCCGCGGGCACGGGCAGTCCGGCAAGCCGCACGACCCCGCCTTCTACGGCGAGGTACGGATGTCGGAGGACGTGTCCACGCTGCTCGACCTGCTCGACGTGGAGACGGTCGACCTGGTCGGCTACTCGATGGGCGCCATCGTCGCGCTGATCACCGCGACCAGGGAGAGCCGCATCCGCCGGCTGGTGGTCGGCGGGGTCGGCGCCGCGGTCGTCGAGCTCGGCGGCGTCGACACCCGGGTGATCGGCCCGGGGCCGCTGCGGGAGGCCCTGGACGCCGAGGACCCGGCCACGATCACCGACCCGAACGCCGCCGGGTTCCGGGCGTTCATCGACGCGGTCGGCGGGGACCGGGCCGCTCTGGGCGCGCAGGCGCAGCGGATGCACGCCGAGCCGATCCCGCTGGACTCGATCACCGCGCCGACGCTGGTGCTGGCCGGCCGTGACGACGTGCTGGCCGGGCGGCCCGAGGTGCTCGCGAAGGCGATCGCCGGCGCGCAGCTGCGGGTGATCGACGGAGATCATCTCGGAGCGGTCCGGGAAGCGACCTTCATCCCGGAGCTGATCTCGTTCTTGAACGGGTGAGGTGCGCGGTATCGTACCGCGATCAGCACCAGGGGCGACGGGACGTAGATGGCTGCGGAGAACAACGGCAAGGCCGCCGCGCGCGACGCGCTGCGCACGGCGATCCTCGCCGGTGAGTACACACCGGGGGAGCGCCTCGTCGAGGCTCAGCTGATCGAGCGGTTCGGGGTGAGCCGGTTCAACATCCGGCTGGCCTTGCAGGACCTCTCCGGCGAGGGCCTGGTGGAGATCCAGCGGAACCGGGGCGCCCAGGTCCGCAAGATCTCGCTGGCCGAGACGATCGAGATCACGCAGGTGCGGATGGTCCTGGAGGGCCTGGTGGCGGCGCAGGCCGCGACCCGGGTCACCGACGAGGAGGCCAGCGAGCTCGACGAGATCGGTCTGCTGATGCGGCGGGCCGTCGAGGCCGGCGAGTTCCGCCGCTACAGCGATCTCAACCAGCAGCTGCACGCCCTGATCCGGCGGATCGCGGGGCACGCCACCGCGGACCGGCTGATCGGCACACTGCGCGCGCAGCTGGCCCGGCACCAGTTCATGTTGTCGCTGCTGCCGGGCCGTCCGATGGTCTCGCTGCCGCAGCACGACCGGATCATCGCGGCCATCCGGGAGCGGGATCCGAAGGAGGCCGAGGCGGCGATGCGCGATCACATCGCCAGCGTCATCGAGGTGCTGCGGTCCCTGGAGGACGCCCCCGGCCTGCACTGAGAGGTCAGACCGGCGGGGTGCCGTGGGTGTGGAAGGACTCGATCGTCTTCAGACCCCAGGCCTGGCCCTTCGCCCGCTCCGCCTCGGTCCACGTCACCACCTCGTGGTCCGGGGCGAGCAGGAGCCGGGCGCCCGCGTTGCAGAGCTCGATGCGGTTGCCGCCGGGCTCCCAGACGTACAGGAAGAATGTCTGCTGGATGGCGTGCTTGTGCGGCCCGGTCTCGATGTGCACGCCGGCCTCGAGGAAGACGTCGGCGGCGCGCAGGATGTCCTCGCGGGTGTCGGTTGCGAAAGCGACGTGATGCAGGCGGCCGGAAGAACCGGTCCAGTCGCGGGTGTAAACGACATCATATGATTTGTCCGAAAAGGTAAACCAAACTGCGGCCGTCACGCCGCTGTCCAGCACGATCTGCTCGCTGGCCCGCCCGGTCAAGACGGCCGGGACGAAGTCGGACGGCACATCACGGGCGAGGAAATTGACGTGGTCGAGCCGCCGCACATTGGCGCCACGACCGGGAAAACGGGAGGCCTGGTTCTTCAGCGACGGGCGGGTGGCGTCCGAAGCAAGATAACGCTGGGTCTCGTAGTAGATGCCGAACGGGTGCCCATCCGGGTCGGTGAAGTGGAAGACCGGACCGTACCCCGGCTCCTCCTTGCTCCAGCCTTCGCCGAGACCGGCGGAAGAGATGTCGCGCACCCGGCGTTCGAGGGCCTCCGGGCTGCGCGCCCGCAGCCAAGTGCGGCCGATGCCGGACGTGCCGCCGCCGGTGACCTTCACGGTGAAGCTTTCGTAGTCGTCCCAGGCGTGCAGGTAGGCGCTGTTCCCCCGGCGCTCGACGACCTCCATCGCCATCTGGTCGGTGAAGAAGCGGACCGTGTCGTCGAGGACCGGCGTCAGCAGCTCCACCGCGGAGACATGCGCGATGTCACGGATCTTCTCAGCCATGCGTGATGGCCCCTTCCACAGTGAGGCGGGGATGGACCCGCCCGTCCAGGAGCAGGCGGGCGGTGCTGACGATCGCCGAGCGGCCGGCGTCGAGGTCGATGACCACGTCGGTGAAGCCGGTGGGGTGCTCCACCCGGATCGTCCCGGTGGTCTCGCGGTGCGCGACGCTGCCGGGCATCGCCACCGCGGTGCCGACGGTCACCGCCGCGAGCACGCCGATCGAGGAATGCACGCGATGCGGGATGAACATCCGCGTGCACAGCGAGCCACCCTGGGCGGGCGCCGCGATCAGGCACATCTTCGGTACGGTCGTCGCGCTCACTTCCCCGAGCCCCATGAGCTTGCCCGCGGCCAGGCGCAGCTCCTCGACCCGCCGCCGCAGCCGCCCGTCCGCCTCGAGTTCGGCCGGCGTCTCGTAACCGGTGACGCCGAGTGACGTGGCCGTGAGCAGGACGACCGGCATCCCGTTGTCGATCAGGGTGGCGGGCACGCCGTCCAGGTCGTCGAGGACCCGCCCGGTCGGCAGCAGCCCGGCGGCGACCGAGCCGGCCGTGTCCCGGAACTCGACCTCGATCCGGGCGGCGGTGCCGGGGACGCCGCTGAGCGCGGTGTCGCCGGTGTAGACCGGCCGCCCGTCATGGACCGGCACGGTGACTACTGCCAGGGCGCCGGTGTTGAGCATGCGGACCCGTACCGCTGCGGTGGTGTCGCCGGACGCGGCCACCAGGCCGCGCTCGATCGCGAAGGGCCCGACCCCGGCCAGGATGTTGCCGCACGGCTGCTCCGCGCTGACCCGCGGCTGGTCGACCTGAACCTGCAGGAACAGGTAGTCGACGTCGGCCTCCGGGTCCGCCGAGCGGTTCACCACGGCGACCTTGCTGGTCAGCGGGTGGCCGCCGCCGATGCCGTCGATCTGCCGCGGATCCGGCGAGCCCATGATCGACAGGAGTAGTTCATCCCGTTCCTCCGGAGCGGCCGGCAGGTCCTCGCGGAGGAAGTAGGCGCCCTTCGAGGTCCCGCCGCGCAGGATCATCACGGGAACGCTCATGACTCGTCCACGTAGACCACGCCCAGCTCCTCGAGCAGCGGCCGTAACCGGTACATGTCCAGGCCCAGCTCGCCCGCGGCGAGCCGCTGCCGCTTGGCGTCCTCGTTGGCGGTCCGCGCCCGCGCCGCCTCCAGCACCTCCGCAACCCGGGCGTGCGGCACCACCACGACCCCGTCGTCGTCCGCGACGATCGCGTCGCCCGGGTGGATCACCTGGCCACCGGCCACGATCGGCACGTTCACCGACCCGGGGCTGGCCTTGACCGTCCCCTGCGTGCTGACCGCCCGTGACCACACCGGGAAGCCCATCGCGCGCAGTTCGGCCACGTCGCGAACCCCGGCGTCCAGGATCACGCCGATCGCGCCCCGGGCCCGCAGCGAGGTGGCGAGCAGATCACCGAGCATGCCGTCGGTCGACGGCGAGGTCGTCGTGATCACCACGACGTCGCCGGGCCGGACCTGCTCGACCGCCGCGTGGATCATCAGGTTGTCGCCCGGGTGGCAGGAGACGGTCACCGCCGAGCCGGCGATCCGGGCGCCGGCCTGGATCGGCCGCAGGTCGGGGGAGACGGCGCCGCGCCGCCCGTCGGCCTCGTGGACCGTTGAGGCGCCCGCCTCGGCCAGGCCCTTCAGCACCTGCTCCGGCACCCGTTTCGAGGTCCGGACGATCACGTGGCGGCTCACGACAGCTCCTTGGTGACCTGCGGGTAGAGCCGCATGAACGCCTCGGCGTACGTCTCGTTGGGCAGTCCCAGGTTCGGCCCGGAGTTGCGGGCCGCCTGCAGACCGCGACGGCTGCCCAGCTCGGTGTAGTACTTGTGCAGATGCTTCTGCGCGGCGAGGATCCGCATCGCCTCGACCTTGCGCTCCCAGACCTCGGTGATGTCGAGCAGCACGTTCGGCAGGAAGCCGCACTGCTCCGGCTGGTGCGGCTCGAAGCAGAAGACCGGCGGCGCGCCGATCACCTCGCCCGGCCCCTCGACGCCCGGCGCCTGCGCCAGGATCCGCGACTTCAGCGCGATGGCGTGCGCGAACGGATGGTCCCCGTTGTACGGGTCGGCGGCCGCATGGGTCAGCACCACCGTCGGCTGCACCTCCCGGTACAGATCGATCAGGCCCTGCAACAGCTCCGGCGTCTCGACCAGCGGGTAGTCGTCGGCGTCGAAGAACCGGATCTCGGCGCCGAGCACCGCGGCGGCCTGCTCGGCCTCCTTCCGCCGGTGCGCCTTCACCTCGTCGAGCGTGTAGCCCTTGCGCCACAGCGAGGCCGACTCGCCGCGCTCACCGAAGCTCATGCAGCCGATCACCACGCGCTGCCCGCGGGCGGCGGCCAGGGCGATCGCGCCGCCGGCCCGCCAGACGAAGTCGCCGGGGTGAGCGGTCAGCACCAGGGTCGAATCGGTCATCACGCCGTCCCCTCAGAATGCCTGCGAGATTGTCAACAATTGGTAGCCTAGGCCATCCTGGTAGGCCAAACAATTGTTGACAATCCTGTCGCCCTGTGGCGGCATGGGGAGGAGGCGCCATGACCGTCGTCATCGCCGTGCTCGGCCTGGGCGAGGCCGGCAGCCTGATCGCCACCGACCTGGCCGAGGCCGGCGCGACCGTGCAGGCCTACGACCCCAGGGTCGCGGCGCCGCCCGGTGTCCGCAACACGGCGAGTGACGCCGAGGCCTGCCGCGGCGCCTCCATAGTGCTCAGCGTCAACAGCGCGGCCGACGCCGCCGAGGCGCTGCGCGACTCACTGCCGGCCTTGCGGCCGGGCACCATCTGGGCCGATCTCAACACGGCCACCCCAGGGCTCAAAGAGAGTCTCGGTACGCTCGGCGAAGGCGCGGTACGCGTCGTCGACGTGGCCCTGATGTCCCCGGTTCCCGGCCGCGGCCTGCACACCCCGATGACCATGAGCGGTCCCGCCGCCGGGGAGCTGGCCGGTGTCCTGCGCGGCTTCGGCGCGAGCGTCGAGGTGCTGGACGGGCCGATCGGTGCGGCCGCCACCCGCAAACTGCTGCGCAGCGTCTTCTACAAGGGGATGGCCGCCGCCGTCGTGGAGGCCCTGACGGCGGCGAAGGCGGCCGGTCTGGAGGAGTGGCTGCGCGGCAACATCCGCGACGAGCTGATCCGCAGCAACGCCGCCACGCTCGACCGCCTCTGGGGCGGGTCGCACAAGCACGCCGTACGCCGCCGGGAAGAAATGGCCGCGGCTGCGGAACTCCTCGGTGACCTGGGGGTCCCCGCGCGGATCGCGCAAGCGAGCCGCGACTGGCTGGACGATCTAGTCCCGTAGCGCCAGCGCCTCGGCGGCGAGCTCGAGCAGGGCTGCCGAGGCGGCCGCCGGGTCGTCCGGCGCGGCCGGCACCGGCTCCGGCTCGAGGCAGCGGTCCAGCAGCAGCTCGGCCAGCGCGGCCCGGTCGACGATCTCGCCGGCGTCGATCCCGCCCGGCAGGATCCGGATCTCCACGGTGTCCCGGACCGGCGGGGTGTCGGTCAGCACCTGGGTCAGGTTGACGTCGAAGAACTTCGTCAGCCCGCCCGCCTTCGCCGCCCCGCGCAGCTCCTCGGTGGTCGGGTTGCCCGCCACGGCCGCGACCAGCGGCTCGGGCAGCGGCGCCAGGCGACGGCAGGCCGGATTCGTGGCCAGCAGCGCGCGCAGCGGCTGCCGCCAGTACGCGAAGAGCCGCACCAGGTTCGCCAGCGCCTCGGGCCGGCGGAACGGCCCACCGTCCAGGTGCAGGTGCACGGCGGCCTCGCGGGGCACGGTGAAGCCCAGCTCCCGCGCCGGTTCGAGCAGCTCGGCGAGCGCCTCCTGGTGATTCGCCGCGAGCGGTGGGGTGATCACCTCGCAGGGCCGTTCCCGTTCCCCGGCGAGCGGCGCCGCGAGAGCGATGGTCGCCCCGGCCACGTCGTCCAGCCGGTACACCGGGCCGTGCTGCTGGACCTCGGTCCCCCACAGGGCGGCGACCGGGTCGAGGACCTTGGCCAGGCTGCCGCCCGGGTTGCACTGGGCGGCGAGCAGGCGCAGCAGCCGCCGGTCGTCGGTCAGGATCCGGAACCAGCCCGGCACCGCGGGGGCGCTCGGGGTGAGGCCGGCGAGCAGGGTGACGTCGTCGACCAGCGTGCAGAGCAGTTCGCCGCCGGGTCGGCGTACCTCGAAGCCCTGGGTGAGATGCAGGAACCGTCCCAGGCCCGGGACCAGGGACGGTTCGCTGTCGTGGTGCCAGACCGGCCGGACGGTGCCCCCGCACCGTCCGGCCAGGTCGAACGCGAGCGTGCGCCGGCTGACGCCGGGTGGCGCCATCAGCTCGATCTCGAAGCCGATACGCCGGCGCAGGCGGGCGGTCACGGCTGGATCGGCAGGGTTTCGCCGGCCAGGATCTTGGCACCCGCCATGATCTTGGCGTCGTACGTGTCGTCCAGCTTCCAGAGCTTCGCCAGCTTCTCGGCGTCCTCGTAGTCGTACCCGGCGTCCCAGAAGGCGTTCGCCTTCTCCATCTTCTTGGCCTCGGCGACGTTCTTCGGGTCCGGCTTGACCGGCAGCTTCTTGCCGTCCAGAAGCCGCTTGCCGGCCTCGTACTTGGCGTCCGAGGGGTCGTCCAGCTTCCACAGCTTCGCCAGCTCGACCGCTTCGTCCCAGGTGTAGCCGGCGTTGAAGAAGGCGTCGAGCTGCTTGCTCGCCGCCGGGTCGGCCGGCTCCTCGGAGACCGGGGCCTCCGGCAGCGGCCGGATCGGCAGGGTCTCCCCGGCCAGCAGCCGGCGCCCGGCCTCCGCCTTGACCAGCCCGGTCTCATCGGGGTTCATGTTCCACAGGCGCGCCAGCTCCAGCGCGCTCGTGTAGTTGTACCCCGCGCCGAAATAGGCGTCCCAGCGCTCCCGGAGCTCCTTGTCGGTCGGCGGGGTGGTGGGCGTGGCCGACGGCGCGGCGGCGGCCGGCAGCACCGCGACAGGTACGGTCGCGGCCGGTCCGGACGGAAGGATGGCGGGCAGGTTCGCCACGCCGGCGATCAGGCCGGCGCTGAGCACTGCTCCACCGGCCGCCTGGACGCCGCGACGGCGCCACTTGTGCTTGCGCGCCAGCTCCTCGACCCGGGCGAAGACCATTGCCGGATCGGGAGTCTGGTTCTCGTGTGTCTCGAAGGCTTCGCGCAGCCGGTCTCGGTGCTCGGTCACGACCTCTCCTCGGCGTATTCCCGCTGCTCCCGCTCGGAGGTGAGCCGGAGTGTCTTCAGTGCCTTCGATGCGTGGCTGCGAACCGTGGCCGGGCTGCACCCGAGCAGGTCGGCGATCGCGTCGTCCTCCAGCTGCTCGTAGTAGCGCAGCACCAGGACCGCCCGTTGCCGCCGGCCCAGCAGAGCCAGACGGTGCCACAGAGCGTCGGCCTCGACCACCCCGTCGGCGTGGTCACGGACCCCGCCCCGGGCGTCGTCGATCTCGACCAGTTTCTCGCCGGCGGCGTGCACGTTGCGCGCCGCCCAGCTGCGCCGCCAGGAGAGGTACTCGTTGAGCACCATCCGCCGCACGTACGCCTCCGGTGAGTCGGCGTCGCTGATCCGCTTCCACTTGACCTGGGTTCGGGCCAGCACCTCCTGCACGACGTCCTGCGCCAGGTCGCGGTCGCCGGTGAGGACGACCGCGTACCGCAGCAGGCTCGGGAGGCGGGCCACCGCGAATTGCTCGAAGGTCACGCTCTCTTCGATGCGGCCCGGTCGTGGTTTGTGCACTGGGACTCCGAACTATTTCTCAGAGATCTTCAGGGTAGACCCCGCTAGGTAGGCGGACTGGTATGCAGTTAGTCTGCCTACATGACTCCACGGCCGTGGCTGCACGGATTCCTCGACCTCTGCCTGCTGGCCATGCTGCGCGACCAGCCCGATTACGGGTACGGGCTGGCACAGCGCCTCGCCGCGGCCGGCGTCGCCGACGTCCCCGGCGGCACGCTCTACCCGGCCCTGCTGCGGCTGGAACAGCAGGGCCTCGCCGAGCCGAGCTGGGCGCCGTCGGACGCCGGCCCGCGCCGCAAGTACTACGCGATCACCCCCACCGGCCTCGACCTGCTCGCTGCCCACACTGACGAGTGGCGCCGGTTCCGGGACGGCGTCGACTCCCTGGTCGGCTCATCGGCGACGGAGCGCACGCGATGAGCGACTGGCCCGTGCGTTTCGAAGAGGAACTGGTCCGGCTCGGTCTCCAGCCCGAGCGGGCCCGCCGGCTCAGCGCCGAGAGCGCCGAGCAGGCCGGTGAGCACGCCTGCGACCCGGCCCAGCTCTTCGGCCCCGCCCATCTGTACGCGCGGCACCTGGTCACCGAGCTCCAGGAGCCGGCTCAGGCTGCCGTTCGGTACGCGGCGGGCCCGGTCATGCTGCGGTTGACCGGGGTGGGCAAGCGCTTTCGGAGGCGTACCGTGTTCTCCGGTGTTGATCTGACCGTGCGCGGCGGCGAGGTGGCCGCGATCGTCGGCGCCAACGGCTGCGGCAAATCGACCCTGCTGCGCATCTGCGCCGGGCTGATCCGCCCGGACACGGGCACCGTGCACCGGACCCAGCGGGTCGGCTTCGTGCCGCAGGACGGCGGCACCGCCGGCTGGCTGACCGCCGAGGAACATTTCACCCTGTTCGGCGCGGCCGCCGGGATGGTGCCGCGCAAGGCCCGCTCCACCGGTACGCATCTGGCCGCCCGCCTCGCCTGGCGCCCGACCGCCGGCCAGCCCGTCCAGCAGCTCTCCGGCGGCACCCGGCAGAAGCTCAACCTGGTGCTCGGCGAGCTGCACGGGCCCGACCTGCTCCTGCTCGACGAGCCGTACCAGGGCTTCGACCAGGGGTCGTACCTGGATTTCTGGCAGCAGGTCCAGGCCTGGCGGGAGGCCGGCCGGGCGGTCGTGGTAGTCACCCACCTGCTGCACGAACTGCAGAACGTCGATCACGTGCTCGATCTGGGCGCGGTGGGAGGAAACCGATGACCGCACTCGTGGTGGCCGGGCTGTCGGCCCGGGAGATGAGCCGCCGCTGGACCGCGCTGCTCCTGCTGATCTCCCTGCCGCTCTGGTTCTACCTGGTCCGCCGCGACCTGGCCGGCCAGTCCACCCGGATGCTGGCGCTCGGCATCGGCTGGGCGGTCTCCACGCTCACCCTGTTCGTGGTGAACGCGGCCCGCGGCGTCGACCCGCGGCTGCGGCTCTCCGGGGCGTCAGTGGCCGGCATCATCGGCGGCCGGCTGATCGCCATGACCGGCGCCGGCACGGTCCTCGCCCTCGGCTACTTCGCCCTCGCCGCGCTCGACCAGGACATCCTGCACCCGTGGGCGGCCGCCCTGATGATGCTGGTCACCACACTGGTGGCGGCACCGTTCGGCAGCCTGGTCGGCGCGCTGCTGCCCCGCGAACTGGAGGGCGCGCTGGCGCTGCTCAGCGTCTGCGCGGTGCAGATGCTGGCCGACCCGGCCGGCCTGGTCGCCAAGTTCATGCCGTTCTGGGCGGCCCGCGAGATCGGCACGTACGCCATCGACGGCGGCCCGATCGACATGGTGTGGCGC